>NZ_SOFV01000009.1:0-469057 GCF_004402465.1 Cryobacterium sp. TMT2-14 | reverse complement strand
GTTGCATCGTGTTGAGTGTGGTAACCCAATCGATACCGGAGGTCCTCACCTTTTTAGCTCACGCCACGCTCACAACCTGTGTGGGAACAACAGCTAGAGGGGTGGGCTGAGTGTCATGTTCCTGTCTGTTCTAAGGAATGATCGTGCCCGCGTAATTCGTTTTCCACGCTTGATTTGCCACGCGCTCGTGACGGCCCTCGGTTACGTCCCCGTGAGTGGTGTGGTTTCCCGCTCTTGAGTGTTGCTTCGTCAACGTGAAGAGCCACCGTGGGATGGTCAGTGAGTACCGATCAAAGAACTCACAAAGGACACCACACGATGGCTCTAGACCAGTCTGCCCTGCTCGACCTGCTGGGAGAACTCAAACTCACCGATGTCACCGACCGAATCCGCGTCGCGACCGAAACCTTGTATCAAGAACTGATCGATGCGGAGGCGACCGCGTTCATCGGCGCCGCCCCGTTCGAACGCCCCGGCGACCGCACCACCCACCGCAACGGCACCCGGCCGCGGACGTTGACGACGACGGCCGGGGGCCTCGATCTGAAGATCCCGAAGCTGCGCGCCGGCTCCTTCTTCCCCGCGCTGTTGGAGCGGCGCCGCCGGGTCGACCAGGCGTTGTTCGCGGTCGTGATGGAGGCCTACGTTCACGGTGTATCGACCCGGAAGGTCGACGACCTCGTCAAAGCGCTCGGCGCTGACACCGGGATCTCCAAGTCGGAGGTGTCCCGGATCTGCGCAGGCCTGGACGCTGAGGTGGCCGAGTTCCGCGACCGCACCCTCTCCGCGCAGGACTTCCCCTACGTCTTCCTCGACGCCACCTACTGCAAAGCCCGCGTCGGCCACCGGATCGTGTCCCAAGCCATCGTCGTCGCGGTCGGGGTGGCTGCCGACGGACGCCGTGAAGTCCTCGGTTTCGACGTTGGTGACAGCGAGAACGAGGGCTTCTGGACCAGCTTCCTGCGGTCGTTGAAGACTCGCGGCCTCGACGGGGTCAAGCTGGTCATGTCTGACGCTCACACCGGCCTGAAGAAGGCCATCGGGACCGTGTTCCAAGGCGCCGGCTGGCAGCGCTGCCGGGTGCATTTCATGCGCAACGTCCTCGCCGTGGTGCCGAAGGAATCCCAGGACATGGTCGCCTCGATCATCCGCACCATCTTCGCCCAGCCCGACCGCGAGCACATCGAGAAACAGTTCCGCGAGGTGACCACGATGCTCTCCCGCTCACACCCGAAGGTCGCCGCGATGCTCGTCGACGCGCAACCCGACCTCCTCGCCTTCGCCGGCTTCCCACGGCGACACTGGCGCCAGATCTGGTCCACCAACCCGCTAGAACGCGTCAACAAAGAGATCAAACGCCGCACCGACGTCGTCGGCGTGTTCCCCAACACCGCGGCCCTACTGCGCCTGGCCGGATCGGTGTTGATCGAGCAGCACGACGAGTGGGAAGCCGGCGAAAGACGCTACTTCTCCGAAGCATCAATGCTCAAGCTGGCCGTCATGAACAACCCCATCGAGGTCCTCGACGAGACGGTGATCCTCCCCGAACTCGCCGCCGCCTAAACTACTGACCTGCATGGTGTTGAGAAATTCCACCACTCAGCGGGACGTGACCGAGCAGGATGCCTTGGCGCCCCTGCCAACGATCCAAGACGATGCCGACCCCCGAGAGCTGTGGGTTGAGTTGACTGGACTATCAGTGGGCCGCCCGTAACCGGAACAGATCCACTGCCGCACCTCTCGTCACCGTTTTGACACGAAGCGTGCTGGATTAGGCACTCCAAATAGAGGACTGAAGCTTGCGTCTGAAACACGCACAGCGCAGAACGCACAGCTGTGCAGGCGTTCGTCGTTCCGATGTCTGCGCCTCTCTCTACGCTTGAGATTGCCGAACCTCGCGGCGAAACGAAGGCAAAGGAGCCTGATATGCGCGTACTTTGATACCACTCCACGAATGTAACCGATCCCGACGTGCACCACACTCACGACAACTGCCCCAGCGGACAGCAGATCCCCGCCTATAACAAGCGGCCCGGCACCAACAACTGGCCACTATGTGAGCACTGCGCCGGCATGTGATCGAAAGGGGAGGTATCTCAACTACCTCCCCCCGAGATCCCTGCAGGGATCTCGGCGCCGAGCCGCCAGCACTTCGCCTCCCGCCTGTCCGCTCGCTGGGCCCGACCTTGCGCGACGCTCCGCAGTACCGAGGCCAGACGTGTGCCACGGGAAGTCTCAGAAAAGTACAGTTTTCCAAGACACCAAGCGAGCCTGGATCTTGCTCGTCACTTCCCGTTAAATCTCGGGGTGCCTGAACGTCTCAGAAAGTCATCTCATCACAATTCATATCTCACCATTCTGGTTGGAGTTTTTCGAGGCAGCGTGGGGCGTATGAGATTGCTCCGCTACACCCGCATCAACACTTCGAGCCAGGACGCTCAACTCCAGCTGGATGCGCTTATCGCCGCCGGGGTGCAGAAGCGAGATGTGTTCGCCGATGTCACGTCTGGGAGTAAGACCGCGATTGAGCGGCCGGGGATGGAGAAGCTGCTCGAGCCCAACACCCTCACATAACTACACGATCAAGAGATACGAAGAAAGTAACGGGGCGAACGGAGGAACCTGCACTCCTACCGGGGGTTGGTCAGGGGCGCGGCGAAGAATTCTCGCTCGTGCGCGGCCGAGGCGCGGAACGCCTGAGCCATGCGGCGCCGGGCCGGTTCAGCCGCTGCTGCGGCGGCGGCGGTGACAATCTTGATCGCACGTGCGGTGGAAGCGGCGAACTCCTCATCCGCGTAGGTGTCCAGCCAGCTGCGGTACGGATGCGCGTCGTGCGAGAGCGGATGCAGCCGCGTGCCGACATCCTGGTACATCCAGAAGCACGGCAGCAGCGCCGCGGCGAGGACGCCGTAGTCGCCGCTCGCGCCAGCGGTCGACAGGTGGTTGAGGTAGGCCGTTGTCGTCTCGCTGGGCTGCACGCCGGCTTGGGTCTTTTCGGCGATCCAGCTGGAGTGCAGGTCAAGTTCGGCGACGATCGCGCCGTGCGCGCTGACCGCCCAGAACGCCTGCTCGGTGGCGGTCGGGGCGAGCCGGCTCGCGACGGCCAGCATCCGGGCGTAGTCGCGCAGGTACAGGGCATCCTGGGCGAGGTACCAGATGAAGGCGTCCCGGTTCAGGGATCCGTCCCCGAGCGCTCGGATGAACGGCAGCTCGTCGGTGTCGGTACGGATGTCACGGATGTCGTGCCACCATTCCTCGGCGACCTGGGCTGGGCTGGGGCTGGTGTGCAGGCCGCCGCGCTGCCACAGGCCGGCAAAATGCTGGATCGGTCCGTGGCCAGAGCCGACCTGCAGGTCGCCAGAGTGGGCGATGCTCTCGCTCAACCATAGTTTCGCCTCGGCTACCGCGTCCCCCCAATCTGCCAGGCTCGGCCCCGCCGTGCCGGCCCGAGCCGCTACCCGGGTCGCAACTGCGGAGGAGAAAGAACACCCGGTTCCGTGGGTGTTCGGGGTGTCGATCCGCAGCCCGGGAAACTCCCGCACGGTGTGGGCGCCGACGAGGGCGTCTGGTACGAGGTCACCGGCGAGGTGTCCGCCCTTGGCCAGCACGAGGACCCCGTACGTCTCGGCGACGTGCTGCGCCTGGCGCAGCACCGCCGACCAGCTCGTCGCCACAGGAACACCGACAAGGATGGCCAGCTCCGGGATGTTGGGCGTCACCAGGTGCACGACGCTCAGCAGATCGCGGAGAGCCTCCTCAGCACCCTCGGTGAGCAGGCGGTCGCCGCTAGTGGCGATCATCACCGGGTCGAGCACCACGAGCCTGGGCTTCACTTGGCCGAGCCACTCGCTCACGGTGCGGGTGACGTGAACGTCGGCCAGCATCCCGATCTTGACGGCATCGATGTCGACGTCGTCGCTCACGGCGTGCAGCTGCTCGCGCAGGAAGGAGACCGGCGGCACGTGCACCGAGCGCACACCGTGGGTGTTCTGCGCGACCAGTGCGGTCACCACAGCCATACCGTAGCCCCCGTTCGCCGCAATGCTTTTGAGGTCGGCCTGAATGCCCGCTCCGCCGGTCGGGTCGGTACCAGCAATGCTCAGCACGCGGGCAATGCGGGGGGATGCGCCGGTCATGCCGTCACGCCCCACGCGGCTCGCAACTCGCGGGCCGCCTGCTCCGGATGCGGTGCCGCACAAATCGCCGACACCACGGCGACGCCCGCCGCTCCGCACTCACGGAGGGCGGCCAGGTCGCGCAGGCCGACCCCGCCGATGGCCACGCTCGGCAGCGTGCTGACCCCGACCAGGCGTGCGAACTCGGCCAGCCCCAGGGCAGGGGGCGCGTCACTCTTGGTGCGTGTGGCGTGCAGTGCGCCAATGCCGACGTAGTCGATCAGGGCAGGATCCTCGGCCGCGCGGCGCAGCTGGGCATCCGTCGATGCGCTGAGCCCGATCACCGCGTCACCCCCGATGAGGTCGCGCACCGCGCCGACGGGCAGGTCGGATTGCCCGACGTGCACCCCGATCAGCCGGTGCCCGGCGGCACGGGCGGCCAGGAACACGTCGACCCTGTCGTTCACGATCAGCGCCACGGTGTCGGGCAGCACATCCGCGATGCGCAGCACGGTGTCGAGGAACTCCCGCCCGGCGGTCTCCTTCTCACGCACCTGCACGGCGCTCACGCCTCCGGCAACGGCGTGCCGCACCACGTCCACGATGCTGCGCCCGGCCGCCGCGGCCTGCCCCGAGTCTGTCACCAGGTACAGCGACAGGTCGAGGATCATCGGAGCACCGCCCGGCGTGCGATGTCCTGCGCGTTGACGGTGGCTAGGGCGTCCACAAAGGCGACAGCGAAGCTGCCCGGACCGGCGGCGGACTCTGCCGCGAGCTCGGCCGCGACGGTGTACACCGTGGCCGCGGCCACCGTGGTGAAGAACCTGTCGGCGTCGACCGCGGCGAACGCGGCCATGACCGCGCCGAGGGCGCAGCCCCCGCCGGTGACGCGGGTGAGCAGCGGATGCCCGTTGTCGATGTGCACCAACTCACGGCCATCCGTGATGATGTCGACCGGCCCGGAGACGGCGATCACCCCACCGGTCATCCCGGCCAGCGCGTGCGCCGCGGCCAGGGCGGCATCCACCTCGTCGGATGAATCCACCCCGCGGCCGCCGGATCCGGCGCCCGCCAACGCGATTATCTCGGACGCGTTTCCGCGCACCACCGTGGGTCCCAGGTCGCGAAGGGCGAAGGCCAGCGGCGTGCGCACCGGCAGGAAACCGACGGCAACGGGGTCGAGCACCCACGGTGTTCCAGCATCGTTCGCGGCTGTGACGGCCTCGACCATCGCGTCGCGTTGTTCGGCGGTGGGCGTGCCGAGATTGACGAGCAGCCCAGATGCGATCCGCGCGAACGCGCCCGCCTCGCCCGGAATGTCGACCATCGCGGGCGCCGCACCGAGCGACAGCAGCACGTTAGCGGTGAAGTTCACCACGACGCTATTGGTGAGGCACTGCACGAGGGGCGGGCGGGACCGCACCTCGTCAAGCGCTGAACAGGTGAATGAAATAAGTTCTTCTGGCGTGCGCATTTGCGCGACATCCCTTCGCTAGTACTAACTAGATCAGGTTCAACGGGTGTTATCTCAGCTCCAGGTGGAGCACCCCGTGTCACTTGGCTTATGAACCAGCGTATCGCAGCGCCTTCGTTCTAATTCATGGTTGGACGCGGCCAATATCTTGGCAACTGGCCGACGGAACGAGGCCATTGCGCGAGCGCACCAAGAGCTGGCCGAGCGTCTCGTATTCCATGGGCGGCGGATTTATCGTTAGTTGCGAGACACCGAGAATTAGATGACTGATGCTGCCCGGGGACGAGTCAGGACGCCGCACCCTGGTCTCAGAAGCTTCCCTACGGTCGGCCAGCCAGGATCGTGGCTACCTCGCTGTTGGCTTTGAAGTGAGCAAGCGCGTCAGCAGAGAGCAACCGGATGACGTAAACAATTCGGCGCCGTTCGCTCTCAGAACCGTTGAGGATGTTCTCGTGGTGAGCCACTCTGTTTCGGAGATCTCGCAGCGCGGCCAATGCGTCATTAAGCGGGTTTCTGTCGGTACCTGGTGGGAAGACTTTGTGGAGATGAGGAACCCAGATGGTTTTCTCGTGAGCGTCCACGAAGAGGTAGGTCCAGAAGCCATACATGAGTTCGGCGACGACCTTGCCGGGTATTGGCGGCGTGTGTGGTGACGTCGCTGCGTTGATCCGCGCCCGCTCGACGTTGCCTCGGGCGATCTTGTTTGTGACTTTAGCGCGCTGTGGCGGCGTTCTGTGATCGCTATTTGGCGCATTTAGCTATATGCCCGCGTCGCTCCGGAGCAGGTGTCAGTGTCTTGTATCCCATAGGTTTCGACGCGCGGAGATCGCAAGAGAGAAACAGCTAAGTGCATCCGCTGTGGTGACGTTCACGTTGAACATGTGGGACAGTCACTCGGCTGCCAGGGCAATCTGGCAGCATCCGATGAAGGTGACGGGTTCGGTGCTTCTTCCCGTCAGTGGGCAGAGCCTCAGCCAGGAAGAAATATTCACCGAGATCGCGAAAGCATGGGAGGCACAAGGTTTCGTCCGAAGCGATCGAGCATTAGGCACCGACATTTACACAGGCGATAGTCTGCAACTACGCATCCGCGGCACCAGCGAGGGCGTCTCCATCAGCGCAACGTCGGCCTGCAGCGGCCTACTCTAGCTGCCAGACATACAGCCACGACGCGGTTTCAGGTGTGTCGAGGAATAGGCTCCACGTTATGGCGTCGCAAATTGGAGTCACCCTCATGGTTCTTCGCGACCTAGGCGCGTCGTCGTATGGGCACCGCACGCGACCACGATTGCCCGGCTTGAGGCCATCCTTTCTCATGACGGCAACTCCCCGCCTCGTTGGCCTCATGGCGGTCAGCGCGCTAACCCTAACCGGATGCTCACAGCCGACATCGTTGACGACCGGGTCAGCCTCCACGGACGACGCCACCCCGGAGGTCGTCGCGCAAGTGCGGGCGGCCGACCTCGCGCGCGATATCGGCGGGGAGAGACCCGACGACATCGACGGCTGGGCGCGCGCTGCAGTCGCTCAAGCCATTAGCGACAGCGCGGACATCGAGCTGGTCGGCGTCGACACCCGGCAGTCGACCGACCTAAGCGAACCGTTCGGCAGCCTCGACTTCCGGGTTTTCGTGCCAGGGCTCAAGAACGCGTCCACGGGCGCACCTGGCCCCTTTTGCTTCCGAATCGAGTTCGACTACTACGGCAAGGTCGGCACATGGGAATCGTCTGACGGCATCGACCCGATCGGGTGCCCACCGGATGCCGCCATCGTGACGCCTCGCGTCGACGACAGCATCGTCCCTGTCGTGTCGGACACCGCGCGCGAGGTGGCATCGGCGGTGCTTCTCGCGCGAGTGCAGACTGGTTCGCCGGCGACGGTAGACGCGATCATCGGCGCGATTTCCGCGCAACTCACCACTCCGACCGGCGAGTTCGAGGTCGTCGCTCCGCCGCGGGTCGTCGTCCAGGTGAGCAGCGCCGGAGATCGGGTCGGCGTCGCGTTCGGTTCCGCCGAAGATTGCGTCCTGATCAAGAGCGAGAACGGGACGGTCGACGACGTCTACCCACCCCCGGTGACGCTGCAGCCAGGTGAATTAGGCTGCACGCCCGAGACGGCACTCACTGACCCTGACCAATTGCGATCGCCGCACTGACGTGAGAGTCAGCCACGCCGAGACCATAAGCTCTTGCCCGTAAGACGGTCCTCTTGCGGAACTCCGCACGGATCCGTGGATTGCCCGGCCGCATGCACCGATCGCAGGTGACTCCGCATTAGGTGCTGGTCAGCGGTTTCTGATGATGCGTGCAAGCTCTTTCTCGAGGATGACGGTTGCCCAGGTGCTGTCGTTTCCGGGTGGTTCCATGAGTAGGTGAATGGCAAGGCCATCGAGAACGGCGTGCAAATGGCGCGCTCGTTCTACCAGTTCAGGGCCGCTGGGCCTGCAGGCCAACTTTTCGGCCAGTCGGAGGCAGCCGTTCCCCAGTTCTTCGTAAGCGCGATTTCTGATGGAAACAAGTTGCGGCAACGCAGGGCTTTCCGCAATCAGCGCGATATTGACCTCGAGTTCCGCGCGACTATCAGCGGTAAGAGGCAAGAAGTTTTTCAGGACCTCCAGCGCGTACTCCGCTGGGTTCGAGCCTTCACGAATAGCGAGAACGCGGTCGGTGGCGCGCTGCACCATGAGCTCGGCGGAGAACTGCAGGAGTTCAGCGCGGGTGGGGAAAACATGACGCAGGGAGCCGACCACCACGCCAGCCTGCTCGGCAACGGTGCGCACCGATACCGCGCTGATTCCTTGGTCGAGGATGATCTGCCACACCGCTTGAGCGAGCTGTACCTTGCGTGCGTCCCGGTCGATCGTTCTCGCCATAAATTGATATTAGTACGGGCGTGCTAGTTTGTTTTCAGGGCCTAGACGCATCGACTGGGGGATTTATGATCATTGCCATCATCGTCGCCTCCGAAATTGGCTTCTGGGTTTTGATCGCATTGGGTCTCGTCGCCCGATATATGCTGCGTCTGAAAAGGACCGGACTGACCTTGCTGGCGATGACGCCGGTGGTCGACGTCATCTTGCTCGTGGTCACGGCGATGGATCTGACATCGGGCGCGACGGCGACGGTCTTCCACGGGATCGCTGCGATCTACCTCGGCTTCTCCGTGGCTCACGGGCACAAGATGATCGCGTGGGCCGACCGCCATTTCGCCTATCGGTTCGCGAATGGGCCGCAGCCGATCAAGCTCTACGAGCGGGGTTATGCGGTCGAGTGTTGGAAAGACGTCGCGCGCACAGCGTTGGCTGTGGCCGTGGCTCTGGGGACCATTTGGCTGTTGACCGTGGTCGTCGATAACGAGCCCAGAACCAGCGCGATCAACGACCTCAACAGCATTTTCCTCCTGGTCGTTGCGATCGAAGTGTTGTGGGCCCTCGGGTATACCCTCTGGCCGAAGAAGCGACCGACATTGAGCCCATTGGTCGACGTGCACGCGAACGCCACATCCGGGCAGCAGTAGAAGCCGTGACTCTGCCGACAGCGCCTCCGGGGAGCGATCGACTGACTGTCACCAAGCTCGGTCGAGTCCTCATCTGGTCAGCCGGGGCGCTGGGCGTGCTTGAACTGATCGTTTTACTGACTCTCTCAACCGACGGGATTCGTCAATCCTCGGATCCCGGGTCACCGATCACCCCTCTGTGGGTCGTGCTCGTGCCTCCCTTGGTCGCAATTGCCCTGACACGTGCACTGCCGTGGAGCGCTCCAGCGCTCGAACCTACGGTTTCTAATGCTCGTGCGATTCGACGCAGCGGCATGGCGCTCCTGGTATGCGCGGTCCTCTTTCCCCTGGTCATTGGCATCACGGAAATTGACGACTCGGCCGAGTACTTTCCAGCCAAAGTAGTCATTCTGGACGGGATACCCGCAGCATTGGTGTGGAGATCTTGACGCAATATCAAGATTGCCCGCCCCCGCATGGCCTGGCAGTGGTGGGCGCCGATTGTTCTCATTGTGGTCTGGACAATCCTCTCGCAAGCGAGCCCCTGGATAGCGGTCCCTACTTTTCAAGGCGTGGACCTGGGCTACCTAATCGTTGGCGCAACGCTGACCGCGCTTACCGCTGGCGTGGGCGAGGAACTGTTTTACCGGTACTGGTTGCAGACACGGGCGGAAGCGCTCCTCGGACGCTGGGGCGGCGTCGTTCTGGCATCGTTTGCTTTCGCGATCATGCACCTTGGAGGAGACCGACAAGGCAACGGGCTTCTTGTCGAGATTGCGGCCGTCATCATCGTTCAGGGCTCCTTCGGCATCATGCCACGAGCTGGCGAAGCAACGTCTAACCGGGTACCCGAAATGACGCACTGAGCGTTCCCTCCTGACACCCAACCTGAAAGGCGGGAATAGGTGTGTTCTTGACCCGAAGCCTGCTGATGACTAAGCGCTTGGGTTGCCGATTCGTTCCATCCATGTCTCGGGGATACCCAAAGCGGTGAACCCTGATTTGGAATACAACCCGTGCGCATCGTTGGTCGAGAGAGCGATGCGCCGCAGACCAAGCGGCTCGAACTCTTCCAAGACTCCCTTGATGAGGACAGCGCCAATGCCGCGGTCTCGAACCTGGGGGTCGACGAACACATCGCAAAGCCATGCAAAAGTCACTCCATCCGTGATGACCCGCGCGTAGGCGACTTGCTTGTTCGATTCGGTGTCGTAGACGCCGAAGTTTCGTGAGCCGTCTATGGCTGCATCGTGCCGGGCACGTGACCTCCCTGGCGCCCAATAGGACTGTTCGCTGATCCAGCGGTGCACTTGGTCACGGTCTATATCGGCAACGTCGGCTGAGAACCTATAGTTCGAATCCATCCGCCCATCTAATCGGTCTTGGGCGGACTGCGCCCGACCAATCGCCGTAATGCAAGGAGTATGCCCGCCCGTCGTTCCTGCAATCATTCAATTAGGCGGAGGGTCGTCGCCAGAGTCTCGCGGAGATGCCGGCGCTGAGAGCGACGAAGACGGCGGCTGCCGCAGCTGTGGTGAGGAAAGTTGAACTCACGTTCCAGCTCTCGACGAGGAAGCCGCTGAGCGCGCTCCCGGCCGCAGCACCGACGTTGTGAGCGGTGTTCACCCACGTTGTTGACTCGGTCTGTCGGGTCGTCCCACCAAAATCGTTGGCTGCAAAATACGCCACGATCATGACCGGGGAAAGGAAAAGTCCAGCGGCCGAAATGACCAGTCCCAGGGAGATCGTCGACGTTGCGAGGCCAGCACCGGCAGAGGCCATGATGAACAATATCGCCAGGATCACGAGTTGGCGCTGCGAGGACACCGTGATCTGAAGAGCGCCATAGGCAAGGCCTCCAACGGCGCTGCCGGCCGCGAACAGGGCGAGGACAACCCCCACCGCCGCGGCATTACCGAGGGTGGCAATCATGGCCGGGACCGCAACGTAGATGGTGCCGACCACGAGGCCGACTGCCAGCACCGGCAGGAGCAGCGCGATGAATCGCGGTTCTGTGAGCAGGGGCGCAGCGCTGGCTGCGTCCCTGCGTGACGCGTCGACCGGGGTCGCGGCCATCGCGGGGGAAGACATCATCAGTGCTGTCCCGACCAGAATCAGTGCGGCAGGGATGAGTAGGGCGGTACTCGGCTCGATGATGACCAAGAGCAGGCCGGACAAGGCGGGGCCGACAAGGTAGAGCAACTCCTCGAGGACTGCGTCCAGACTCAAAGCCTTTTTCAGGTGGACTGGAGTCGGGGTCAACGATGCCCAGGCGACCCGCATTGTCGGGCCTAGCGGTGGAGCGAACGCGCCGAGGAGGCCGGCCACCGTCACGCATAACCAAACTGGTGCGCCCGAGGTCGTGAGCAGTGCGAGAGCGAACAAGCTCAACCCGAAAACGCTGCTGAGCAGGAGGAGGACAAGGCGGCGTCCGAATCGATCGATGAGGCGGGCTCTGGCTGGTGCGAGGAAACCGGCACCAGCCCCGTAGGCGCCGACCGCGATACCGGCAGCGGAAAAGGACTGAGTCGCTTCTTCAATAGCGAAGAGAAGAGGCAGACCAACGAGAGGATAAGCGAAACGTCCGGTCAGGGCGCTCGAGAAAACAAAAGGGACGTGTTTGAGTCTGAGAACATCCGCGCAGGTCGCGGACAGAGTCGTTGCGGGCATGGTTAAGCTCCGAGATAAATGGCGCGGCTTTTGCGCGCAGTGAATGAGGACCTGCTAGCTGAAGAAGTCAGACCGGTCTTCAATCACAGATAGGGAGCATGCCGCAACGATATCGGACGGGTGGCCAGACCAACGTCCGCCCACCGACACTGACCGACCCGGCTGGCCAGCGGAGATGCCGCGCAAACCGTTCCCTTATGTGTGCCGTGTATCGTCGAGTGATGCCAAGCTACGAAAGCTCCGACGGTTCAGCACTTCACTACGATGACGTGCGCCGCAAGGGCAGTGACGGCGACGAATGCCCGGTTATTCTCCTTGCCGGAGGAGCGGCCCGCCACCCCAGCTACCTTGGTGATCTGGCCGGGCTCAGCGATCGGCACCGGCTCATCGTGCCCCATCTACGAGGTGTCGGACGCACGGCCGCGCCGGACCAAGAAGAGCGGGGGTCGTTCTGGACTCAAGCCGACGACATCGAGCACCTGCGTGTCCATCTCGGCCTCGATCGCGTCGTCCTGGTGGCTCACTCGGCGGGAACGAGATTGGCCATTGCCTACGCGGCGCAGTTCGCGCTCCGCGTTGCCAGGTTAGTGCTGATCACTCCTCCGGCGGCTTATCTCGTCGATGAGCCATCCGATGCCCACACGCTCAGCGAGAAGCGGCGCGGAGATTCGATTTTCGAAGCCGCTTTCGCAGCTTTGGAAGCGGGGCCCCAGACGGTTGACGATGTCGGGTTCAACGCCTGGCAACAGGAGTCGGCGCCGGCCAGATACTCAAACTGGGGCGCAACCGAGCGCTCCCATGCGACCATCGGGCGTTGGAGCCTGCCCGCCACGAAGGCGTATTTCAGTGTTGCCCCACCTCGCGACCTCACGGTGCGGCTGGGGCAGGTGTTGGCCCCTGTGTTGGTGATTGCCGGAGCCGAGGACTGCCTCACCGGATTAGCGCCGGTGACCGCACTGGCACGCCTCTTTCCCACAGGTGAATGCGTGGTCATCGAAGGGAGCGGGCACTACCCGTGGGTCGAACAGCCGGCGGCCTTCCGGGGAGCGATCGACGCTTTCCTCAAGCAGTCGTCCAAATCGGCTACGACGAGTGGCTGATTGCCCGGAAAAGGTTCCCGACCGAGAACTGGCTAGAGTCCGAAGCCACCGTCCGTCGTCAGGACCTGCCCGACGATCCATCGGCCTTCATCAGTGGCGAGCCATCCGATCAAACGCGCGGGGTCGGCGGGAAACCCGAAACGTCCGAACGGAGTGTTCCGCACGAATTCTTGAATCTCCTCAAGCGGGCGATCCGTCGTTTCCGGATCCAGATATCCCGTATTGACGGGTCCGGGGTTGATGGTGGTGAGAATGATGCCCCGCGCCAAGAGTTCGCTGGCCACGTTGGTGTGACCCCAGCCCGGGCTGCCTTGCTTGCCGCATAGGTAACCTCGCCCTGCATCGCGCCGTGGAGCTGACCCGACGTCATCCAGATGACTCGACCAGTCGCGAATTCGTCGACCGGGACGGCGTGCTCGGGTCGTTCTCCCGGACGTCTTGGTGCGGTGTCTCTGTGACCGGAGAACTGCTCAGCGAACGCTCTTGTCAGCAGAAGCGTGGAGCGGGTGTTGACCTGCCAGTGACCATCGAGCAGCTCCGGGGTCATGTCGAAGATGGAGCCATCGCTCCCGCTGCGGGCGTGGTTACAGGCGAGGATGTCGACTCCCCCGGTGAGCCCGCAGGCAGCCTCCATAAGCAGGCTGGCTGAATCCGGCACGGCCAAGTCGAGGCTTACGTCACCGAAGACTGCGTCTGCAATCTGCGCTGATGTGATGCCTACTAGGACCTCGCCGAGGTCGTCGCTTCCCCAGGGCTGTTCGTCGTCGTGGGGCGAATAGTGCTGAATGAAAACGTTAGCGCCGAGTTCGGCGAAGTGATGGGCCACGGCAAATCCGATGCCCTTGCGACGCGATACGCCCGTCACGAGTGCGGTCTTGCGGAGGAGGGGCAATGAGGAAAACGGCATGTGGAGACTCCAATATGTGTAGTGAAAAACAGCAAGAAGAAGGGATGCTGGCCCGCTGACGCGCGGACTCACTACTGGGCGTCATGCCCTACAAAACCACGTATCTGCCGCACATGCAGTTGAAACTAGCTCTCCCCCGGCCTCGTCAGCAATGGGATCGTCCTGTTTGCCCGCCAACGCAAGGTCAGCACCCTCAACATCGCCACCCTCGGCTCCCTCCTCGAATGGCGCGCCATCGTCTTTAGCTCCAAATGCCAACCCATCATGGTCAACACTGGCCGCTGGTTCCGCGATAATACCCTCACCACCATCATCAACCGCACCCCGACCAGGACACCAAACCCCACGCCAGCGCCGATCCCAGCGCCGGATGACACCACTGCAGCGGAGGCGGCAGCTCATGGCTAAGCACGACGATTACGACTCGGCCCACCCCGAAGACGACGCGGTCGACGTCCGATTGGCCCTGACCCCAGCGAGTCAACAACGAGCTCTTAGCGTTAGGCATAAAGTTCAGATACCTGACCAAACTTTTTATTCGGCGCTGGCCGGCTAGCGCGGCTAGGTTTCTATATCCCGGGTCACGCTGATCATGACCTGGTAATTATCGTCAACGGGTCGGTTGACGATCATTGTGGGTGATGCTGCGCAGGGTCGTGTTCATTTTCGGGCCTATCTGCTTCGTGGCGCGATAGCTCAGCTTGTCGCGATGAAAGTGTCCCCTTCTGATTTGAGCAAGAACGGCACTGTACCTGGTGCGATGTATGCGGCTTCTCCCTGCTTTAGCACCCAAACGTTGCTGCCTTGGGTGACGGTCGTGGATCCAGTAGTCGCGAAGACCACGGCAGATTCGTTCGGGATGAAGTTGACCGTTGTGCCGGCATCGGCCCTCATGAGTTGGAAGTCGGAAACGGGTACGTGGTACTCCACGAAGCCGTCGACACGGGTAACCGGCTTAACGTACGGGACGCGTGTTGGCCGGAAATCCAGCACCCGAAAGAGCTCTGGGACATCGATGTTCTTGCTCGTGAGCCCACCCCGAACGACGTTATCGCTGGCGGCCATAATCTCAACGCCCAGGCCTGCAACGTGGGCGTGGATGTTTCCAGCGGGCAGGAAAAGTGTCTCGTTTTTTCGAAGGCTCACGAAATTGAGTAGGGCCGCGATCGCGATCCCTTGGTCCCCGGGGTAGCACTTGTCGAGGCTTAGCAAGAGCTGGGCCTCGGCTGCCCAGACCTGGCTATCGTTCGATCGTGAGGCGCCGACGAGCGCCCTTACTAGAGTAGCGGGCTGACGTGTGAGGACAGCCCTGACCGTCGGTTCGATCCCGACGTTTTCGAGCTGGTCCCGGAACCCCTCAATGAGGATTGACGGCCTCGCGTCTGCGAGGGCTGCAAGGTGTTGTAGGAGCTTCAGAGACTGGTCAATAGCGCGGAATCCGCAGAGTGCTTGAAACCCATCGGCTAAGGCCACGATGAGCTCAGGCTTGTGCCATTCATCTTTGTAGTTGCGATCTGGGGCGTCTCTCGGTACCCCTCGTCGATTCTCTTCGGCGTAGCCCTCTCGGGCGCGTTCGAGGGACGGGTGTGCCTGCAGGGAGAGCGGCTTTGCGGCGGCGAGAATTTTGAACAGGAACGGCAGCCGGGTCCGTTCGCCCAGCGCTGCCTCCGGTTGTGTTGCGATCCACTCGTTCAGCGTGGCCGGCTGGCCGGCATGAGGATCAAGGATGTAGGTGGTGCTGTCCGGGTGGGCCCCCATCCAGAGCTCCGCCTGCGGTGACCCACCGGGCGCGACGCCGAGACGCTGCGGAAGAGCCGTGGTGGACCCCCAAGCGTAGGTCTTCGGCGTAGCGGTGATTCGGTTGAACATGGTGACTCCAAGGGACGGTAGTTGTACCAGGAGAACTCGAGAGGATGGCGAAGGGAAGCGGACGCTCATCTGCGATGCGTTAGATTACGGAGCGCTCAACTGGGGGATTTGGTCATGTGCGATTCATCGGCCAGTCGGCGAATATTGTCACGCGGGGCGTCTGCCAGCCGGGTGGGGCTGTCAAGAATTAGTGTGCTTCGGCGGTTGGGCTCGTATTCTGGCCAGTAGTCGAGAGCACCTGTCGTTGCAAAAGCGACCCAATATTGGCTAATGACGTCGCGCAGGGAGTATGGGGCGTTGAGCCCCGCTTCAGCGCGGGCCCGTTGCGAGTCATCGACGTGGCGGAAAAGAGAGGGCAATTCGATGGAATGCCCGGCCCCTCTAGCCCACGTTGCGTCCTGTTGTTCCCAAACGAAGAGATATGACCTCGTCGAGCCAGTCGCCTGTGTACGCGCGTCAAGAAGGCGCTGGCTAGGTTGGCGGTATGTGGTGTCCGTAAGGCAGGCTTCGAGTAGTTCAGCGGGTGTTGCGCCGCGGCCGGTGTCGAGTTGAAAGGCATCCCTGTAAGCCTCGAATCGGCTGAGGGATCTTTCCCCGAGTGGTTCTTTGGACAGCAGTGTGCTGAGGGAGCCATCTAGGACTGCTTGTGACGCGTGTGTGCCGCGTTCACGCAGATCCACGTGCCCGCTTGCCTCGTTCAGGTTCGTTCCCACGATCAGGTCAATGGCCGCCGACGCTCCCCCAGCGACAGCGGCCACAGGGTTGCTCAGCAGCAGACGCCCATCGATCGATGGGCGAAAGACCGGAACAGGTTGGGGTCGCCCGGCGGAGTGCTTTGCAAGCAGGTGTTGTTGCGCGCGGATAATAGTGGACCACGGCAGGTCGATGATGCCGGCGGGATCGCCGCCGAGGTGGAGCAGATCGAGCAGTTCGTCGGTTACGGCCTCTCCGTAGGCACGTGAGCCCACCCGTTCGGGATCTCCGCTTTGGACGATGGCGCGGCGCATCAGCCCTGCCGCGCGTGGTGATGCGAGAAGGGTGGCGACCATGGTCGCCCCCGCGGACTGGCCGGCGACGGTGACGTTAAGGGGATCACCGCCGAATTGGGCGATGCTGTCGCGCACCCATTCGAGCGCGGAGATGATGTCGACCAGCGCGAGGTTGCCGGATTGGCTGTAGTCCGGACCGAGCAGGTGGTCGAGAGTGAGGTATCCCAGGGCGCCGAGGCGATAGTTGATTGAGACGACGACGATTCCGCCAGACGCAGCAAGGCGTACACCGTCGCGAAGTGGGTCGGCGTTGGACCCGGAGATGTGCAGGCCACCGTGTATCCAGACGAACACAGGCAGTTTGTGCGCCGACGGATCAGGCGTCCAGACGTTCAGGTTCAGGCAGTCGCGCTCATTGATGAGTAGCCCGCCAGGGTCGTCGACGTGCTGGGGCGAAGCTGGTCCGGCTTGTATGGCGTCTCGAGTGCCTTTCCACGGTTCGACGAGACGTCCGGGTCGGAACCGTTGGGTTGCCACGCGGTACGGGATACCGCGAAACGCAGCCGCTACACCGTCGGGCGTGGTGACGACGCGGCCGCGGAGAATACCGTCTGGTGTGTGGACTAGCGAAGCTGTGGAGTCAGCCACGGTCGATGGCTGATTGATGGAGGACTGGTCCGTGTCCGGGCGACAGCGTGCTTTGCAGGACCAATGAAGACGCGCCGATGGCGGCCGCGTCGCGCGGATTTGCAGAGAGTTCGACGCTGATGGGATGTGCGCGGCGGGCGAATCTCTGCGACTCGAGCCGGGCTCTGATGACGCGGGTGTAAATGGACCCGGCGATGGCGACGCCGGGTCCAGTCAATATGAGGGCGTCGAGATCGAATAGATTCGCCAGAGTCACGGCGCCCTCGGCCAGGTACGCCGCGGATCGTTGTAGGAGTTTGCCGGCTGCAGCGTGTCCGTTGATGGCGGCGAGTCCTATGACGTCGAACTCGCGGGCATTCCGTTCGATTTCGAAGGTGAGGTCCAGGTCGTCGAATGCATGCTTATTCTCCGCTGCTTCCTTGACCACGGCCGATGGGGCGGCGTAGCGTTCCAAGCAGCCGATGTTGCCACAGAAGCACTCGCGACCGCCGGGAACGACCGTTACGTGACCGATCTCAACCGCGTTGGAGCTTGCACCCCGGTACAACGCCCCGTCGAGCACGACCCCGGCACCAATTCCCGACCCGATGTATATGCTGCCGAAAGTCTCGTGCCGGGAGACGCCGCGGCTCCAAAACTCGCCTATCCCCGCCGCAGCGGCGTCGTTCTCGACGAGTAAGGGGACACCGATCCCGGAGCCGATTTCCTCGCGCAGCGGGAAGTCCCGCCAATGTTGGAGCGTCGGAGGGCCAAGCACTCGTCCTGCTTTCTGGTCGATCGGCCCCGGGGCGACGACGGCGGCGCCGGCAATCGTGGTTCGGTCCAGCCCGCTCCCGCGTACAAAGTTTTCGTACCCGCGAACGATGCGGCGAGTGACCTCCTCTGGCGGGTCCAGTGCCGCACCGTCGATCTGTTGGCGTGCGATGACGCCACCCGCGGTGTCGGTGGCCACGAGGGTAATCGCCTCGAAAGCGAGCTGAATGCCGACCGCGATGCGAGCACGGGCGTTGATCTCGAGCATCTGGCGCGGCTTACCGCCGGTTGCGGTGGATCCAGTTAAACGGACTATTCCGTCGGTCAGTAATTTGCGCACGATCAGAGAGATCGCCGGCTGCGTCAACCCGGTCGCCGCAGTCAATTCGACACGACTAATCGGACCGGAGGAGCGGATCAAGTCGACAACTAGGGCCCGGCTGCCCGGCGCCGCCGCTGTGGCCTCAGGACGAGCCATCGTTTCTCCTCTCGATCTGCTCGCTAGCGTACGGTAAAGCAGCAGGCGCACCGGTCTGTCCTCTGGCAACCGGTGTGTCACCATTCTGCCGACTGCTGCTGCGGCGGCATGAGTGCATGAGGCACCTACGCTGGAGATGTCTAACCGAAAGTAGGACCCCGTGAGCGATTTCCCCTTGCTGCGCCCGATCGGCCTCGCCCTCGTTCGGGCGACGGAGATCATGGGCGCAGAGCCGTATTTCCATGAGTTCATTGCGGGCGTGGAGCGGGCCGTGCGACCTGCAGGATATTCGGTTCTCTTGAATGTGCTTCCAGATACGGAAGCGGAGGCGAAGGCGTACCGCCGATGGAGCGCCGACGGCGAAGTGAGCGGCGTCATTCTTGTCGACCTCACTGTCAACGACCCTCGACCCCAGCTGGTCCACTCGCTTGGCTTGCCCGCGATTGTCGTTGGCCCGCCCTCGGCAGCTCCGGGCTTTCGAGCCGTATGGACCAATGACGATATGGCCATGCGCGATGCCGTCGAATATCTTGCCGGACTCGGCCATATCCGGATTGCTCACGTCGGCGGCCCCGCCAATCTGCTGCATAGCCAAATCCGGCGCGACGTCTTCCTCAACGAATGCGCACGTCTTGGTATCGAACCGATCGAGCAAAACGGTGACTACTCCCGCGAATCCGGCGGGCGCTGCATCAGCGCCCTGATCAGGCACAAGAAGCCACCGACTGCCGCCATCCTTGACAATGATCTGATGGCGCTCGGTGCGCTGGACTCGGCGCAAGAGCTGGGGATCTCGGTTCCAGGTGCCCTTTCCCTGCTTGCCTGGGACGACTCCGCGCAATGCCAACTGAGCGAGCCCTCGCTGTCGGCGGTATCGCATGATGTCCAGGTCATCGGAATGCTCGCCGGTCAGGGACTGCTCGAAGAGATTGTCTCGGTCTCGGGGCAATCCATCGCGAGTCCCCCGGTGGTAGTCGTCGCCCGCGAATCGACCGGGGCGCCGATATTGAACGTTTCGAGCTAGCCGTCGAATCTCTTGCATGAAGATACCTCCTCAAAAAGTATTACATAAGTAATTTATATATGTTCTTGACTCCTGCTAACCAATCCGCGACCATGGGTTACGCCACAGCACCGTGCACTCGCTCGGACCGCTCGGCAACAGATACGTCCCCGGTCGAAGGAGCCCTGGCAAAACATGAAATCTGCCACCCACCAGTCCGCGTCACCGCGGCAGCAACATCGCTCATCCATTGCGGGACTAGCTCTCGTTGCGATTACCGCCGCGTCCCTCGTCGTAGCCGCTCCCGCCGGCGCCACCGAAAAGGGGTCCGACTGGAAGAACGAAAACAAGGCCTTCGTGCAACGCGATGGAAGCTCTCTGACCCTCGATGGCGAGCAATTCCGCGCTAGCGGAACCAACATCTACTGGCTCGGTCTCGATGAAAACGTCGGCGGAGTCGACTACCCGACGTTCTTCCGGATCAAGGACGCACTGGATACCGCCGCTGTGATGGGCATCACCGTGGTGCGTTCGCACATGACCACGTCCACCAGTCAGGACAATGCAGATCCGCTGGCGCTCATGCCTAAACTCGGTCAGTACAACGATGAGGCCTTCCGCACCATTGACTTTGCCGTGGCCTACGCCGGAACACTGGGCATCCGCTTGGTGCTACCTCTGACCGACGAGTGGGAGTATTACCACGGAGGCCACCGCGATTTCACAACTCCGCTCGGGCTTAACGCAGACCAGTTCTACTCTGACCCATCCGCCATCGCCGCCTACCAGGACTACGTAGACCACATCCTGACGCACACCAACTCGATCACCGGTACACGCTTCGTTGACGACCCGACGATCATGGCCTGGGAGCTCGGCAACGAACTCGAGGGAATGACCCTCGATTGGATCAACAGCCAGGTCGCCCATATTAAGGATCGGGCTCCGCAGCAGCTCGTCGCAGCGGGTCGCCGCTTCGACATTGACCCGGACACCCTCGCGGCCCCCGACCTCGACATCGTTGACGTTCACTACTACCCTCCAACGGCCGAGCGTGTCTCCGCCGACGCCGCAGTCGTTGCTGCCGCCGGCAAGATTTACATCGCGGGCGAGTACGCCTCCACGGCCGCCACCGGAGAACTCCTGGATGCCGCGGCCGCCGATCCGAACGTCTCTGGCATGTTCTTTTGGTCGCTCTTCGGCAACAACGACCGCGGCGGCCAGGTCCAGCACGACGACGGATTCACCCTTCACTATCCGGGAGACTTGGAGCGGGCGAAAGAAAACGTCGCCGCCATCCAGCACTACAGCGCCGCGACAGGAAGCGAGCCGGGTCGTCTCAAAGTCGGCATTCCTCTCATAACCACAATCGATCAGAATTACGGTATCAACGTGGTCGCCTGGCGCGGGACAGCGGGTGCTGCCGGATACATCGTGCAGCGTTCAACCGACGGGGGAAAATGGGCCGACGTGACTGACGGGCCGGTGTCCGCCTCAGCGTCACCCGTCACCGATTACGAATCTCCGGATGGTGCCGCCTACCGGGTGATCCCGGTCGACGCCAATGACCGACGCCGGACTGCCTCCGACGCGGTCGCGGCACCCAATGAAGGAGCTGTCCTCGTCGACCCGCTTGAAAGCTGGTCACTTACTTCCACACACGACGGGACCGACATCCTCGCCACACCTGCCGGCGGCGTTGCCGCAGGCACAAAGGGCGGCACCGCCAGCATCACCTGGGAGAGCGATGGTCTCCTCAGCGCGACGTTCAAGGTCACCGATTCTAAATCTGTCGTCGTGTCCACGAGCGTCGATGGAGTCAACTGGACTGACGTTCCTACCAAAAACGTGGTGCGAGCAGGGCACCGCTTCGTGATCGCGAACGGTCTCTCCGGAGACGCCGTTCGCCTGAGCTGGAAGGGCAACGGCAAGGTTGAACGCGCCACCATCACTAGCGCAGCAGTGACTATCGCATTGTTCGACCCCCTGAACGACTTCTCGAAGACTGCGCAACACAACGGGAACCTCTCGTTCGACAGCAGCAACCCGACATCATTCGGCGGCGATACCTCACGGGTGAAACGCGACAGCAGTAACCTGGCAAGTCTCTCCTGGGCGTTTGATGACATCAGCGGCGCCGACATCGACGCGTGGTATTGGCCCGACCAAGCCGTGGCCGCGCTCACGGTCGAGGGCTCCGCCGATGGGTCTACCTGGACAACTCTGCAAACGCAGACGCGCGCCGGTGTTGGAAATTGGAAGCCCTACACCTACAGTGTCGAGGACTTGACGGGCGTCAACCATCTCCGAGTTTCCTGGCCCCAGTTCGCGGGCGAAATCTGGACCCCCCAGATTGGCTCGGTCAGTATCTACTCTCCCAACGCAGCACCACTGACTGCACCCGGAGCGGTGGAGCTCGGAACTCCCGCAGCCGCCGCGGCATCGGTCACCGCCACACCAGCCTTCTCTTGGGAATCCGCCGTCTCCGCCGCCTACTACCGGTTCGAGCTCTGGAAGACAAACGCCCCCGGTACGCCCGTTACGTCCGCAACCGGCTTAACCGCGACGGGATATCGGCCGGCTCTCGAGCTGGACCCGGAGACCACCTACTCATGGCAGGTGACCGCGGTGAATGGCGCCGGATCGACAGCGTCAGAACGGCGCGACTTCTTTACCGCAGCCCTACCCACTGAACCCACAGTTGTCGACGACTTTGACGACTACGCAGCTGATTCGGACCTGCAGGCCGCTTACGTCCGAAATGTTGGTGGCGGCGCAATCAACCTCTCGCTCACCGCGAACGACGCCAACGGCACCAGGGCTGCTCAGTTCGATTACGATCTGGGTACCGCGGGCTACGCCGGCACTGTAAAGACCTTTAGCGGCGCACAAAACTGGTGGGGATACTCCGGTCTAACCCTGAACATCGATGCCGACGTCAGCAACTCCCTCTCAGTGCAGTTCGTCGCGAACGGCGCCTACTGGGAAGCGTCTGTGACGCCACTGACTAACGGACCACAGACAGTCAATATCCCCTTCACTGACTTCGCGCCACCGTCGTGGGCACCACAGGCCGATCTTGACCTCACCTCCGTCACCCAGTTCGCGCTGTATATCAACGGGACTGGCACGGGAACCATGACTATCGACGACATCACCACCGTCGTGGTCGCCCACTAACACCAACCTGCTTCTACCCCTCTGTACATCAATCCGAACGCCCCGGCGCCGATGACGGCGACGGCCAACCAAGGAGAATCATCGTGCAACACACGCCACACACCCGACGAAACGCACTGATGGGCGCTACGGCCATCGCTGTGACGGCCGCACTTGCCCTTACCGGATGCACCGGCAACTCCGCAGCCAACGACTCTGGAGAACCGGCCGGCGAGATCACCGTGCTCACCAACCGCACCGACCTCGTTGACACCACCTTCGCCGACTATGCCGAGACCTTCGAGAAGAAGTATCCGGGTACCACGGTGAAGTTCGAGGCTCTCACCGATTACGAGGGCGACACGAAGATCCGCCTCAACTCCAAGGATTTCGGCGACGTTCTGCTCATCCCCAGCTCAAACGTCACCAAAGACAAGTTCGCGAACTACTTTGAGCCTCTCGGCTCGACTGAAGACCTGGCAAAGAAGTACCGCTTCACCAACGAAGGCTCCTTCGACGGCACCGCCTACGGCATCTCCACCTTCGGCTCAGCGATGGGCTACGTTTTTAACCGCGATGTCTGGGCAGATGCTGGCATAACAAGTCCCCCAACGACGGAGGCCGAATACCTGGCGGCTCTGAAGAAAATCAAGGACAACGGCGTCACTCCTTACTACACCAACTACAAGGACGGCTGGCCACTGGCCACGATCGAGGGCAATCTCGGAACCGTTCAGGGCGCCGACGTGCGCAGCCAGATGATCGCTGACGATGCCCCCTGGACGGAAGGTAACGACCAGTTCAACATCGACGGTCTGCTCTTTGACACGGTCGCGGCTGGCCTCAGCGAGGATGACCCCACCACTACCAACTGGGAGGAATCCAAAGACCTCCTCGCCACCGGCAAGATCGGTTCGATGGTTCTTGGTTCGTGGGCCGTCGCGCAGATGCAGGATGCGGCAGAAAAGGCCGGCGAATCGCGCGACCTCATTGGCTTCTGGCCGATGCCCTGGGCGCAGGACGGCACGTTCACCTCGGTGACCGCGTCCGACAAATTCCTCGCGATCAACAAGAACTCCGAGAACAAGGCCACTGCCCGTGCCTGGGTCGACTGGTTCACAGATGAGTCCGGATTCGCCGCGAGCCAGGGCGCGATCAGCCCCGTCATCGACGCCGCTGCTCCCGATACCATCTCCGACTTCACCGAGATCGGCGTTGAGTACCTCGAGCTCGCTCCGGACCCGGTCGGCAAAGAGGCCGTCATCACCGATATCGCCAATGAGGCCGAGATCGACCTCTTCGGCAACTCCTACCGCCAGGGGCTCATTGACGCCGCCCGCGGCGCGGGAGACGGCGACAAGAAGTCACTATTCGATGACTTGAACGAGCGCTGGGCTACCGCCCGCGCCGCCGTCGTCGAATAAACGACTCGACGGGCGGTCCGCCTAGCAGCGGGCCGCCCGTTTCCTCCCACCTTCAACCGCATCCCCCGAAGATGCCGAAAGGATCGACATGTCGATCACCGACACTCCTTCCCTCGAGGTGGGAGCCAGCAAACGGATCCGGCCGGAACGCAAACAGCGGCTGGCCGGCCGACGGATCACGCCGTGGCTGTTCCTGGCAGTCCCGCTTGCGTTCCTCATCGTTCTCACCTACATCCCCGTCGCGAATATGTTCTGGTACAGCGTCACTGACTGGGACGGCCTTGATCCAGAGAAAAGCTTGGTCGGGCTCGACAACTACATCAAAATCTTCACTGAACCGGAGATCTTCCGCGTCTTCTTGGTCAGCCTCTTCTACCTTGCCGGCGCCATCGCCCAACTCGGCTTAGCGCTGTTCTTCGCGGCCCTGCTGAGCTTTCAGACACGGTTCCGTAACTTCTTTAAGGGCGTTATCTTCTTCCCATACCTGATCAACGGTGTCGCGATCGGGCTGATGTTTCTGTACTTTTTCCGTCCTGACGGGACGCTTGACGCCGTCCTCGGCGCTTTCGGCGTGCAGAACACCCCGCAGTGGCTTGGCGATCCGTCGGTTGTCAACACGTCGCTGGCTGCGACCTCAGTGTGGCGATACATGGGGTTGAACTTCGTACTTTTCCTCGGCGCCATCCAATCCGTTCCTGCGGAGCAGTACGAAGCGGCTGATCTGGACGGGGCGAACTCTTGGGACAAGTTCCGGTACATCATCGTGCCGAGCATCCGGCGCATCCTGGGCCTGTCGTTCATTCTCGCCATCGCGGGTGCCCTCTCGGCGTTCGAAATGCCCTACATCATGACCGGCGGTGCCAACGGTTCTGAGACGTTCGTCATCCAAACCGTCGACACCGCATTCCGCTACTCCAAGGTAGGTCTCGCCTCGGCGATGGCTGTTGTCCTCCTCGCAATTGTCCTCATCATTACCGCAGTGCAACGACGCGTCTTCCCCGACGAGAAAGCGGGCCAGGAATGACCAGCACCCAGCCCAGCCCAGTGGACGCCACGGGACTGCCCGTGACGGACCACGCAATCGCAGCGTCTGGGAGTTCGGGTACGAAGAGCCCCCGTCGGCGACGCCGTGCAGGTGGATTTTTCGGCCGGCTTGGCAAGTACGCGTCCCTGGTCATCGCCTGCCTGTTCGCGCTAATTCCGATCGTGACGATATTCATGCTCGCCTTCAAGACGTCTGCGGAGTATCGGAGCACGGGTCCCCTCGTTCCCCCGAGCAACTGGTTCAACTTCGACAACTTCGTCATCGCCTTCACCCAGGGCGACATGATCACCGGATTCGTGAACACGGCAATCATCCTCGTGATCTCGATCACTGGCACTGTGCTCATCGGTACCATGGCTGCGTACGCTATCGACCGGTTCCGATTCCGCGGCCGGTCCCTGGTCACCGCACTGTTTCTGCTCGCGACCCTCGTCCCGTCCGTTACCACCCAGGTGGCGACCTTCCAGGTCATCAACGCCCTCGATCTTTTCAACACCCGATGGTCGGCCATCCTTCTGTTCACCGGCACTGATATCGTCGCGATCTACATTTTCCTGCAGTTCATGCAGTCGATCCCGATCTCCCTCGATGAGGCCGCCACGCTCGACGGTGCCAGTCGATTCACCGTGTACTGGAAAATCATCCTGCCGCTGCTAAGACCCGCCGTTGCCACGGTCGTGATTATCAAGGGCATTGCCGTCTACAACGAGTTCTACATCCCCTTCCTCTATATGCCCTCACGGGATCTTGGCGTGATTTCCACGTCCCTCTTCCGATTCATGGGCCCATTCGGGGCGCAGTGGGAAGTCATCGCCGCCGGAACCATCCTCGTCATCGTTCCCACGCTCATCGCCTTTCTCTTCCTTCAGCGTTTCATCTACAACGGACTCACCTCAGGAGCAACAAAGTGACCGACACCATCACCGATCCGACTCTCATAAGCGCGGCCGTGCGCCCCCTGCACGACGGCTGGAGCGTCCGCGCGCAGCGCGGCCCCATCCCTTCCTCGGTAGCCAGAAAGTCATTCCCCGCAACTGTCCCAGGACTGGTACACACCGATCTGCTTGCCGCGAACCTGATCCCCGACCCCTACCTCGATCAGAACGAGAAGAAGGTGACCTGGATCGGCGAAAGCGACTGGGAATACACCACAACATTCGAGTGGACTGCCGACGGGCACGACCGCCACGAGTTGGTCTTCGAGGGACTGGACACTATCGCCACGGTAACCCTCAACGGTCATCAGATCGCTACCACCCGCAACCAGCACCGCACCTACCGCCTCGCGATTGATGAACTTCTCATCGATGGACCGAACGAGCTTTCCGTGTTCTTCGCCTCCCCCGTTGCTGAAGCCGACCGGGCCAGCCTCGAAATCGGCTACCGGCCGCACACCTACACCCACCCCTTCAACGCCATCCGCAAGGCCGCCTGTAACTTCGGCTGGGACTGGGGATTGGATGCGGCATCCGTCGGCATCTGGAAGCCCGTATCTCTGCACGCCTGGAGCACCGCACGGTTGGCGACGGTGCGACCCGTGGTGGTCGTCGACGAGTCAACCGGGCGAGTCAGCGTGAACGTGGCCATCGACCGCACCTCCGACGAACCAGTCGTCCTCACGGCAAGCATCGCCGGGGAGAGGTCCTCAGCCACCATCCCCGCTGGCAGCACGACAGCAACAGTCGAGATTGCCATCGCCAACGTTGATCTGTGGTGGCCACGCGGATTCGGAGACCAGCCCCTGTATGACCTCGCCGTGGACGCGAGCGTGAGCGGCGCCTCCGTCGACACCTGGACCACCCGGATCGGCTTCCGCACCATCGAAGTGCAACTTGAGCCAGACGTTGAAGGTACCTCCTTCCGATTTGTCGTGAACGGCGAACCGGTATGGATCCGAGGCGCGAACTGGATCCCGGACGACGCCTTCATCACCCGCGTCGACCGCGCCCGCCTGGCACGGCGAATGGACCAGGCGGAATTCGCCAACATGAACCTGCTGCGCATCTGGGGTGGCGGCTACTTCGAGTCCGACGACTTCTACGAACTTTGCGACGAGCGCGGCATCCTGGTCTGGCAGGACTTCCTGTTTGCCTGCGCCTCTTACGCCGAGGAGGAGCCGCTGTGGAGCGAGGTCGAAGCTGAAGTCCGCGACAACGTGACTCGGATCATGCCACACGCGAGCCTGGCTCTCTGGAACGGCAACAACGAGAACATCTGGGGCTACGAGGAATGGGGATGGGCCAAGCGCCTGCAGGGACGCACCTGGGGGCTGGGGTACTACCTCGACCTCCTCCCCCGCCTCGTCTCCGAACTCGACCCCGGCCGCGCCTACACGCCTGGAAGCCCCTGGTCGGGCGACCCGGAAATTTTTGCCAACGACTACAACCACGGATCAGTGCACCTGTGGGAGCTGTGGAACAGAGTTGACTACCCGGCCTACCGCGACATCCACTCCCGATTCGTCGCTGAGTTCGGCTGGCAAGGCCCGGCATCCTGGTCGAGCATCCAACGGTCGATTTCTGACAACCCCCTCACCCCGGAGTCGCCCGGCATGATCCATCACCAAAAGGCGACGGACGGCAACGACAAGCTCACCGACGGCCTCGTCGCGCACCTACCCCTTCCGGACAACACCGAGGACTGGCACTGGGCCATGTCCCTCAACCAGGCGCTCGCAGTCACCCTCGCAATCGAGCACATGCGATCAGAGAGTCCTCGGTGCATGGGCTCTATCGTGTGGCAGCTCAACGACTGCTGGCCGGTCACGTCCTGGGCCGCCATCGACGGTTACGGTGTCGCCAAACCGCTGCTCTACGCGCTCAAGCACGTCTACCAGGACCGCCTTCTGACCGTCCAGCCACGCGCAGACTCTCTCGCAACCGTCGCCGTCAACGACAGCGCCGAGGACTGGGATGGTGAGTACGTGATCCGTCGCCTACGGTTCGACGGGACCGTCCTTGCCGAGAACCGGCAGGACGTGCACGTCGACGCGCGTTCCGCAGCGACGATCGCGATCGATGAGGAGACCGGCACACCTGGAGACGTTAACGATGAGCTGTTGGTCGTCGACTTCGGTGACACGCGTGCATTCTGGTTCTTCGCCGAGTATCGCGACTCCGCCCTCGAAGCCGCCCGCCTGTCGACCACAGTCAAGACGGTCGACGGAGGTGTGGACGTCACGGTGACAGCGGACAACCTCGTCCGCGACATCACTCTGCTGATCGACAAGGTCGACCCCCAGGCAGTCGTAGACGATCAGCTCGTCACCCTGCTCCCGGGCGAGTCCGTCACCTTACATGTCACTACTGACCGCCCAATCGATTTTCGCCAACTGGTGTCAGACCGGGTACTTCGCACCGCCAACCAGCTCGTGGCGGACTGGGCTTAGTTCACCGTCACACACGAGGCCTGACGGATGCCCCCATCCGCCTGGCCTCGTGTGCCCGGATGCGTTACAAACCTAAGGAACACCAATGCCCAACTCACTCGCGCTTGCAATCGATATCGGCGGGACCAAGATCGAGACTGCTCTTGTCGACGATGACGGACACATCGTCGCCCAGAGCAGGCACCGCGTCCCGACCGGCCGGGATATGGATTCACACGGCCTCGGCCTTGCACTAGAGGGCTGCGTGATGGCCTCCACTGCGAAGTCGGGCGGCACGGTGATCGTCGGTGTCGGGATCGGATCCGCAGGCCCCGTCGATCTCGCCGCAGGAATGATCCTTCCGAAAAACCTGCCTCTTCTCCGCGGCTTCCCAGTCCGCTCGTTCGTCGAAGACCTCGTCCCCGACCGTCCTGTCGAGTTGCGCCTCGACGGCACGTGCCTCGCCCTCGCCGAACACTGGATTGGTGCGACCCGCGGGACCTCATCGTCCATGAGCATTGTTGTGTCGACCGGTGTCGGCGGCGGCATCATGTTGGACGGCCGGATAGTCTTCGGCCGCTCCGGCAACGCTGGCCACATCGGGCAGATTCACCTTGACCGCTCGGACGACGGGACCTCGGACGGCGGAACACTCGAAGGGATCGCCTCCGGACTCAGAAGCGTTGACTGGGCTAGGAGGCACGGGTGGTCAGGGCAGACCGGTGAGGACCTTGGACGTTCAGCAGGCGCCGGCGACGCCATTGCTATCGCCGCGGTTCAGCGTTCGGCAGCAGCCGTGGGACGCGCTATTGCGAACGTCGCCACACTCCTTGACCTTGAGGCAGTGGCAATTGGCGGAGGGTTCTCCCATGTGTCCCCCTCCTACCTGGACATAGTCCGCGGATCGGCGCGCGACCATGCGGTGTTCGACTACTCCCGCGACGTCGCGATCCTCTCGTCAGGCTTAGGCAGCGACGGCCCCCTGATCGGCGCTGCGGCCCTCATCCACCGACCACATTTGATCGGTCACCCTGGCGAGGTCACGCTAGCCTCAACCCTCTGACTCTCCGCCATCCATCCCTGGGTAGGTTCTGACATCCCACGACCGGTCACCAACAACATGCGGAGCACCATGGCACCCTTTTGTGAGATCCGACCCGACCAGCTCCTTCGCTCGGCCCTGCGTCCGGCGGCCGGACGCATAATGGTCGCAGCGTCAGCCTTTGTTGTGAAAGAAAGCCCTCTGTGGCTCCTTCCTCTTGTAACGGCGGCAGTCGTCGACGCCCTAGTTGACCAGAAGGCGCCAGACGCGCTGATCCTGCCGGCCGCCGTCGGGGCGGCCACCATCATTGCGAACATCGCCGCCAACAACATCTACGTCCGACTGTATTCGTCCGCGGTGCGTTCGATGGGCTCTCGGCTCCGGGAAGCGCTGGCGGTGCGCCTTCAACTCATGTCTTTCGAATACCACGCCCGCGGCAGCGCGTCGATCGTGCAAACGAAGGTAGTACGCGACGTTGAAAACTTGGAGCTGATGCTTCAACAGGCATCCGGCCCGCTTCTGAATGCCATAACCATCCTCATCGGCGCGGGTGTCGTAACCGCAGCGCGAGTGCCTCAATTTCTGGGGGTGTTCGCACTAACCATCCCCCTTGCAGCCGCTCTCATCATCTGGTTGCGACGCCGAACAGCCGAGAGCAACGCTTCGTTCCGACGCGACGTCGAGACCATGTCCTCGACCGTGGGAGAGATGTCCTCCCTGTTGGAAATCACTCGAGCCCACGGTCTCGAAGGCGTGTCCGTGGGGCGAGTCGTAGATGCCGCACGCCGTGTCGAGACTGCGGGAGTCGCCCTGGATCGGCTCAACGGCCGTTTCGGCGCATTGTCATGGAGTAGCTACCAGCTCATCACCCTGGGGAGCCTATTCGGAGCAGCCATCGTCGCCATGACCGGTCTCCTTCCGATCACCGTAGGCGAAGTTGTCCTCCTCAGCTCCTACTTCGCTCTACTCACTGGATCCATCTCCGGCGCGTTCCAAACCGCGCCTATTATCACCCGAGGGCTGGAATCCCGGCGATCCATAGCTGAGGTCCTGACCGAACCGGACATCGAGGACAACGAGGGAAAGATGGTCGTCCTCGCTACCTCCGGTCGGATCGACTTCGAATCGGTCACCTTCCGCTATGGCGAACACAATGTTCTCACCAATGTGAGCCTTCAGATCCGGCCGGGAGAGACGGTAGCGTTCGTCGGTCCTTCCGGGTCGGGAAAATCCACCCTCACACGTATCGCCCTCGGGTTGCTGCGGCCAACCGACGGCCGCGTATTTCTCGATGGGCTCGACGTCAGCACGCTCGACATGCGCACCGCCCGCCGTTTCATCTCCGTTGTCCCTCAGGAGCCCGTCCTGTTCAGAGGCACCATCAGAGACAACGTTCTTTACGGACTGCCCGAGACGAGCGACACACGGCTCGAGGATGCGCTTCTCGCCGCCAACGCACAATTCGTCCTCGACTTGCCAGAGGGATGGCACACGCCCGTTGGAGAGCGCGGCGCACAGCTTTCCGGCGGTCAGCGACAGCGGTTAGCAATTGCGCGCGCGCTGATCCGTAATCCGCGACTGCTGATTCTGGACGAGGCGACCGCCTCTCTCGACCCAAAAACGGAAGCCGAAGTCCGTGATGCCCTCGAACGCCTTCGTCACGGGCGGACCACCCTTATCGTCGCGCACCGGCTCAGCACCATCCGTGACGCGGACCGCATCGTAGTTCTCGACGCCGGCCGCATCGTCGAAGTGGGCACCCACCAACAGCTCCTTTCCGCGGGTGGAGCTTACGCAGAGATGTCGGCCGCGGCCTAACTAATCTTCCTCGAACCGAATTGCACAAGCAGGGAGGCCCCAGCCTGAGACCTCAACCGGTGCGCCTGTCAGCGCAGAGTCACCTCACCCTGGTTCAGAAAACGCGGATGAAAGTAGGTACTCTATATCGCCGCATTCGTGTTGTTCCCGCATAGCTGCTCAGACCACATCACGAAGTAAGACCAGCGTGTCTGGCTCTAAAGCAAGGCACTATCCGGAACCTTCCCCATTTCCGCGATCGCCGCATAGAGGCCGGCCGCAGCCAGCACATCGCCATCGCCGTGGATGAAGTAGGGCTGTCTCCCGTCTTCCATCTTGCTGCCACTCGTAGTAGCCGGGCATAGGCACCAGGCACCGTTGGCTGGCAAACGGGCTGCGGAACATGCCGTTGCTGGCCACCGATTCCAGGCGTGCGTTGATGGGGGCCGGGCCTCCCGGCTTTGCCCAGCCTCGCTTCAATCCCCACGAGGCCAGGTCCACGTCCCGCTGCACTGTTTCATCACGGGTCCATTCCCGCACGATAGGTGCCGGGTCGGTGGGCGCAACACTGTACGAGGGCTTCCAGTCGGCGGCGTTGGCGCCGGTGGCGTCGAAGAGGCTCAGCAGCTCGTCTGTCGTATTGGGAACCACGTATCTGCCGCACATGCAGTTGAAACTAGCTCTCCCCCGGCTTCGTCAGCAATGGGATCAACCCGGCGCTGTCTGGGTAGTGCGAGGACGGCCAACGTCACACGAAGCGAACGAATCCGCACTCCAGGCAGCATCAGAAAGGGCCTTCATCGGTGCCCAAGATCACCATACGGACCAAGCATCGTTGACAGTTCGGCACACCCAGGTCGTCGTCCATGCCGGTCACACTACGCGCACATCACCCGCCAGCATCTGAGCAGCCGATGCGCCCTCGTTCTGGATCTACAACGAGATCTGGTGCTGGTACATCCCCACCCACGGCGACGACCTCGCCGAACTACGCTCAACCCTGTGGCGCCAACGAATAAATGCCATCTCCGGCCTGCAGCGCCTCACCCCACAAATCGTGGACGCCCTCATCAACCCGCCCCCGAGCCGCCTGACCTACCGGGAGAGTGCGAAAGTCCGCGGTCGGCGTCACCGTTCTTGCACCGTGTAGTAAAAACCAGACCATCAGGAGTTCCGCTATTTTGGAAGCCGCCGCGCTGGAAAGTGTGAAGTCAGTTGTTAATCAGTAGGACGTTGAAATGACCTTGGCAGGAGAGGTCACGTTCACACCCTGCGGGGACCTTGGTCGGGTACGCACGCTCCGAATTCGAAGGGACCACACCTTGACGCGCCCCCTGATCCGACTCCTGTCCATTCCGGCCTTTGCGATAGTACTGGCGGCGTCTGCACCGGCCCAGGCCCAGGCCGCCCCGCCCGATCAGGGCGCCGATGCCGCCAACCCGCGCGCGTCGAATTCCGCGACCCTGCTGTATTTTAACGACGCCCACGAGATCGGACCGGTACTCTCCGGCGGACAGGACCGCGGCGGTGTCGCCCGTCTCTCCGCTGCGATCGACACGGTGCGTGAGGACAATCCAGCGACATCCGTCGTCTTCGGCGGCGATCTGGCCGGAGGCACGCTCTTCGGCGGGCTTTACAAGGGGTTCCCGATGGTCGACGCCTTCAACAAGATCGGCGTAGACCTCGCGAATTTCGGCCAGCACGACTTCGACTTCGGGATCGATATCGCCCGCGAGCTCGTTGCCGCGTCGGAGTTTCCGTGGATCACCTCCAACCTGGTCGACGCTGAGGGCGAGCCGTTCGTGGCGGGAGGCACGTGGGAGGTCCAGCGCATCGGCAAGGTGCGAGTGGGCTTCATCGGCCTGACCGACGCCATCGATACGACCTTGGCCAGCGACCAGCTCGACGAGACCGATCCCGTCGAAGCCGCACGGGCCGCCGTGGCTGACATGACAGCGACAGAGAAGGTGGACGTCGTGGTGGCAGTGACTCAGCACTCGATGGACGACAACCGGGTGTTGGCGCAGGCCGTACCGGAGATCGATGCCATCTTCGGCGAGGAGATGGCTGAGTACGAGTCCGTCATCTCCTATTCCGGCGCGGTCCCTCTGATGGCTCCCGAGGGGAACATCGGCTCGCTCATCCGGCTCGACATCACCAAAGAGGGCGGCGAGTACATCGTCGCCCCGTCCGTGATCGAGGTGGACCACACGGTCACCCCGGACCCGAGTCTGCGCCAGCTCGAGAAGTTCTACGAGGCCGATATGGCGGCCAACCTCTCCACGGTCCTCGCCACTGTCCAGACCCCGCTGCTCAACCCTGAGAACGCCGCCCGCCGCCAGGAAACAGCTCTCGGCAACTGGGTTGCGGATGCCTTCCGCGCGTACCACGGCACCCAGATCGGGTGGATGAATGGTGGTGGCCTGCGCGCAGAGGCACCAGGGCCGGACTTCACCACGCGGGACGCGTACTCCATCGCACCCTTCGATAACAAAGTCATGGTCGTGCAGGCGTCCGGGGCCGGGATCGTCGCAGCACTCGAGCAGGGCGTTGGACACGTGGACATTCTGGGAGGCGGCTTCCCCCAGGTGTCGGGGATTTCCTACTCCTACTCCCCCAGTGCTGCCGTCGGCTCACGCGTCAGCGACGTCCGGGTCGCCGGGGAACCAATCGACGTCGGATCCACGTACTCGGTGGCGGTAACAAACTACGTCGTCGGTGGCGGCGACGGCGTCGCCGGGTTCTCGGGAGGATCAGTGCTGGTCCCAGCTTCGGGAGCGCCAAGCGACGCGGAGGCGATCATGGCCCACGCAAAGTCGCTCGGCGTCGTCGACGCGACGACGGAGGGACGGATCACCGTCCTGCCGTAAGACCGACGCCGAAATCGGCGGCCTCGCGCACGGCGTTCATCAAGGAAGCTCACTACCGCGAGGGCTGGCTCGTGACCAGCGCGCACCCGTTGGCATCAGTCGCCTATGCGATTCTTCGTCAAGCCTGGAAATCGGGCGAGACCACAAACTTCGTTTGGGAAGATCTCACCGTCTGAGGGATAGACCGTCCCGATAAGGGTTCCGAAATGGCACCCCGCCGGTCAACGTCGGCTCGGAGCCCTGGCGGCGAATTCCGTGCCAATGAAGCGTTCGTCTTACGAGCTGCTCCGGATGTTCCCTCCTGGCGAAGCAATCGACGGCATATTTCCCCGAACGACCTCGCGGTCGTAGGCTCGCGCTGAGTAGGGCACTCAGGTGTCCGCGAATCGAGGGCGGGGTCGAAATGGAATTCAGTGCTCTTTTTTGGTGGAACTTCTGGGTGGTAGTCCAGGTTCTCGTTGTGGTTGGGGTCTTCGTGGCTCTGGGGCTTTTCATCCGCTGGGGGCGGCGCAAGAGCGCCATTCTTGAGGCGAGCCAACCCACGGAAGGTCACGGGCCCGCTGCCGGTAAGTAGCGAGTGCAAGTCCCCCACAGGAGGTTCCGGAGACGCATCTTCACTGGGGCCCTATCTTGAAGTATCCAAACGAACGGAACCGTGGTGGACAGTCCAGCCGCACTTGCAGTCGCTCTCGCATCCGTCGTCGCCGTCCTCTACCTCGCTGCGATCGCGTACGCCATCGTCCAGATTGCGCGAACCCGCGACCTGTCCGAGGTGGAGAAGGCCCTCTGGATGATCGCCGTCGTATTCGCGCCTCTGCTCGGCGCGCTCGTTTGGTACCTCGCCGGGCCACACCCATTCGGCCTTCGACTCACACACAAGGTTCGGTAGACCTCGACCTTCATTTCTCTTCGCGGAGGGGGTTGGGTGACTGCCCACGGGGCAGGAAGGGCGTTGTAGCGCGAACAACCTCTGTGAAACTCCTTGTATCCGAATGCGCCGGCAACGGCCGCCTGACCGGTAGGTTCGAGCGCATGCGATTCGCTCTGCGTCAGACATCGGCACTAGTGCTGGCTGGGGTGATCGTGCTCTGCTCCAGCGGCTGTGGCAGCGCCCCGAATCCGAGCATTGAATCGCAAGCTTCAACGCCAACGCCAACGCCCACCTCAACGCCTTCAACGTCTCCGATGACGGAGACGAGCCAAAACAATTCCGCCGGAATGAGCGGATTCGAGCGGCAACTCCCGCTTGCAGGGCAATTCGTGACTCAATGGACCGAGACCGTCGGCTCCGTTGAGATCGAACGTCGCAGCGATGGCACTGTCTGGGCGACCCTCAGCGACTTCAGCACGGGAGCCTCTCCGAACTTGAGGCTCTACCTCAATGAAGGGGAGCTGGTCAAGAACACTGATAGCGCCTGGACCACCGATGGCGGCCTCAGTTATGACATCTCCACCGTCAGGGCATCAGCCAGTACGCAAGAGATCGAGATTCGGGGAAGCCAACACATGGACGAGATTCACAGCGTCACAATTTTCGACTACACAGGTCCCGACTATCTACATTTTGGCTCGGCCCCACTCGGGTAGCGCACTATCTATCCGGCGACACTGCAGTCGCTCCCGTATCCGTTGTCGCCGTCCTTTACGTCTCAGCGGCGCCTCGGCGTGCGGAATTCATGCCAGGTCGCCCAATCGCGCCGCGATGCTGTTGTCGTCCCCGGCTCGACGCTCATAGGTGACGGCGATGATGAGCAGCACGGCGCCGACGACGGCCAGCGTGATCCACCACGGCACCGATTCGATGCCGCGGCCGATCTGCGCCACGAACACGAAGATGTTCTCGATGGGCAGCACGATAATGCCCAGCAGGAAGGGTGCCGCGAGTTTCCGGCTCGAGCCGACGAGAATGGCGACGAGCGCAATCGCGATCACGAGGATGGCCCGCCAGGTCTGGGGGTCGGTGAAAGTCGCGAGGATCGAGGCCAGGAACATCACGCCGAGCCCGGGGGCGAGCAGCGGCCACGAGCCGTGCCAGCGGGCGGGCCAGCTACTGAGCGTGCCGCGCTGGGTGTCAGCTGTATCCCGTTGCCTGCCGCGCATGGCGGCAACGCCGGCGAAGAGTAGGAAAAGGCCCAGGGGCAGCGAGAACCACTCGACTCGCAAGTCACGCGGACTCCAAGCCACGATCGCAGTGACGAACGCGAGCGTGAAGATGAACCAAACGGGAGGCAGGCTTGTCCGCCCGTTTCGCAGCCGCACCGCGACAATGACCATGGCGGCGAGGTAGGCGACCATGAGCGACCACATCAGCCAGATCGTGAACCAGTCTCGTTCGATGGCCGTCCAGGTAGCGAGCCCGACGTACAGGGCGGCGGGGGCATAAAGCCAGCGAGCAGACAGGCGACCGAAAGACCACCCTCGGATGCGCGCCGGTTGAGATATCTCGGCATGGGACAAGATGGCCCGCGCCGCTGCGGCAGCTGGCACGGCGCCGGCCAGGCCAATCCCGAGACACACCACGACCAACGGTATTCCTGCGATCTGGACCACGTCGGCACCGACGCCGAAGCGCACGCCCTGGATAGCCCCGGCAGCCCCGGCGATGATCGCGACCGCGTGGGTCGGCGTGCAGAGTGTGCGCAGCCGTTCGGCGCGAGGCGACACGCACCGGTCGAGCAGCAGGCCGAGCCCGAGCAGCACCCACGACGCGGCGACCAGCCCGAAGCCGCGCCATGCTGCACCGACGGTTTCACCTGCCTCCGACACCGCCAGTACCACCAAGGTCGGCACGACGGCGACGAGGAGCCCGCCGGTGTACAGCGGCACGCCTTGTGCGCCGCGCGCGGTGAGGAGCAGGCCGATGGTCGTGGCTGCGAGGCTCGGCGGGAGCAGGTATGGCTCGAGCAGGCCGATACCGATCAGAGCCCACACACACCACAAGGCTCCCGTGAGGCAGGCAGCCGCGGTCCACCATCCGTAGCGGCGCTTCGCCCAGAACGATGTCGCCGCTGCGCCGAGGGCGAGGATGATGAGGACGAGGAATGTCGTCGGCAAGCCAGCCGCCACCCGAATGAGCGCGAGCCCGACGGCGATTACGCCGGTGAGCATGGCAGACACCTCGAGGGCGATCCGCGCGACCGTGGCGTCCGGTTCGCCGATGCCGCGTCGCTTGAGGGCCGAGCGAATCACCCCAGTGCTCGGGAGCGCGAGAGCGACGATCGCTGCGATGACCGGCAGCGTCACGGGTGAGGCGCTGCCCACAAGCACCTGGGCGCCGAGGCATACGACGACGACGGCCAGGGACGGGATGAGCAGGCCCGCGGCAATCGCGCGCAGCACGATGCCGAGTCCGGGCCGGCGGGAAACGAGGAGGGTCATCGCAAGCAGGAACATGATGCCGGTTGAGAGAGCGGTCCAGCCACTGCGCTCGAAGACCACCTGGATCACGCCGATCACAAAGGGCACGGATGTCACGACCAGGATCGAGTACCAGGCTGCGGGTTTTACTTGCGGAAGGGCGGTCGCGACGATTGCGCCGATCAGCCCGATCGACGTGGTGAGGCACAGGAGCGCGATCGTGCCGATGCCGAGCTGTCCGAGCGCTGTCGCCACGACCACGAGGGCGTAGGCGTAGCCGACAGCGACGTGGAGAAAACGAGTCCCGGCGGGCACGGGTCGCGCGAGCGCGATGATGGCCGTGACGACTGCGATGCCCGCCCACGCCGCGAGGCGAACGTCGGTCCACGAGATGATGCCGGCGAGAAGGACCGCCACATGAGCCGCGAGGATCAGGGGAAGGCGAAAGCGGAGCGAAGCCGCCCGGATGCCCGGGACGAGAACGAGCGCGGCGCTCGTGGCCACCGCGAGCCCAAGGGCGATCGCGATTTGAGCCCAGGGCAAGAGGCCGGGGGCACAGACGACCACGAGCCCTGAGAGCGCCGCCAGCCAGATAGCGAGCGCTGCGCCCCCGTTCGCGAGGGGCGCCTGGGCGATGTCCCGGTGCAGGGTGATTGCGGCGAAGACCCCGAAGCCAATGGCACCGGCGGCGAGGCCGAGCACGACCGCGAGCACGCCGCCTGTGTCAATCACTGAGGCGACGAGATCGGAGCCGTTGAAGGAACCAAGCACCTTCGCGGCGCCGATCAGCAGCGCCACGAGCACCGTCGCCAGGACACTGACCACGGCCATCCCGAACGCGCCGCCGGTGAACCGTCGCCGCTCGATCGTCGCCGGGGTCGGGGCCAGGGCGCCGAGGACGATGAGTCCTGCGGCGCCCGCGACAGCGATGAAGGCGAAGTACCACTGCTCGGCGCCATGGGCCCCGAGGTCGAGGGCGAATGGCAGCCCGGTGAATGCGGCGACGCCGGCAGCCCCGGCGACGAAGCTCCAGAGACCGCGTGCGAGATAGCGGCTGGCGAGGCCGGCGAGCACCGCAATCGCGGCAAGGATGGCGCAGATCCCGAGCCAGTATCCCGTGGTGCTGTCGGCCTCGATCAGTCTCGCCTGAGCGAGCACGATTGCGACGGCGACCACCTGCACCACCGTCAGCGTCACCTGTTCCGCCCGGAGGCGCCCGTCGAATCTGCGTGCCGTGGCGCGGACGAGTGCGACGAGTGCGAGAGCGACGAATGCGGTGCCGAGGTGTCCGATGACCGCCGACAACACGGTGCCGCCCGCGTACCCGAGCATCGAAGGCACCACGGAAAGGCCGAGCAGGGAGATCCAGAGCCAGGTCCGGATGCGCACCACCCGCGACAGTGCCACCATGACCGAGCCGCTGGCGAGTGTGCCGACCGCAGTGAACACCCACGGGCTGAGGCCGCTCACGGTCAGTTCGGAAAGCGCGTACACGTCGAGGGCGACGAACAGCATTCCAAGCGCACCGACGGCCTCCGCTGAGAACTGCAGCCTGCGCCGCGCGAGCAGCCAGGCGCCGCCCAGGAACAAGAGTGTGATGAGGCCGACGATCACGCTGCGCAGCGCACGATCGCTGAGGTCGGGGTTGAAGAAGGTGAAGACGATCGCCGAGATCGCGAACAGCCCGGCACCCGCTACCGCCAGCACCGACTGAACTGTGGCGCTCGAGCGCGGATCAGCGGCAGCTGGGCTGGCTGCGGCGGGCGCAGCGAGGGCGGCAGATGCTGGCGGAGTCGCCGCCGGCGACGGTTCGGTTGCACTGGCTCCAGACGGCTCGGCGAGCAAGCGCGGCACACGCTCGAGCACCGCCTGCCGCGCTCGCAGGGCGGTGGCCGCGTCCCGGGAGGCGCTCCAGAGTTCGAGGCCGATTCTCCCGTTGAGGTCGGCGCCGCAGTTGCGGCAGCGCCTGTTCTGCAGGGCATCGACCCCGCAGGACGGGCAGGACGCATCGTCCAGAAGACGCGCGACGGCGATGTCGCTCCACTGGCTCATCGGGGCAGGCGTGCTCACGAGGCTTCCGCCGCATCGCTCGTTCGCGCCGGGTTGTGCGGATCCGAGGCATCTGGCCCCGAGTCGTCCGGCACCCAGATGAGGATGTCGCCGGGCTGGCACTCGAGTACGCGGCAGATCGCGTCGAGGGTCGAGAAGCGCACCGCTTTGGCCCGGCCGTTCTTGAGCACAGATACGTTCACCGGCGTGATGTCAATCGCGGCCGCGAAGTCAGCGACGGACATCTTCTTCTTGGCGAGTTCGACGTCGAGGTTGATGACGATGGGCATCAGACCACCTCCGACAGGTCCTGCTGCAGTTGTCGCGCGTTTCGCAGGAGTCCCCGGAGCACCAGGATCAGCAGAGCGAGTCCTGCGCCGACGACGACGCCGAGTGCGCACAGCAGCATCACCGATGGGGAGGCGACATTCGCCGATGCGAGGGTGGCCATCGACACCCCGATGAGGAGGGTCGCTAGGACCATGGCGCAGAGGATGACGTCGACCCATAAGAACGCGTTGTCGCTGAAGATGACGGACGTGCGCACCATTGACAGGAGCCGCCACACGCACACGAGCACGACCTGCACGCAGAGCAGGAAGAGCACGGCAACGATGATGCCCGGCGTCTGGAGATAGCCGAGGTCTGCGTAGGTCTCGGCGGACTGCCGTGCCACACCGGGGACCATGAATAGCTGGCAGGCCAGGAGAAGGACGATCATCGCGACGATGAGGGCCTTCAACGAGACGATGGTTGCCTTGTGCATGTGAGTCCTATCGATAATCGGTGCTCTGCTATCGACAAACGATACATCCTGCCTGCGCTGAATGGAAGCCACGGCACCCTGCGGCTTAACCGCAACGCGAGAAGGCGTAACCGTCGACGCCGTGGAGGTGTCCCGGTGAGGGTTCCGCAAAAGAGTTCGGGAGTGCAGAGGGGTGACACTGAACCCAGCAGCATCAGCGCAGGGGGAAAGTTGACGAATCACGACGTACTTATGCGCCTGAGGCGGGACAAGAGAACCCAGGGTGATTCCAACCGTAAGCACGGAATCGTGCGCTTCTTCCGAGACCTTTTCGTCATATTCTTTGTTGCCCTGCTCATATCGTTCCTGATCAAAACATTCCTCATTCGCTCTTTCTATATCCCTTCGGGATCGATGGAAAACACCCTGCAAGTCAAAGACCGAATCATGGTCAACGAACTCGTCCCCGACCTCATCCCCATCGCCCGTGGCGATGTCGTTGTGTTCACAGACCCCGGTGGATGGCTAAGCGCAACCGAACACGGCACTGTCCAGCCGGGCAATCCTGTAGCCGATGGCATCCGATGGTATTTTTCCGAGGTGGGCCTGGGCGCGCAAGAAACGAACGACCATCTCATCAAACGCGTCATCGGCCTGCCCGGCGACAAAGTCGCCTGCTGCGACGCCACCGGCCACATCACCGTCAACGATGCGCCTCTCAGCGAGCCTTACCTCAAAGCATCTCCCGGGACGACGCGTTCTCCTGAGAAGTACTTCACCGTGACAGTCCCCGCAGTTTCTCTATGGGTCGAGGGCGACAACCGCGACAACTCGGCGGATAGCAGGCTCCACACCACCACGCCCAGCAAGGGTTTCGTGCCCATTACCAATGTCGTCGGCCGGGCGTTCGTGATCACCTGGCCCGTCGGTCACTGGTCCTGGCTCGACAACTACCCGAACACCTTCCGAGAGACTGGCCAGGACCGATGATGCACACGACTCAGGGTTTCGTCCCATGACCGAGAGGGATTCCCGATAGCCGTTCCCAAACGCCACTCCCCCGAGATGTCGAAAATTCGGCGGGTTGGCGCCGATTCTGCGTCCATGGACGTCCGCCTTACGGATGCTCGCAGTTCGCGTTGAGCCAGTCGATCGCGCCGGCCCAGGTCGGATCCTCGCCAAGGGCGGCGGCGCCTGTTTGCTGGTCGGGGTCGATACCGTCTGGATAGGTGAGCCCAGTGCGGTCCGCAATGCGGGCTACCGTCAGCACGATAACTGCGCCGTCGGACATCGTCTTTGACGTGTTCCCGGTCGCGAAACCCGCGGTCGTCGTTTCTCCGAAAGTGCGCACGCCCGATTGACCCCGGAATGCCAGGAGTGTCGACTCGCCTGCGCTGGCGGTTTCAGGACCCTGCAGGACGGCGATGTTCCGACCGGCTTGCGATGAGCCGGTCACGGGTGACGTGGCAAGCGTTTCGGTTGATCCGTCCGATTCGTATGTTACGGCGGAGCCATCTATGCGCACGACTTCCGACTTGCCATTCCGGCGGATGAACGACAACACGGTGCCCTAGGAGAGCAATGGCGTCACAGCCCCGAGCATGGGGAAGGAATCTCCGCCCCCATTGCCGCGCAGGTCCACGATCCACCCGCACCGTGCCCGCGTTTCTGCGTCTGAAATCCCCCGCGCACCAGCGTCGATGTAGGACTGGCCTTCTCTCGTGTCGCTGCTACTGAACCAGGGAACATCGATCGCAGCGATGCTACCCGTGGCAAAGCTGACGACTGGCCGGTTCTCGCCCGTCGGCGGCAACTGGACCGAGCCCAACTGGCCTGGGGGCAGGACGAAGCGACTATGCGCTCTTCCTCCGGCGGCCGACACTGCCCGCATCAGTGGACTGTGGGTTTCCGCGATGGTCTCTGCGGAGGACGCGCTCACCGATGCGAGAGCTCGAGCTTCTTTCCACTTCCTGCGAGTGGCGTAGAGGCCGTTTTCATCCATGAAGTCGAGGGCAGACTCCACGTATTCGCGCACCGCGGGATTTCCCGAAGGCGGAGGTTTGCCTGGCACGGCCGGCACGCAACCTGTCACAGGAACAGTCAGGCCGAAGGCCAGTGCGACTAGAACGAGAGAGCGGAGACCAGAGCATCTACTGGCAGCCATGGCACGTCTCCCCAATATAAAGCCCGCTCGCCATGGAGCGACTTGTCCTGTTCTGCCGCAAGCATAGGGGGCACCTACTTGCGCCGCGTCCTAAAACACCTCGACTCGGCTACCCGCTGACCGTTCCCCACTAGGAGCCTCTGGCGGGGGTGCTCCCAGGTCACCGCGAGCGGAACACGATTCGCGGAAATCAAGCTCTCGACAGCCCCCATCCTCCGGCGTCGGTTTCACCGGGCTTCGCATCGCCCGCACCGCAGCAATCGGCGCAGGGCTTTATTATGTTTGGCCGTCGTGCGCTCGGCCACCGCACCACCGCCGTCTAGAAGTCAGTCACTTTCTTGGCATGCCACGCACACCTTGCGGGAATACGATCTTTCTATCGGGCTTCCCGTCACGTCGGCAGCCCGCGACGCACCGCCTCACAGCAGCGTCGAAGCATCGCTGCACCACAGATTGACGCTGCTGCGATGCGGCGGCTGATCGTTAAATTGTGACTCCGACGACACCGTTTCTCATCCAGCTAAAGCACACAGGGAGCATCAATGGGCACTGACGACCAGACCAACACATGCAGTTTCCACATGAGCGGTGCGCTGCCAGCAGGTGGCGACCACCTCGGTGGCACCTTCGGTCAGTCGCCGACCCTGGACAGTTGGTACCCGCAGCGTCTCCGGGTTGAGCTTCTCCACCGGAATGGCGTAGACGCCGACCCGCTCGGCGCGGACTTCGACTACGCGGCGGCTTTCGCCACGATCGACCTCACGACGCTCAAGTCGGACATCAAGCGACTGCTCACCACATCGGTCGACTGGTGGCCGGCGGACTACGGCAACTACGGTCCACAGATGATCCGAATGGCGTGGCATGCCGCCGGCACGTACCGAATTGCCGACGGCCGTGGCGGAGCGGGCACCGCGATGCAGCGGTTCGCACCAATCGGAAGCTGGTGGGACAACGGCAACACCGACAAATCACGACGACTCCTACAGCCGATCAAGCACCAGTACGGCAACGCTCTGTCGTGGGCCGACCTGATGGTCTTGACCGGCAACTGCTCCCTCGAGTTGATGGGCCTGCCGACGTACGGCTTCGGTGGTGGACGACTCGATGCGTGGGAACCGGACGACGGCACCTGGTGGGGCCCGGAGGTCTGGAACCCGCACGCGGTCGCGAGCCCTGACGAGATGGTGAGCCGCGACGAACGCTGGCATGGTCAGAACGGCGACGCGGACTACGACCTGCAGAGCCCCCTGGCCGCGTCGCACCAGGCGCTCATTTACGTCAACCCTGAGGGGCCCTATTCGAACGGCGACCCGCTGGGCTCAGCACGCGACATTCGCATCACGTTCACGCGGATGGCGATGAACGACGAGGAAACGGTGGCATTGATCGCCGGTGGCCACGCGTTCGGTAAGAGCCACGGCCAGGTACCCGCATCCGACATCGGACCGTCACCCGAGAAAGCCCCGATCGAGTCGATGGGGCTCGGTTGGCACAACCCGGTGGGTACCGGCAGTGCCGAGCACACTTCGACCAACGGCATCGAGGGCAGCTGGACTCCGAACCCGACACAGTGGGACAACGCCTACCTCGAGAACCTGTTCGCGTACGACTACGAGCAGACGAAAAGCCCGGCCGGCGCGCTGCAGTGGACACCGACTGACCCGGAGGCGCCGAAGACTCCGGACGCCCACGTACCCGGTCAGATGAACCCGCTCATGATGATGACCTCGGACATCGCACTCAAGGTCGACCCGGAGTACCGGGCCATATGCGAGCGTTTCCTGGCCGACTTCGATCTGTTCACCCTCGCGTTCTCGAAGGCCTGGTACAAGCTCACGCACCGCGACATGGGGCCGAAGCACCGGTACCTCGGCCCGGAGGTCACCATCGCCGACGACCTGCTCTGGCAGGACCCGCTCCCGGACGCAGCAGGATCCTCACTCGACGAGGCCGACGTGGCAGCGCTCAAGGAAGCCGTCCTCGCGACCGGGCTGTCCGTGTCCGACCTCGTCTACACGGCGTTCTCCGCCGCCTCGACCTACCGCGACAGCGACAAGCGCGGAGGGGCGAACGGTGCCCGCCTGGCCTTGTCGCCGCAGAAAGACTGGGCGGTCAACCGACGCACCGTCCCAGTCATCGACGCGCTGCGGAACGTGCAGGCGGCTTTCACGGCGACGTCGGACGGACGGAAGGTATCTCTCGCCGACCTCATCGTCCTCGCCGGCAGCGCCGCCGTGGAGCAAGCGGCACGGGCAGCAGGATCTGACGCCAGCGTGCCGTTTACGCCAGGCCGTGTCGACACGACGCAGGAGTTGACCGACATCGAGATGTTCGAGTGGCTGCGACCCATTGCGGACGGGTTCCGCAACTTCGTGTCGGAGCGCTTCGAAGAGTTTGCTCCGGGCGTCGCGCCCGAGGCGGCATTCCTCGACAAGGCGAACCTGTTCACTCTCACCGCACCGGAGTGGACCGTCCTGCACGCCGGGCTCCGCGTGCTCGGCAGCAACTGGGACGGGTCCGACGTGGGTGTGCTCACGGATCACGTCGGAGCCCTGACGACCGACTTCCTCGTGAATCTGACCGACACCGACCTCATCTGGACGAAGGACGACGAGACCGCGATGACCTTCGCTGGTCGGGTTCAGGCGACCGGCGAGGCTCGCTGGAGGGCATCCCGGAATGACCTGGTATTCGGCTCGAACGCGCAACTGCGGTCGATCGCCGACGCCTACGCGGGCAGCGACGGGCAAGAGCGGTTCGTCCGCGAATTCATCCGCGTCTGGTCGAAGGTCATGATGCTCGACCGCTACGACGTCAAGGGCCACAAGCGTTACGGGGCGATGGCCGCCTGACCCCGGAGGTCGCGTCCCGGCGAGCTGACGGCGTGGAGGCACGGCGCGGTCACGCGCTGAGCCTCCAAGCCGTCGAGGCCTTGACCGAACGACGCTTGAGGCCGCGAGCCGAACGTTGCACGGATTGATCAGGCTGGGGACGGCCAAGGAACCTCCGCGGGCAGCACGTGGTCGACCACACTCGCACCTCGACGGCCTGCGAGGGTGGACGGGCCGCTATGCCCTGGAAGCCGTTGCCCCCACTCGTAGAGACGCCGGCCGGATTTGCTTTGGCCTCGAATCGCGAGAGGGTGCCGCTGATGTTCTCTGTGGCGGCTCGTAAGGCCTGAGCCTTCCGGGGTCATGTCCCGCTGAGGAATGCGCGTGACCGGTAGAGGTTCCCAAGTGACACGGCATGGGACTGCTGACGGTTTGGTTGCGGGGGTTGCAGCACTGTGTCGAAGATCATGAATCGTCATGGGTGGGAGTTCCGCAATGCGGAGTGCGCGCTCGAACCAGGAGCCGTTTTGCTTGGTGGGTGTGATCAGATGCTGACCGAAGCGACCTGGCAAAACCGGGTTGTCTTGGCCATTTCCTATTACAGCCGCATCGAACGCCTCCGCAGAAAGGGGAACGGTACCTGTCCGGTCGGCCTCGTCAATCGAGCCGCTGCTTAAATGCTTCACCCGGTAAATATTCTCGGCCTGCCGGTCGGCGGTACTCATCAAGCCCTTGAAGTATCGGTGGTCTTCCGGTTGACTGATGTCATGTCAAGCAACGGCGCTCGGGTATCCGCGCAGCCGGTGGCGTTCTGCCTTCATGCCTTGGGCGCGAGCTCTGTCGAGTTCGCTCACCTTCGGGATGCCCTGGCTGGTGAGATCGAGGTAGTCGCTATCGATCTACCCGGGTTCGGTGACACGGCGTGGGTCGACGGGGCCTCGGTGGAGGAGACGGTCGAGTTCGTCATCCGCCGGATCCGTGCGCATGATTCTGCGCGATGGATGCTCGTCGGCCACAGCATGGGCGGAAAAATCGCCTCGATCATCGCCGCGCGAACTCTGTCTGGTCGGGCGCCCCTTTTCGGCCTCGCCGGCGTCGTGTTGCTGGCCGCATCTCCCGTGACGCCCGAGCCGATGTCAGAGGACCACCGCGAGTTGATGATCGGCTGGGCTTCAGAAAGCCACTCGGCTTCCGACGGCCACTTGAGCGACGAATCGGCGCGCGAGTTCGTCTACGCCAACATCGCCGAGCCACTCGCCGAGACGGACATGGCAAGTGCGGTGTCGGGCGTGCGGCGCACGGACCCGCTGGCTTGGCGCGCCTGGTTGGAGAGGGGCAGTCGCGAAGACTGGTCTTCAGAAGTCGGAAACCTGGCTGTGCCAGCTCTCATCGTCTCGGGCGCCCAGGATGGGGATCTGGGGTACCCCGCGCAGCGCCGCCTCAACGGGGCGACCTACCCGACGGCGAAGTTCATGACGATCGAGCATGCCGCCCATCTTCTGCCGATCGAGCGTCCTCAGGAAGTCGCCGCCGCGATCCTGACCTTCTGGCATAACCATGCAGGGACGTCTCCGAGGGTTCCCCCGAGCACCGGGCGGGTCATCGCGTCGGAACGGACGAGCGAGCGAACCCGCGGCATCCTGTCCCGGCGGGCGGTGGCGGATGACCCTGGTTACCAACCCTCCGTCTTATCGAGCGAGCAACTAGCGACACTGCGCGACATCGCCGAGCGACTTGTCCCGCAGGGCGATGACGCGATCGACCTCGCCGCTCGTGTCGACCAGCAGCTCGGTCGCGGAGGCGGCGACGGTTGGCGGAACGCGGCGTTGCCCGCCGACCTGGACGCCTATCGCCTCGGCCTCGACGCGCTGGTCGGATTCGGCGTTCACACCCCGGAGCGACAGGCCGGGATGATCGCGCAGCTGATCGACGGCAGCTTCGTCGCCGAGGGCTCAACGCTGAGCTCGAAGCAGCTGCAGCTCTGGTTCGAAGACGCCCGCGTGGATCTGGCTCGTCAGTGGATGGCGCACCCGGCGACCTTCTCACGCGTTAAGTACGACGGCTTCGGCAACGGCGGCGACGGCGTCCGCAAGCAGGGGTTTACCCTTCTCGAAGCCGGCCGCCGAGAAGTCTGGGAACCGAGCGGCGGCGGCACCGAATGAACCTGAGCGGCATGCGCGTGTTCGACCACGCCGACGAGGTCGACGTGATCGTGGTCGGGTCAGGGGCTGGCGGAGCCCCTCTGACCGCGTCCTTGGCGTCGGCCGGATTGAGGGTCGTGGTGCTGGAAGCCGGCCCGAACTTCGAGCCCGGCAACCACACGCCTGACGAGACCGAGGCAGTCGACATCATCTGGATGGATGAGCGGCTCAGCGGAGGCGAAACACCGACCGCCTTCGGGCCCAACAACAGCGGCCGCGGTGTCGGCGGTTCGACGTTGCATTGGGGTGCCTTTACGCCGCGCCCCGACGCGCGTGACATGTCGTTCCGACGCGAGACGGGTCAGGGTGTCGACTGGCCGATCTCCCCCTCAGAGCTCATGCCCTATGTCGCCCGCGTCGAGCAGTACCTCGGTGTTTCCGGGCCGTCCGACTATCCCTGGGACCCTGATCGGCACTACGCGATGCCGCCGGTTGCGCGCAACGCCTCGTCGGAGATGATGATGCGTGGATGCAGGGCGCTCGGCATCCGCGCGACCGATGCGCCCGCCGCTGTCATCAGCCAGGACTGGCAGCAGGAGGGATTCGGACTGCGCCAGGCTTGCGTCAACTGCGGCGCCTGCCACCAAGGATGCCGCAACGGTGCGAAAGTATCGATGGATACCAGTTACCTCCCGGTGGCTTTGTCGCGCGGAGCTGAGATCCGCGCTGATTCGACAGTGCACACCATCGAAACGGACGAATCCGGCGCCGTCACCGCCGTGATCTATCGACGTGATGGTGTCGACCACCGCCAACGGTGCGCGATGTTGGTGCTCAGCGCCGGCGGGATCGAGACTCCGCGGCTGCTGCTGCACAACGCACTCGCGAACAGCACCGGCCAGGTCGGCCGAAATTTCATGGCCCATGGTGGCGTGCAGGTCTGGGGACGATTCGACCAGCTGATGCGGTCGTATCGCGGCTATCCGTCGTCGATCATCTCGGAAGACATGGTGCGGCCGCCCGACGCCGCTTTCGTGGGCGGCTACCTGATGCAGAGCCTCGGGACGATGCCGTTGACCTTCGCGACGACGCTGATCCGAGGCAGCTCACTGTGGGGTCCGGAACTCACCGAGGCGCTCGCGCAGTACCCGTACATGGCGGGCCTGGGGATCAACGCGGAATGCCTGCCTTCCGACTCAAATCGGCTCACCCTGTCTGACGAGGTCGACGAACTCGGCGTGCCCAAGGCGCACGTAAGCTTCACTGCGGGCAAGAACGAGAAGGCGATCGAGGCTCACGCGGTCACGACGATGACCAACATCGTGTCGGCGGCGGGCGGGCGCGACATCCTGGTTCTGCCGCGATCTGCTCACACCCTCGGGACCTGCCGGCTGGGCGAGACGGCCGACGTCGGCGTAGTTGACGCCGACGGTCGGAGCTTCGATATCCCCAATCTCTGGATCTGCGACACCTCGGTGTTCCCGAGCTCGCTGACCGCGAACCCGGGCCTCACGATGATGGCACTTTCGCTCCGCACCGCGGATGCCATCCTCAGCGCAGCGCGGTAGGTTGCCGCATGGCCGCCATGAAAGCCCGCACCGACGGTTATGTCGATCTGCGGGATTATGCCGCGATCGGGGATGGCAGGACGGTCGCGCTCATCGCCCGGGACGGCAGCATCGACTGGCTCCCCATTCCCGATATGGATTCCACCCCGGTCTTCGCCCGGCTGCTGGATGCCGAAGGCGGCGGTCAGATCGAACTCGCGCCGACCGAGCCGTATACCGTTCGACGCAGCTACCTCAGCGGGACGAACGTGCTGCGGACAACATTCACCACGGAGTCCGGGGTCGCACGCGTCACGGACGCGCTAATCACGGGCTTCGCCGGACGCCTGCCGTGGGTTGAGCTGGCGCGTCGCATCGAGGGGATCCGGGGCGCCGTGAAGTTCCGCTGGAACATCGCGCCGGGCACCCGTTTCGGCTCGTCGTCGCCGTGGGTCGAAGATGGCCCCCTCGGCAAGATCCTGCGAATCGACACGGTCAACCTCACCGTGCAAGGCATCCAGCACGGGCCACGCGGCGGCGGCGATCGCACGATAGCGGGTGGATTCACGACGTCGAAGGGGTCGCGACACCTGCTTGTCGTCGCGGGAACGGCGGATGGTCCGCTTCCCATTCCGGTTGGAAAATATACGGATGCCGCCATCGACCGCTCCATCAGCGCGTGGCGCGCCTGGTCGAAGGAGTTCAGTTACGACGGCCCCTGGGCGCTCCACGTGCACCGCAGCGCGCTCGTACTGAAGCTCCTTATGTACGCCTCGACCGGTTCAATCGCTGCGGCGGCGACGACCTCGCTGCCTGAAAGCCTGCGCGGGGGCAAGAATTGGGACTACCGCTACGCGTGGGTGCGTGATCTCGCCTATACCGTCCACTCGTTGGTGCGGTTCGGTCTGCGGGAGGAGACGCATTCGGCGGTGGACTGGCTACTCCGGACGCTCAAGAATCACGGTCCCGAACTGCAGATCCTCTACACACTCATCGGTGAGCTCCCGGGGGAGGTCACCACGCACCAGGTACCCGGGTGGCGGGAGATCGGCCCGGTGGTCTCAGGAAACCGGGCGACCGATCAGGTGCAGCTCAGCGTCTACGGCGACCTCTTTGACGTGATTCGCATCTACGTCACCGCCGGCAACGTGCTGGACGGAGAGACAGGCCTGCTGCTAGAGTCCCTCGCCGAACACACCGCTGGAGTCTGGCGACAGGAAGACGCGGGGATCTGGGAGCTCGAGGAGCAGCACCACAACACCTCCTCGAAGATGGGCTGCTGGCAAGCGCTGGATGCTGCGGCCCAGCTGTGCGAGGCCGGCCACATGCCCGGCGATGTGAAGCGATGGCGAGCCGAATGTGACGAGATCCGAACTTGGATCGACGAGCACTGTTGGTCCGATACGCTCCAAGCCTACGTCGCCCACGCCGGGGACGAGAGCCTGGACGCCTCAGTACTGCGGCACGCTACGAGCGGCTTCGACCGCGGGCCCCGCATGTCGTCAACCATCGACGCCATCCGGAATGAGTTGGGCAGGGGCCCGCTGCTCTATCGCTACAGCGGAGCCGATCAGGAGGAGGGAGCCTTCGTCGCCTGCTCCTTCTGGATGGCGAGCGCATTGGCTTGCGTAGGTCGCCACAACGAGGCCACGGCGCTCATGGACGAACTCGTCCAGCTCTCGAACGATGTGGGTCTTTTCGCCGAGATGATCGAGCCGAGCGATCACTCGTTCCTCGGTAATCTGCCCCAGGGCCTCAGCCATATAGGACTCATCAACGCGGCCATCACCATCGAAGAGCTCTCGGGTGCCGACGGAGCATCCCGCTCGGCAAGGAGACAGAAATGACAGAGCCCACCGCAACACCCGCCCCTGTGAAGCCCGACCAGTACACCTTCGGCGATCCGCGCACCCGCTACCCCGTCATCAGCCCACCCGTTCAGCAACAAGACGAGCCCGGTATCCAGTCGCAGATGACGCCAGTGCCCGACCTCGGCGAGGCGACGTACCGCGGAACCGGCCGACTCACCGGCCGGCGTGCCTTGATCACGGGAGCAGACTCCGGCATCGGTGGCGCAGTGGCTATCGCCTTCGCCCGCGAGGGAGCCGATATCACGATGTCGTACCGCCCAGAAGAGGAGTCGGATGCGCGTCACATTGCCGACGTCATCAAGCGGGCCGGTCGGACCGCGACGTTGGTGCCGGGCGATCTCACCGACCCGGCCTACTGCCGAGCGCTCGTCGACACGGCGGTGAGCGCCATGGGCGGACTCGACGCGGTCGTCAACGTCGCCGGCAAGCAGGTGTGGCAACCAACGCTCGCGGAGCTCAGCGATGAGCAGTTCGAGCAGACCTACGCGACGAACGTCTTCGCACTCTTCTGGATCATCAAGGCGGCCGTGCCCCACCTCGAACCCGGTTCGACGATCATCAACACCGCGTCGCTCGAGGCCTACACCCCCTCACCGGATCGATTGGACTACGCGAGCACCAAAGGCGCAATCAACAATCTCTCTAAGGGGCTGGCCCAGCAGCTCATCCCGCACGGCATCCGAGTCAATGTCGTCGCACCGGGGCCGACCTGGACCGCGTTGCAGGTCACGCGCGGCGTGGACCCGGAGACGCTTCCCGAGTTCGGATCCAGCGAGACGTCGATGGGACGAGCCGCGCAACCGGCCGAGCTGGCGCCGGCATACGTGTTTCTCGCCTCCGCGGAATCCAGCTTCGTCGTCGGGGAGACCCTCAACGTGAACGGTGGGATGAACACGCCCTAAGAGCAGCCGCCGGCCAAATGGCCGAAGATTGTTCCGTTGTACGGCGACCGGTTTTTCCGGCTGATCCCACCGGACCTTCCGCACCCGTGTTTTCGGTGTACCAGACCGACGTGATTATCTACGGCGATGATCTGCTCGACTACGTCCAGCACGAATTCGGCAGCCAGAATATGGCTTCCTCCCGGCTCAACGCGCATAGTCTCGCGCCTTGGACACTTTTCGCCTTCGACATGGACCTGGAATAGTCGACGATGAGATTCGGACGTCCCGCTAACCGTTGGCCAGCTGCGACGAAATCCTCCCGAAGAATTTGGCGCAGGATATCCTCGGGAGGTCCGGCACGGTCGTGCAACTCCACGAAAAGGAGCCTGACGCAGTAGACCCCCCTCGTCGACAGAATGGTCACCGATGGCATAGCCTGCGGTGGCATTGTCACGAGGCCCAGATTAGCGACGGTGCTGTCATGATTGGCCAACTGGCCAACTGGCGAACCAGTAACTCGTCGACATGTATTCCGCAGGCAACGACACCATCGTCCGGGAGCAGAAGGCCGAGAGCTTGAGCGCAAGATTCCCTGAACCAGCCATATTCGATGCAATCGATTCTTGGCTCGCTTCATTCTCCACAAGGCTCGATGAATCGGGCGTGTCCTAGACACCGACTCCCCGCCCAAAGGGAATAGCGACCGGGTCGCTGGCTTCAGCCGTGGCGGCCAAGAGTCCATGTCTTTGGGAGCGGCTCTGGAGGGAGCAGCTTGTGAGTCTTGTGAGTTTGGTCGCACCGACATTCCTGCCGATTGCAGGCAGGCGAGAACTTGTCCGGCCGCGCGCCTGAGCCGTGATGAGTTGATTGACCGATCTTCGCGATCCGTACCGGTCCTAAACTGTCAACATGGCGACGGAACGCAAACTAAACAGCGCCCCGAGAGTCGTTGCACACAAGGTGCTCAACAACAACGTCGTCATTTCGATTGACGTGTCTGGTCAGGAACGGGTCCTGATGGGCCGCGGGCTGGGATTCCAGCTGCTCCCCACCGATACGATCGACCCAGCGAAGGTCGAGAAGACCTTTATCCTCGACCAGGGCGCCGGGGCCGAGCATGCTCGTCAACTTCTGACCACGGTGCCGTACTCGGTCATCGAGGCTGTCACCACAGCCGTCGACGAAGCCGAACGGGCGTTGGGGCGCAGTCTCGGGCGTCGGCTACAGCTCGCCATCATCGATCACATCCAATATGTGCTGGAGCGAATGCAGAAAGGCATCCGCATGCCGACAACGTCGATGCCCGAATTGAGAGTTCTGCACCCGCAGGAATTCGCCGCCGCGACCGTGATGTCCCAGTCGGTGGGCGCTAGCTTGCAGACCGCCCTCCCCGAAGAAGAAGCGCTCTTCCTGACGATGCACATTCTGAACGCGACCCGGGATGAGCCGAACGGGACCGCGGCGCTGCTGTTTCGCCGGGTGCAGCACGTGGTCACGACCGTCGAGGGCGGCCTCGGAGTGAAGCTGGACCCGGTGAGCCCCGATTACGCGCGATTCATCCTGCACATCCAGTTCCTCTTGCAACGGCTGGTAGCGAAGGCGATGCTGCGTGGCTCGGACACGTCGTTTTTCGAGTTCGCCAAGCACAGCTACCCGCGCTCCTACGCCATCGCTGCCGACATCAAGTCCTACGTGAGTGCGGCCACCGGCTCGGACCTCACTGATGAGGAACTCCTGTACGTGATCGTGCACGTGGAACGGCTCGCCAACCAGATTGTTGATGCAGCAACCGCCTGACGGCGTGCTAGCGTTATCGATGCAGGGCGAAGATGCCCTGTGAAAGCACCACGGATTGTTACCGCATTAGCGGGCAAAACCTGTACTCACGTCGCCATCACGGCGGCGAACGAGTTCAGGTCTTTTTTTTGCCCAAAATCCCCGTGAGGTGATTTCTGGAGATGGAAGCCGCGAGGTCGCGGCGGGAGGCGAATGACACGGATGGATTACTCAAAGACCGCTGCTGCGGTCCTGAAAGGCGTCGGCGGCGAGGAAAATGTTTCGTCAGTCATGCACTGCGCGACGCGGCTGAGGTTCGTCGTCAAGGACGATGCAAAGGTGAACAAGGCGGCGGTCAAGGCCGCGCCCGGCGTCATCGCTACGGCCGAGGCTGGCGGTCAGTTCCAGGTCGTCATCGGCAACGAGGTACCAGAGGTCTTTGCCGAGATTGGCAAGATCTCGAAGCTGTCGGGCCCCGGCGAGAACCAGAAGTCGGTGTCCAGTGGCCCGAAGGGCAACCTACTGAACCGCTTCATCGCGATGATCTCGGCGATCTTCACCCCGTTGCTCTGGGCTATGGCCGGAACCGGTCTGCTCAAGGCATTCCTGGCCGCATCGGTCACCTTCAGCTGGATCGACAACACGACGACGACCTACGTGATCATGAACGCCCTCTCCGATGCGTTCATCAATTTCCTCCCACTGGCTCTGGCGATTACCGCTGCGAAGTACTTCAAGGCGGCCGAGTTCACCTCGCTAGCGATCGCCGGTGCCTTCGTCTACCCGTCGATCGTGGCCCTCAACGGCGTGCCCGACATCACCTTGTTCGGAATCCCCGTCACGATGGTCAGCTATGTCTCAAGCGTCATCCCGATCATCGTCATCGTTTGGCTGCAGAGCCACGCCGAGCGGTTCCTCTACGCCAAACTCCCCGCCGCGATCCGCCGTTTCTTCACACCGATGCTCCTCGTCCTCACGCTCGTCCCTCTGACCTTCCTGGTCATCGGCCCGCTGTCAGGTCTGATCAGCGGCGGTCTCGCGGCCAGCATCGGCTGGGTCTTCGCCGTCGTCCCGTGGCTCGGTGGTGCCATCATGGGTGGCCTCTGGCAGGTTTTCGTGATCTTCGGCCTGCACTGGGCCTTCGTACCGCTGATGGCCACTGAAATGCAGACGAGCGGCTTGATCTACCTGGCAGCTCCGCTGTTCGCCGCCGTGCTGGCGCAGGCTGCCGCTGTCACGGGCGTCTGGGTGCGCACGAAGAACAAGGACTTGAAGTCCCTCTCCGCCCCCGCGGCATTGTCCGGCTTCCTCGCCGGCGTTACCGAGCCCGCCATCTACGGCGTGAACCTACCCCTCGAGCGCCCATTTGCGTTCGGGATCATCGGTGGTGTGCTCGGCGGTGGCCTGATCTCGGCCGGAGGCATCGCTGCCAACGCTTTCGTCCTCCCGTCCGGATTGTCCCTTCCCGCCCTGTTCAGCCAGGGCAGCATCGTGATGCTCATCCTGGGCCTCTCCGTTGCCATCATTGTGCCGTTCCTCCTTACGGTCATCCTCGGCTTCAAGGACCCGGTCGATGAGGCGGCAGCCCCCATCGCGAGCAACGATGTCCAGGTACTGAGCCCGCTGGACGGCACCGCGGTTCCGCTTACCGGGGTTCCCGACGCGGTCTTTGCCGGTGGCGCCCTGGGAACGGGCGTCGCGATCATCCCCCGAGTCGGAGCCTTGTACGCACCATTCGACGCGGTTGTGGTGGCGGCCTTCCCAACCGGCCACGCCATCGGGCTCAAGCACGCCAATGGAGCGGAGGTGCTCATCCATGTCGGGATCGACACCGTCAAGCTCGCCGGCAAGCACTTCACCTTGAAGGTCGAAAAGGGCCAGCAGGTATCAGCCGGCGACGTCCTAGTGGAGTTCGACATCGCCGCGATCACCGCGGCGGGATACGACATCACAACGCCGGTCATTCTGACGAACCCCAAGAAGTACCCGACCATCGGCTCGCCCGCAGCGGGCCCGGTGGCGCACGGCGATTCCCTCTTCCTCGCCATTGCCGAGGAAGAACTGGCGCTCGCCTAAACAGCACTTGACGCACGAACCGGTGGAGGAGCGGCCCGTCGGCTCCTCCACCCCATGCATTGAGCAATAAAGGAGTACACGAATGACCTATTCATCAACTTTCCCCGCTGACTTCCTCTGGGGCGGTGCCACGGCCGCGAACCAGATCGAGGGCGCGTATATCGAGGGCGGTAAAGGCTTGTCGATCCAGGACGTCATGCCGCAGGGCATCACCACGCCCCGCACCGAGGGCCCGACCGACGACAACCTCAAGCAGGTGTCCATCGACTTTTATCACCGCTACGCCGACGACATAGCCCTTTTCGCCGAGATGGGCTTTAAGACGTTCCGCTTCTCGATCGCCTGGAGCCGGATCTTCCCGCTGGGCGACGAGGCCGAGCCCAACGAGGAGGGTCTCGCATTCTACGATCGCGTGATCGACGAGTGCGAGAAGCACGGCATCGAGCCGCTTGTGACGATCTCGCACTATGAGACGCCGCTGCACCTGACGGAGACCTACGACGGCTGGGTCAACCGCGACCTCATCGGTTTCTACGAGCGTTACGCGCGGGTGTTGTTCGCCCGCTACGGTGCCCGGGTGAAGTACTGGCTCACGTTCAACGAGATCAATTCGGTTCTGCACGCCCCGCTCATGTCGGGTGGCATCAACACGCTGAAAAAGCAGCTCTCCAAGTCCGATCTTTACCAGGCCGTCCATAACGAACTGGTCGCCAGCGCCCTGGCCACCAAGGCCGCCCGAGAGCTTGCCCCCACCGCCCAGGTCGGCTGCATGATCCTCGCGATGCCGACCTACCCCCTGTCTCCCGACCCGGACGATGTGATGGCATCGCTCACAACCGAGCGCACGAACCTCGCCTTTGGCGACATCCACGTGCGCGGCGAATACCCGGGCTACTACCTGCGGAGCCTGCGCGACCAGGGCGTCGATCTCACGATCACCGAGGAAGACCGGTCACTGCTCAAGGAGAACACGGTCGACTTCGTTTCCTTCAGCTACTACGCGAGCATCTGCGAGACGGCTGACGTTTCGCAGCGTGTCATGGGCGAGGGAAACCTCTTCCCCGGTGTGCGCAACCCGACGCTAAAGGCATCCGAGTGGGGTTGGCAGATCGATCCCGTGGGTCTGCGTATCGTGCTCAACCAGTTCTGGGACCGCTGGCAGAAACCGCTCTTCATCGTGGAAAACGGTCTCGGCGCCCAAGACGAGCTCGTCACTATGGACGGCCGCAAGACCGTCATCGACGACTACCGGATCGCCTACTTCAACGATCACCTTGTACAGGTCGGCGAAGCCGTCGCCGATGGCGTCGCCGTCATGGGCTACACGTCCTGGGGCTGCATCGACCTCGTCAGCGCCAGCACAGCACAGATGAGCAAGCGGTACGGGTTCGTCTACGTCGATCGCAACGATGACGGTACCGGAACTCTGGACCGCTTCAAGAAAAAGTCGTTCGACTGGTATGCCGAGGTCATCCGAACAAACGGTGAGAGCCTCACGCGGTAGCGGCAAAAATTGCGGACATGAGTATTCCTGCTTCCGCCTTGCAGTGAGATCACCGCGTACGAGGAGTCTGTGTGGCCGGATACCGGAGGGATTATCACGGGTCTGCTCGTGTTCGGGTGAGAATGATCGGGCCATCATTTGTGATCGCGATGGTGTGTTCGGAGTGCGCGGTGCGACTTCCGTCTGCACTGCGCAGCGTCCACCCGTCGGGGTCCATCCGCAGCTTGTCCGTGCCACGGTCCTTGACGCTCAGCCACGACGTAACCCGCCCATTCAAGTTCCCGTTGAAGGTTCCAATACGCCACTCCCCCGAAACTTCGGAACCACGGCAAATTGGAGGCGAATCTGAGCCTGTAGACAACACTCCGCGATACCGGCTCAGAGACCAAGTCACTCCCCCGTCGCACTCAACCCCCCCCCCCGCCTGAAGACATCCCTCTGGCGGGCGATGCTCCATCCGCGCCCGAGCTTGATGTGGCTCAGCGGATCGGCTGACAACGACTCCTTTCTCGCCGTCTCTGAGCCTAGAGACATCTGAAACGGCTACACGCACGAGAAGGAAATCAAGCCGCTGGCGCAGCGCAGGCACCCTTCGAGTTCGCGCAGTATGACGGTGTCTAACGACGCCGTCGCCCCACCGCAGAAGCCGGGCCGCATCTACGAAGGCGTGGCCATCTTCCGCATGCCGGAGTTTCACAAGTACATAGGGGCGATCGTAAATACGTAAGCGAGCATGACGACGTAACCGATCCCACAGGTCCAGGTGTAAGGCCACCTGATTCTTTCCTGCTCAGCCAACGGCTTCGCGCGTTGCCCCCGTGCAGGGAAGATTCTGACGCGAAGGCTGAGCAGCTTCAATGGGTATAGGAATAGTGCGCCGATGACCAGCGCGGCAGCAATGTAGGCAAGAATCGGCGCCCCTGCGAATTGAGTAAGGGGTGGCAGCCCAAGAGCAATGAAGGCGACCAGGATGTTGTAAGTCCGGTTGATTCGTCCCAAGACCCTGTGCGTCAAGGAGCTTTTCTTGATGGGAAGCCTGAAGTTTCCTCCATAACCGATCGCGTACGCCACACCGCAGAAGAACACACCTGTCAGGATCTGGATCACTAGCAGTACTTTCGAACGTAGCCGAACGCGTCGTAGGCTGGGCAGTCACGCTGATTTCCTGTTCTTCCTCGCCGAAGAAAACGTACCTGGCCGACAACGTGGACGCGGTCACTGCTTCGTGGGATGGACAGCGCCACGATGATCGGGGCGCCTGCACCCGCTTTCAAGGCTCGTCTTTCCACGGTGACAATGTAGCGCGCAGACTGAAGCGGCCTCGGGAACGGCGCGTTCCCGACTACGAGCGACGGCCGGGACCAGCCGGAAACCACCAACACGTCCCACGTCTGTCCCGGAAAGCGTTCCTAAATGCCACTCCTCCGAGATTTCGGAACTTCGAGGAGTTGGCGTCGAACCTTCGGCCGTAGACGTCCGGTCTACGTGACGTCGACCGGAATCTCTGCCGCTGGAATCATCAGTGGTGTGTCCAACTACAGCACGAACTGCATAGGTGAGCCGGGAGGCGGCGGACGTGTTTGCAGCGCGACGGTTCTCTACGCGCCGGTGACAGAACTGATGGCAAAAGGCTACGGGCTCAACTACGTCACCTAGTTCGATCTCGGGCGAAGTATGTCGGTGATGTGTGGCCATGGCGGAAATATCCGTCGAGGTCACACCCACGTAGTGAACTTATGCGCGCCAACTTAGAAGACTCGAAGCGCGGTCAAGCCCCTGTAACGATCGCCTCTCGTTTCCGTGAGGGGGTATTCATCGCCCGTACATTGTGACCATGAGTCAGAAACGACGGGGGCTGATCGTGATCGCGATTGCCGTAGCAGTCGGCCTGTGTGGGTGCACGACTGAGCCGTCGACGGATATTCCGGAAGGCGTCGCAACGACCGCGTACCCTGGCGAGCCAACACCTCGGCCGAGTGGTCTGGTCGACCCATCTGCGGGCTACGCAACAGTGGTCGATGGGCGGCTGGCGATTGTTCTGTTGGGCAGCTCAAGCTGTCCGCCCCACGCGGACTCGGCCGATCTAGAGACGATGACGTTCGGGTTTTCGGTCGATACCGAAGGACCCTGCACGGCAGATTCTGCCCCAACGACATTCGAGTTCGACGTGCCATCAACCGAGAATTTGACCACGTTCATCACGATAAATCTCACGGCCGGCGACACCTCCAGCTCTCAGCTGCCGGTACTGCGGTAAGCGTCCCCTCTTCAGGACGCACCCTTCGATATCTGCGGCTTTTTCCTGAACTGCGACAACGAATGGGAGGATGCGCAGATGACCCCTGCTCCACCACCCAGCTCTGAACGGGAAGTAACGAAGCAAGGCGCGCGTCTTCAGGACCCTGTGATGTCGGGTTCCGGAGGAAGTCAGTGGCTCGCTAGTCTCTGCGGTCAACGAGGCCCTTCACTATGCGCAGCTGGCATGGAAAGAACAAGTCTCCGAAAGCGTCGGCAGGCGCCAGCATGACATCCGGCAGCACCGCAAAGCTGCATCACTATGTGCCACAGGGTTACCTGCGCGGCTTCGCAACGGGGCAGGAGAGAATCACCGCGATACCACTCGACCGTGCGCGCAAGCCGTTTACGACTTCGGTGAAGAACGTCGCCGCGCAGACGCACTTTCACACGGTCGAAGGCCACGAGGAGCCGGATGCATTCGAGAAAGCACTCGGTTCCGTCGAGGGCGACGCGATCGGGCTGATCCGACGGATGCAGGGCGGAGAGTTCCCACTTCCCGAGGAAGACCGAATGGCGCTCTCCTTCTACCTCGCCCTTCAAGCGGTTCGTGGGCCCGATACTCGACGCACGATGGAAAACCTTCAAGCGAAGATTACTCGCGTCGAGGTAGGCGCGGGAGGACGGAAGAACGTCGGGAAGTGGATCAGAAATAGCCTTGGATTTGATGCCACGGCGGAACAGGAACAGTTCGTTTGGGATGAGGCGACCCAACCAGGTGGCCCCCCGATCAAGTTTTCAAATCTGGCCCACATCCGTCACATGGTCGGAACCGCCGAGGATCTTGCAAAGTATTTTGAAACGCGTCCTTGGTTGCTCGTCCGCTTCGACAAACGTTCGCTCATCACGTCCGACGCGCCGGTGAGTTTGATTGCAAAACCGACGGAGGAGCCATGGCAAGGCGTCGGGTTCGGTACGGCGTGGGGGATCGCCTTTCCGATCACACGTAAGCTCGGGCTGCTAATGAGCGACCCGATGGTCATGATCGAACAGTTTGAGCTGGACGACCCGCGCATTCAGACGGTTCGCGCCGCAGCGATCAGCGGTCGCTTCGACCGAGTCGAAACGGGCTCGACGAAGATGGAACGCCTGTTCAACGAGTACAGTGCGGCCAATGCGCGTGAGTACGTCTACCGACATCCTGATGATGCGGCGTTCGTGCCCGATGAACTCCCCGAGCCGACACTCGTCAACATGGAGGTCGGTGGCTTCACCGACACGGAGTTTGATGGTAAACCGTGGTTCCCTGCGGCCACTTCGCCCGTTCCAGCGGAAGCGGACTGACGTAGCCGTCGCCCAAGCCGCGCCCCGTTTGCAGTCGGTAGACGGCTGGCCCGTAGAGGACGAATGTTCAATTCCGAGTATCACCCGCAGAGACGAAAAAGTATTTGGAGCCCCTTGTGCTTCTAGTAGTCGTCGGGGCCGGCCTTGAGCGGCCTATTCCGGTTATCTGGAATCGGGTGTTCCTCTTTTTGTCCCCCTCATCGCTGCTCTGGTAGCAATCCCGGCGATCGGTCTCCTCTGGTGGGGCCAGGTACGCAGGTGGCCTCCGAAGGACGTCTGAGCTGGGGTTCCCTTTCTTGTGCCGTGTACCGTCGAGTGATGCCAAGCTACGAAAGCTCCGACGGGTCAGCACTTCACTACGATGACGTGCGCCGCAAGGGCAGCGACGGCGACAAATGCCCGGTTATTCTCCTTGCCGGAGGAGCGGCCCGCCACCCCAGCTACCTTGGTGATCTGGCCGGGCTAAGCGATCGGCACCGCCTGATCGTGCCCCACCTACGAGGTGTCGGACGCACGGCCGCGCCCGATCAGGAAGAGCGGGGGTCCTTCTGGACTCAAGCCGACGACATCGAACACCTGCGTGTTCATCTCGGCCTCGATCGCGTCGTGCTGGTGGCTCACTCAGCGGGAACGAGATTGGCCATTGCCTACGCGGCGCAGTTCGCGCTCCGCGTTGCCAGGTTAGTGCTGATCACTCCTCCGGCGGCTTATCTCGTCGATGAGCCATCCGATGCCCACACGCTCAGCAAGAAGCGGCGCGGAGATCCGATTTTCGAAGCCGCTTTCGCAGCTTTGGAAGCGGGGCCCCAGACGGTTGACGATGACGGGTTCAACGCCTGGCAACAGGAGTCAGCGCCGGCCGGATACTCAACCTGGGGCGCAACAGAGCGATCCCATGCGACCATCGGGCGTTGGAGCCTGCCCGCCACGAAGGCGTACTTCAGTGTCGCCCCACCTCGCGACCTCACGGTGCGGCTGGGGCAGGTGATGGCACCCGTGTTGGTGATTGCCGGAGCCGAGGACTGCCTCACCGGATTAGCGCCACTGACCGCACTGGCACGCCTCCTTCCCACAGGCGAATGCGTGGTCATCGAAGGGAGCGGGCACTACCCGTGGGTCGAACAGCCGGCTGCCTTCAGGGGCACGATCGACGAGTTCCTCGAGCAGCCGTCCAAATCGCCCGCGACGAGAGGCTGATTGCCCGGAAAGGGTTCCGCTTACAGCCCTTAGGTTGGAGGAATGGATGAACAGGTTCTAACCGGGGGAAACTCGAGCATGGTCGTGCGGGTAGGCGACACCGTTCGCCGCCCCACCGGACCTTGGACTCCCGCGGTACATCAACTTCTGACCACACTCCGCGCGGCGGGAGTGACGGAAGTACCTGAGCCCTTTGGCCTGGACGAGCAGGGCCGCGAAGTGCTCTCTTACCTTCCGGGAACAGTCGGCAACTACCCAATGCCCAGCTGGATCTGGTCGCCCACGATCCTGCACGAGGCTGGGTCCTTGCTTCGGCGGGTGCATGACGCGAGCGCTCCCCTCGCGCACGCGGCCGCCACATGGCAGCTGCCTGCGCACGACCCAATCGAGGTGGTGTGCCTGAACGACGTCGCACCGTACAACATGGTCTTCCAAGACGGGCACATCACCGGTCTTATCGACGTCGACATGGCTTCCCCCGGGCCTCGGATTTGGGATCTCGCTTACCTCGCATATCGGCTCGTCCCGCTCGGCGAGTACGCAGACGATGACGCTCCAGGCTCGGATGCTCGCCCCGGCCGGCTCGATGCGCTCATTCGCTCCTACGGCCATGAGTTCGACCAGGCTGCCGTGCTCCGGACCGCAGCGGATCTCCTGGAGGATCTTGCCGTTCTCACGGATCAACGTGCCGCCGACACGGGTCGCCGTGATTTCGTGGAGCATGCCGCACTATACCGACGCGATCGCGTCCGACTTCTCGACATGATTGCAAGCCACTAGTCCTCGTGAACGCAGATATCCAGGTAATCCAAGTCAACGATCCGCGCCTGCAACACTCAACCCAGGCGGGGTACGTCGTTGTCGGCGAATCTTGGGGCGCCCGCCTGCGCCTGAGCGATCCGCCCGACCTGACGGTGCTAAATGCGGCGGTCGTGGTGGCAACGGACCAAGGATTCCTGATCGAGGAACTCGACGTCAGCTGGGCGCCTCAGGTCACAGCGCTCGAAGCTTTGAATCACGCCGATTACCCCTACACGCCAGCGACGGCCGTGCCGGAGAGCGACGAGTACGACGTGCTCGAACTGTGGAGATCCGGGTGCCGCCTCTTTGGCGCCATCCATGACGGGCAACTCGTGGCCGCCAGCGCACTTTGCCTGACTACCGCGCGCGCAGAAACCGAATTCACGTCCGTCCACCGCTCTTACCGCCGCAGAGGGCTCGCCGTTGCCGTCAAGGCTGCATCGATCACGGCGTTGGCCAACGACGGCGTCAGGATCTTCGGCACAGGAGGAGCTCAAATCAACGCCGGCAGCATCCGCATGAATGAACATCTCGGCTATGCCATCGAAGAACGCTGGCTCAGCCTCACGATGCCGCAATAGAAAAAGAACGCACGCCCGGATGAGGTTCCCCAAGGAAATGGAGTGATCCTCTGTCTCCATTACTGATGGGCCTCGCCGCGCACACGCGAGAAGGCTTGTCACATTCACTTGACGCAAACTGCAACCTCCTTGTATCGTCAAGTCGACACAAGGAGGATATGTGGAAAACATCGGGATTGCAGAGATGTCATTAGGCCTGGTCGGTCTCTTGTTCGTCCTAACGGTGGCGTTCGCCGGCGTGGCGATGGCTGGACGGCGCGGACAGCCGCAGCCGCTCGTGCGTGCGCGGCGTGTGAGCGCGCTGCGGTCCGTTGTTGCGGTCTCAACGGCTCTCGCGGTTTTCGCTGTGGCAATCCTGGTCCATATTGCCAATCCGGTTCTTGAGCTGGTCCCGTTCTTCCTCGGACCACTCGCGGCGGCCGCGGCCGGCCTCATCGCGTTCACGTTAATGCCCGCACCAACGATCGATGGCGCACTTCGACGGCGGAGTAGTAGCGTCAAGCCGCGTACCCTGAGCAACTATTCGCCGTCAGGTCAACGGACGAGGTTCGGGGTCATCGTCGGAACAACGGTCCTGGCGGCCGTAGCCGCAGGGTTGTTGTCGAAAGCCGCGCCGGATGGTCGGTCTCTCTGCACCACCCTATTTCCGGCCGAGTGCAAAGCGGGCGGGCCGTACCTCTTCCCCGGGTGGATGTTTGCGCTCCCGGTGCTGGTACTCACTGGCGTTCTGGTTCTCGCCACTGTTCAGGCTCTGCGCCGCGTTATTGATGCCCCGGCCACTGCCTGGGCGGAACTCAGCGACGCTGACGCAGCCCTGCGTCGAAGCGGCGTCCGGCTGGTCTTTCGCGTCGCGAGCGCACCGTTGGCACTCACCCTCGGCCTTCTACTCGGAATGGCATCCCTGCCGCTGGTCAACGCGCCCCTTCTGGAGACGGGCCTCGACGTGAACGCGGCCGCGACGTTGCACACGATCGGAATGGTTCTGTTTGGGGCTGCAGCCGTAACCCTCATCTACGGCCTCTCACTCGCCTTTCTCGCCGTCATCGGGGCGATCAAACTGCCTCGGACGGCCTTCGCTGGTCCGCGGTCGGAACTCGCGGGATGATCACAGTCGACGCGGATGATCCGACGCCGCCCTTCGAACAAATCCGAGCCGCGCTAGCAGCGGAAATTACCTCGGGCAGACTCGCGGGCGGTCACAGATTGCCCACCGTACGCCAACTCGCCGGCGACCTACACGTGGCAGTTGGAACGGCGGCGCGCGCATACCGCGAGCTCGAAGAGACCGGTCTCGTCGAAACTCGACGCTCCCAAGGAACCCTCGTCCGCCACGACCAGATCGAAGCGTTCGACCTCGACCAAGCAACGGCCGAACTCGTAAGAACAATTCCCCGCGACAAAGTAGCCCTCGCAGAAGTCCTCAAAGCAGTCGAAACCGCCTGGAACCTCGCCAACAGTGATTGAACGTCCCGCAAAGGATCCTGGGCACCCATCGCTCTGAAGAAGCAGGCCCAGACCGTCCCGATGAAGGTTCCCAAACACCACTCCCCCGAAACTCCGGAACCTCGGAGACTCGGCGTCGAATCTGCGTCTGTGGACGTCCGGCTTGCGGGCACGGATACTGGGTCGCTATCGAGAGTGAGTATTCGGCAACAAGTGCGCATCGTTCGCGCTGACGCACACGCGCCGGACAGCGCCACTAAGCAACCAGGCGACAACTGCGTGGCTGCTTCTGCAGTCGTGACGGCGCTTTCGGACCTGGCTATCGCGACACATTCAGTTGCCAGAAGCGATGCCCCCTCGAACCGGTGACCTCTTGCTATCCTCGGGCCCATGGAGCAGACAAGCACCACAACCCGCGTTTATCTCAGCGCCGCAGCGCTCATCATCGGAGGATTTGTCGTCGGGATAGGGATCGTGGGTGCCGGGATCAGCTCCTCATACGGCGGAATGTTCGATTCTGTTCGATGCACCGACCCGAACGTCCCCGCATGCACTGGCCTGTACTACTACTACGGCATGCCGGGCGTCATCCCGCCCTCTGCCGGCATCTTGGGCCTGGCCATGATCGTCACGGGCATACTGGCTCTCCGTAGATCGTTCCAGCGACAAGGTCATGGCCACGCGATCGGGATGTGACAATCTCCCGCCCGCCTTCGTCTCGCTCATCGTTCGCCTAGCGACACGTCTCCGCTCCCTGGCAGGATGAGCGAATGCGAATCGATCCTGATCCAAACTGCGCGGAATTCGGCATGCTTACGCAGTACCTCGATTATCAGCGTGAGACGTTGCTTTCGAAGACCGACGGCCTGACCCGGGAGCAGCTGGCACAAAAGCACTCCCCGTCCGAACTCACCCTCGCGGGCCTGCTTTGCCATCTGGCGCTGGCGGAAGAGGACTGGATGGAGGTCCGCTTTGCTGGCCTCCCTGATCGAGAGCCATGGGCCAGCGTCGACTGGGACGACGACCCGAATTGGGAGTTCCGCACTGCCGCTCTTCTCGATCCTGTGCAGTTGCGGAGTCGCTACCGCGAAGCCTGTGATCGGAGCCGGGCAGTCGTGTCCGAATCGACAGGCTTGGATCAGCTGTCGGTCAAGGCGCTGGGCGATGGCCGCAACTTCTCGCTCCGATGGGTGCTGCTGCACCTTGTCGAGGAGACCGCTCGCCACGCCGGACACGCCGACTTTTTGCGCGAAGCGATTGACGGCACGGTCGGCGAATAGCGAACCGAGACTTCAGAATCCTCGCCAGAGGAGACGTCTTGGAAAAGCATCGATCCGTTTAGTCATTCGGTGATCGGCCGTTGACCAGTCGCGTTGCGGGTTCCACCTACGGGTGTCCATCTCGACGCTGCCCTGCAGTGACGCCAACCAGCGTTAGCGAAGAGAAGGCTCAGTCGAGCTTCTTGAGCATCTTCACCGAGGTTGTCTCGTAGCCGAGGGAATCGTAAAGTCGCCTGGCGCCGGTGTTGAATCCGAAGACGCTGAGGCCGAGAGAGCGCGCACCGTGGGAGCGTGCATATTCTTCGCCGAGCAGCATCGTTGTTCTCCCATGACCCTGGCCACGCTGGTCGGCGTTGATGAAAACGTCCCAGACCCACCACGCCCCCGGGTCGGTGGTGACATCCTGCCCGATCCACAGGTATCCCACTGCCGTACCAACCTCGTTCGTGACGTGAAAGACCTCATTGCCGGGGCTCTGAGTGCCCTCCGGGAACGAACGAGCCATGCTCTCGACCGCTATTCGCCGAGCTTCCTCGTGTGATCGACCCTGGGCAAGTAAGTCACCGACGTACTCCGCGCTGCTTTGCTCAATCCACGTCGGGAAGTCGCTGGCGAGGATTCGCTGAAGGGTTACGGTCATCTCTCAATTCTTCCAGGCCGACCGTCGAGTTGCACCGACGGATTCCGAGGGCGGGGCGCGGACAGGCACGAGGGCATGAACTCTTGGGTGAGGCACAGGCCCCCGATCTCTCGCGCTTAGCGCGTCCCCGTTGGGGCGAGATCCGCTCCACCAATGGCCCAGGTGATTCGTCCAACCGCGCCTGTGCCATTCTCAGGAGATGGATTGGCCTCAACCTGAACCCGTTTGCTCTGAGCGGCTCCTGCTTGAACCACTCGCGGTGGACCATGCAGCTGGGATGGTCGACGTTCTGGCCGACCCGTCGCTATACGAGTACACCGGCGGCGAAGCCCCGTCATTAGACCTGCTCCACAGCAGATATGCCGCACAGACCGTGGGGCAGTCTGATGACGGTTCCCAATGGTGGCTGAACTGGATAGTCACCTACCGAGACACCGGTGAGCCGGTCGGTTTCGTGCAGGCAACCGTCGAGTGCGACGGTTCAACGCTCGTGTCTGAGATCGCCTGGGTCATTTCGCCGAGGCGCCAAGGCCAAGGCATAGCCTCCGAAGCTACCCAGATGATGATCGGATGGTTGCGAGCACACGAGGTTAACCGTTTCACCGCACATATCCATCCGGAGCACCAGGCCTCGATGGGCGTCGCTCGATCAAGCACTACGCCCGACCTCCACCCAGAAAGACGGCGAGACCCGGTGGGTGTCCTAACAAACGCCGAACGCCGCTAGAACGCTCCGGAGAGGGTTCGCCGATCGGACACGAATGGTCCCGCGCTTACTTGCACTGTTTCGATAGCACAATCTTGTGCTACTTTACAGCACAATGCTCGCGATGCTCGCGAGGGATTCGATCTTCTGGGGGCCTAGATGAACTTCCTCTTTCTCTTCGTGCACGCCGTTCAAGATCTACTACCTCTGGAAGTGGCCATCACCTTCGGCCTGGTCCTCTTCGCTCTGTCGTGGGTTCGACCCCGGCGCATGGTTTCACTCCCCCAGACCGGGCGGCGCACGGCCACTCTCACCTGGGCGGGAGTGGCGGGTTCCTTGCTCGTGGTTGTCGTCGCGACGGCAGTCAGCGCGATCGCCGTGTCAACGCCTGACGTATCCGGGTATGACGGTTGGTGGCGCAAGCCGGCTCCGCTATTCGCGGCGACACTCGTGGTGGCTGCGGCGGCCGTAGCGCTTCGACGGATGCCACTTCCCGCGCCGGGAGAGCGTTCAATTGTTCCCCGCCGCCCGTGGCATGCGTTTGCGTCTCGTACCTTGCTCTGGATCTCCGGAATCACCGCGACGTTGCTCGCACTGACGGCAGCGTGGCAGATTGCGATCGCCAGGACGGCGCCTGCAGACGGACCGTTTTTCGGGAACGTTCCCGACTACACCAACCTCCCGATCTACATGAGCTTCAACAGCGGCTATGGGTACCTGTCCGGAGCAGGATGGCCGAACCATCTCGCCACTCTCGTCGTGCTGGCACTGGCCTGCACCGTCTTTTTCGCCGTGCTGCACACGGACGCCAACCGGCCCGTGTTCGCCCGATCGACCGCCTCCAGCGTGCGCTCGGAACGAGAACTAACCGCTCGACTGTTCACGTTCATCCTGCTCGGTGGACTCATCACAACGCTCGGAGCCGTGTGGATGCACACCGGTTCCTCCGGGCAAGCTCTGGTCGGATTAGACGAGCAGTGGGTATCCGACAATGCGTCCTACCCGCGCATTCTCGTAGCCGGCGGCTACGACGCAATCGCCCGCCCTATGAACCTCCTGGGCTATGCACTCCAGGCCGGCGGAGTCGCGTTCCTCCTCCGACTTGCAGTCGACACCGCCCGAGCCGCACTCGCGACACGACGCTCACGCCTCGCAACACCGGAGCATGAAGTCTCGACCAACGGACCACGGCGATGACCGGGACCACGCCAAGCTCTGCGGATGAAATCGATGCGCTCTTCCGCGGAGCGATCCGCTCCGGACAACTCGGTGACGGCGAACGCCTGCCAACCGTCCGACAAACCGCTCGAGATTTCAGCGTCGCACAGGCCACAGCCGCAAAGGCCTACAAATCTTTGGAACGCGACGGACTCATCGTCACCCGCACCGCCGCCGGCTCCCGCGTGGCCCCTGGCGCATCCCGGGCGCCACAGGCGGTCATCGAGCACGCCCGCGCACTCGCGGAAGCAAGCGAAGGCGCACTCGTCACCCTCGAAGACACCATCGCAATCCTCCGCGCAGTCTGGCGAACAGAGGCGACGCACCCGCCCGCATGACGTTCCCGCGCAGGGCTCAGCAGTCGTCCCCACTGCGAGAATCAGAACATGACCTCAACCGCCGCTCGTGAAGCCATCGCGATCATTCATCTGCGCGGCGGCACCTCATGACCACCTGGTGGGAAGTCGCGCTCGGCGTGTTTGGCGGGTTGCTGGTGCTGTGGCTCGCCCTCGTTCTGGTCCTTTGGATCGAACAGCGCAGGCATGCCGGCGGTGCTTCGCTTCGTGACCTCCTTCGTCTCGCGCCCGACGTCGCACGGCTACTCAAACGCCTCACGGCCGATCCAACCCTGTCGATTGGCGTTCGAATCTGGCTTACCGTTCTCTTGGTCTACCTGCTGTCGCCGATAGACGTCATTCCGGATTTCGTCCCTGTTCTCGGCTACGCGGACGACGCCATCGTTGTCGCGATCGCTCTTCGATTCGCGACTCGTCGGGCAGGCAGCGATGCGGTCCAACGGCACTGGCCAGGAACACCCGAAGGGCTAACGGCCGTTCTCCGTCTGGCCGGTTTGAAATCCTCCGCATAACGCGCGTATTCGCTCGTGGGTCCGCACCCGTCGGGCAAGCACCGGTGCACTCCCATGATCGGTACTACTCAACGGCTCCGGTGCGTCTGTCACGGAATCGATCCTCTGTGGGCGACCGCTGAGGGTTCGTTATTTGGAGAGCCACGACGGGTCGGAAAAGAGCGCTTGCAATTCTTGAACAAGGCGAGCCGTATGGAAACCGTCAGCCGCCGCATGGTGCACCTGAATGGCGACAGGCATCACGGTTCGCCCCCCAGTCTCCCGGTACCGACCCAGGGTGAATATAGGCAAGAGATGCTTCCAGCCGTCGCGTATCTGCAAACTGAACCCAGTGAATGACGTCCACGGGATACTCGATATGTCAAACACATTTGCGGGCATATCCGGCTGCGGCTGAAACGACGTGGCATTACGGTATCTAGCCAAGACGTCGACCGCCTGCTGGTGGAAGGTCGAGAAGTCAGCGTGGAAGGGAGACCAGACGTTGGCAAACGTCTCTCGCTCGGGGTTGAAAACGGTGAACGCAGGGTGCACAACATCCCAGGTCGCCGGGACCTTCTCGCCAGTGAGGGTCATCCGAAACTCGACGTGACGATTCACTACTGAGGCAATGGCCCAGATCTGCGCGATATAACTTTTCCACGGAACGACGCGGAGCGCCGCCACCATCTCCGTGACGTCGAGTTCCACCGTGATGGCGTAAGTGCACTCGACGCGCGTGAGGTAGTGCTCGAAGTGCTCCCGCCGAGGCCACTTGTCCAGATCGATCGCGCGCGCTTCTGTCATGCCCACGAGCCTAAGGCTGGCCCCCCTCCCCATCGGTCAGCCCAGTGAACGTTCGACCTACGGGTAGGTCCTGAGCTGGAGTGGGAGGATCGAACGGTGCGACGTCTTTCCAGTCTCGAGGACCACTTCCGGATCACCGAGATCGAGCGAGCTGCTGGCGAAATGTTCCGCAACATCAACATGGCGATAATCGCCGATGATCAACCGATCAGCAGGCAGGATTTCCAGCACTTCGTCACGAACCATGGAGCGTTTGTATGGCTGGTCGACGATGTGATCGTCGCCTACGTGCTCCTCGAGCAGGTTGACGGAGCTGCCCATATTGAGCAGGTCACGGTCCACCCGGAGCACGCGCGTCAGGGCATCGGAGCGCAACTGATTGCCGTGGCTGACTCGTGGGCACGGGAACGCGAACTCCCCGCCGTGACGCTGACCACATTCCGAGACGTTCCGTGGAACGCGCCATACTACGAGCGCCTCGGCTTCCGTGCTTTCTTGCCACGTGAATGGGGCCCGGCGATGAGCGCTCGAATGAATTCAGAAGCTGCGCGAGGGCTCGAAGCCTGGCCGCGCGTGGCGCTGATCCGAACCGTGAGTAAACTCAGCGCACCAGAAGCCAACGTTCACGAGTAATCGCCCGCACGGCGTCGGGCTGCCGGTTTGAGGGCTATCGCTTTGCTTGGCCGAGCGCCTCAATCAATTGGAACCGCTCCAGCACGACGAGCGTGTCGTCATCGACTGTGAAGGTTGGGCTGTTGAGGAAGGCCCGCATCTCCGTGCTGTGCCAGAAGGCTTCGTGACCGCGACGCCAGGCTGCTATGGAGACGAATCCTTCGCCCTCGTCGTGCGCATGCTCGAGGCCGACGTCAGCGAGTCGGACAATCTCGACCCCAATTGTCTGAATGGTCGCCACGGCGAAATTGTGTGAATCAATGACCGTCTGCTTGTTCCCGATGACCGGCAACGGTTCGTCCTCTATCGAGTACTCCACGCGGGTCGAGCTTGTCGATGTCTTTGTGCCGGCCAGGATTGAGGCGACCAGCCGATCCCGAATCGGGCCTGGAAAACCGAACTCAGCAATCGGGAATTCTCCGTGGTTAGTCATGAGGTGATCCTAGGTGCCGAGACTCGCGACCCTGTGCCGTAGGGCGTTCCTTTCTGACACTCACCAGGTGGGGCCACTACTTCTTCGATAGGAGCTTCGCACCGTCCGACCGCAGCTCCCCCGCAGGTGAGACATGGCGGTACAAGGTCTGCCGGGTGATCCCGAGCTCCTTGCAGAGGTCGCCAACCTTCGTTTCCTTCTGACCCATCGCGGCCATGGCCAGGTGGACCTTGGCCGGCGTCATCTTGAACGGCCGCCCGCCCGTCCTCCCCCGTGCTCAAGCTGCGGCAAGCCCGGCGACAGTGCGCTCAGAGATGAGCGCCCGCTCGAACTCGGAGAGAGCAGCAAAGATTCCGAAGACGAGCTTCCCCGGTGCCGTCGTGGTGTCGATCGCTGCGCCCTCTCCGGTGAGCACCTTGAGGCCGATGCCACGGTCGGTGAGGTCATGCACCGTATTGACCAGATGCCGCAGGTCTCGACCGAGCCGGTCCAGCTTCCAAACCAGGAGCGTGTCACCATGACGCAGCGCCTTCAGGCAAGCCGCCAGGTGTGGCCGGTCGTCCTTCTTACCGGATGCCATGTCCTCGTAGAGATCCCCTGCAGCGACGCCGGCGGCCAGGAGTGCGTCTCGTTGTAGATCAGTGCTCTGCGAACCATCAGCTTTTGACACGCGCATGTATCCGACGTGCATGCTCGACCCCTGTCATTTAAACGTCCGATTGAGCGACCGAGTAATCTCGCCCCTCGAGGTAGGCAGACACTGTCACACCACCCGTCATTTAATCTCCATATCGCAAACAATGCACAACAGACCAACGTGACGCCTGCATAGCCCCCAGCGCTGTCATAGTCCGCCCTATCACCTGGTGCGCCGTGAGCTGAGTCCGCGAGACTCCACAGAGGCCCGAATACCTCGTGTCATGGGTCAAGAGGCGCTGGGGTTTTGAGACACTTCGCATATTGCGGTTGCAGCTTCAGACCACCCGCACTGGAGCATCGTTTGCGGCCCACTCGGGCCGTGAAGAGTTTGAGGTCACATCGGTCCATCCGGCTCCCTCGGTCGGGAAGCAGGCTGGCGGCTCTACGCCTTCGTATTGCCACTCGATCGCGAGATTCCCGTCTCCTCCGACCCCAAAGAACCACCCGCTAGGAGTTTCCCGCCAGGCGTACCAGGCTTGGCTGTCGCTGCGGACTCTGAGCTCAATGCCGTGCTTGAGCGGCAGGCCATCCTTCGTGACGTCGCCGAGGAGCTCGAGCATGTCGGACTTAAAGTGACCAAGGCGATTCCGGTGCCATCCCATTTGCATGTAGAAGAGGTGTTTGAGTACTTTCTTGGTGGCCGCGAACTCGCGTCGATCTCGACGAAGTCCGTTCTCGTCCGTTCCGGCGACACCTGACATGGTCAGCAGCCGCTCAAGTCGATCTTTCTCTGCATTGACGTTGCGTCGAATAGCTCGGCGGTAATCCCGCATTACTTGCTGGGCACCCCGAAAGGTCTTCTGTCGGGCGAGTCGTCCTAGCCATTGACCCGCAAAATGGGCGGCGTAGAAGGTGCTGAAATGGATGCCCATCAGAAAGGCCAGACGAACACGGCGCGGCGGTTCCACCTTGTTGTTGTGCCAGCTAAGGAGGCTCAATACCGTCTCTGCGCTCATGAGGATTGCAAGGGCAATAATCAACGGTAGGAGCATGAGCGGGAGCCAGATCGAGAGCGCAAGCGAAAGCGCGATGTCGCGGATGCTAAGCGCATCCCACGACGAGACCAGCGTGTATGTGGTGAACGCTGCGAGCCCAATCCCGATAAGGCTGAGAAGTACGTCGCATCCCCTGGCGAGTTTGTGTGTTTCCGGCGCGCGCTTGCCGTACACAGAGAGCATCGCCAGTACAACGAGCACTGACTGGAGGAAGAGCTCTCCCGGGATTGAGAATGAAGCGAGCGCCACATAGAAAGCAAGAAAGCCTGACAAGCCGATCGTCTCCCAGCCAACTGATCGGACGAGCTTCACTCCTGACTTCACTTTGGGGGCGCTGACGATTAGAGGAAGGCCAACGAAGAAGATTGTGATGAGGGTGTCCTTAAGGATGCCAACACCCCAGAGATCTAGATGCGCAGCCAACGCGACGCAACCTGTCGCATAGAGGAGATATACGGCCACGACGACAAGGATTTTCCAGTTGAAGAACGCCCCAAACAATTCTCGAACTGCTAACCGAATCTCAGATCGGTTCTTTGCGAAAAGAAGCAGTGCCATCACAGTAAGAGCCCTGAGTATGAGGGATGCGATTTCTCGATTCGATAGCGCCATGGCGCCATGGCGCCAGATTACGGCCCGCAACGACCCCAATCGACGACATCTCTGGTCCGTTAGTCGTACTGACCGCAACAACTTGGCAGCGCAAACGAGACGATATTCGTCCTGCAGTGCCCATACTGCGTGGAGCGTCTCGTTACCCTAGGGATAGGCGTATTCAAGTGGTGTCTGCAACACCGGCTTTATTTGTTGATTTCGAGATTAGCTCGTCGAGGACTTCCGCGGGTGTGAGGTAATCGTGGCGCTTCCGAGGCCGACGGTTGAGTTCCGCGGCGACGTTCTCGAGGGTCCCGGGGCCGTGGAACGAGAGGTCGGTGCCCTTGGGGAAGTACTGCCGCAAGAGACCATTCGTGTTCTCGTTGCTGCCGCGTTGCCAGGGCGAGTGTGGGTCGCAGAAATAAATCGGCATCCCTGTGGCCATGGTGATTTCTCGGTGGCGCGACATCTCGGATCCCTGATCCCAGGTCGTCGAGCGGCGCAGATGTTCGGGCAGGGTGTTAATCGCTGCGATCATTGCGTCGGCGACAGTTCGGGCAGTGTGATCGCTGGGCAGGTGCAATAACATCACGAACCCGGTGGTCCGCTCAACAAGGGTTCCGATCGCAGATGCTGACGCCGTCGAGCCGAGGATGAGATCTCCCTCCCAGTGGCCGGGAACGGCGCGGTCCTCGATCTCGGCAGGACGATCAGAGATCATCACCATGTCCCTGAATCGCTGAGGGCGAGGGCCGTCGGGCCGCTGAGGGCGCCGCACGCTCCGTCCCGACCGCAGCGCGGCCGTCAGCTCCGTCCGCAACGATCCGCGGCCTTGGACGTAGAGGGCCTGGAAGATCGTCTCGTGCGACACCTGCAACTCCGGATTCTTGGGATGCTGAAGCTTCAGCCGGCCCGAGATCTGTTCGGGGCTGAACCGGTTGGCGAGCATCGCTTTGACCTGTGACCGTAACGCTAACCCGTCTAGCTTCTGAGATCTCGGTCTTAGCGCGCGCTCGTTAGTGCGTTCCTGCGCGATGGAGGGCAGATACCGGTCGTTGACGCTGTTCCTCGCCACTTCTCGGCTGATGGTCGATGGTGCCCTGCTCAAGGTGGCCGCGATGTTCCGCACCCCGGAACCACGAGCGATCTGGAACGCGATCTTTTCCCGCTCTCGCAGCGACAGCAACCCGGTACGGGCGATTCCGGGATCTAGAACGAGAGAGAGCGACATGACTCGATGCTTGCGCAGCCAGCGGTACCCAGTAGCGCGCGACACTCCCGCGGTGCTGGCCGCGGTCGCGACCGAGAGACCCGCGTCTAACCCCTCCCAAAACGCCAGACGCATGAACAACGGAGAATCAGGCCGACCCATCGACAACACCCCACAGAACTCAGGGTGTTGCTTTCACCACCTGAACTCGCCCGCCATCCAACCAGCAGGTTATGCGTCGTAGTTATGCGAATCGCCGCGCCCCGAGATTCCGGTCAATTCCGGCGATCTGCAAAGGCGAAAAAAAGCGTCGTGAGACGCCATATATCCCCGGAGATACGAGACACCGATCCGCAGAATGACCTGTTGCAGATATGCGGCAACGAGTGCGAGTCAGCGGCCGGCGGTCTTGCGGGACCCAGCTCCGGAGCGCAGCTGCCACTTCGCCGTCTCCGCTTGGCGGAGTTCCGTTCTGCGGGCAAGCGGGGTGACAGACCCGAGCGGGTGTAAAGTAAGAAAGGACATAGTTCAGTCTTTTCCGGTTCGCTACCGGAGTGTCCACAGAAATGGGAGACCCAGGTTCGATTCCCGGCAACGTACCGTTGGTGCGATGTAGCTCAATGGAAGAGCATCCCATTTTCTTATAGAAGGCGCCGTACCGCCGCAGAAAGCTCCGCATCTGTCAGAGCCAGAGCATCGTGAAGTCCGCGAATATAGCCGCCCACAGACCGCACGGCGGTCGGGTCGCGTGGAGACTTCTTGTGATTCGCAAAGTAATCACTCACCGCGATGTCTGCCCAAGTGTCCCGGGGAATCGCCGATTGCAAACCTGCGTTTATCTCACGACCGAGCCTCTTTCCAATGGCCAGAGTTGCAATCAATCCACCGACTCCAACCTCGGCCGGATCACCAATGGCCGGAGTGCTTAGTGGCTCTTTGATGAGCCTTTCCCACAACGTTGCTTGTGAAGGGGTGAGGGAGGCGTACGCGTTCACTAGTGCATTGCTGACCTCGCCGCCCGCGTGAATATGACAATTGCGTATGAGCCGCGTCAGGTGAAATAACGAAAGCGAATCGGCGTTTAGTAAGGCGCTAGCAGCTTCTTCGAAAACTTCGTGCACGTTGCTGGTCGTCGTGTTCTTGATCTTCGTTGCACTGATCAGTCTGTGTGGCACAAGCAGACAAAGGCATGACTTCACAAAGTCTTCATGTAAGGCAATCGCATAGGCCATACCCATTGTGCATAGATCCTCCTCGGCAGCGTTAAGAATTGCGCGTGCCTCGTTTGTCCGCAGATTGAATCGCTGAATGTGCTCGACAGCAGGAAAAATTTCGCCCAGCGTACGTTCTGAGCCATCGGTCAGCGACAGTGTGTTTGCGGCGACTTTCGAGCCCGCCAGCGTCGCCCATATCGTGTTGCTCGACGCGACGCGCCGCTTTTCCAGTGTGCGGAATTATGGAAACTTGATCTCGACCATCTCGCGAAGTGTAACGCGTCACGGCTCATTGCCCACGCTTTAGTCCGTGACCGGTCATTTCACGCTGCGGGGTGTCTCGAAAGTCAACTGTGTCGAAACACATGGGTTGTGAGACAACGGGATGACGTGCGCGAGCTCGTGCGTATGACGCCCGGTCATCGGGCTTAATGTCGGGACAGTCAAACGGGCACCGTCGCAATCCGGCAGTGTCAGAACCGCCAGCTTCCGGGCGCGTGCCCGTAGGAGGTCCCTCTTGCGGATCGATGGGACTGCCTACCCAAGCTGCGATTGAGCGTTGGATGCGCTGCCTAACGGCGTATCGCTGTGCCGTCGGGCCTCTGGCCAGATAACCTCTGGCCAGATATGTTGCACTGCCCCTACAGTGAAGTCATGTTGCACTCAACTCGGCAAGGCTCCGGTAAGCCACTCCTGCTGATCCATGGGGTCGGTTCCAGTATTGGCAACTGGAACCCGGTAATCCCGGCGCTGGCCGCTGAACGTGATGTCATCGCCGTCGACCTCCCCGGCTGCGGCGAATCCGCGCCGCTGACCGGCGAAACCACCATTGCCACGCTGACCGATTCCGTCGAAGCCTTTATCCGCGACGCGGAACTGGGTGACCTTGATCTGGTAGGCAGCTCCATGGGCGCCCGGATGGTAATGGAAATGGCACGCCGCGGGCACGCTGGCACCACGGTCGCACTGGACCCTGGTGGATTCTGGAATGACCGCCAGGCAGCGATCTTTGGTACAAGCATCAAGGCATCCGTCGCATTGGTGCGCCGCATCCAACCGGCGCTCCCCTTCCTCACGGGCAACCCTGTGGGTCGCACGGCCCTGTTTGCACAGTTCTCCGCCCACCCCTGGAAGCTGCCACAGGATCTGGTCCTGCACGAGCTTCGCGGGTTCAAGACATCGACCAGCCTGGACCCGGCCCTCAACGCGCTGATTCACGGACCCCGCCAGGAAGGCGCACCGGCCGGTTCACTCAAGGGCAAAGTGGTCATTGGATGGGGGCGGAAGGACAAGGTCACCGTTCCCAGTGAGGCGGCGCGGGCCACGGAGCTGTTCCCGGATGCAACGCTGCACTGGTTCGAAAACTGCGGTCACTTCCCGCACTGGGACCAACCAACGGAAGCGGCGCGCCTGATTCTCGATAGCACCGGCTGAGCTGCGGCTGAGCGCCCGGGCGGAGCCACCTACGGCTGAGTTGGCTTCAGACAGGTGGAACCGGCGACGGCTGGGGATGATGCATGCAGGGAACAGCATCAGTTCCCTGCTCGGGCGCGACAGCGGGCAACTTGATCGGAGATGTTGATTCGTGCGCCTCGGCGTCCGGGCCGCCAACCGTGACCGGCACGCCGCCGGAATCTGCAGGGCGGGATGCTGCGGTCGTTGGAGCCGGTGACGGGCTGGTACCGTCCGCTACTTTCTCCACCCGCACAGCCGCATTTTTGAACAGGGGCTGCTTGGATACCGGATCCCACTCTGTCATCGTCAGTTCGTTGGCTGCGGTGGGGTGACCGTCCGGACCGGGTCGTCCCGAATCCCAATAGCCGTAATGAAACGGTGCGAATACCGTACCCTCGCGCACATTGCTGACGCGGGCGGGAACGACAAGTGCACCGCGACGGGAGGTGACTCGTACAGTGTCACCCTCCACGATATCGAGCCGGCCAGCATCCAACACCGAGATCTCTAACCACGCCGACGGTGCCGCGTTGTTGAGCTGCCGGGCACGACCGGTGCGAGTGCGCGTGTGGAACTGGTACGCCGTGCGGCCGGTCGTGTACCGCAACGGAAAGTCGGCATCCGGCTCTTCGGATGGTGGCGCATAGGGTGCAGCCTTGAAAACGGCGCGCCCGTGAGTCTCCAGCGCACGGAACGCCTGCTCACCGGCCGAGGCACCGGTGAGCAGGTCATGGCCGAACGTTTCGCAGTCGTCTGGCTCGGTGGCGAAGACGCCGTCACCGTAGAGTCGAACTGTTCCCTCCGGATGCTCGTCGTTACACGGCCACGGAATGCCGCTTCCTCCTCGAAGTCGCGTGTAGGTGATGCCGGTGTAGTCACACGGGCGGCCTCGGCTGCAGTCCTGCCACGCGCGGAATCCGTCCTCCGGTCCGGCCCAGTCGAGAAGTGGCGCGCCCGAATTCGTGCGAAAATTCATCCGCGCCGAATAGTCAAGAAAAATATCCAGATCGCTCCTTGCCTCACCAGGCGGCTCGACGGCCTTGTCGGAGAGATGCACCGTACGATCCGCGTTGGTGAAAGTTCCTGTTTTCTCGCCCCAACCCGCGGCCGGCAGCACGACATCGGCAAACAGCGCCGTTTCGGTGAGATATAGGTCCTGCACGACGAGGAAGACGTTCTCTTGGCCGAGGATGGCGCGGATACGTTCCAATTCCGGCATCGAAATCGCCGGGTTCGTCGCCGAGATCCAGAGAAACTCGATGTTGCCTTGCTCGACATACTGAAAGATTTGCATCGCATGGGTTGGGGGAGCTTGGTGCGCAATGATCGAAATATCAACGTCCCATAGGGTCGCGAGCTCGCGGACGTGCTCCGAATTCTCCCAGTTGCGGAATCCGGGAAGGTCTCCGTCCGCTCCGCACTCCCGGTTGTTCTGCGCGGTGGGCTGGCCGTTCATCTGCAGCACCCCGCTTCCTGGCGCGCCGAGTTTTCCTCGCAGCAAGTGCATATTGTTCACTTGACACGATGCCGCGGTTGCCTGCGCCGACTGGTAGAAGCCCTGCAAAACGGTGGAGAGCACTCGGGCGCTCGTGCCGAAAATTTGTGCAGCTTCTCGCACATCGTCGACCGAGACACCGCAGGTTTCAGCTACTGCGTCTGGCGTCCATGGTTCCACGACGGCCCGCAATCTGTCGACTCCGATGGTGTGGGCCGCGATGTAGGCCTCATCAATCCATCCGTTCATGAACAGTTCCCGGATCAGACCATTCATCAGTGCCTGGTTCGTCCCTGGACGCACCGCAAGGTGCACGTCCGCGACCCGCGCCACCTCAGTCTCACGCGGGTCGATACAGACAATACGTGGCCGGTCGGGCCCGGCGATCCGATCGAGCACCCTCGCCCACAGCACCGTCTGCGTCTCGGCCATGTTGTGCCCGAATAGAAACATCGCATCACATTCGTCGATGTCGGCGTAGCTACCAGGCTGGCCATCCGCACCAAAGCTCTCCTTCATCGCCGCCGCCGCGGTCGCCGTGCACAATCGGGTGTTGCCATCCATGTGCGGGGTACCGATACCAGCCTTGCCGAGAATTGCCAGCGCGTAGTACTCCTCGAGAAACAATTGGCCGCTGGTATAGAACGCGTGGCTCAGTGGACCCTTGTCCGCCAAGAGTTGTCTGCTTCGCTCGACGATCCGGGACATCGCCGTGTCCCAGTCGGTCTCGACCAACTCGCCACCGATCCGGATGAGCGGACGAGTCAGCCGGTCGCCGTTCGACATACCCTGCCAACTGCCGAAGAGGCCCTTCGGCCCGAGTCGCCCATGATTGACGGTGTCGATGGCTCGACCCCGCACTCCGACCATCCGCCCGTCTTTCACCGCGATGTCGCACGCGCAGCCATTGCTGCACAGCGTGCAAGCCGACTGCACCCAACGATCAACGTCGTCCTCACCGAGGCCATCAGCCAACTTCTGATCAACACGCACCGGCCACTTCTCGCCGCGGCCAAAAGGCGTCCTGGTGCCCCAGATGTCGCCGATCCTGTCCACCATCACAACACCCTCTTCCGCTCCGACTTGTAGTCTGCGCCCGCGAGCAGCCCAGATCAACGTCCAGACGAGACTCATCCACAGTGCTCCGACACCGCCGTCGGTGAAGTGAAGCCGACCGTTTCGAGGGTCAAGTAGGCGAATGCCATGTTCTCGCCCCGCAGGTAGGGAACGATGACCTGAGCGACACGATTCATGTTTCGGTACAGCAACCTTCACCCGCACCACCCTTGGCTCCCTGAGAAGGCAATATTCAGCGGTGGTTCAATGAGCGCGAGCGCGGGGCTAGCCAGCATTATTGAAAGCCCGTGCTGCCGCCATGACGCCGCGCGCTCGACCGGTGGACGGCACCTCGGCCAGGGACTCGTCATCCAACTGGGGGTTCATCCTATGAGCCACGCACGAGCTACTTTGCCCGGTTCCACCGCGGGCGGTAACTCAACAACTTGGAACGTATCGCACAGCAGCTACTCGCTCGTCTACGGCGGATGAACCGTTCCGTTGGCCCACCGTATGAGACCCCGCGCGTTCTTCGTGACGATCACTCCGAGCAGTGCCTGACCAAGTTGGGACTGCAAAGCACCAACGATGTCGCTGACTCCACGTCGCCCTCATCCGCCTGATATCCGCAACCGTGCCGAGGCTCAGAAACTCCAAAGTCGCGCCCGTCATGGGATCAATTGCAATCGGCGTAGATGAAAAGAGAACCCCAGCACCGCGATGGCGAGTGCCCGTAAGACGTTCCTCCAAGAAACACGTCCGGGCACTGGGATCCGTTCGAGGCTCCGCGATCGCGATTCTGAATGGACGAGCTACCGATTCGTTTCCAAGGCGCTGCAGGCTGGCTGTGGTACGTTAATTTCATCACGATCAGCCCGCTCGCCTCACGGCTCGGGCTGATTTTCTTTAACCAGGAGATTCGTGGCTGAGTACATCAAAAAATGGCTGTCGCTTGAAGACCAAATGGCCAAACTCGCGTCTCGCGGCGTCGAGGTGCGAGACCCAGAGAACTGCCGGCAGATACTCCAAGCCGTCGGCTACTACCGCCTCACTGGCTACCTCTACCCGCTTCGCGAATCTGAAGCGTACGTGGATGATGAAGGCCGACGTCGGGTCCGCATCCTCAACCACTATCGCTCTGGTACCTCGGTCGAATACGCCGCCACACTCATAGATTTTGATCGCCGCCTACGGCTGCTCGTCCTCGACGGCATCGAAAGAATCGAAATATCTTTTCGCATGCAGGTCGGGTATGTACTCGGCAGGCAATCGGCGTTCGCTCACCTTGATCCCTCCAACTTCGTGGGTTCATTCACTGAGGCGCAGACCGACACCAGAACGGGCGACACCACGCCGAGCAAGCACCTGCAGTGGATCGAGCGCGTGAATGCGCGTCAGTCAGAGTCTGACGAAGCATTCGTTGCGCACTTTCGCGATAAGTACGACGACGAAATGCCCATCTGGGCCCTCACCGAAATCTTGGAGCTGGGGCAACTTGGGCGACTCTACTCAGGATTGAACAATTCGATCGCGACCGAAATTGCGACTGCCTACGGGGCACCATCCAAGAAAGTAATGAGCAGCTGGATCTCAAGCTTGAACTACGTCCGGAACGTCTCAGCGCACCATGCACGCCTCTTCAACCGCAAACTCGTCAGCGCACCCGCACGCCCCACCCACACACAGGTTCCTCTTCTCGGTCATCTCAAGGAGGCAACGGTCGCGAAGCAGGTGTTTGGCCTGTACAACGCCCTCGCGGTAATGGCTTACCTATTGCGTTCGATTGACCCGGATAGCGGATGGCTCGCCCGCGTAGTCGAGCCCATTCAGGCCTTCCCCGATTCTGATTATCTGACTGCGGAGTCAATGGGCGTGCCCCCAGGCTGGTCGCAACTCGCGCTCTGGTCCTCGGAATAGTCGGCTCAAGTTCATTCCCAGTCGGCGCTCCCCGAGGCTTGTGTTACCAGTAACCGAGCAGGGCAACCTACTGAGCGCACCCGACCGAGCCCTCATCAGCTCACCAAACACAGGCGCGAACGTGTTGATCGTCGTGACCGCTGAGAAGACGTCATCAACTCGGCGGTGGATTCGCCCTTCAGGGTTCCTCGGCTGGCATTCCGTCGCGTGGTGCTCGGCCCCTCAGCGCAGCAATTGAAATCCGTGTCGTGGGGATAAAGTGGGGGCCACTGATGATCGCCTGGTTTCACGCCCACGTGTGAACGGTCGAGGGCGTGGGAGGCAACCGATGGGCACCTTCCTGAGGACGTTTCTCGCCGATTCGGCGGAACTTCCGGAGCTAGCCGATCATGTTCGTTCGGCCGGGCCGGTGCCGCATTCGTCGCCATTGCCTGTCGGGAATCTTGCCGCGGACAGCATCGCGGCGACCAAGCTCATGGCTTCGCTGCTGCACCTTGTCCGCACGGGAGCGCGGGACCCGAAGGCGAGCGAAGTTCCGCAGGTGAGCGTTGCGCCGCAACTCGTCGCCGGCGCCTACCGGAGTGACCAACTGTTCCGGTGGAACGGGAACCCTGCGCCGGCGTGGGCTCCCCTATCTGGTTTCTTCGCCTCGAGCGACGGCTGGGTTCGCACTCACGCCAACTACCCCCACCACGAAGCGGCTTTACGCTCACTTCTGAGACTGGACGGTTCCGCCACCACCGAGACTGTCGCTCACGCGATTTCGCGACGCAGCGCCCTCGATCTGGAGAATGAAGCCGCAGACTCTGGCGCGGTCATCAGCGCGGTTCGCAGCCCGAGCAGCTGGAGAGGACATCACCAAGCCCAAACCCTGGAAGCAGATCCCTTCATCAGCCTGAAGCAGCAGGCAGGAGACTCAGACCTCCATGGCCTGGGGTCGGCCGACACTCAGGCGCCGCTGGACGGGGTTTGGGTGCTCGATTTGACCCGGGTCATAACCGGGCCGTTGGCCACTCGCAGTCTCGCTTTCTTCGGGGCAGATGTTTTGCGCATTGATAGCCCTGGCATGCCGGAACTCTCCTGGCAGTACCTCGATACCGGGCAAGGGAAGCGTTCCGCACTCCTTGACCTCCGCCGCAAACCGGATCGAGACTGCCTCGAACAGCTACTGACGGACGCCGACGTTATTGTCACGGGATACAGGCCGAACAGCCTCGACCAGTTCGGCCTCTCGCCGGTCGAACTCCACAACCGCCATCCAGGGCTCGTCATTGGCCGGGTGAGCGCGTGGGGGCAAAGCGGACCTTGGGCCGAGCGCCGAGGATTCGACAGTATCGTCCAGGCAGCCAGCGGCATCGCCCAGATCCACGCGGACGGCACCGGCAGACCAGGCGCCTTGCCCGCCCAAGCTCTGGATCACTCCGCCGGGTACCTACTTGCCGCCGGGATCATCTCAGCACTTCGACATCGGCACCTCGACGGGCACGGGTGGACCGTCGACATTTCACTGGCCCGGATCGCTCAAGAGCTACTCGCCCAGCCTCATTCCCCGCCAACCGAAGCCGCCCCATACGAGATTCAAACCGTGAACGCGGAAACGCCAGAAGGAACCCTCACCTGCGCCGCACCCGCGATCAGCATCAACGGCGGCACGAAAGGCTACAGATGGATCGGCCGCCCGTGGGGAGCAGACCGGCCAGAATGGGCCGAGCCACGATCCGCCAACGCCCTCCGATAAAGCCCACCCGAAAGGTGCGCCATCGGCAGGTGCAACATGGCGAAAGCCGCCCGCTGAGGGTCCCGCCTACGGGCACGCCAGCTAGGAGTTGGATTCGGTTCGATCCATAGGATTACACTCATGCTCCCAAACGCTGAACTCGCAGTGCCGACGGCCGAAGACCTTGAGCTCGTTGACCTCGCAAGAGAGACCATCGACGCAAACACGGATGCCGGGCCCGATGAAGATGGTGCACACACTATGGGCGCGGCAGTTCGAGACGCCGACGGCCGCATGTTCGCTGGCGTGAATCTGTTCCACTTCACCGGCGGTCCGTGCGCCGAGCTGGTTGCACTTGGCGCGGCGCGTGCACAAGGCGGGCGAGAAATCACGACAATCGTCGCTGTCGGCAATCACGGGCGCGGGGTTGTCGGACCATGCGGGCGTGACAGGCAGGTCCTTTTCGACTACTACCCAAGTATCAGGGTGCTGCTCCCGACCGCCGAGGGCGTTCGCGTCGCCACCATTGAGACCCTGATGCCGTTTGCCGCGGCGTGGACTATGGAAGGTGGCACTCAGAAGTTCGACGAGGAGCGTTTTCGTTGAGGTCCAGGGGAATGGATGAAGTTGGCGGCGCAGTCGGGCCTCCCCGCGGCCCTGCAGCGCGTAGCCTCAAGAGGTGGTCCCCGAAAATGAGAACACGGTCGCGTTGCGTGAATACGAGGCTTTAGACGAGCATGCGATTGTTGATTTTGGCCTACGGGCCTGGGCGCCCGCCTACGACGCTTGGCGGATCATCCTGGGCGATTCGCTCTACAAACATGAGTACCCGAACTGGCGAGCCTCGCAGGCGGCTGCAATCCGACACTCCACTCACGCGCACCACGCCTGGGTAGCGATCGAAAACGGTGCCCCTATCGGTTTCGTGACCGTTGTCGTCCACGACGCCGATCGAGGAGAAATCGACATGCTCGCCGTTGACCCGGCTCGGCAACGCAATGGCATCGGGCAAAAACTTATCGATACTGCCCTGGACTTCATGCGAACTCACGGTGTGACGCATGCTGAGCTGGGCACCGGTGGCGACCCAGGGCACGCCGCCGCGAGGCGCGCTTATGAACGCGCCGGCTTCGTCGGCCTGCCCCTGGTGCACTATTACAAGCAGCTCTGAGATCAACGAACGGAAAATACGCCGTGGGACACGCGCTTCCGACACTCACGCTTTTCTGTGGTCTTCCCGGTTCGGGGAAGACAACGCTTGCGCGGCGTCTCGAAGCTGAGGGCCATGGGGTGCGCCTTGCGACAGACGAGTGGCAAGACTGCATCGGTATCCCCTATTCCGACGCTGAACGCCACGAGCGGCTACAAGCGACGCTCTACCGCCCCGCCCTCGTGCTACTGCGGCGAGGCGTTGACGTGATCCTCGAAGACGGGCTGTGGATGGAAGGCGAACGAACAGAAAAGTTCGCCGACGCTCGATCCTGTGGTGCACTCATCGATCTGCACGTATTCGAAGTGGATTACGACACCCTCTGGGAACGACTCCGAGAGCGGAACAAGCAGTCGCCATCTGGGGCCGCGCCGATCACCCGAGAACAGCTCCTCACCGCCTGGTGCCTATTCCAACCCGTCTCCGACGAAAAACTGAAACGGATTGATTCCTACACCAGGCACCACGGCGGACTCGATTGACAGCAGCAGACGTCCGCACAGCCCTGAACAAGCGCTGAAGGTTCCGCTTGGGAACAGTGCGAACGCACACTCACCAACCTGCCTTCTCCTTGACTTTCGTTGCCGTCACCATGGGTGCGTCTCCCGAAGCGTCCACGACGAAGTGATCGATGGCCGCGGACTGGAGGATGGCTGCGAGCTCTCCTGCTCGCCGCAAGTGCCAATCCAGCTCAGTCGGGCTGTCGGCGTGGCGCGAGCGGAGTCTTCTTCTCAGCGTGGCGGCGTCGGCTTCCAATCGGCAGATAAGAAGGCCGCGACTCTGTAGCGCGGCTTCGTATCGGGGTACTTCGGTGGCGTGCTCGATGACGCCCGCGAGGATGAAGTGCTCGATACCGACATTTCGATAGTTGACAACCACGTCGCGCAGATTCACCAATTCCAGTTCGTGATTGAAGCGGTCGTCCTTCAGGGCTGGCCATGCGCGTCTGATGTGGTCCAGGTCGATCACGGCATGGCGGTACCCACTCTCAGCCGCGAGGGCACTGAGAGCGTTCGCGATGGTCGACTTCCCGACGCCGACCGTTCCGTTGAGAAATACGGCGTCGATCATTTGTCGAGACTGTCACATCGCATGCGCTCCGGCGGGCTTTCGTTGGACTGGGTTGGCCCAAAGGTTAGATTGTCTCGCTCAAGGTTCCTTTGTTACGCAGCATCGGCGCCCTTGGTGATTGGTTGGAGAGGCCGGCTCAAGGCATCGAGCCGTTCCAGTTCTTTCTTCGATGCCACGGCCGATATCTATAGGAAGACCGTTTGCTTCGGCCTGTTACTTTGGACGGCTTCTGCAGGGTCGCTGGCGTAGGACCAGAGAAGCATGCTCATCAGAAACGCCACGAGACCGAAGACCGTCAATACAGCTAACGACAAAATGATCGGGTAATGCACAGCACGCCAGCCAACAATGACGGGGACCAGCCCGCTAAGAAAAGCGGTCAGGCTCAACAGTGGAGCGGTGGGACCGAAGCGGAGAAAGTGCCACCGGCCGACTTCTCGCTGCCTGCCCGCTTCTCGACGGAGGGAATTGACCCTTTGCGCGAGGGCCCACCAGGTGAACATCGCGGGGATGAGCAATAGCGCCACACCGATGATGCCGTAGCACGTGATGGTCTCGCCGAGAGTGCTGGCAATTGGCTCCATCAATTCTCCTCAGTTCCTGTCTGCCCGAGAGCTCCAGCGGAAGGACGTGGGCGCTCATCGTGACGACCCGTGGCTCTGCGTCCTGGGCGGCCCCATCTTCTGTCCTCTTCACCGAATCGTAGAGCAGGTACGACGGACGCTGCGCTTTTGGCGTTTCCCGCTGAGGCGGGAGGGCGCCGTGCGTGTTCGGGTGCGATTCCGGCGAGGCGTGCACCACGGTCGGCTCTCCTGACCGACTGTGCAGTTTCTGCGGCGCGCACGGGTTCTTCGGACACCGCGCGTGCCACGGGGCCTGCCGCACCGCCCTCTCTGTCAACCTTCCTCTGAGGCGAACTTGGCCAGCGCCCTCTCCGAGATGATCGGTTGTCAGCGAACGACCCCAGCACGTCAACATCGCCACCTTGACGAAGAGACCGGCCTGACCTCAGTGGGCGTATCTTCGGTCGGAAGGAGGATCCTGAAGGAAGATGCCTCAGCCAGCCGGGCTTCCGCAGGTGCACTCATCAACTAGGCAAGGACTCAGATGTTGACACACGCGGCTACCGGTTGGCTCATCAACAGCGGTGGAACCTTCGCCTTGATCCCTCGATTCACGCACGATAGATCGCCCACCGATGCCTCGGAGCAGGAGATCCACACCTTCGGCATCCCCCTCGTCCTCATCCCCGGAGTCACCGGTCAACAGCCGGACTCGTGGGTATCAGTTTCAGGCGGCTGGGACGGAACGAAGTTCACCGTCGACGCATTCGGCGCCCCCGAGTCCGATGACGGCTTCACGGTCGAACCGGCCAACACCGAACCCGGACATCGGACACCACCGCGATACGACGAACACTCACGCGCAGTCGAAAGAGCCTTGCTTGCCAGCGGTGCGATCGTCAGTCGCCGCTATCTGAGCGCCCCCGACAAAACCTGGAGAGTAGTCATCTCCGCACCGGACCCCGATGCCGTACGGGAGTCTCTCACCGAGCTACACGGCGATCTCCTCACCCTGGTTCAGTCGAGATGGACCCAACAGCAGTACCGCGATGCCGGCGAACACCTCGCCCACCAGGTCGAGCTCTGGGCGCTCTCAACACTCATCGACCAAATCAACGACGACGGTGTCGACCACATCATTGCGACACCACGGGCGATCACGGCCGAGATCGAAGCGTGGCACCGCGACCTGCCTGCAGGACTCGTCACTCTCAAACCGATGATCCGCCTCACCTAGCGCGACCCAGCGCAAGACCTGCCCGCACAAGGTTCCCCTTGCGGGCGGGGAGCCGCGGTACCGTCGATGACATGATTACTACCGCTTGATTTCGCCTTCGGCGTTGACGCCGTGCTGATGTGGGCCATCCCCGCGCAACAACATCCGGCCGACTTGTGGTTTGATCAACAACGTGCGCCATTCCGTTTCGAACCGACACCGTCCGAGCCCCGTCGCATGGTTGTCCTTCGCGGTGTGCGGCACGCTCACTGGTTGCGCGGGAGCAGCAGTCCCGGCGTCGGACGCGGTGTCGCAAGTGTCGGCGCGCAAGGCAGTCGCTGACGTCTCTCGGGGTCTCTACCGTGAGGGGACGGACGTGATCGATGACTATGCCCGCTGGGCTGACACCGACACCGAGAAATCGACCGTAGTCGAGTTGATCGGCTACGAACAATATCCCGGCGCGATCCACGGCGAACCAGTTGGAGCGCTGCAGTTTCGTGCGACGATACAGCCCACCCCGAACGAAGGGCTGCACGTCGCTTGCTTTGAGTCGCAGTTCGATTTCTGGGGCGTCGCGACCGAGGAGCCCGGCGAATGGAGCGACGACACGGCGGTCGCCCACGACATCGCTTGCCCGCCGGACGCAAAGCGCATCCCCCCTCCGGTCGACACCCGCTTGGTTGACGTTGTTCCCGACGGAGCGGAGGCTCTCGTCGTCGAGGTGCTGACAAACGCGCCGTCCGCGGCATCCGCTGACGACATAGTCGCCGAGATCGTCAAGCGGATGCCGCAGCCGACCGGTGAGCGTGAGGTCGCGTTCGATCCCGAGGCGACGGTAGTCGACGGCGACATCGGCTTCGCGATGGGCGATGGGGACGACTGCCTGCTCGTGAAACGAGGCGTCGACGGCGTGCAGGTGTTGCAGGTGCCCAAGATTCTGCTTCAGCCCGGAGAGCTCGGGTGCGCAGCCGGCACGGCGCTCCAACCGGGCGACCAGCTACGGTCCCCCCACTGACCCAGAATTTGGGCGCTCGGCAATCGGCCCGATTGGCCGCGGATCCGTCGCGCAGGAGTTCCCAAACGCCACTCCCCCGAGGCCTCGGAACTTCGGCGCCGCTAACAAACGACCACCACGACGAACTAACTGCGCTGGACACTAGTTGCCCTTCGTGCAAGTTTGCTCGGCTGCGGTTTGTCCGGTGACGCTGGTCGGCAGCACCGCATCAGTCGGAGCGGGAGCAGGGGCCGCCGCAGGCGTTGACACGGGTGGCGACGTCGAGGTGGCTTGTGGGGTCGCGCTTGTCACGGGACCGGGGACGACCGGTGCGCTGCTCGCGAGTACCGCCCCTGGTCCCGGGTCGCCGGTGAGCTGCAATGGTTGATCCGCGACTAACGCCATGTTCAGAACTTCGGCGGCGCTGGACTCGGCGATGACCCGTCCCCACTCGGCCGGGTCAGACACGGTGGGATACTGCAGGAAAACCATGTTCGAAAGACCGGTGTCTTTGAGCGCAACAGCGATCTGGACCAGGGTCGTCGGATTCGTCAACGTGTCAGAGAGGACCATGTTGTTGGTCACGGCCTTAGCCAGGGAGAACAGCGCGATCGGGTTACCGAGGACGCCGCCGCTTACGACCTTCCGGGCCAAGGCGGCCATGAAGACCTGCTGGTTGCTGATCCGACCCAGGTCGCTGCCATCGCCCACACCCTTTCTGCTGCGCAGAAACGAGAGAGCGTCCGCACCAACGAGAGTCTGCTGGCCGGCCGCCAAGTGCAGCGGCGGATTCGTATACAGGTCGTTGACCGGTGTTGCCAGGCAGACAGTGACCCCTCCGACGGCGTCGGACATGGCGGTTACACCGTCGAAGCTGACTTGAGCGGCGTAGGGAATCTGGATACCAATCAGCTTCTCGATCGTCAGCACTACGCAGGACAGGCCGCCACGGGACAGAGTTGTGTTGAGCATCACCCGGCTGGATGCCGGTGTGGTTCCGCCGTCCGGCTGCGGGCACGCTGGCACGGCCAGCATCAGGTCGCGGGGAAAACTGACTACGCTCACGCTCTGATGATTCTGTGCAATGTGCAGCAGAATTGTGACGTCGTTGTTTCCCGCGCCGGAGCTACCCTCCAACCCGACGCTGGTCTCGAAGGCCGTGCCTTGGCGGGTGCGGGTGTCAGTGCCAGTCAATAGCAGGTTCACCCCGCCGGCGATCGCGCTTACCTCCACGCCGGGAGCGGCCTTGTCTCCGGGCGCCTGGGCCAGGTGAACGCCTGGCTTGACACTGCTCGCAAGGTCCCAGGTGGCAACCGCGGCAACGGAACCCCCACTGACCAGAAGGACACCTAAGGTGAACCCAAGCGTTTTCGCTACCGTCCGCCACGGCCCCCGACGCGTCAACTGTCCATGCCGGATTGGCTGATCCAACTGCCTGCCACGCCGTCTCGCGGACTCACTGTTTTTCACGAACTAACCTCCCGACCGGCCAATGAACCGGCCCCCCTTGGAAAGCGACCGCTTGGGCACGCCTGTTTCCCCCGGAACAGCGGCTCGTCAGTGGTTGTTGTCGTTGCCCATAACGTGGACGGCGTAGCCCCAGCATCCAGCGTCGTCCCAGTGGTAGTCGGCGCCGCCTCCGGTGTCACCGTCGAGTGCGAGGCGGGCGGCTGCCCGCTCGGAGGTTGGAAGAGTGTCCTCCCACATCACTGGAAGCACAGCGCTGTCTCTTTCCCAGAACGGTTCGAAGGTGTACTCGTATCCCTTGTCTTTCATGCAGGCGGCCGTGATCGTCTGCGTCTTCATCCATTCCCTGCCGTTGGCCTGTTCATCGGGGGTCATCGCTTTGAACGCCTCGGATGCCATCGGATCAGCGTTGTCGGCAGCTTCGATAGTGCCCGCGTCCGACGTCACCGACGTGCCCGGGGTGCCGGTTGGTGTGGGGGTAACCGCTTCGGCAGGAACGACGGCGGCTTCGGCCGCGCGTACGGATGGTGAGTCCGGGGCTGCAGGATTGAGCGTCGCCGCCGCGCCCATCCCGAAGACAGTCAGTGAGAGAGCCAGAAGCCCGGCTCCGGCCAAACCGATTCCGAGTGCGAGTTTCTTCTTCATCGAGCCATCTCTCCAATTGTCTTGAGTCGGGTGCCGGTGTCGGCAGGGGCGGTCCGGTGTTCCGGCCACCACCAGATCGCTGCCGCAGTGAAGAACAAGCCAAGTCCTGCGATGAGGCTGTTGCTGGCGAGTCCCCACCCTGGCATCGTGAAGGTCAGGGCACCCACCGTGGCGCTGAGGGAGTAGAGCTGAAAAAGGCCGAAGTGAACGAGTCCAAAGCTAGCGAGCACCATGACGAGCGCACCCAAGATACGTGTCAGGCGCCGAGACAGCAGCACTAGTCCGCCGACAGCGAGGACAGTGAACGAGGCGATGGTCAGTGCGGTTGCGGAGCCCGGCCGGATCTGTTCCCCGATCACGCTGAGCGCAATCCGGGTGAGTACGAAGAGACCCCAGCCGAGCACGGCGGAAGCCACGACCAGAACGAGCGCCGATACGGCGCCCTCGACCCGATGTTGGCGAAAGCCGGTCGGGTCCGTCAGGGCGACTTGTCTTCGCTGCGCGTGACGCCAGCTCAGGTCAGCGGGAGCGCCCCTCAGCGCACGGCTGAGGATTGCGCGAGCCACCGCGCGCGGCGTGGTTCCCGATTCATCGGCCCAGATCGCGTGCTCATACAGGTCCGAGGCGAGTTCGTCGCGACGACCAGCGGCGACCTGGGCATCAACTTCGCGTGTGTACCACGAGCACCAGCGAGAGACCCGGCGAACGGCGTGATGGTAGGGCATAGACGTCAGAACGCTCATGCGAAAGTCGCCCCTGTTTGCGCAATGCGAGGCACGTTTGCCTCTTTGCGGTTCGTTTCCGCCTGCGCCCTGACCAGGGCGCGTGAACCTTCCGCCGTCACGGTGTACAGCCGGCGTCGGGGCCGTCCCTCGGACTCGGCACTGGCCGGGTCTTCCCAGCTGGCTTCGAGGATGCCGGATTCCGCCATCCGAGACAACGCCTTGTAGAGCGTGCCGTGAGCCGTGAGCGCGAAACCATCATGGGAGGAGAGTTGCTTCGCCAGGGCGAAGCCGTAGAAGCTGCCCTCGCTCGCTTGGAGCGTGAGCCCGCTCTGCAGAATGTCCACCTCGATTGGAAAGAGAGTACCTGGTCGTCTGCGTGCCATAGACCTAACTATAGGAAGATAGCTTCTTATAAGAAAACCCCCGTTGAGGGGGCACGAAGCTCATGGCCGGTCCTGGCTGAGAGTCATGATGAGGCGGTGCGCCGAGTTGTCCTCGTCGCCTCGCCGACCCGGGAACGGGGGCGGCCGCGACTGCGAATGGCGCTGCTTGCCGGGCGGCGGATTGGCGCTCTATTGACGGGTCAGTTGCGCCAGCAGAGTCTCAGCCACACTGAAGATGCTGCCGATCGAGGAGAAAGTGACGATGCCAGCAACACCCCAGAACCAGTAGCGGTCACTCCGACCCGCTCTCATCCGGTTCCACGCCAGCCACCACGCGGCCACCGTCGCCAAGGTGGAAGCGATTACGGTACCGAAGGCCATCCGGACGAAATCTGCTCCGTCTGGTGCATCCCAGGAGGTCGTCGCGAGCACAATACAGAGTGGAACGACGATCATCCCGACGAACCCGATAAGCACCGGAGACACAGCACGTCGTTTCTGAGTACTCGTCTGGGTTGTCATGCGGTGAGTCTCTCAGGTCTCGCCCTTGCAGACGACGGAATCACTCCAGCGATCCGTAAAAGTGTTGGGCTGCCGGTATGAGGGCTATCGGTTCGCTTGGCCGAGCGCCTCAATCAATTGGAACCGCTCCAGCACGACAAGCGTGTCGTCATCGACTGTGAAGGTTGGGCTGTTGAGGAAGGCCCGCATCTCCGTGCCGTGCCAGAAGGCTTCGTGACCGCGGCGCCAGGCTGCTACGGAGACGAATCCTTCGCCCTCGTCGCGCGCATGCTCGAGGCCGACGTCAGCAAGTCAACAATCTCGACCGCAACTGTCTGGATGATTGCCACCGCGGCATCGTGGGAATCCACGACCGTCTGCTTGTTCCCGATGATCGGCAACTGTTCGTCCTCAATCGAGTACTCCACGAGGGTCGAACTTGTGGAGGTCTTCGTACAGGCCAGGATTGCGGCGATCAGCCGCTCCCGAAGTGGGCCCGGAAAACCGAACTCAGCAATCTGGAATTCGCCGTGGTTAGTCATGAGGTGATTTTAGGTGCCGAGGCTCGCGACCCTGTGCCGTAGGGCGTTCATCTTACGAGCTGCTCCGGATGTTCCCTCCTGGCTAAGCAATCGACGGCGTACTTCCCCGAACGGCCTCGCGGTCGTAGGCTCGCTCTAAGTAGGGCACTCAGGTGTCCGCGAATCGAGGGGTGGTCGAAATGGAATTCGGTGCTCTTTTTTGGTGGAACTTCTGGGTGGTAGTCCAGGTTCTCGTTGTGGTTGGGGTCGTCGTGGCTCTGGGGCTTTTCATCCGCTGGGGGCGGCGCAAGAGCGCCATTCTTGAGGCGAGCCGACCCACGGAAGGTCACGGGCCCACTGCCGGTAAGTAGCGGGTGCAAGTCCCCCGCAGGAAGTTCCGGAGACGCATCTTCACTGGGGCCCTATCTTGAAGTATCCAAACGAACGGAACCGTCATGGACAGTCCAGCCGCACTTCCAGTCGCTCTCGCATCCGTCGTCGCCGTCCTCTACATCGCTGCGATCGCGTACGCCATCGTCCAGATTGCGCGAACCCGCGACCTGTCCGAGGTGGAGAAGGCCCTCTGGATGATCGCCGTCGTATTCGCGCCTCTGCTCGGCGCGCTCGTTTGGTACCTCGCCGGACCACACCCGTTCGGCCTTCGACTCACACACACGGTTCGATAGACCTCGACCTTCATTTCCCTTCGCGGAGAGGGTTCGATTCCAGAGAGACGAAGTCGATGGCGTGCGTCGCGCAGGGCCCTGATGAGGCCGTCGGGGTCGGCGTCCTTGAGTAGGTAACCCCCGCCCCGGCATCAAGGGCAGACACACCTTGGTCGCAGGCCGAACCGCAAGCACTTCGCGGGTCGCGTCGATGCCGTCAAGACCCGGCATCGACGGGTCCAGCTGCACGATGTCAGGGGAAGCGGCGTCCCCGAACAGGTCGGCCTGGCTGACCTGGTGGCCTGCGTGTTGGAGGTCGGCACGCCGGTCCTGGCTGTCGTCCTCCTGCGTGGCGAGGGGTGGCTACGACGAGCACCTTTCTCCACCTACGTCCGGGCGCTGAGCCTGGTCGCGGTCATCGCCGTCACCACCATCGGACTCTCCGGTATGTTTTGGCTTGACGGTGTCGAAGGCTCCGAGCACCAGAGCACAACCACCTCACCCTGATCGAGGTCGGTGAAGAAATCACGTGCGGACAAGGGCAGAACGGGGGCGTCAAGAGAGGAATTCCGTGCACTCAAACGAACGGCTTAGCCCACTCTGTGTGCGTCAGAGCGAGGCCGGTTATGACGCCCTGTGCGAGCTCCTCCGGAGAGGCCTGCACCCCTTCGCCAGCCAACGTCCCGAATGTTTGCGGATCCCAGTCGAGCGACATGGCCGCGTACACGGCGTCCACAACGGAGCGGAGTCGCATCGCGGGACCCAACGCGACAGACGCCGTGACGAGCCGAGCTCCTCGGGTCACCCTCTGGGCGATTCCGACGAGCTTCACCTCTCCGCGTGCATTCACGCTGTGAGGCCCCGCGCAGTATTCGCGTCGGACCGCCCCCACACGCGCGTCGACGCCCAAATCCACGAGTACCCGCCGCATTGACTCGGACACCACGTCGAAAACGAGTTCATTGGCTATGTGCCGATCGGACGGCGTCAGCAGATCAATGACGAGGCAGCTTTCGTCGTAGGCCACCGCCCTCCCGCCCGCGAGCCGGATCACGGGCGCAAAGCCATGGTCGCGAGCCGCCTCCTGTGCGGCTGCAAACGACGGCATGAGGCTTTCCCGACGGCCAAACGCCACCGTGGGGCGCGGTGCGTACACCCTCAGGATCGGGCTGGGGACCACCACGGCCTGCATCTCCCGCATAAGCGCCAGCGTGTGGTCGATGTCGGATTGCGCGTCGGTACCTACTTGTCCGCACATGGTGATCGGTTTCACGTGAGCGGCTCCGTTGTTTCGCTCCTGCGGTGCGGTGTCCGTGGCCGCTCATCCGTCAACTCACTCAACCTGGCCATCGCGGCGGGGTTCACCCCAGCGTGCGTGGGGTACGGCGGCCGCACTCACTCGGAGTACCTGGCGTCGATCTCCACAAGGTGCCCGTGAGCTTCGTCCTGAGTGCTGACTCGCCGGTAGCTGTTCGTTGGAGGCGCCATGATCATTCGATTTTATCTCTCCACGGGCAGTGTGCTCGGCTGCTGTCCAGCCACCGGCCGATGCATGCCACCTCGGTAGCTTCCGCCCACACGTACCTGACCACGAAATCGGCAGCCGGCCGAACAAACCGTTCTGGCTCCCGCGTCAGTAGCCGGTGCCGAAAACCGAGGCCGCAGCCGCCTGCCGCGACTTCGCCCGAGATACCTTGAGGCCAGGTCACCTGGTCGCGATCATCCACCGCGACAACAGAGCCTCCACATGAGCAGCGGAAAAGATCGGGCTGGAATTCGAAGAGGACGGCTATGGCGGGGCGATCGACGTCCGATCGGTGCACGGCTCACGCCTTTGATGTCCGCTTTCCGTTCGGCTACGGGCCTTGACTCTGTAGGCCGGCGACTTCCTTCGTTCCAGTCTTAAAGCGCTTACCCGGTGTCTGGCAGCACGTAGTTTATTCAGGAGGGGGTAGACGAAATGCAACTGCAAAGACCGGCTTTTCCCGTGCTCCTCGCCGTGACTGCGCGGTCTTGGATCCTCGGCATTTCTTCGATGGCCCTCATGGCCTTGGCTGGGCTGCAGTTCGCGTTCATCTCACATGCGGGTATCGGTGAATCCTGCTATCAGAATCCCGAGCTAGGCAACCTGGCTCTGCCCTCAGCAGGATGGACCGCGGACGGTGCATTTTCGTTCTTTCCCGTTGGAGTCCGATGCTCCTATTTCACGACCGATCACGAACTCCTCCTGGTGCACACCCAGTCGAGCGTGTGGGACTGGGGAATCACGTTCGCCGCAATCCTCGGAGTCATTGGCGTTGCGCTCTTCCTGACCGCACTCCTCGCCACTCGGCGAACCTGGCCGGCATCGCTCTGAAGAATCAGACCCAGACCGTCCCGATGGCGGTTCCGCTTACACACCACGGAGCAGCCAGTCATTGTCAGGGTTCCTGCCACCCTCAGGGTCCGGTGCATCCGAAGCTGGAACGGACAAGCTCTGGTCCTCCACTCGCACCCGAGCTGGCAAGGCTCGCCAACGGTCCAGAGGAACCGCCAGACCTGGGACAGGCTCGTCCTCCCGAACGTCCTCGTCCTCCCGAACGTCCTCGTCCTCGTCCTCCTGAACGCTCTCAGCCTCTTGAACGTCCCGGTCCCGGTCCCCGATCATGTTGCCCACCTTCCGCTTGTAGCCTTCAGCGTCCGACATGGTGCTGTGTCCAGCCGACTGCAAAGCACGCAGGACTGGGCAGACCGTGGAACGGCGCCGTTCAGCCTTGCCGCTAAGTGTAGGCCCGCCCCTGAAAGCCTGCCTGCTCACGAAAGGTTCCCAAACACCACTCCCCTGAAACTCCGAAACCTCGGAGACTGGGCGTCGAACCTGCGACCGTAGACGTCCGGCCTGCGGACAGAATCGGCGAGCAGCTCGTCACGCCTCAAATGCGGCATTGATCGCGTGGGTCGCCGCGACGAGCTGCTGGACGGTCTGGTCCGGCGCCTTCACGTAGCGGTACACGAACAACGGAGCGAAGTGCCCGAAGCGTTCGCGCGGCATGACTTGCCTATCCGGCGATGCGAGGACCTCGTAAAGCGGCGCAAAATCGAACAGCTCCGGGTGCGATGTGGCGAATTCCTCGCGGGCGTCTCTGTCCTCTCCGGAGCGACCCTCGAGGTGTGGCAACACGACACACAACCGAAACTGTCCTTCCTGGTACTGCCACCCCGCTTGGATTTCGACGCCACCAACCCGAACGTGACGTCGCCAGCCGACTAGAGGCTGGCCGTGGCTAATGGCGGCCTCCGTCCATCCCACCGCCGGGCCTTCCGCCGCGATCACAGCCTGCACCCGCCGCGCGCGGAGCTTTCGAAGCGCGGTACGGGTTTGGGTCGAGTCAATCTCTGCGAGTTGCGAACTGTCCAGCCACGCAGACTCCTCCATGGAGTGCACGACAGTGGTGTCGAGTAGCGCGCTCAGGAGCCTCACGACTCGCGAGTACCGTCTGACCGTCTCGACCTCGTAGCTGCTGTCCTCATTGTCAAAGAGGGCGAGGTCGATGCGTTCAGCGAGTTCCTGATAGCTCAGGTAGGTCCAGCCCTCGACAGGCTCATGCGGTGGGGACATGCTCAGCAGGATGTGATGCGCGGGCTCACCCTTCCACCGCCCAGTCTTGGCGCGATATTCGTCGAGCTGGGCTCGCTCGGGAAGCGAGAACACCTTGTTCTCGATGACCAACGGCGCCGCGTCCGGCCAATGGAGCACGAGGTCAAGGTTCTCTCGCTCTCGTTCAACGCGCCGCACTTTGGTGAAGCCTGTGACGTCGTCGGTCGTGAGATCGCGGAACACAGCATCGGCCAGCTTCGGCAGAGCGTCGAAGAACCAAGCGAGGAAGTTGCTGTGGAACAACTCGCGTTGGCCGTACATGATCCGCGCGAGCGGCTCCACGTTCAGTTCCCGGGCGATCGCCTGCACCGGCTTCTCATCGCTCGTTGGGATGCCGTCGAGGTAACGACGCACAGGGTTCGCCGCGCCCCTGGGCGGTGCAAGCCGTTCGACGCTCGTCCCTACGGCGCCGAGTTCTGGCGCAGGCACTCCATCGAAGCCCCACCGCCCCTCTTCGTCACCGGAATGCCAGGATTGGATTCGATATGCGCCTCGGACAACACCGCCTGCGACACCGAGCGCGTAGACCGCACGGTGCCGAGTGTCCGCGCCCACGCGCCAGTACATGCGGGTCGCATCGTACGTCGCTCTCGCGTTTGCGTCGGGGGACCATTCCCGGTTGATCACGAAGATCACCGTGGGCTCGGCGACTGCGGGGATCGAGTCAGGTGCTTGCACGAAAGCAACCTAGCAGTGGCGCGACGCCTCTCGCTATCTGCAACGAGACGGTGGGGGAACTTCGTCGGGAGGCGTTCGCCCGGGAATACGGTCAGCTCATTAGGCGAGCCGTCATCAGACGTCCGCAAGCGGACCGGCTTCCGTGCGGTCACACACTGGTTACGTCGGAACAGTGCCGTTGGCATTCAACGGCTGACAAACGCGCCGCCTACGCCTTGCCCTCCGTAAGGAGTTGATTCATTGCCGTGGCCGCACGCTTAGCCTCCGCAATGGCTTGCTGCGGAGTCAGCGTGCCTGACCGCCACTCCGCGATGGTGCCAACAAGGCTCTGTCCTATGACGATCCCCTTGCGACGACGAGCGCACCGACCTGGCGCGGCTGAATCAGCCGCCGAAAGCGTCCGCAGCAGGTTCCCTTGTGACGCAACATCGGCACGCTCGACCCTTGGGTGGGATCGCACAAGTGCTGCCGCGGTTATCGTCCGTCTTGCGGGACAGCGGATGAGTCCACGCGTGACGGCAGAATGTCACGCTCTTTTAGATGCTGGTGCCACCAGGGAGACGTACAGACGATCTTGTACTTGTGCCTACTGGTCACACGTTGGTCACCCTCGTAGAGTGGCAAGCACGCGCCGAGAAGTAGCTGCGCGATCGTGCAGGCTTTCGACGCCGAGACGCACACGACCTAGAGATCGAGGTACCGCATGACTCAGTCACGTGGCCATGCGGGGCTATGGCAAGTACTTGGGGCAATCCTGTCGTTCCTCGCCAAGGGCATCGGTGCCGGGCTGTCCTCGATCGCCACCATGACTTTCGGAGGCCGAGCTGCGCCAGGCGACCTGCCAACATCGCCGCCGCCCAAAGAGTATCGACCGTAAACGACCAGCACCGCCTCAGCGGATTCGGCTACTGACCCAGACCGAGGAACTTCGGCAGCTGGCTGGCGTCCTGGACCTTCCTCTTGCGGGGAACATCACGACAGTGGGCAATTTACTCTTGGGTTATAGGACGCTGACGCCCCGGAGCGTCGTGGGTGTACAACTCAATGCGCCAAATAGCGATCAAAGAACGCCGCCACAGAGCGCAAAAAGTCACAGTCCTGCCGGGTATATGCGACTGCGAGCACGGTGCTGCCTACTGTCCGGCTTACGGGCACCCCAGCACACCTTGTTGCCTGAATTGCCGGTGCTCACTTGCCGATAGCAAGATTGTCCGCCACCTGGGTCCAGCTATCTGACGAGGGAAGGTTGGACTCGGAGATCAACTGCGCAGATCCAACCCCGGCCAAGTAGAGCTCAATCGGCAACTCAGTCGAGCACGCACTTGTCCACGCAGAGAGTGACGCGAACACGATGAGACAAACCTCCTTGCCGGACGCGGAGCGCGCTGCGAAGTAGTCCACTCCTGTTTGCTCCGAAAGCAGACGAGAGGAGTCGGGTGCCACTCCCAATTCTTCATCGGCGTCGAGGCCGGCCGGCAACTCATCCGTTGAAGTCTGAGCGCGTCCAAGGGCAGTGACCTCAGTACCTGGCTGCTGACTGCACGCCGAAAGCAACGCTGCTGATGTCACGACCAGCAGCGTTGCGAGAGCCCTGATGGAGCGACTTTGCTTATCCATTTCCACATCATTGCAGCCACTGTTCCGAAAACGTTTCATTGAGACCGCGTCGGCCGGCCGCGGTCCAACCACGCGAAGCCGGCCGCGCGGCCGCCCCCGGTGAAAGTCTTCATACGTCTTGGGATGACCACTCACACTGGGTTCCGCTTCCGCAGCGACGTGCTGGTCAGCGTTTCGTGGGTTCCTCGGGTGGGGTCACTCTGGCGAGGATCGTTCCAGATTCGTCACCGATTGAGAGCACGAACGTAGTGTCATTGAGCCAGACGGCACCGTTCGTGTTGCAGGAAAACGGCAAGGACGTCGATTCTTCACCTGTCAGAATTCTGATTCCCTGCTCACTTGACTGCGGGCAGTCGCCCTTCTTGGCCATGACGCCTCTGGCCGGTGAAGACGCGCGAACCATCTTCCAATCGATTGGCCTCTCGGTGGCATCCGTATTCGTCGGTGCCGCTGTGAGCACATAGCCGACCGCGTTCACGGCGAGCACGGGATTTCGAGGCGGGTATGTGGCTATCGGTGAACGAGTTCCATCGGCGCCGATCGCAAACGTTTCCCTCTCCGTACTGACGTAGACCGTGCCGGCGGGATCGATATCGATAGCAACAGCGGCGGCGGTGACCCCCGATTCCGCACCAAGCACAGTCGTTTGCTGCCCGTTCTTCGCCACGGTTCGAATCGCGAAAGGCCTCATGAAAGCCGACTCGAGCGGAGTCATCGCACCTTCGGGCACCATCTCGCCCAGAAAATCGACAAAAACCAGTCGCCCATCAGCCCCGGCCGCCACGTCGCCAATCGTGGTCGCATCGACGTCGACAGGTGTCCACGTCTCAGCATCCGTGTCGTAGAGATAGATTCCCGTCTCGATCTCGGTCCCTGCCTTGCCCGTTCTGGACACAGCGAGGACCGATGGGGAGATGGCTGATATTCCATGAACTCTCGTAAACATCTCGTCATTGAATCGGCGCAGGGTGTCGCCAGCACTATTCAGGTGCAACCAAGACCCGGCGGACTCGGTCCAGAACCCGCCCGCAGTGTCCTGGGTCATGTTCGTCATGGAATAGGTAACGTCAATCCGGTCTTCTGGACCGACGTCCAAGGCGTTGTCGAACTCGATGGGCACGACCCGCCACGAGGTCGACGGAACATAAGAACAGGCGCTGAGGGAAGCCAGAACCACTGCAGCGCCCCAAATCGACAACCAGCTTCTGTGCACCATGCATTCAGGATGGCCTAATTCACCGACGACCTCCCAACGAACACGGCCCGAGGCATCGAACGTTCCGTTCACGGTTCCCTGCGAAGTCCTGTCAGACCTCTCGTCGGCATTCAGCGACGACAATTCGGCCAACAGCACCTCCAGTGCCGCTCGGTCGGTCGGTCGGTCGAGATTTTTTACCACGCTTCGGGGAGATCGACGATCTGGGGGTCATCGAGGTCCCCAAACCGTCCGACGCTGCGGCCCTCTCGCTCCTGATCAATTTGACGGGATCCGTGACCGTGACGTTCCCCGGTCCGCGTGGACGACCTGCGGGGTGCCGTGGATGCCGAAGGTTTCCGTCATCATTTCCGCGGCCAGGACCGCGGACTCAGACGCGTGGACCACGGCGCCGACGATGTAGCGGGAGTAGATATCGATCATGACGTAGCAGTCGTAGTACTTGCCCTTGATCGGGCCAGGCAGCTTTGTAATATCCCACGAGAACACGAGCCCGGGGGCGGTGGCTAGCAGTTCCGGGATCGCCCGCGGCGGGTGGCGGGCCAAGCGGCGGCGTTCCTTGACCTGTTTGTTCTCGGCCAAGATCCGGTAGATCGTTGAGATCGACGCTAGGTAGACGCCCTCGTCCAGCAGCTGCGCGCTGATCTGGATCGGCGGTAAGTCCACGAACCGGGCCGAGTTCACCACGGACAGGATCCGGGCCCGCTTCAGGACGCCCAGCTTGTTCATTGGCACCAACGCCGGCCCGGCAGCCGGGGTTCGTGGCGCCCGGGTTGCCGTCGCCCGCGGTATCCCCACCAACGTGGCAGCGGTGCGGGTCGAAATACCCCGGCGGGTCAGTTCACGGTAGGTGGTCATCACGGTTTCGTCTGCGGTGTTTCGTCCCGCGAGCTCTTCGAAAGATTTTCGAGTAGCTCGTGCATTTTTGACATGATCTCCAACGCCACCTCCGTCGTGGCCAGGCGCTGTTCGGATTGATCGAGCTGGCGGCGGAGCCTGGCGATCTCGGATTGCTCTGGCGTGAGCCGGCCAATCTTCTCTCCGGCTTTCTTGCCCTGCAGCACGCCCGCATCACGAAGCTTTCGCCACTCGGTAATCTGCGAGGAATAGATGCCCTGCTCCCGCAGATACGCCCCGCCCCCATTCCGGGAGATCGCGTCCTCGTAAGCGGCCAAGTGCTCTAGCTTCTGCGCCGGCGTGAACGAGCGCCGCGCGCTCGGGCCACCCGCACGCGGGCCAGGACTGCTGTTCTTACTCATCGAACTATCGTCGCGCACGGCGATCAACGATGGGGCTGGACATGGTGGGACTTCCTGGTTCTCGCCCTACGTCAAACGGCGGACTTGCTCTGAGCTACTGGCCTCAACTCACCCTGACGGTAATGATGAGAAGAGTCTTGAGGCTGCGTGACTCTAACCCTGACTGACGTCCTTCAAGGATTGTCTTTTACGTGATCTGTCCGCGGTCTTGAGGCTGCTCAAGGTGCGCTGACCAGGCGGACATGACTTTATAGGAGCCTGAAGCGAATTCCCATTACCGTCTTGTCTGCCCACCTGGCCAACGTGCTCATCTTTTACCCAGATGGACGCAATGGAAGGGCAACTTCATCATGGCAACAGACCCACCGAATGTCATCGTCGGCGTCGACACCCACTCCGATACTCACTTTGTCGCCATCATCGACGAGCACGGCAAACACCTAGCTGCTGAAGAATTCCTGGCAGTCAGTTCGGGTTACCGGAAGATCCTCGCCTTCATTACCCACTTCGGTCTGATCATCGGCGTGGGCGTCGAAGGAACCGGCAGTTACGGGGCGGAACTGAGTCGAGTTCTGCGAACAGCAGGACTCTCTGTCCACGAGGTCAACCGACCCAACCGTCAAGCACGGCGTCTACGCGGAAAATCGGATCCCTTAGACGCCTATCAGGCAGCAGAATCGGTCTTGGCCGGACGAGGCACGTCGACGCCGAAAACCAAGGACGGCCCCGTTGAATGCCTCCGCGTCCTCCGTGCCGCCCGCAGTTCAGCGATGAAGGCCCGCACAATTGCCATCAACCAGATCAAGGGGATACTCGTCTCCGCTCCGGAGCACGTGCGCAGTCGGTTCCGCCCGCTGACCACCGCGCAACTCATCCCGGCGTTGAAGCGTTCCCGTCCAATGGGAAACCTCACGGACACTGAGATCGCAACGGCCCTCACTTTGAAGAAACTTGCTGTCCGATACCGATTTCTCGAGCGGGAGATTCTTGACACCGATGCAGTGATGGCAGAGATTCTTCGGGACTGCGCGCCTCTGTTACGGAATGTCCCCGGTGTTGGCATAGAAGTAGCCAGCCAGCTCCTCGTTACCGTGGGCGACAACCCTGAACGCATCGCCACGGAAGCGCAGTTCGCAGCACTCGTCGGCGTAGCTCCGATACCCGCCTCGTCGGGCAAGACAAGCCGGCACAGGCTCAGCCGCGGCGGCGACAGAGCGGCCAACGCGGCAATCCACCATGTCGTCGTCTCACGCCTCGCAACCGACTCCCGCACGAGAGACTATGCGGCCCGACGAACGGCTCAAGGCAAGACCAAAAAGGAAATCATGCGCTGCCTGAAACGATACGTCGCCCGGGAGCTCTACCGTCAACTCACCAACCCACAAGCGGCACCCTCGATCACCGACCTACGCACCGCGCGCGAAGACCTCCACATCACCCTCCGCGAGGCGGCCGGACATTTCAATACCTGGCCTGGCACCCTCTCCCGAATCGAACGAGGACTCAGCCGAGACGACTACCTCGCGAGCCAATTTCGGGACTGGCTCCACGAGCAAAAAGCCGTCCAAAATATCAATTGACAATTATAGGGGCATCACGTTGGGACCAGCCGACGCGACCGGGCCGACCACCGTGTGCACTGGGCGGGCTATCAAGGACGGTTATGAGTATCAGCTGACGGTGAACAGCGAGGATCCCCAGGGGAATCCGCGGGTGGCATTGGACGTGCGCCCGTCCTGATTCCTCTTTGGTCTGGGCTGACGCGCCTCCAGGAGTATCGGCTCCGGCTTCGCCCAGCCTTCCCTCGCGGGTCCCGGACGAGATCATCAGCCGCTACCCCACCTCGGGCAAAACGAATGCCGGGAAACGTCCGGCTTGCGAACCCCGCTCGGGGAATGGCCTGAGGCCGGTCTCAGACTCCGTTGCGGACGCTCTTCGCTGATCTGCGCGGAGTGCATCACTCTCAGTCAGAATTGCGGGGACGAAGTGAGTTGTTCCAGCGCTCTGGGCCGTGGCGCTAGGCCGAACGAGTAACCGGGGAATCCACCCCACGCGACGGAGAGCCGGAGGTACTCCACAACGGTGATGCTCGGTCGTCCCGCAACACCAAGAAGCACTGGATCCGCGTGAGTGTCGGGCAACCAGATGTCATGTGTTGCGCCACTGATGTTCGCCTTGTGCAGTTCATCAGGAGCGAATTCGAACGATGAGGTCGACAGCTCTAGCAAGTCATGGCCTCTCTCGTCCCACTCGGACTCGAGCTGATCAACGCACGGCAGCCACAGCGGATCGGGGTAGTCAGAGCCAGGCGGCATCGTGCTCACTCGCGCGGGTGGGGGTTGGTGATAGTAGAGACCAATTGCAGGGCAATCACCCAACAGAGAAACGGCTCCAATCTCTCCCATACTTGCCTTGAGCGCTGCGGGGAGCGGCCCCAACAAAAGTTCCAGTTTCGCGACCCGTTCGCTCACGTCGCACGGTGGCGGGGTGACAACGGGAATACCCGAGGACGCTGGTTCGAATCCGAGAGCGAGGAGAACCTCCACGATGCGTTCGATTTGTATTCCCGCCCGCTTCATGGTCGAACGTGCTACGTCTTCCACCTCGGTCTGACGCGCGTGCGGGACTGGTCCCAGCTGCCTTATCTCAGCCCAAACCTCAGCCCACTCGCCAGACTCATATCTTGTAGCCAGAGACGTCATGTGCACAGGTTACGCAGAAATGCCGCGCCGTCGAGGGCGCGGGGTGACGTCCGTCCAGGGTTCATCTAGCGTGCGTCGGAGCGCCATCTAGGCTCGCGATAGTTGGAGTCTCACTTGCTCGTGCGGCCGGGGCCCTGGCCGGCGTAGGCCGAGCGCAATCAGGATGATGCCGACGATAGCGATGATGAGCCCGATGGAAAGCCACATGCGGCTACCTGTCATGAAACTTCCCGGGATCAGATTTATGCCCTGCCCGGCCCACACTCCACCAAGGATCAGAGCGATCACGCCGCCGGTGATCAGGGCGATTCGCCCATTACGACTAGTCACGTCACCCAACGTACCCTCGACCGACTCACCCATCGCCCGGTAGAGGTTCCCTTGTGACACGAGAGCGCCATGTCCGGCGCCACTCGTTGGCGGCGCCAGAATTCGTATCGATAGGGGTCCGGCTTGCGGGCATCAGAGCGCGTGGATGATCACGGCCGACGCAGAGTTCGTACCGAAGACAGCTACACCTCATGGGTGCGTTGTTTCCTTCCCTCCGCCCAGTCAGTGCAGCGGCGATGTCGAACCGCTGATGGAGATGGTGTTGCCCTCGCGCTCGCCCCTGAATCGGTACTCGCCCCAGCGGATCGTTTGCGACTGCTCGTGCTCGACCGCGGCCCAATCCCACCCGGTAATAGCATGGGAGTCGGCGCCGCATTGGGGCGGGTAGGACTCCATGATCGTCGTGCAGAACACCGGTCCGTCTCCGTCATCGAGCACCATGCCGGCGAACGATTCCTCGGCGGGGCCGCTCAACGCGATCAGCAGCGCGAGGATCGCGAGCGCGAGGGCGACCGGTGTCATCGCATACCGCTCCGGTTTGGACCGGGAGATCGCATTCATCACCACCCCGAGGGTGAGGTATCCAAAGACCACCCAGATCCCCACTTGCGAGAACGCGTTGGGAAACACGTCAGCGACACCCGCCCGGTCGAGGGCGATCAGGGCGATGAACCCGTAGATCAGGATGGAGACGCCGGAGGCGATCCGATACCCGAGCGGCAGCACGCCGGGATGCTGCCCGCCCCACGCGAATCGTCCCCACGGCGCGCCGAAGGCGAGGGAAAGCTGGAAGAGAACCAGCAGGCCAATCAGAGTGACGAAGGCGATGGCGGCGATCACGGATGCAAGCATACGGGGCGCGCAGGTAAACCCACCCTTGCCGGCAGGGAGCACCTCTGCCGCGCTGTGCTTGGTTGCGCTACCAATATGCCCGCAACTGACCAACCGCAGGGGACCGCGGCAGAGCCGAGACCGATCAGCTAACTTATGCCAACTTACTAGTGCGTGGCGAGAAGAGGGCACCCGCTCTATGGCGGTGCGATTGAGCACTACGCCGACGCGATCATCGTCCGGCTTGCGGGCAAGGATGACTTGAGTCGCGTGTGGGAGCATTCTCTAATGCCTGCTACTACTCGACTCATATCCGTCAACGATGTGGAGCGCCTTGCCGACCTTCAGCTAACAGGCCGGCTCTTCTTCGCTCCGTGGGACCCAGTCCGCGCGGACTCCTACTTCACGGTGGCAGGTCAGCAGGCGGAAGTTGAAAACGCGCTCGCTCGGCACAGCCGAGGCGAGGCCTTGCCACACGTGATTCTCGACGAGGATTCGCAGGTTGTAGGTCGGATCACGTTCAGCGGGATCACCTACGGAGCTTTTCAGTCCTGCAACATGGGGTACTGGGTCGCACAGGAGAGCAACGGACGTGGCTATGCCACCGACGCAGTTCGAGCAATGACCGCGCTGGCATTCAAAGAATTGAGCCTGCACAGGATTCAGGCCGAGACGCTGATCCCCAACGCGCGCTCCCAACGAGTCCTCGAACGTGTGGGCTTCGTGGGCTATGGAACGGCACCCGAATACCTGAAAATAGCGGGTCGGTGGCAAGACCACCTCATGTATCAGCTGCTCACCGATTCCCGTTAAACGGGCAATTTCGCCCACGCCGTTCCATCGCATCCGCTACCGTCGCGCACCCGGCGCACAGGTCCTGGCAATCCACAGTCAGAGGCCATGGCGCACCCGGACCCAAGCGCATGCCATGCCGCCCGTAGCAACGTCACCGACTGTCGGGGAGTCTCCGCAGACACAAGCCTGACGTCCCCAGGACGGAGCCCAACGAGCATTCGTTGGGCTCCGGCTTGCGGACAATCGAGCCCAGGCAGATGGCCTGATTCAGCAAGGCCTATCTCCCGAATGAGAAACCGCAAAAGAACGATTTGGGGGTCGAGTCCGGTTCGGAATATCGTGTGAGCATGCCGGATGCCACCACACCCAACAATCTCGATGGCCTGCGGGTCGTGGCCCACCCGCTGCGCCTGCGCTTGCTTTCGATTCTGACGGCGGAGGCTCTTAGCGCTACTGAGGCAGCACGAATTCTGGGTGAGAGCCAGGCGAACGTGAGCTACCACCTACGTCGTTTGGCTCAGGCCGGACTCGTGCAGCTTGTCGAGGAGATGAGCATCCGCGGCGGGACCGCCAAACGCTACCGGCACGACCCAGCCAGCGGCGAAGTGCTCGGCTCGGGACATGCCGACGAGCACAAGGCTCTGATGAGCTCTCTCGCGGCAGAACTGATTGCCCGCAGCGCGCGCTACGTGTCGGAATCCGAATTCGTGTTCACCGAGGCCGAGGTCACGGTCTCCCCCGAGGCATGGAATCGCATCCGCGAGATGTCCCGCGAGGTTGGAAGACTAATCCACGATGAGGCGATGCCCTCTGCCACGCCAGAGGGCATCCGGATCAGTGCAACTCTTGCCCTGTTCGAAGTCTCGAACCATGACACGGCCCCGCGCACATGACTGGCGGCTACCTAGAGGTAATGCGTACAGCCGGCGCACTCAGGGTCTTTGTTCCCGCGCTTGTCGGACGCCTCTCGTTTGCCATGGTGACCCTGGTGCTGCTCTTCGCTGTGCAGCGGAGCACCGACTCGTTCGCTGTCGCTGGCGCGGCCACCGGGGCGTTCGGACTCGCGAACGTGATCGCATCCCCCTACCGCGCACGGTTCGTCGACCGACGCGGGCAGCGGTTCGCACTCAACTCACTAGCCATCGCCTTCGCCGCCGGCCTCAGTGGTATGGCTGCGCTGACAGCCCAGTCCGAGCCGCCAGCAGGGGTGCTGGTTGGCCTCGCGGCCGTGGTGGGGTTGTTTCCGCCACCGCTCGGCGCCTCGATGCGTGTGCTCTGGGGTTCCATTACAGAGCCGGGAGCTGTGCGAACCAAGGCGTTCAGCGTCGACGCGGTTTGTGAGGAATTACTCTTCACGACGGGACCGTTGATCGCGGCTGCGGTCGTGAGTGCGGCATCGCCGCCGGTTGGACTGCTCACGACAGCCCTGGTGGCACTTCTCGGAACGCTCGGCATGACAAGCAGCCCGCTCTCGCTAGGGCACGGCGCCGTCACCACTGCCCCGCGCAACAGTTCACAGCCGCTACGACAGAGCGGGTTCGTCGCAATCCTGATCGCACTTCTCGGCGTGGGAGTCGTGCTCGGAACCGTGGAGGTGGTCGCACCCGCAGTCGCCGACAGCCAAGGATCGGTGGGCCTGGCCGGGATCCTGCTCGCCGCTTTCGCCGCCGGAAGCGCAGTCGGAGGTCTGCTCTTCGGCCAGCGGACGTGGAGGAACTCGCTCGTGAAGCGACTACTCATCTCGAGCACTCTCATGACCGTGCTGTGCGCACTTCTAGCGACTCTTGGGTCTGTCGTGGTTCTCGGGTTCGGGCTCGTCGTGGTGGGCTTCTTCCTGGCCCCTTCGCTCGTCACCGGCTACTTACTCGCCGACGACATCACCGCCGTCGAAGTACGCACCGAGGCATCCAGTTGGATCAACACCGCAGTCAACGCTGGTGCCGCCGTTGCCGCCGTCATGGTGGGGTTAGCCATGGACGCCGTAGAGTCCCGTCTTGGATTCATCATCGGCGGCGGAATGGCCCTCATCCTCGTGATGGCCGCCTCCGTGCCGCTGCTCAGAAACTCCAAAGCCGCGGCCGTCGCGGATCAATTGCAATCGGCGTAGATGAAACGAGAACCCCAGCACCGCGATGGCGAGTGCCCGTGGGACGTTCCCTTAGATCCTTGCTGAGCATCCGGTCTCACACACCGTTTGCTCGAACTCCGAGTGGTCTCGTCGATGCGAAATTCTGTTCGGCGTGAGCCAACTGGATCGAAGTGGTCACAGTCGGTGACGCCAATTGAGGATATGCTACGTCCACGTTTGGCCGCAGCCGGTCGAGTTGCCTAAGTAGGCTCCGTCCGGGAATCTTCTTGGACCACAACCGCACGGTGTCGCGGCGGACACCAAGAAGACGAACCGCGCCTCGCCTCGCCGCGCCGCGCACGAACCTCGCGGAATTCTGAGAGCCATGTTCACAGCCAGACAGATCACGCGTCACACCATGACCGCTTTCGGCGTTGCGCCTTCTGTCGAGCCCAAGATCCTGCTCTCTCCGGGAGGGGAGGAAGGCCTGCCGTCGCTCAACCTGATCGAATGCGATAACATCCCCCAGTTCGGCGTGACCTCCTACGCCACTATCGGAATGAGTCAGTACACGAACCTCTCAACCGGTGGCGGGAAAAACCTCGGGGTAGAACTCCTGGCTGCGGCTGGAACCAATTGGAAAGTGATCCAAAGCGGTTTGATCGGAAGCGCACTCAATATCGCCTCCGGCAAGCATTCAATTTGGCCAGACACGATCTTCCCTGACGTGATGTCGGGATTTGATCAAGCCGTTTCAGTGCCACACGCACTGTTTGTATTGCCTTTTCTCTGGAACGACATTGAGGACCTGGAGTCGGACGACCTGGTCATCACGTGGCTCATGATGGTCCCCGTTTCCGATCAAGAATTTCTGTTTGCCGAGCTGAATGGGGTCCAGGCCTTGAACACCCGGCTCCTCGAGGCCCAGCCAGATGTCTTTAACCTGATGCGACCCTCGGTGATCTGAGTCCAGAGGCCATTGCTGCGCTTGCACAGCACGATTTGCCGAAGGTTCATCAAGGTGGCGGTGGCCCGTGCCAGGCGCTGCGTCTGACAGCTTCTAGGAGGTTCCGTCGGTGGCGTCGTAGAAGCGACCTCACCGGCGTTCCGGTAGAGGGTTCGACGACAGGGCCTACGAGCTGCACCAGCTCCGCACCGAAGTCGCCACCCTCCGGGACAGGGTGGACACCCTCACCCCTGAGGTTGAGTGAGGTAGGGGCGGTTCGGACGCACTTCCAGTGACACCTGCTGGGGCTCCTGCGGACGGTCGCTCACCCAGACCTGGTAGTGGTTCTCACTGCGGACACCGTACAAGGTGCAAACCCCCGTTTCGGAGAACGCCGTCGGCGGCCGCTGGCAGGTGCCCTCCACCGAGAATCTGAGGCCCGCGCCCGTCGCCATGCGCTCCAAGTCGTGGACGCTAACGGGGGTGTCCGTCACCCACCGCCGGGAGATGCTCGGGCACGGGTTCGTGCTCATACACAGGAACTGTTCGCGGCGAACCGTGTCGTTCACCTGCTCCCAGTCGGCGGGGACAGCCAGCTGCGTGGCCTGCGCCTCGACGGCTTCGGTGACCCGGTTTTCCAGGGCGAACACGACGAGAAGCGCGGCGACACCCAAGGCCATCAGCCCGGCCGCGACGGCACCCAGAACCTTCACACCATCCCCCAATGCACTCGGCCCCGCCGTGCCTGCAGCGTAGCGCGCAGGATACGCCGTTGTCACTGCTTCGCTGGCCCACGCTCCCGGGCGGGAGGCACAGCCGACGCGGCCGTGCACGGCTCACCGCTCAGGTAGGAGCAGGGCAGCACCGCCCGCTGACCCTCCGCCTTGCGAGTAAGGCATGCAGGAGGTGCATCCGGTCCAATCCGTAGGATTGCACTCATGCTCCCCAACGTTGAACTCGCGGTGCCGACGGCCGAAGACCTTGAGCTCGTTGAGCTCGCAAGAGAAACCATCGACGCGAACACGGATGCCGGGCCCGACGAAGATGGTGCACACACTATGGGGGCGGCAGTTCGAGAAGCGGACGGCCGCATGTTCGCTGGGGTGAATCTGTTTCATTTCACCGGCGGTCCGTGCGCCGAGCTGGTTGCACTTGGCGCGGCGCGTGCACAGGGCGGGCGAGAAATCACGACAATCGTCGCTGTTGGCAATCATGGGCGCGGTGTCGTCGGCCCGTGCGGGCGTGACAGGCAAGTCCTTTTCGATTACTACCCGGGCATCAGGGTGCTTCTACCGACCGCCGAGGGCGTTCGCGTCGCCACCATTGAAACACTGATGCCGTTTGCCGCAGCATGGACCATGGAGGGCGGCACTCAGTTGTTCGACGAGGAGCGTTTTCGCTAACGTCGAGCGGAATTGAATGGGGATCGATAGTGAGAAGCTGCCACGTGATGCTGACACGCGGGCGCAAGTGGGGTGCTCTCTTGGTGTTCTCAGGGATTGCACTCTCCCTCACCGGTTGCCACACCGAGTACCACGGATACGACAGCGGGATCGATGGCACGCTGTGAAGACAGATCGCCTCCTTCGAAGACCCATTGAGCCGGAGCCTCTACCAGCCTTCAGTAAACGAACCGGTACGCTACCTCGACTCACTCCGGGGCGAGCGATGGAGCGGTTCGGTTGCGTCAACATCCGATCTTGATCTTCGGGAGGGCGGTGTGGTCCTCTACGACATCTCCTCGACGGATTCTGCTGCCGAAGTTTCGGTCTTCATTGCTTCCGGACCTCGACCCGATGTTTTAACCGATGATGGTCAGCACTACAACGGCCCAAGCCAGGTATTCACGTGTTACCGGGTGGAAGCCGCCTTCTCCTCGGGAGCGGCGCCTTCTGTGGGTCGAGTCACGTTTGATGACTGCCCGGCGGCCCTCGTCGAACTGATGCCTGAAGGCGCGGCGTTCGCCAGTGGCGAGGTATTCGACGGCTGAAAACGCATCTAGGTCACGCCCGCAACTCCTAGCCGCCGTGATGATGCCGTTAGATCTTGATGCCGCTGGCCCTCGCGAAGGGTCGGTGCGGCCTCGGGCCACTCGAGGTGTGCGCGTTCGACCTGATGTACATCAGAGTGAAGGACGCCACCGCGACGAAAGCGAGGATGCTGGCAGCGCCACCGAACCCCACGGTCGCTGTCTGGCCGAGGAAGGCGAACAGCCCCAGTCCAGGGAGGACCGCACCGATGCCCGCGATGACCCCCTGCACGACACGTGGACGCTGCAAGCGATGATCGATGATCCAGAGCGCTAAAGAGGCACCAACAACTGCGGCCAAACTGAACACGAGACCACCAAATGTGCTGAGCATAAGTTCAACCATGAGGGAGGGGGCCGCAACTTGGGGATGGGCCAGTGCGGCAACGAGATGTGCCCCGGTGGCCAGGGCTGCGGCTGAAGCCACGCCGAGAATAACCCTCAGCAACATTGTGAACACGACCGCTTCCGGATTGCAGACGGCCGCATCTTGTCGATTCAGTCTCCCCATGGGAGACAGGATCGCACATGCTCGCGGGCCGGGCAGGAATTCCCATTAGACGTTCGCAACTGGCACCCGGAGTGAGTGATGCATTGTTCTATTGGTCTGTAGAACATGTTGTTTCGGGTGGATCATGCGTCCAGGGTTTCGCTTGTGGAGCAGATCGCTGTTCAAGTGCGCGCCGCGATCCTCAATGATGAGCTCAAGCCCGGCGAGCGTCTTCCACCTGCTCGCGAGTTGGCCACCGCGTTGAGGGTCAATATGCACACCGTGCTCCGCGCCTACGGCGAGTTGCGCGATGAACGCATAATCGAGATGCGCCAAGGCCGTGGAGCCTGGGTCCGCCAGGACATCGAACCCGGTTTCGTCCGATTGACCGAGCTCGCCGAACAGTTCCTCACCGAGGCACGGAAACTGGGATTGTCCCAGCCCGAGATCCGTCGACTGATTGAAGGAAGCTAGCTATGGATGCAGGCAGTTCCGGCCAGACACGCGCTCGTGACGTCATCGCTGCGGTCACGCTTTGGGCGCCTCTCGCCGTTGTCGTCACGACTTGGCTCCTCTGGCGCGAGGAGCTTCCGACCGAACTGCCCCGTCAGTGGGACAGCGATGGGGTCAGTTCGACCTGGCCGACGGGGTCCGCGATCGTTCTCTTTGCCTCGGTGTGCTTCGGTTCTGCCCTCATCGCATCCTTCGCGCTCCGTCAGGGCGCGGCCGCCGGGCGCCGCAAGACATATCTGTGGAGAGGGTTCGCGGCCGGCCTGGCATGCGGATCCTGGCTGATGGTTGCCGGATCAATAATCACCTCCGGCACCAGCACCGAACCGCACGTCGGAGCATGGCTCCTGCTTCTCATGGCGTTGATGGGGTACGGCATCATCTTCTTCCTTATCGCGCATCGGTGGGTGAACGCTGAACCAGAACAGCCCCCGGTGGAGGTCGTACTTGCGCCGACAGAGACCGGTGCTTGGATCACGAACGTCACGGTCCCGTTGTTCGAAATGGTGAGCCTTGCGATGCTCGCCGCAGCACTGAGCATCCTCATTTTCACGGCCCGTGAAGACACGGCCGGAGCAGACATCCTTGGCGCAGTGGTCTTACTTGTTCTGGTTGTCCCCATGCTGGCGTTCGCACGACTGCGAATCAGCGTGGACTGGCGCGGGCTGAAAGTCGTCACTTGGACACTGGGCATACCACTCAAAACAGGTTACGTCCCCGTGAGTGGTGTGGTTTCCGGCTTCTGAGTGTTGCTTCGTCAACGTGAAGAGCCACCGTGGGATGGTCAGTGAGTACCGACTAAAGCAACTCACAAAGGACACCACACGATGGCTCTAGACCAGTCTGCCCTGCTTGACCTGCTGGGAGAACTCAAACTCACCTATGTCACCGACCGAATCCGCGTCGCGACCGAAACCTTGTATCAAGAACTGATCGATGCGGAGGCGACCGCGTTCATCGGCGCCGCCCCGTTCGAACGCTCCGGCGACCGCACCACCCACCGCAACGGCACCCGGCCGCGGACGTTGACGACGACGGCCGGGACCTCGACCTGAAGATCCCGAAGCTGCGCGCCGGCTCCTTCTTCCCGGCGCTTTTGGAGCGGCGCCGCCGGGTCGACCAGGCGTTGTTCGCGGTCGTGATGGAGGCCTACGTTCACGGTGTATCGACCCGGAAGGTCGACGACCTCGTCAAAGCGCTCGGGGCTGACACCGGGATCTCCAAATCGGAGGTGTCCCGGATCTGCGCAGGCCTGGACGCTGAGGTGGCCGAGTTCCGCGACCGCACCCTCTCCGCGCAAGACTTCCCCTACGTGTTCCTCGACGCGACCTACTGCAAGGCCCGCGTCGGCCACCGGATCGTGTCCCAGGCCATCGTCGTCGCGGTCGGCGTCGCGGCCGACGGACGCCGGGAAGTCCTCGGCTTCGACGTTGGTGACAGCGAGAACGAGGGCTTCTGGACCAGCTTCCTGCGGTCGTTGAAGACTCGCGGCCTCGACGGGGTCAAGCTGGTCATGTCTGACGCTCACACCGGCCTGAAGAAGGCCATCGGGACCGTGTTCCAGGGCGCCGGTTGGCAGCGCTGCCGGGTGCACTTCATGCGCAACGTCCTCGTCGTGGTGCCGAAGGGATCGCAGGACATGGTCGCCTCGATCATCCGCACCATCTTCGCCCAGCCCGACCGCGAGCACATCGAGAAACAGTTCCGCGAGGTGACCACGATGCTCTCCCGCTCGCACCCGAAGGTCGCGGCGATGCTCGTCGACGCGCAACCCGACCTCCTCGCCTTCGCCGGCTTCCCGAGGCGGCACTGGCGCCAGATCTGGTCCACGAACCCGCTCGAACGGGTGAACAAGGAGATCAAACGCCGCACCGACGTCGTCGGCGTGTTCCCCAACGCGGCGGCCCTGCTGCGCCTGGCCGGGTCGGTGTTGATCGAGCAGCACGACGAGTGGGAAGCCGGCGAAAGACGCTACTTCTCCGAGGCCTCGATGCTCGAGCTGGCCGTCATGAACAACCCCATCGAGGTCCTCGACGAGGCGGTGATCCTCCCCGAACTCGCCGCCGCCTAAACTACTGACCTGCATGGTGTTGAGAAATTCCACCACTCAGCGGGACGTGACCCGGCACGGAAACGCTTCCCCGAGCGATTCAGCACCAATCAGGCACCAAAGATCCTGTCCATTCCCGAGACGGCATGGATCAATAAACCAGCCGACAAACCCACCGCGTGCTCGTCGGCTTCCGTGCCTTCGGGCTCTGGTTCGTACGCCGAGCAGCGCACCGCACAGGCTGACGACGCGCAAGTCGAGAACGCGGAGGCGTTGCTTGCCTAGGTCGAGGCGGAGAGGGCAACCATCCCGCAGTTTAGGGGCCAGTTTCCGGGGCTGTACTCCGAAGTGAGCATCAGCGGATCATTGGAGGAATCCACAGGCGACCGCGGGCTGCCGGCTGCCGGCTGCCGGCTGGAGTTTATTCAGTTGTGTTCTACGAGTACACGTACCTAGAGGCCATGGACTGGTCGTCCACGAAGGACGCTCTCGACGCACAACGATCAACGATCGACGGCCTCTGCAGGACGTCGTTGTTCCCTCCGATGAGGAACGCTGGGATCCCAGGTCCACTCAGCGTCGTCTATTCCTATGAGGATCGAAGAAGCCGGTTTGGGGCGAAGTGGCATCACACTTGAACTGACTACTAGGGCCGGCGTCGAGAACTCCGCCCGGCTGATCATCATCATCGACCGCCCACCGGAATCTGTACTTGCGTGCAGCGCGTGTTCCCAGTGCTCTTTGAGGAACAGATGCGTCCGTTTAGCAGGAGTTCGAGGACGTCGCCGTCTTGCTCCACGATGAATTCGACGATCCGGGAATGAGGTCGTTGTCGCGCAGCCCCGCAGCGGGAACGATCACCGTTCCCGCCTTCCCGTGTTCTACCAGCCAAAAACTCATCAAGAATGAGGCCCGAAAGCAGCTTCTCCAAAGCCTGGTTCCGCGGACATCAGTCATTCTTTGGGGATTGAAAAAACGCCCACGAAATGACCCAGGTAGCTGCATAGGTAGCTGATTTCAAACATGAAATAAACAAAAACAGAAATATGACATCTGACCAGCATATTGCAGTAGGGCGGCCGGGACTTGAACCCGGGACCGACGGATTATGAGTCCGCTGCTCTAACCAGCTGAGCTACCGCCCCAATCGACGCAACTGCTCTGACGAGTGTGCGACCGATTCTGTGGTGATCGGGTTGATCACCGGGTTCAACGATACAGGCTCGAAAGGCGGGCTCGCCCGCCTACTCCGCGCCGCGGGCGGCCGCGTCGGAAGTGACCGCGTCGATAACCGGTTCCCCGCGATACAGGCACTCAAACGTGTTCAGGGTGCGGTTGATGTCGTGCACACCGATGAGCCGGAGGGAACTGTTTTTGAGCGCGTTCAGGTCGTCGGGTGCGGCCGTCAGAACTGTCGTGAGCTTGTCGGCGAGGTCCTGAGCGTTTCCGGGCTCGAACAGGTAGCCGTTCTGGCCATCGTGCACGAGGTGTGGGAGCGCCATGGCGTTGGCGGCCACGATCGGCAATCCAGACGCCATCGCCTCCATAGTCGCGATGCTCTGCAACTCCGCGATCGACGGCATCGCGAACACCGTCGAGCGGGTGTAGGCGGTCGCCAGTTCGGCATCCGTCACATAACCCGTGAACGTGACCCGACCACTGAGTCCGAGCGCCTGCGACAGATGTTCAAGGTTGCGCTTCTGGTCGCCGCCACCGACGATCTCCACCTTCACATTGAGGTCGGGCGAGAGCAGGACCACGGCCTGCAGCAGCACGTCGATCTGTTTCTCGCCGGTCACGCGGCCAACGAAAAGGATGCGGTTCTCGGTGCGTGGCGCGAAAGTCGGCGAGTAGTTGTGGGCGTCGATGCCGCATGAGATCGCCAGCACGCCCTCGAGGCCGGTGTAGCGCTCCAGGAACTGGGCGGCTCGCAGGGTCGGTGTGGTGACCGCTTCCGCCCGGCCGTAGGTACGCCTCGCAGCCCGCCAGGCGGCCTTGATGAGGCGATCGTGCAGGCCCTTTGGGACAAGGGTGAATTCCAGCATGTTCTCTGGCATGAAGTGGTTCGTGCCGATGATGCGGATGCCGCGCTTCGCTGCCTCGATCGTGACGGCACGACCCACGTTGATGTGGGACTGGAAATGGACGACATCCGGCTTGACCGTATCAAGGATTTTCCGGGTCTCTCGCGGAATGAACCACGGCAGGGCGTACCGCAGCCAATCGTGCGGGTACCAGCGCCAGCTCTGCAGACGGTGCACGACCATCGGCTGGCCTTCATGCACCTCGGTCCACGTGCCGAACTTGCGTGACGCGGCTGGAGCCATGATGTGCACTTCGTGCCCGCGGCCCACCATCCCGGCGGCAAGACGCTCGGCGAACCGGGCCGCGCCGTTCACGTCGGGGGCAAAGGTGTCCGCCGCGATCAGGATGCGGAGAGGCTTCTTCGCCGGCTCGCGGGGGCACGACTCGCTCGGCAAATCGGTCAAATCTGACAAAAGACAATGTCCCAACGTAAGTGAGCCGGAGTTCGTCATCCGGCGAGAAATCATGTTTTCGACGGCGCGTACGCTGACGAAGTCTTCTAGAACCCTATTCTAATCCGGTGCTGCAACAGCCATACCGGGGGCGGCGCGCCCACGCGGACGCCCAACGGAGTGCTTGGAGCGCCGTCAGTCGTCGGCGAGAGGGTGATACCGGGCCAACAGGAAGACCCCGACGATGGCGACGACACCCGCGACGAGGAAGGCGACAGCCGCCCACGGCGGAGCCTGTTCGATCTCGCCCAGAACGACGATGCCGATGCCGACGGCGATCAGCGGATCGATCACGGTGAGTCCGGCGATGACCAGGTCCGGCGGGCCGGACGCGTAAGCGTTTTGCACGAAGTAGGCGCCGAGCACCGCCGCCAGCAAAAGCCCGATGACGCAGGTCAGGGTCAGCCACTCGAAGTTGCCGTTCTGGGTTCGGTTGATGACGACCTTGGCCAGCGTCGCGACGAACCCGTAGAGCACCCCGGCGCCGACAATGTAGAACATCGCCTTGAACTGGGTACGCAGCTTGAGGAACGCGACGCCGAAGAGGGACAACACGACGCCGAGCACGATCAGGATCGTGATCAGGTTGCCGTCGGTGACTGGTTTGTCCACGGCGGTGAACGCGGCCACTGTGACGAAAAGGGCCACGCCGCCGACGCACATCGCGATCGCGATCTTCGACGCGCGGTTGACGGGGACCCGGGTGATGCGGGAGTTCAGGATGGACGTGATCACGAGGGCGACGGCGCCGAGCGGTTGAACCATGATGATGGGGGCGAAGGCCAGACTGGAGAGCTGGAAAACGATCGCCAGCCCGAGCATTATCGTGCCGAAGACCCAGGAAGGCCGACCGAGCAGCAGCATCAACTGGCGCGGGTTGAGTCCCCCGGTGACCTCAGCCGTTTTGGCCTCGACCTTCGTGACGCCGCGATGCTGGAATTGAGCTCCCAGCGACAGGAATACGGCACCCACCAGGGCGAGCGGAATCCCGATTGCCTGACGCGGATTGATTGCGATTTCCGCAGCCAGGTCGGTCAGGTCGGGGTTCACTCAAACGAGCCTATCGAGAACCGGCCCGTTATCCTTGAAGAATGGCCGTTCGTTCGATAGCAATTTCAGGAGATCCCGTTCTCCACTTCCCCGCCCTTCCCGTCACTGATTTCGACGATGATCTGCATGAACTCGTGCGGGACATGTTCGAGACAATGGATGCCGCGCCCGGCGTCGGTCTGGCGGCGCCGCAGGTGGGAGTGCCGCTCCGGCTCTTCACCTACAACTACCTCGATGACGACGGCCACCTGTGGCGTGGCGCGGCCATCAACCCGGAACTGTGGATCACCCCGGTTCCCTCGGGCGAGGCCGACGAGAACGAGGACGTCGAGGGCTGCCTGTCTTACCCGGGCGAACGCTTCCCGCTGCTACGCTCCCCCTCCGCCAGCCTGCGCGCGGTGGACCTTGAGCAGAAGCCCTTCGAGATTCACGCCGAAGACTGGCTGGCCCGCATCTTCCAGCACGAGTACGACCACCTCGACGGCACCCTGTACGTGGATCGCCTCGAGCACTTCTACGCCAAGATCGCCTTCAAGGTGACCCGCAAGCGTGGCTGGGGCACGCCCGGGCTCAGCTGGATGCCCGGCGTCGACAACCTTGAAGATTGACTAGGTAGGCCCGGCCTGATCCGCTGGCCCGGCGAAAGAATCAGCCGCGGTCGAGGTCCACTCCGTGGATGCCGTTGTGGAAGCGCAATGACGGGAAGATGGCCGTGACCGTGAACCCGACGCCGGGCACGGTCCCGGCGTTGAAGATGCCACCGAACATCGCGGTGCGCTCGCGCATCTGGGTGATGCCTGCCCCGGCTACGTTCGCACTCAGCGCCTTGAGGTCGTCGTCGATCGTGTACTTCGTGCGCGCGGCGAAGTCGGCGGCGTCGGCACTGTCCCGGCGAGCCACCGCACGGATGCCGTCATCCGCGACCAGCAGCTGCAGCCCGTCCTGAGTCCACGAGATCGTGACCCGAGCCTCCGTGCCTCGTCCTCCATGAGTGAGGGTGTTGGCCAGCGCGCTCTGCAGGATACGGATGACGGCCAGCTCGGCGCCCGGCTTGAGCGGGAACCGCTCGCCTGACTCGGTGAAGACCACGGTGACGCCCGCGTCACGCATGACTCGGAACAGGTCCTTCGCCGACTGCAGGCCCGGCTGGGCGGCGGAGACAGATTCACCCTCGCGCACGATCGTCAGCACGCGGCGCATGTCGGCCAGCGCCACCCGGCCATCGTCGACCAATGCCGTCGCCACCCGCACGGCGCTGGACGGGTCGCTCTCGGCCGTGTAGCGGGCACCTTCGGCACGGGTGATCAGCCGCGCGACGGACAGCACGGCCACGTCCTGAAGATCCCGGATGATGCCGAGCCGGCCCTGTTGTTCGGCAAGAGACAGTTGCAGGTCAATGCGTAGCCGTTCGGCCGCCGTGCGGTCGAAGACCACGCGCCGGGCCCGGACAAGGGTGACCAGCCAGAGGGCGAGCAGCCCGACGACGAGCACGGCCAGAACGGTGCTCACGGTGAGCCAGGACTCCACGGATGCCGCCTTTTCTGCGACCGCGTCGCACGGAAGTGAACGGGATACAAAAAAGGCCACCAGGGGTGGAGCCCTTGGTGGCCTTTCGCTCCCCGACTTGGACTCGAACCAAGAACCTGCGCATTAACAGTGCGCTGCTCTGCCAATTGAGCTATCGAGGAATGTCGCTTGAACAGCTCTATTACTTTATCAAAAGTTGGTGATCTGCCAAATCGGCGTCAACCGTCAGTAGCCGATTTGAGGGTCAACGACCCCGACGTACCGCCCATCCGCAAGGAAGGCACCCACATTCAGGCGAATCCGCTCGGCCAGGAGCGGGGCGGTCATCTCGGGCGTGTCGGCCGAATGCGGCGTGATCAAGCACCGCGCCTCGGCCCAGAGCGGATGCCCCTGCGGCAACGGCTCCGGATCCGTCACGTCGAGGGCCGCGCCGGCGATGGTTCCTGCGGCCAGCGCTGCCACCAGAGCGTCCGTGTCGACGAGCGGGCCGCGGGCGATGTTGACGAGCACGGTCTCGGGCCGCATCAGCTCGAGTTCGGCCCGGCCGATCAGGTGGCGGGTGCCGCCCGTGAGCGCAGCCGCCACGACGACGACGTCGCTGGTCTGGAGAACGCCGGAGAGGGCGTCCGTCACCACCGTCTGAGCCGCACCGGGCACCGGCTCGGTGCTGCGGCGCACCACTGTGACGTGGGTGCCGAACGGCGCGAGCAGGCGGATCAGCTCACGGGCGATCCCACCAGCGCCGATGATGGTCACGTTGAGGCCGTAGAGCGAGCGCCCCTCGGAGAGCGTGCTCCAGCCCTCGGCCCGAGCGCGCTTCGGCAGCACCCGCAACAGCGCCAGGGTGAGAGCCAGGGCGTGTTCGGCGACGGGCTGCGCGTACGCGCCCTTCGCGCTGGTCCAGAGAAGGTCCGGGCGGTCCAGGCCGGCAAGCACCCCACTGAAGGCGTCGACGCCCGCCCAGGGGAGCTGCACCCACCCGATGCCGGGATGCGCGTGCAGGGTGGCGCGCAGCTCGTCGGCCCGGCCGTAGTCCAGCCAGATCAGTCCGCGGGTCTCGCCGGAGAGCTCCGTCACGGTTCCCCCGGCAGCCTCGACCGCCCGGGAGAAGGCCGGTTCCGGCCGCGGCAGGATGGTGATCGGACCGGGGGCCGGTCGTCGGTGCGCCGGAAGGGGCGTGACCTCGTCGGTGAGAACGGCCTGGTGTTGCACGGATTCAGTTTTCGATGACATGTTCGTCGGATTCACTCTCGTAATCGTAGTTGTCGTCGTCGTTCTCCTCGTCCGGCGCCTCCCCCATCAGAGCCGCAGCCAGGCCGGCGACATACGGATGCCACGGGTCGTCGAACACCTCGTCGATCGTGCCCAGCCCCACCAGCACGCCCTGGTGCAGCACGGCGATTCGGTCTGCGACCCGGCGAAGCACGCTGAGATCGGAACTGATCACCAGCGCCGAGAAGGCCCGCTCGCGCTGCAGCTCGCCGATCAGGTCGACCACGGCGTCCCGGACGGTGGCATCGACGCCGGCCGTCGGCTCGTCCGCGATCAGGACCGACGGCCCGAATACCAGCGCCCGGGCCAGCGCCACCCGCTGACGCTGACCATTGCTCAGCTCGTAGGGGAATTTGGTGAGCACCGACAACGGAAGCCGCACCGCGTCGACCATGGTCGCCACTTGCTCGTCGAGGATGTGCCGGTCGTAGCGCCGGTCTCGGTCGAGCACGGGCTCGGCCACGATCTCCGCCACCGTCAGAGTCGAGGGCAGCGTTTCGGCGGCATCCTGGGCGAGGTGCCCCACCCCGAAGGTGAGCCGGGCCAGCTTGCGCCGACGGATGCCGCGGAGCCGGTACCCGAGCACCGTCGCCTCTCCCCCGGTGATCTCTGGTCGAACGTCGCCGGTGCCTCCGCCGCCGTGGCTGAACGCGGCGCCCGACAGAACCCGGGCCAGCGTGCTCTTGCCCGAACCGCTCTGCCCGAGAAGTCCGAGCACCTCGCCGACCCCGACCTGCAGGGTAAGGCCACGCACGGCCGTGAATGCGCCGCTGGCACCGTGGGGCGGGTACTCGACCGTCAGGTCACTGGTGGAGATCGGACTTGTCGGACTGGTCGGACTTGTCGGTGCGGCGCCGCGGATCATGTGTCTATCCTGCCTCACGCAGCCGGCGCAGTCCCTCCCGGCGCAGGGCCTGCTCGGCCGGGTCCGGCACGGGCAAGGAGGCCAGGAGCCGCTGGGTGTAGGGATCCTTGGGTGCACCGAGAACCTCGGCGCTGGTGCCCTCCTCGACCAGTTTTCCTCGGTACAGCACCGCGATCCGGTCCGCGACGAGGTCGACGACAGCCAGGTCATGACTGATGAACAGCGCGGCAAAGCCGAACTCCCGCTGGAGTTCGGCGAACAGCTCCAGCACCCGCGCCTGCACGGAGACGTCGAGAGCGCTGGTGGGCTCGTCGGCGATCAGCAGTGGCGGCTCCAGGGCGAGCGCCCGCGCCAGGCTCGCGCGCTGGCGCTGGCCGCCGCTCAGCTCGTGCGGGTAACGGTCGCCGTAGGCACGCGGCAGCTGCACGGCCTCGAGGAGCTCGTTGACCCGCGGGCGAGCGTGGGCGGCGTTCTTCGCCCGACCGTGCACCACCAGCGGTTCAGCGACGCAGTCGGCGATGGTCAGCAGCGGGTTGAAACTCGACGCCGGGTCTTGGAAGACGAACCCGATGTCGCTGCGGAACTTCCGGAACGCACGCTCCTTGAACCCGTTCATCTCGTGGCCCATCACGGTCAGAGAGCCACCGGTCACCCGGGTCAGGCCGGCGATGGCCCGCCCGATCGTGGTCTTGCCAGAACCGCTCTCCCCCACCAGACCGAGAACCTCACCGGGCCGGATCAGGAAGCTCACGCCGTCGACGGCGGTGAAACCGGACCGGCCGAGCCGGCCGGGGTATTCGATTCGGAGCTGGTCGGCGACGACGACCGGCGCCTGCTGCTCCCAGCCGGCCGCGCGGGCCGTGGCACGGGCGGCGGCGTGCACGACCCCCTGGCCCACGTGAGGCACGGCGGCGAGCAGCTTCTTCGTGTAGTCGTTCTGCGGCGAGCGGAAGAGGGTTTGGGCATCCGCCTCTTCGACGACCTTGCCCTGGTACATCACCGCAACCCGGTCGGCGAGGTCTGCGACCACGCCCATGTTGTGGGTGATGAGCACGATCGCCGTGCCGAATTCATCGCGGCAGCGGCGCAGTAAGTCCAGGATCTCGGCCTGCACGGTCACGTCGAGCGCCGTGGTCGGCTCGTCGGCGACGATCAGGCCGGGGTCGAGCACCAGGGCCATGGCGATCACGACGCGCTGCTTCTGGCCACCGGAGAACTGGTGCGGGTAGTAGTCGACGCGGGTTTCCGCGTCGGGGATACCGACCCGCCCGAGGATCTCGATGGCCTTCTTGCGGGCTTCCTTGCGACTGAACTGGCCGTGCGCGCGGATGCCCTCCATGATTTGCCAACCCACCGTGAAGACGGGGTTCAGCGCGGTCGAGGGTTCTTGGAACACCATGGAGACGTCGGTGCCGCGAACCTGCCGCAGCTGGGCTGTGCTGAGCGCGATGACGTTGCTCTCGCTCGAGCCGTCCTTGCTGCTGAGGATGACGGCCCCGGAGGCGGTCGCCGTCTCCGGCAGCAGCCCGAGGATGGTCTTGGCGGTGACGGTCTTGCCGCTCCCGCTCTCGCCGACGATGGCCAGGACCTCGCCGGGAGCGACCCGCAGGGTGACGCCGTCAACGGCCCGAACGGCTCCGGCGTCGGTCGCGAACGAAATGCCCAGATCGGTGATGGTGAGCACGTCGGTCATGGTCGGTCCTCGAGTCCTTCGGTGGGATGGGTTGCGGTGCCTTCCAGTCCGCCGAGCCCGCCGGGGCCGGCGACGAGGGTGCCACCGGGAACGACCGAGGTCTGCGCGACGATCCCGGCCGACTGGCCGACTGCGCGGCGTCCGCGCAGGCGGGGATCGGCCAGGTCGTTGAGGCTTTCGCCGACCAGCGTAATGCCGAGCACGACGAGCACGATGGCCAGGCCGGGGAACAGTGACGTCCACCAGATGCCGCTGGTGACGTCCGAGAGGGCCTTGTTGAGGTCGTAGCCCCACTCGGAGGCGGCCGTCGGTTCAATGCCGAACCCGAGAAAGCCGAGGCCCGCGAGGGTCAGGATGGCCTCCGACGAGTTCAGGGTGAAGATCAGCGGAAGGGTGCGGGTGGCATTGCGGAACACGTGCCGGAACATGATCCGGCCGCTGCCGGCACCCAGCACGCGTGCGGATTCCACGTAGGCCTCCGCCTTGATCCGCACCGTTTCGGCGCGGATCACTCGGAAGTACTGCGGGATGAAGACCACGGTGATCGAGATCGCCGCCGCCAGCACACCGCCGATCAGGTTGGACTTGCCCCCGGAGATGACGATCGACATCACGATGGCGAGAAGCAGCGATGGGAACGCGTAGACGGCGTCGGAGACGACCACCAGGATCCGGTCGAGCCAGCCGCCGAAATAGCCCGACACCAGTCCGAGGAACACCCCGGCGAAGATCGACAGCAGGACGGCCACAATGATCACGAACAGGGCGGTCTGGGCACCCCACAGCACCCGGGAGAGCACGTCGTAGCCGCTGACGGTGGTGCCCAGCGGATGCGCGCCCCCGGGCGGCTGCTGGGCTCCGAAGGCGCCGTCGGCGTCGCGCAGTTGGCTGAAGCCGTAGGGCGCGAGCACGGGGGCGAAAATGGCGGTCAGCACAAAGAGAGTGGTGATCACCAGGCCGGCGACCAGCATCCCGCGCTGGAGTCCGATGCTCTGCCTGAGCTGGTGCACGACGGGGAGGCGGGACCAGACGCTGCGCTTCTGCCGGGCGGAGATCACGGTGGCGTCACTCATCTCAGTACCTCACTCTCGGGTCGATCAGTGCGGCGATGATATCGACGACGAAGTTGGAGAGGGCGACGATCACGGCGAGCAGGGCGACGATCCCCTGCACGGCCACGAAGTCCCGGGCCTTGAGGAACTCGGAGAGCATGAAGCCCAGGCCCTTCCATTCGAAGGTGGTCTCGGTCAGCACGGCGCCGCCGAGCAGCAGGGCGATCTGGAGGCCGATCACGGTGATGATCGGGATCAGGGCCGGCCGGTAGGCGTGCTTCCGCACCAGGCGGAACTCGCTCACCCCACGCGAGCGAGCGGCGTCGACGTAATCGGTGCCGAGGGTTCCGATCACGTTGGTGCGCACGAGGCGGAGGAAGACCCCCGCAGTGAGCAGCCCGAGCGTCAGCGCGGGGAGCACGGCATGCTCGAGAACGTCCCCGAGCACGGTCGGGTCCCCGGTCAGGATGGCGTCGATCGTGTACAGGCCGGTCTGGTTCGGCAACAGCTGCATCTGCAGCTCGGAACCGGTCGAGGCCCGCCCGGAGACGGGAAGTACGTCGAGGTAGACGGCGAAGACGAGTTTGAACAACAGCCCGGAGAAGAACACCGGCGTGGCGTAGCAGAGGATCGCGAAAACCCGGAGGAAGGCGTCCGCGGATTTGTCCCGCCAATAGGCGGCGACCATGCCCAGGGGAATCCCGACGATGAACGCGACGACGAGGGCGTAGAACACGAGCTCGAACGTGGCCAGCCCATAGGTGACCAGGATCTCGGAGACGGGACGGTTGGTGCTGATGGTCGTGCCGAAGTTGCCGGTGAACACCTGGCCCAGGTACTCGATGTACTGCACGAAGATGGGCCGGTCGTAGCCGGCGGCCTGGATGCGCTCGGCCAGCTGTTCGGGCCCGAGACGCCCGCCGAGAGCGGCCGTGATCGGGTCACCGGTCGTGCGCATCAGCCAGAAGACCATGGACACGAGGATGAAGATGGTGGGAAAGATCAGCAGAAAACGGATCAGGATGTACCGGCCGATCCCGCCGTCAGTTGCGGGACGTTTCTTGCGTCCCGTCGCGCGGGGCGACGGGGGGCGCGTGGTCACAGTGGTCATTCCTGCCTAACGATAGGACTGTGCGATTAGAACGTGACGGGGGCACCCAGCGCGCAAGCGGCTGGATGCCCCCGGGTTTCAAATTAGAAAATGCTAACCGGTTGACGAACTAACCTTTGACCAGTGCCGCGTAACGGAACTTGAACGACGCGTCGAGCGTGTCGCTGGTTCCGGTCACATCGGGGCCGGTGACGGCAACCTGGGCGCCCTGGAGCAGCGGCACGGTCGACAGCTGCGCGGCGACCTTGTCCTGGATCTCCTCGATCAGCTTCGTGCGCTCGGCGGGATCGGCGGTGACGGCCTGCTTCAGGATCAGGGCGTCGACCACCGTGTCGCTGTAGTGGTTCTTGAGGAAGCCGCCTTCGAGGAAGAACGGGGTCAGGTAGTTGTCGGCGTCAGAGTAGTCCGGGAACCAACCGAGCTGGTAGATGGGGTAGACATCCGTCGTGCGGTCCTTCGAGTACTGAACCCACTCGGTGGTCTGCAGGTCGACGGTGAAGAGGCCCGAGGCTTCCAGCTGGTCTTTGACCAGGGCGTACTCGTCGCCGGACGACGGGCCGTAGTGGTCGTTACTGTACTGGAGGTTGAGCTTTACCGGACCGGTCACGCCGGCGGCCTTGAGGGTTGCCGCGGCCTTGTCGACGTCGGGGGCACCCTCACCGTCGCCGTAGAGGCCCTTGAGGGACTCGGTGGCACCGGTCAGTCCGGCGGGAACGTAGGAGTACACCGGGGTGTACGTGCCCTTGTAGACCTGCTCGGCGATTTCGTCGCGGTCGACCAGGTCGGCCACGGCCTGGCGCACGGCAAGGGCCTTGGCCGGGTCGGCCTCGGCGGTCTTGGCGCCGAACGGCTGGGTGTCGAAGTTGAAGACGATGTAGCGGAGTTCGCCGCCGGGTCCGTCGACGACCTTGACCTTATCGTTGCCGCGCAGGTCCTCGATGTCGGTGGCCGACAGGCTACGGAACGCCACGTCGATATCACCCTGCTGCACTTCGAGCTTCAGATTGGAGGCGTCGGCGTAGTACTTCACGTTGACGACGTCGGTCTTGGCCGCGCCCAGGAGACCCTCGTAGTCCGGGTTGGCCTTGTAGCCGACCAGGTTGTTGAAGTCGTAGCTGGTGATGACGTACTGGCCGGCGAACGCGTTGGCGTCGACGATGTCCTGGTCCGGCGTGAGCTTCGTGGCCGAGAAGGTGTCCTCGTCGACGATGGGGCCAGCCGGGCTGGACAGGATCTGCGGGAAGATCTGGTCGTCCGCCTGCTTGAGGGTGAAGACAACCGTGGTGTCATCGGGGGCCGCGACGCTGTCCAGGTTGTAGAGCAGCGAGGAGGGGCCGTTGTCGTCCGCGATCGCCAGCTGGCGGTCGAAGGTGAACTTGACGTCGGAGGAGGTGAGTTCGTTGCCGTTGGCCCACTTCAGACCGGGCTTGAGGGTGACCGTGTACTCGTTGGGGCTGGTGAACGCGGCGGCCGTGGCGATGTCGGGCTCGACGTCCGGACTGCCGTAGGGCGTGTTCATCAAGAATGGGAAGACCTGGTTCTGCACCGCGAACGAGCCGTTGTCGTAGGAACCGGCCGGGTCGAGCGACGTGATCTTGTCGGTCGTGCCGATCGTGATGGCTTCGCCACCCGAGCTGGTCTCGTCGTCGGTTCCGCCGGCGGAGCAGCCCGCCAGGGTCAACGCGGCGACCGCGACAACCGCGGCGGCACTGAGCCCTCTCGCGCGTGAAGTGGATGAGAATGCCATAGCCGTGAGCCTCTTCCTCTAGAAAACCGATGCCGGGCGCAGGAATCGTGCACGGCCAGCATTGCTGTAGGAAAAGAAATAGCACAGAATGCGCGGTGTCCCGGCGCAATACGATGCATCTTTATCGAGCTGCAACCAAGGAGGAGCCGGGCGAGACGAGCCCGGTCTAATCCTCCCGGAGGTTGCGGCGCTCGGCCTCGACTCGCACCAGCTCCCGCTGGAGTGCCACATAGACGTCGCGATTGGTCGCATCCGCGCGCTGGAGCCGACCGAGCAGTTCGGCTTTCTGGCGAAGCAGGTCCCGGTCGATCAGGGCCACGGTGATGTCGCGCACGTAGCGGCCGATTTCGCGTTCGGACCGTTCGGGCAGGGAAGCCATCGCCAACTCCTTGACCAGGTTTTCCAGCGTGGCCGGGACCTCGGCGACGATGCGGTCGAGCCAGTCGACGGCGTCGTGGTGGGGCGCGGTGGCCGCGATGGCGTCGCGCACCACTGCCAGGGAGGTGTTCACGAAGTTCGTGGCCGCGGCGCGCTGGATCAGATCCACCCCGACGACGGTAGGGCGCTGCAGCATGGCCATCAGGCCGTCGCGTTCCAGCCGGGTGACGGGGTCGGTCGCCAGGTCGATCATGGAGAACGGCTGCTCCCGGGGCACCGGCTCGTTCTCCCCCGGCCGAGCTCCCGGAGTGGCCGTACCGATGCTCCGGGAGCGCGACAGGGCGGCGGAGACGGCCTTGCCGACCTCGCCGAGCTCCATGCCGAGCATGCGCGCCAGCTCGTGCGTGTAACCGGGTCGCAGGGTCGGGTCACGGATGTCGCCGACGATCGGCGCCGCGGCGCGAAGCGCGGCGACGCGACCCTCCACCGTGTCGAGGTTGTATTGGCCGAGCAACTGCCGGATCATGAATTCGAACATGGGCTTTTTCGAGTCGATCAGTCGGCGCACGGCGTCATCGCCGCGGTGCAGTCGCAGGTCGCACGGGTCCAGTCCCTCGGGCGCGACGGCCACATACGTCTGGGCGGAGAAACGCTGCTCCTCGCTGAATGCGCGCACGGCGGCCTTCTGGCCGGCGGCATCCGGATCGAACGTGAACACGACCTCGCCGACCCCGCTGTCGTCGCCGAGCACGCGACGCAGCACCTTGATGTGATCGACCCCGAAGGATGTGCCGCAGGTGGCGACCGCGGTCGTCACCCCGGCAAGGTGGCAGGCCATGACGTCGGTGTATCCCTCCACGACGACGACCTGGTGGCCTCGGGAAATGTCGCGTTTGGCGAGGTCAAGCCCGTAGAGCACCTGGGACTTGTGGTAGATCGGCGTTTCGGGGGTATTCAGATATTTGGGTCCCTTGTCGTCGTCGAGGAGCCGACGCGCCCCGAAGCCGATGGTCTGCCCGGTGATGTCCCGGATCGGCCAGACCAGGCGGCCGCGGAACCGGTCGTACACGCCGCGGTCGCCGCTGGAAACGAGACCGGACAGCGTGAGTTCCTCGGTGGAGAACCCCCTGGCGCGCAGGTGGTTGGTGAGCTCGTCCCAGCTTTTCGGGGCGAAGCCGACCCCGAACCGGGCGGCCGCGAGGGAGTCGAAGCCGCGTTCGCCGAGGAAGGTACGCCCGACCAGGGCGCCGGGGCTGCCGAGGCGTTCCACGAAGAAGTCGGCCGCGGCCTGGTTGGCGGCGTACAGGCGGGCCCGATTGGTGTGGTCGGGAGCCTCGCCGGCGCCGCCCTCGTAGTGCAACTCGATACCGACCCGGCCGGCGAGCCGTTCGACGGCCTCACTGAAACTGACGTGGTCCATTTTCTGCAGAAAGGAGTAGACGTCGCCGCTCTCGCCGCAACCGAAGCAGTGGTAGAAACCGACCTGTGGGCGCACGTGGAAGCTTGGGCTGCGCTCGTCGTGAAAGGGGCACAGCCCCTTCATCGATCCCACGCCGGCGGACTTGAGACTCACGTAGTCGCCGACGATGTCGGCGATGTTGGTGCGGGACTTGACCTCTTCGATGTCGTTTTGTCGAATCAGGCCTGCCATAGCTGAATGTTAGTCCTGCCCGTGTCGGTGTTCGGTGTAGTGTCGTCGTTCTGTGCGGTGCTGCCCGTGCTGTCCGTGCTGTTGTTCGCGCGGGTCAGTGCTTTACCAGGCGTTCGTACCAGGCCAGCGCGGACTGGTCGGTAAGGCTGGCGACCTGGTCGACGACGACGCGTTTGCGGGCTGCGGCGTCGGCGGCTGCGTGCCAGTCCTCCCGGTATCCCGCGTCGAGGTGTTCGTCCCCCGTCGCGTGCAGCGTGCGCGCCAACAGGGTGAGCACCTGCCTCTGCTCCACATAGATGGGCTTGCGGGTCTGTCGCGTCATCACGAAGGTCGCCACGATGCCCTTGAGCACGGCGATCTCCGCCTCGACCTCCCGCGGCACGACCACGTGGGCGCCGAACCGAATCAGGTCGCCCCCCGGGTTGGCGTCGCGGGTGGCGCGCACGGCGGCACCGCTGAAGCGGCCGATCAGCTGGCTGGTCAAGTTCTTCAGCAGGCCTTGGTCGCGGCGGCTGCCCGACCAGGTCTCAAGCCAGGCGTTGAGCGAGTCCAGCCGGTCGAAGGCGTCGGCCAGGTCCTCCTCGGAGAGACCATCGCCGGTCCACTCGGTCATCGTGGCCAGAAGCGACTCGTGGTTGGTCCGGCTGCCGAGCTGGCCGACGTCGATGTAGCCGTTGACGACGGCGTCCTCGAAGTCGTGCACGGAATACGCGATGTCGTCGGAGAGGTCCATCACCTGCGCCTCGATGCAGCGCCGGCGCTCCGCGGCGCCGGAGCGCATCCACTCGAAGGCCTCCCTGTCGTCCGGGTAGAAGCCGTACTTGGCGCGGCCGCTCGGATCGGCGACCGACGAGTCGGCCGGCCAAGGGTATTTGCAGCTCGCGTCGAGGCTCGCCCGGGTGAGATTGAGCCCATAGCTGCGGCCGTGACGGCCGAAGACCTTGGGTTCGAGTCGGGTGAGCAGGCGGAGCGTCTGCGCGTTACCCTCGAAGCCGCCGATGTCTGCGGACCAGGTGTTGAGGGCCTTCTCGCCGTTGTGGCCGAAGGGCGGATGGCCGATGTCGTGCGCCAGGCAGGCGGTGTCGACGATGTCCGGGTCGAGGCCCAGCCGCAGAGCGAGTTCGCGCCCGACCTGGGCGACCTCGAGAGAATGGGTGAGTCGGTTGCGCGCGAAATCGAGACCGGCGGCCGGGCTCAGCACCTGGGTCTTCGCGGCCAACCGGCGCAGAGCGCTCGAGTGCAAAAGCCGGGCCCGGTCGCGAGCGAAATCGCTGCGCCTGGAGCCGTGCTCCTCAGGCAGCCAGCGTTCCTCGTCGTGCCTGCTGTATCCGGTCTCATTAGCCACCGCTTGTGTCCCCTTCACCTTCGGTCAGATTGGCGCGTTCCGCCGACACCAGCTCCTGGGAGTCGAGCCAGTGTTCAGGAAGTGAGGTTTTCTTCGGGCTGCCGGCCCGACCCCGGGGCCCCTCGGCGCCCTCGCCGGGGTAGTCCTGATCGCCGTCGAGGGTGCCCAGCAGATCGTCGAGCTGCGCGAGCGAGACGACCGAGGCCAGGCTCGCCCGCAGGTCGCCGCCGACCGGGTAGCCCTTGAAATACCAGGCCACATGCTTGCGGATGTCCCGGCAGGCTCGCTCCTCGCTCTCGAAGAATTCGGTCAAGAGCACCGCGTGGCGGCGGAAGGCGTCGGCGACCTGGCCCAGGTTGGGCTGGATCCTGGCAGCCGCCGCGCCGAACTCGCCGCCGCGGAAAGCCGCGGCGAGGTCACCAAACAGCCAGGGGCGGCCCAGGCAGCCGCGCCCGACGACGACGCCGTCACAGCCGGTCTCCGCGACCATGCGCAGGGCGTCCTCGGCGGACCAGATGTCACCGTTGCCGAGCACGGGCACGCTGGTGACGGTTTTCTTGAGGGTCGCGATGGCGGACCAGTCGGCCTGGCCGGAGTAGTACTCGGCGGCCGTGCGGGCATGCAGGGCGATGGCCGCGACACCGGCGCCCTCGGCCGCCTTGCCAGCCTCCAGATAGGTCAGATGATCGGAGTCGATGCCCTTGCGCATCTTGACGGTAACCGGCACGTCACCGGCCGCGGTGACGGCACCCTCGACGATCTGACGGAAGAGCCCGAGCTTCCAGGGCAGGGCGGCGCCGCCGCCCTTGCGGGTGACCTTGGGAACCGGGCAGCCGAAGTTGAGGTCGATGTGGTCGGCCCGGTCCTCGGCCACAAGCAGGGTGACCGCCTCGGCGACGGTCTTCGGGTCCACGCCGTACAGCTGGATTGAGCGGGTCTTTTCGCTCTCGTGATGGTTGATCAGTCGCATCGACTCCGGCGTGCGTTCGACCAGCGCACGAGAGGTTATCATCTCGCTGACATATAGGCCTGCGCCGTATTCACGGCACAGACGACGAAACGCCGTGTTGGTAATCCCTGCCATGGGCGCGAGAACGACGGGCACGTCGAGCGTGAGCGGGCCGATCGTGAGGTTCGCCGGGCTGGTCTGGGTTACGGAAGTCATCCGTTCAATTCTCCCCCACGCCGGGACGCCTACCTGACGACCCGGCTAGACGCCGCAGGAGCCGCCGCCGCAGCATCCGCCGGCCGCGGCTTGGCCGAGAAGTTCGATCGTGGGAACGGACGCGGCCTCGGCGGGGGCGACCGGGGCGGTGGTATCTGGTGCGTCGCTCATTTGTTCTTCTCCTCGGATTTTTCGGTGCGCGCCTGGCGGAGGGCCTGGGCGAAGGTGTCGGGGTCCTGGGCGCCGGAGATCCCGTATTTGCCGTCGATGACGAAGAAGGGCACCCCCTGGATGCCGTAGGCGTTGGCCTGAGCGACGTCGGCCTTGACATCCGCGAGGAAGTCGTGGGCGGTCAGGGCGCGGATGACGTCGTCACGGTCCAGGCCGATTTCGGCGGCGAGGTCTGCGAGGTCGGCGATCCGGCCGACGTGGCGGCCGTCGACGAAGTAGGCCTTAAGCAGTCGTTCTTTCATGTCGAGCTGGCGGCCGTGCGCCTTCGCGTAGTGCAGCAGCTCGTGCGAGATGACAGTGTTGGTCTGATGCACGGAGTCGTAGTCGTAGTGCAGCCCGACGCTCTCGGCAATGCCGGTGACGCGCTCGAGCATCTGCTCGACCTCGGCGACCGGCAGGCCCTTGCGCTGACTGAGATAGTCGACGGGGCTGCCATCGAAGTCGACCGGGGTATCCGGGGCGAGTTCAAAGCTGTGATATTCGACCTCGACGTTCCCGTCGAACAGGGCCGCCCCGGCCTCGAACTTGCGCTTTCCGATGTAGCACCAGGGGCACTGAACGTCGGACCAGATGTCTACTTTGATGGCTTCACTCACTGTGAGGTCAACCGATGGAGCCCCACGTTGTATTCCCGGCCTAGACGGTCGGCGCGTCCACGGCGCCGCCGTAGCGGCGGTTACGGGCCGCGTAGAGCTCGATCGCCCGCCACAGGTCCCCACGGCCGAAGTCCGGCCAGAGGGTGTCCAAAAACACCATCTCCGCGTAGGCGCTCTGCCAGAGCAGAAAGTTGCTGGTGCGCTGCTCCCCCGAACTGCGCAGGAACAGGTCCACGTCGGGGAGGTCCGCGGTGTACAGGTACCGCTGGATCGACTTCTCGGTGATCCCGGCGGGCTTCAGCCTGCCTGCGGCCACGTCCTCAGCCAAGGCGCGCACGGCATCCGCGATCTCGGTGCGCCCGCCGTAGTTCACGCACATGGTGAGGGTGAGCACGTCGTTCCCGGTGGTCAGCCGTTCGGCGAACTGCAGTTCCTTGATGACGGATGCCCACAGCCGGGGCTTGCGTCCGGCCCACCGCACGCGCACCCCCCATTCGTTGAGCTGATCGCGCCGGCGGTGCAGGACGTCCCGGTTGAATCCCATCAGGAAGCGAACCTCGTCGGGTGACCGCTTCCAGTTCTCGGTGGAGAACGCGTAGACGCTCAGGTGTTTGACGCCGATCTGGATGGCCCCGGCGACGACGTCGAGAAGCGCGGCCTCCCCCGCCTTGTGGCCTTCCACCCGAGGCAGCCCGCGCGCGTTCGCCCACCGGCCGTTGCCGTCCATCACGACCGCCACGTGCTCGGGAACGGCCTGCTTCGGCAGGGCGGGCGGGTACAGGCCCGTCCAGTCCAAGGGTTTGAACGGCACCGCATCCTTGTGGGTCAGGGGCTTCTGGCCGAAGGGATTGAGGAAGGGCGCAGGGGTCATCGACTCACGTGTTCCAACGATCGAAGGCCGCGCCCGAGGTGCCACTGCGTGTAGGCGGCGACAACCCCGGTGGCCTGGGCTCTGGTCTGGGGAGGGGTGGATTTGGTGTGCTCCCAGTCGCCGGTCAGGAGGGAGCCGAGCAGGGTGATGGTGGCCGGATCGAGCCTCGGCGAACCAGGGGCTGCGCAATCGTCGCAGACGATCCCGCCAGCCTGCACAACCATCGCTGAGTGGGCTCCCCGGGCTCCGCACCGTGCGCAGTCCTGGAAACTGGGTGCCCAGCCGGCCATCGACAGTGCTCGGAGCAGATAGGAGTCGAGGGTGAGGCCGGCGCCGTGCTCACGGCGGGAGAGCGACCGGAGGGCACCCACGAGCAGCAGGTACTGCTGCAGCGAACCCTCCGCCTCGGTGAGTTTGTCGGCGGTTTCGACCATGGCGCTGGCCGCCGTGTAGCTCGGGTAGTCGGCCGTGATCAGGGCTCCGTAAGAAGCGATGGACTCCGCCTGCGTGATGACGTCGAGGCTCCGCCCCTCCCAAAGCTGCACGTCGGCGACCATGAACGGTTCGAGCCGGGCCCCGAATTTCGACGCGGTGCGGCGCACACCCTTGGCTACCGCGCGCACCTTCCCGTGCTGGCGCGTGAGCATGGTGACGATGCGGTCGGCTTCGCCCAGTTTCTGGGTGCGCAGCACGACGACATCATCACGGTAGACAGGCACCCCTGAATTCTCCCACCTGGCGGGAGCGCGGGGTCGTCAAGCGCGCCGATACCCACCGTTTCAGTGGTTTCATTAGGGGTGCCCTCCACCTCATTCTTCATCCCGCTCTGGCTCGACCTCACGGCCGTGGCCATCGGAGCCGTGCAGGGCGCCATGTTCGCCGGTCGCTTCACCGACCGCCGCTTCGACCTGCTCGGCATCGCGCTGATCGGCGTCACCGTGGGGCTCGGCGGCGGTTTGCTCCGCGATATCCTGCTGGGCGGCGTGCCGGCCGCGCTGCAGAGTAACTGGTACCTGCCGGTGTGCGCGGGGGCGGCTCTGCTCGGCATGCTGCTGCAGAGCCTGTTCAACCGGCTCGGCCCGTTCATCATCGCCCTCGACGCCGTGACCATCGGGCTGTTCGGCGCCCTCGGCACGAGCAAGGCACTCGCCGTCGGCCTGCCGGAGATCCCCGCCCTGTTCGTCGGGGTCGTCACGGCGGTGGGTGGGTCGGCCCTGCGGGACATGATGCTGAACGTGCCGATCGCCGTGATGCACGTCGGCTCGTTCTACGCCGTCGCGGCCGGGGTCGGCAGCGGCCTGCTCGTGGTGCTCTTCATGCTGCAGGTGCCCATCACCATCGCCGGGATCGCCTGCGTCGTGGTGACGACGGTCATCCGGATCCTCGCTGCGCGGTACGGCTGGAGCCTGCCGCAGCAGCGCGCGATCGGCAGTTGGCCCCGGTGGCGGCGCGACAATATCGTCGCCTTCCGGCGGCGCAGGAACCGCGGGGCCTGAGGCCCCGAACGGGCCCGAAACTGGTCCACAAACGACGGATTCCGCTCTCGCCTTTCATTGCGTCCCGGGTCAGACTGGTAAGAAGATCTCACGTCGTTTGGAGGAACCTCATGAACATGATGAAGGGCAACGTGCCCGATTCGATGCCGGATTTGATGCCGGTCCTGTCCCGAGGCAAGCACAGAAACCCACGTTCCGGCGCCTGTTTCATGGAGTTCGCCTCTTATCTCGCCGGAGTGGCCTGGAGTGATCACCCTGCCTGCACTCATCCGTTACTCGCTTCCGTCGCTCGGATGGTGAACGACTGCACGTCGGACACCGCCCGGGCCCGGCTGGTCCCGCTGATCCCGTCGGTGATCGGTCTGCGCGGGGACAACGCACGGGTGCGCTTGCTGATCGCTCTGCGGGCGGCCACATCCGCGCTCCCGGTCACGAGTGCAGACCACCAACGGGCCCTTGCCGTGGGGATCCTCAACTGCGCACGGTACCTGACCGAGGCCAACGGCACCATTCCCGACGACGTCGCCCTGCGCATCCGCAATTCGTTTGACGCGGCACCGGCGACCGAACGGTGGGCGCGAGACTTCATCGCCTCGATGGGATCCTGGTCTCGGAGCAAGTTCACGGACCGCACGGCGGAGACCATCATCCGGGTGTCCGTGCAGGGCATCGCGGAAGCGTGCGTTCCCGACCCGGACGGCCAGCTCTACGACCTGCTCGCCGGCGCGATCGACGACTGCACGATGGTGCTGACCCCTGCGCCCAAGGCACGACCGGCCAGGGCGACTGCCAACCCGACTCACGTCGCTCCGACGCACCGGGCGAAGACGAAGGACACGGCGCGGGTCTAGAGCCGGACTGACAGCACGCAGCCGAGAACCATCGCTCCGGCCGAGCGCCTCCCCCGGGGAAGGCACTCGGCCGGGCTGACGATTTTCTGCTCACGCGCCGACTGAGTTCACGTGCCGGCTGAGTTCACGTGCCGGCTGAGGCTACCCGGGGTCAGGCGGTCGCGTCCGCCAGAGACCGCTTGCCGGCCTCGGCGCGGATGCCGCGGTTGACCGCCGACACCACCGACTTGAGCGAGGCGGTCGAGATGTCCGCGTCGATGCCGACGCCCCAGAACCGCGTGCCGTTGACGTCGAGTTCGACGTAGGCCGCGGCGAGGGCGTCGCCGCCTGCCGACATGGCGTGCTCGACGAAGTCGTAGAGGGTGATGGCGATGCCGCGTTCGGCCATCACGCCGAGGAACGCCGCGATCGGGCCGTTGCCCGCGCCGACCGCGCTGGACACGGTCGTGTCGTCGCGCAGGTCAACGGACAGTTCGACCGAACCGGAGAGGTCGCTCGAGGTGCGCGTGGCGTGCAGCTCGAACCGACCCCACTTGGCGTCGGGCGTGGTGTGGCTGGCCGGCAGGTACTCGTCGTTGAAGATCTCCCAGATCTGCTCACTGGTGACCTCGCCGCCCTCCTGGTCGGTCTTGGACTGCACGACGCCGGAGAATTCGATCTGCAGCTTGCGCGGCAGGTCCAGGGCGTGGTCGGTCTTGAGCAGGTAGGCCACGCCGCCCTTGCCGGACTGGGAGTTGACCCGGATCACGGCTTCGTAGCTGCGTCCGAGGTCCTTCGGGTCGATCGGCAGGTATGGGACCGCCCAGAGCAGGTCGTCGACGCCGCAGTCCTGCGTGGCGGCATCCACTGCCATGGCCTCGAAGCCCTTCTTGATGGCGTCCTGGTGCGAGCCGCTGAACGCGGTGAAGACCAGGTCGCCGGCCCAGGGGCTGCGCTCGGGCACAGGCAGCTGGTTGCAGTACTCCGCGGTGCGCTTGACCTCGTCGATGTTGCTGAAGTCGATCTGCGGGTCGATGCCCTGGGTGAACAGGTTGACGCCCAACGCCACCAGGTCGACGTTGCCCGTGCGCTCCCCGTTGCCGAACAGGCAGCCTTCGATGCGGTCGGCCCCGGCCAGGTAGCCCAATTCCGCGGCCGCGATGGCTGTGCCGCGGTCGTTGTGCGGGTGCAGGGAGATGAGCACGTTCTCGCGGTGGGCGAGGTGGCGGGACATCCACTCGATGGAGTCGGCGTAGACGTTGGGTGTGGCCATCTCGACGGTCGCGGGCAGGTTGATGATGACCTTGCGCTCCGGCGTGGGCTCGAGGACCTCCAGCACCTGGTTGCAGACGTCGACGGCGAATCCCAGCTCGGTACCGGTGTAGCTCTCCGGGGAGTACTCGTAGTAGACCGTGGTGCCGGGGACGGATGCCTCGGCGGCGCGGCAGAGACGCGCGCCGGCCAACGCGATGTCGATGATGCCCTGCTTGTCTTCGCGGAACACGACCTTGCGCTGCAGCACGCTGGTGGAGTTGTAGAGGTGGACGATGGCCTGCCTGGCGCCCGCGATCGACTCGTAGGTGCGCCGGATCAGGTGCTCGCGCGCCTGGGTGAGCACCTGGATGGTCACGTCGTCTGGAATGGCATTTCCGTCGATCAGGCTGCGCACGAAGTCGAAGTCGGTCTGGCTGGCCGACGGGAAGCCGACCTCGATCTCCTTGTAGCCCATCCGCACGAGCATGTCGAACATGATGCGCTTGCGCTCGGGGCTCATCGGATCGATCAGCGCCTGGTTGCCATCCCGCAGGTCGACGGCGCACCAGCGCGGGGCCGCGGTGATGTGCTTGTCCGGCCAGGTGCGGTCGGGCAGCTCGATCGTGAACTGCTCCTGATACGGGCGGTACTTGTGAATCGGCATCTGGGATGCGGTCTGATTGTTTTTCATGATCTGGGATCTCCTCGCGAATGGTGGGTAGCCAACGACGAACTCCGCGACGAGGGAGGCCTCAGATTAGGACTCGTCGCGGCAGCGAAGAAGCAGCTCACCGAAAAACATAAGTGCAGGCTACCACCCTCGGCAGCACCCTCAGCAGCGGATCGGGTCACGCCACCCGATCGCATCCGGCATTGCACGAATTCGACGGAGAATTTCGGGAAATGGCCGGTTTTCCGGCTGTCCGTGGCCGATACAGGCAAAATCTGCGTCGAATTCGTTCGGGGTGCTGGCGGTTCGGGGTGCTGGCGGAGTGCCGGCTAGAAACCGAGGCGGCCCAGCTGTTTCGGGTCGCGCTGCCACTCCTTGGCGACCTTGACCCGGAGCGAGAGGAAGACCCGCTTTCCCACCAGCGGTTCGATCTGTTTGCGGGCGCGCACACCAACATCCTTCAACCGGCTGCCGTTTTTGCCGATGATGATGCCCTTCTGGCTGTCGCGCTCGACGAACAGGTTCGCGTAGATCTCGACCAGTTCCTGGTCGTCGCGTTCGATGATGTCGTCAATCGTCACGGCGATCGAGTGCGGCAGCTCGTCGGTGACGCCCTCGAGCGCCGCCTCCCGGATGTACTCCGAGATGCGAGACTCGAGGCTCTCGTCGGTGACCGCGTCGGCCGGGTAGAGCGGGGCATCCGACAAGGGCAGCAGGCGCAGCAGCTCTGCGCTGAGGATATCGAGCTGGATGCGGCTGGTCGCCGAGATCGGCACGATCGCCTCCCAGTCACGCAGCTGTGACACGGCGAGGAGCTGGTTGGCGACACTGGTTTTGGAGGACATGTCGATCTTGGTCACGATGGCCACCTTGCGGGCCCGCGGAAAGTTGTCCAGCTGCTCGTTGATGAACCGGTCGCCCGGGCCGATCGGCTCGTTGGCCGGAATGCAGAGGCCCACCACGTCCACGCCGGACAGCGTCGACTGCACGAGGCTGTTCAGTCGTTCGCCCAGCAGGGTGCGCGGCTTGTGGATACCCGGGGTGTCGACCAGAATCAGCTGACCGTTCTTCTGGTGCACGATGCCGCGGATGGCGCGCCGGGTGGTCTGCGGCTTCGACGACGTGATCGCGACCTTCTCCCCGACCAGCGCGTTCGTCAGCGTGGATTTGCCCACGTTGGGGCGTCCCACGAACGACACGAACCCCGCTCGGAATCCTTCTACTTCAGTCATGACCGTTCACTCTCTCATCGTCCGACACTCCGAGGAATGCGTTCTGCGCGTCTATCAGCGCTTGGTCTCGTTCAACCAGCACGGTGCTGATTCGTTTGCGGCGGCCTTCGGTGCGTTCGGCGGTGAGGACCAACCCGCTCGCCCTGGCGACCGAGCCCGCCACCGGCAAGCGCCCGAGGGCCTTGGCCAGCAGGCCACCCACCGAATCAACCTCGTCGTCGTCCAGTTCCAGGTCGAACAGTTCACCGAGCTCGTCGACCGGAAGCCGCGCGCTCACCCGGAAGCGACCGTCGCCGAGTACCTCGACCTCCACAACGTCGCGGTCGTACTCGTCGGAGATGTCTCCCACGAGTTCCTCGATCAGGTCTTCAAGGGTGACCAGTCCGGCGATGCCACCATACTCGTCGACCACCATCGCGAGGTGGTTTGACTCGAGCTGCATCTGGCGGAGCAGCGCGTCGGCTTTCTTCGACTCGGGCACGAAGACGGCCGGTCGCTCGAGCTCCCGCACCGTGAGGCTCTCCGCGTTCGGCGGCCGCTCGTAGACGAGCCGGGCCACATCGCGCAGGTACAGGATGCCCGTGACGTCATCCACTTCGCCGTCGATGACCGGCACCCGGGAGAAGCCCTTACTCAGGAACAGGCCCATCGCCGCGCCGATCGATGAGTCCGCTTCGATGGTGACCATGTCGGTGCGCGGAATCATCACCTCGCGCACGACGGTCTCGTTGAACTCGAAGATCGAGTGGATCAGTTCCCGGTCGTCCTCCTCGAGTACATCGAGCTCGGTGGCCTCGTCGACCATGCTGAGCAGCTGGTCCTCCGACGTGAACGTGGCCAGCCGGGTGCGCCCGGGGGTGACCCGGTTGCCGAGGGCGACAAGCGCGTTGGCGATGGGGCCGAGGAGCACCCGGAGGAAGTGCACCAGCGGGGCGGTCGCGGAGAGCAACTCCACGGGGTGGGCCCGGCCCACGCTGCGCGGGCTGGCGCCGACGAGCACGAAGGAGACCGCGGTCATCAGCAGGGAGGACAGTAGCAGTGCCAGCCACAGCTCCTCGATCGTGGTCGCGAAGACGAGGGTCACCAGCACGGCCGCCGTGGTCTCGGCGATGATCCGTACAAAATTGATCGTGTTCAGGTGCGCCCCGGTGTCGGCGGCGATCGCCGTCAGGGAGCGCTTGGCACGGGACTTCTCGGCCAGGTCAAGAATGTCGGCCCGGGATTGGCTCGTGACGGCGGAGTCCACCGCGGCCATCAGGCCGCCGAAGGCGACCAACAGGATGGCCGCCGTGAGAAACCACCCGATCATCGGTCGCGGAGGCGTTCCTGCAGGGCGAAGCCGATCAGGATGTCTCGCTGGATGCCGAACATTTCCTTCTCCTCGGCGGGTTCCACGTGGTCGAATCCGAGCAGGTGCAGCACGCCGTGCGTGGTGAGCAGCAGGAGTTCCTCGAGGGCGCTGTGCCCGGCTGTCTCGGCCTGGCCCTGGGCCACCTGCGGGCAGAGCACGATATCGCCGAGCAGCCCCGGCGGGGTCTCGGCGTCTTCGGTGCCCGGGCGCAATTCGTCCATCGGGAAGCTGAGCACGTCGGTGGGGCCCGGCTCATCCATCCATTGCACGTGCAGCTGCTCCATCGCACCCTCGTCGACGAGGACGATCGCCAGTTCGGCGTCAGAGTGCACGTGCATGGAGTCCAGAGCGTAGGCGGCCAGACGCAGGATGGCGGCCTCATCGACCGGGATAGTCGATTCGTTGTTGATTTCGATGCTCAAGAGGATCTCCGTTTCGGAAGGCGGTCGCGGGGAGTGTTGGGGCGGCCGGGTCCGCGACCTGCGAATTCCCGCGCCTGATCGCTTTCGTAGCGCTCGGCCTGCTTCTGCGCGTCGTATGCGGTCCAGGCGTCGACGATCCGGCCGACCAGGGAGTGCCGCACGACGTCGGCACTGCTCAGACGCACGAAACGGATGTCGTCGACCCCGTCGAGCACCCGGCTCACCAAGCGCAGCCCGCTCGAGCCCGCCGGAAGGTCAATCTGAGTGATGTCCCCGGTCACGACCATTTTCGAGCCGAACCCCAACCGGGTGAGGAACATCTTCATCTGTTCGGCAGTGGTGTTCTGCGCCTCATCGAGCACGACAAAGGAGGAGTTGAGCGTGCGGCCGCGCATATAGGCGAGCGGGGCCACCTCGATGGTTCCGGCTGCGAGCAGTTTGGGCACGAGTTCCGGGTCCATCATCTCGTTCAGGGCGTCGTACAGGGGGCGCAGGTACGGGTCGATCTTCTCGGTGAGGCTGCCCGGCAGGAAGCCGAGTCGTTCCCCGGCCTCGACGGCCGGGCGGGTGAGGATGATCCGTTCGACCTCCTTGCGCTGCAGCGCCTGCACGGCCTTGGCCATTGCCAGGTAGGTCTTGCCGGTTCCGGCCGGCCCGATCCCGAACACGATGGTGTCGGTGTCGATGGCGTCCACGTATTCCTTCTGCCCGATGGTCTTGGGGCGGATGCTCTTGCCGCGGGAGCTGAGGATGGCCGGGCCCAGACGTTCGGAAGGGCTCGTGGAGCTGTCCGTGTCGAGCATCCGTGAGGAGGTGCTCACCTCGGACTCGGCGAGGTCACGCCCGCCGCGCACCATGAGCAGGAGCTCCTCGATCAGGCGACGCGCCGCCTCGACGTGCTCGGTCTCACCGATCAGGGTGACCTCGTTGCCGCGCACGTGCACGCTGACGCCGGGGTGTTCCTTCTCGACGGCGGCGAGCAGACGGTCGTCGGCGCCGAGCAGGCGCACCATGGCAACGCCGTCGACCGTGATGTGCACCTCGGCCTGGCCCGGCCCGGGCTCACCGGAAACCAAGCGTTCCCTCCCCGAGGGTTCCGCCGGCGGCCTGCGGAGCGAGCAGGTGAGCGTGGACGTGGAAAACGGTCTGCCCGACGCTGGCGCCGGTATTGAACACGAGCCGAAACTGGCCGTTGGACAGCTGGGCCGCCACAGCATCCGCCACCTCGATGAGTTCGGTCAGCAGCCCGGGGTCGCCGGCCGCGAGCTCGACCACGTTGCTGTACTCGGATGTTTTCGGCGTGATGACGACATGCACGGGCGCCTGCGGGGCGATATCGGTGAAGGCGATGATCCGTTCGGTTTCGGCGACGATGGTCGCCGGGACCTCGCGCGCGGCGATGCGAGTGAAGATGGACGGTTCTTGGCCGGTGGAAGACATGTCTCTATCTTAAGCTCACGCGCTACCAGCGGCCGAGCGTCACGTTCAGGATGGAGAGGGCGGCCGGGCCGGCGGTGGAGGTGCGCAGCACATTGTCGCCCAGGCGCACCCGGGTGGCGCCTGCCTGCTCGAGCAGGGTCAGCTCGGCCGGGGAGATGCCGCCCTCGGGTCCGACGACGAGCAGGATATCCCGGTCGTCGGTCGGCGCCGCCTGCGAGGTCAACCGTTCGCTCGCGGTGGGCTCCAGCAGCAGCATCCGGGTGGTGCCGGCCAGCTCGGCCAGCATTTTGGTGCTCGCCGGTTCCCCGACCGTGGGCAGCCACGCGCGAATCGACTGTTTCGAGGCCTCGCGTACGATGCTGGACCAGCGATCCCGGCCCTTCTTGATTTTGGCTCCCTCCCAGCGCGTCACGGAGCGGGATGCGGCCCACGGGATCACCCCGTCGATGCCGAGCTCCGTGGCCGCCTGCACAGCCAATTCGTCCCGGTCTCCCTTGGCGAGAGCCTGGACCAGACGGATGCGCGGCGTCAGCAGCGCGGTCACGGTCACCGTCTCGACGCGCAGGGTCAGCAGCCTCGCATCTGCGTCAACGACGGTGGCGGCGAGCATGAGCCCGGCCCCGTTCCCGATCTGCAGGCGCTCGCCCGGGCGCACCCGGCTGACGGTGACCGCGTGCCGGGCCTCGGCGCCACCGATGCCGACGACCGCCCCCGGCACGCAATCGGCGGCGTGGAGCGCCTCGTCGATGAAGAAGTGTGCCATCGACGCCTAGCCGCGAAACCGATCGCGCAGCTTGGCGAAAAGTCCCTGCTGAAAGGCGCTGAGGGCAGGAACCGGCGCCTTGTGGCGGGCCGCAAAGGCCTCGATCAGCTCCCGCTCCTTGTGGTCGAGACGGGTCGGTGTGACCACGTGCACGCCGACCTTCAGGTCGCCGCGTCCGTTCCCGCGCAGACGGGTTACGCCGCGGTCCTTGACCGTGATGATCTCGGCGCTCTGCGTGCCCGGCCTGAGCTCGACCTCGATGTCGCCGTCGAGCGCCTTGACGGTCGCGGATCTGCCGAGGATGGCATCCGTCATCGGCACCTCGAGGGTGCAGAGCAGGTCGTCGCCGTCACGGCTGAACACGTCGTGGTGGCGCACCTTCATCTCAAGGTAGAGGTCGCCGTTGGGACCGCCGGCCGGACCGGCCTCGCCGCTGCCGGGCATCTGCAGGCGCAGGCCCGTGTCGACCCCCGCCGGGATGTCGACGGGGACCGTGCGACGCGCTCGCACGCGGCCCTGGCCCTGGCAGGTGACGCAGGGAGTGGCGATGATCGTGCCGTAGCCGCGGCAGGAACCGCAGGGGCTGCTCGTCATGACATTGCCGAGCAGCGACCGCACGGCGCGCTGGATGGTGCCGGTGCCGTGGCAGATGTCGCAGGTGACGGGCGCGGTGCCCGGCTGGCAGCACGTGCCGCTGCAGGTCGCGCACATGATGGCCGTGTCGACCTCGAGCTCCCGGTGCGTGCCGAAGATGATCTCATCGAGGTCGAGGTCGACCCGGATCAGGGCATCCTGGCCGCGCTCACGGCGCGACCGAGGCCCGCGGCTGGATCCCCCGCCGCCGAAGAAGGTCTCGAAAATGTCGCCGAAGTTGCCGAAGTTGCCGTCGAAACCGGCGCCTCCGCCGCCGCCCGAGCGGCCGTTGCCGCCACGGTCGTAGTTGTCGCGTTGCTTGACGTCGCTGAGCACGTCGTAGGCGTGCGTGACGGATTTGAAGCGCTCGGATGCATCCGCGCCCGGGTTCACGTCGGGGTGCAGCTGCCGGGCCAGCCTGCGGTAGGCCTTCTTGATCTCGTCGGTCGAGGCGTCGCGGGCAACGCCGAGTACTTCGTAATGGTCAGCCAAAGCTGGCTCTCCTAGGTCTGTTCTGAAATGTGGTGTTCCGCCGGCTTCTGGGCCGAGGGGAACTGGTCAATTCTCGCCGAGAAGGCGTGAAAGGTAGCGGGCGACCGCACGGACGGCCGCCATGTTGTTCGAGTAGTCCATCCGAGTGGGGCCGAGTACGCCGAGGCGCGCCAGGTTGCCGCCCTGCGAGGAGTAGCCGCTGGTGAGCACGGATGTCTCGGCCAGACCGAACGGGGCATTCTCCCGGCCGATACTGACGGACACGCCGTGCTGGTCAGAGGCCATCTCGCCGAACAGCCGCAGAAGCACGACCTGTTCCTCGATGGCCTCGAGCACCGGGAAAATGCTGCCGGTGAAGTCTTCCTCGGTGCGCACGAGGTTGGCGGCGCCGGCCATCACGAGCCGGTCCTGCCTGTTCGCGCCGACCTGGTCCCGCAGGGTGCCGGTGATCAGATCCACCGCCTCCTGCTGCTCGAGCGGGCCGAGGCCGGAGCCGGCGGTGAGAGAGCTGCCGGTAAGGGTGCTGGCGGCCTCGCTCATGCCCAGCCCGACCAGAGCAGAATTCAACCGGGTGCGCAGTTCGATCAGAACGGGTTCAGCCAGAGGCCGGGGCAGGTCGACGACGCGTTGCTCGACCCGTCCGGCATCCGTGATCAGAACCGACAGGAGGCGAGTCTCGGACAGGGGCACCAGTTCGATGTGGCGCACCTTCGCGCGGGACAGCGACGGATACTGCACCAGGGCGACCTGATGGGTGAGCTGCGAGAGCAGCCGCACGCTGCGGGCCAGCACCTCGTCAAGGTCGGCCGACTGACCGAGGAACGTCTCGATGGCTTGGCGCTGCGCCGCCGAGAGCGGGCGCAGATCGGCGAGATGGTCGACGAACAGGCGGTAGCCCTTATCGGTGGGGATGCGGCCCGACGAGGTGTGCGGAGCCGCGATCAACTCTTCCTCTTCGAGCAGGGCCATGTCGTTGCGGATCGTGGCCGCCGAGACCCCGAAGGAATGCCGGTCGACGATAGATTTGGAACCGACGGGTTCGCGGGAGGCTACATAGTCCTGAACGATCACACGCAGGACTTCGAGACTGCGATCGGACACCATGGCGCTCGCCTCCTCCCAGCGTCGCGAGTGCAGCATCGATTGGCACTCGCGGTATGTGACTGCCAATCATACCGCGACCGGCTGGGCTTACCCATTGCTCCCCAATGTTGGGGCGCAGTAACTTAGGCATGTAGCACCTCTTCCCCGGTGCACTGAAAGGCATGATCATGAGTAATTTCACTGGTCCCGGATCCGATGATCCGTACCAGGGCCAACGGCCGCCGCAACCGCCCTACCAGCCTGCCGCCCCGGGACCGTCGGCACCCCTGACGGAGGCGGATGACCGCCAATGGGCGTCCCTCGCACATCTGGGCGGGATCCTCATGTTCGTGCCGTCCCTGGTGCTGTGGCTGCTCTTCAAAGACCGCGGACCTCTGACCAGCGTCGAGGCGAAGGAAGCGCTCAACTTTCAGATCACGCTTCTGATCGGCTACTTCGCGATCAACTTTTTTGCGACGGTTATCGGCTTCCTCACATTCGGCATCGGCGGCGTCATCGGCGGTCTCGCCTGGGTGCTGTACATCCTCGGTGTTGTCTTCTCGGTGCTCGGCTACCTCCAGGCGAAGGACGGCAACCACTACCGGTACCCGTTCGCCCTGCGCCTGATCAAGTAGCCCGGCGCACTCGGTTTTTCTTCAGAAGGAGCACCAATGACCAATTCCACCCCACCACCGCCCGCCAACCCGAACCAGGCTCCCACCCCGATGAACCCGGCCGACGAAAAACTGTGGGCCACCCTCGTGCACGTCGGCGGCATTCTGTTCTATTTCGTGCCGGCCCTGATCGGCTACATCGTGCTCAAGGACCGCGGCCCGTTCATCCGGGCACACACCGCGACCGCACTGAACTTCCAGCTCACGCTCCTGATCGCCTACGCGGTCGGCGGCGTCCTGACGATCATCCTCGTCGGCTACCTCGTTCTCCTGGCTGCCTCCGTTCTGATGGTCGTGTTCGGAATCATGGCCGCCTTGGCCGCAAACCGGGGCGAGTACTACACGTATCCGCTGTCGATCAAGTTCGTGAACTGAGTTCAGTCGGCGAGCAGGCGGCGCACGACGGCATCCGCCAGGAGTCGTCCTCTGAGGGTCAGTTCGATCGAACCGAAGAGGGCTGCTTTCGCATCGATGAGTTCGTCGGCGATGAGTCCCGCCACCTCGTGGCGCCTGAGCGGGCTGAGCGAGTCGATGGGGATACCCTCGCGGATTCGGGTGAGCAAGAGCACCCGCTCCACCTCCTGAGTGGCCGCATCGAGGGTCTCCCGCCCGGCAGCCGGTGAGTCGCCGGCGCGAATCCGATCGCCGTAGGCCGACGGATGCTTGACGTTCCACCAGCGCACCCCACCGATGTGGCTGTGGGCTCCGGGCCCCACACCCCACCAGTCCTGGCTGCGCCAGTAGGCGAGGTTGTGGCGCGAGCGGTGCGCGTCATCCGTCGCCCAGTTGCTGACCTCATACCAGCCGTAGCCTGCCGAGGACAGTAGGTCGTCGGCCAGCTCATAGAACTCGGCCTGAACGTCGTCATCGACAGGGGCCAGTTCGCCGCGCTTGATCTGGCGGGCCAGCTTGGTGCCCTCCTCGACGATAAGCGAGTAGGCGCTGACGTGGGTGGGAGCCTGCCGGATGGCGTGCTCGAGGCTGGTGCGCCAATCGACGAGGGTCTCCCCCGGTGTGCCGTAGATCAGGTCGAGGGACACGTCGAGGCCGGCCTCGCGCGCCCACTGCACCACAAGCGGCACCCGCTCGGGGTCGTGGGTGCGCTCGAGGGTGGCCAGCACGCTCGGTACCGCGGACTGCATGCCGAAGGATACCCGGGTGAAGCCGGACTCGGCGAGGCGGCCGAGGTAGGCGGCGTCGACGGAGTCGGGGTTCGCCTCGGTGGTCACCTCGGCGCCGGGTGCGATCCCCCAGGTGGAGCGCACGGCCTCCAGCATCCGCACCAGGTCGTCGGCCGGGAGCAGGGTGGGGGTGCCGCCGCCGAAGAAGACGGTCGCCGCCTGGCGGGCCGGCACGCCCGACTGAGTCAGGATCCGGCCGGCCGACTGGACCTCGGTGATCGCCTGGCCGGCATAGTCATGCTGGCTCGCGCCCCGCAACTCGGTGGCGGTATAGGTGTTGAAGTCGCAGTAGCCGCAGCGGACCCGGCAGAACGGCACGTGCAGGTAGACGCCGAAATCGCGCTGGGCTGCTCCCACGGCGGCCGAGGCCGGCAGCAGTCCGTCGCTGGGTGCGGGGTCGCCGAGGGGAAGGGCACTGCCCATGCGGTTAGACCGCGCCGATCGGATGCAGCGCGCGTAGGTACCGAGCGGTGATTTTGGCCTGTTGCCGCCGCACGAACGGCCAGCCCAGCCTGTAGAACCAGTTGCCGGGGCGGGAGAAGGCGCGGATGGTCAGCCAGACCGAGTCGTCCTCGCGTCTGTCGACGATGAACGATTCCTCGCCGCTGGCCGGGTGCCCGGCCATGGTGCCGTATGCGAAGCCGAGGCGGTCGGGTTCATCGATCACGTAGACCACGCGCACGGGGGCGTCGATGGTGAAGGGGCCTAACTTGCTCGTGAGGTGCGCGGACATGCCGTTGACGATGTAGGGCGTGCCGTCCTCGGCGAAGACGGCCTCGTCCGGCTCGGGCTTCTGGTCGCGGGCGGCCTGGCCGTCGGCGTCGAAGACGAGTCCCGTGTACTGCTGGCCGGTGCCGTCCAGCAGGTCGGTGACGGTCATTCCGCTCCCCCGCTGCACGCCCCAGGTCATCAGCGACTTCGAGGCCAGCTGGAAGCGCTCCTCACCGCTGCCAAGGCGCACGGTGCGCTCGAGGGGCCGGTAGCCCTTGGGTGGGAACCGGAGCAGGTCCGGGGCGAGGGTGCCGCCGATGGACGCGTAGGTGACGGCGGTATCGGTGAAGGTGGCGCGGCGCATCCGTCTACTTCTTCTTCGGGGGCTCGTCACCGGACAGGGCGGCGATGAACGCCTCCTGGGGAACCTCGACCCGGCCGACCATCTTCATGCGCTTCTTGCCCTCCTTCTGCTTCTCCAGCAGCTTGCGCTTGCGGGAGATGTCGCCGCCGTAGCACTTGGCGAGAACATCCTTGCGGATGGCACTGATGGACTCGCGGGCGATGATGCGGGCGCCGATCGCGGCCTGGATGGGCACGTCGAACTGCTGGCGCGGGATGAGCTTGCGCAGCCTTCCCGTCATCAGCACGCCGTAGTCGTAGGCCTTGTCGCGGTGCACAATCGCGCTGAACGCGTCGACCTGTTCGCCCTGCAGCAGGATGTCGACCTTGACCAGGTCGGCCTCCTGAGAGCCGATGGGTTCGTAGTCGAGCGAGCCGTAGCCGGCGGTGCGGCTCTTGAGATTGTCGAAGAAGTCGAACACGATCTCACCGAGCGGCATCGTGTAGCGGATCTCGACCCGGTCCTCGCCGAGGTAGTCCATGCCGAGCAGGGTGCCGCGGCGGCTCTGGCAGAGTTCCATGATCACGCCGACGTAGTCCTTGGGTGCGAGGATGGCCGCCTTCACGATCGGCTCCTCGACCTTGGCGATCTTCCCGTTCGGGAACTCGCTCGGGTTGGTGACCGTGACAGACTTCTTGTCGTCGGTGGTGACCTCGTAGATCACACTGGGCGCCGTGGTGATCAGGTCGAGGCCGAACTCCCGGTCGAGCCGCTCGGTGATGATTTCCAGGTGCAGCAGCCCGAGGAAACCACAGCGGAAACCGAAACCGAGGGCGACGGATGTCTCGGGCTCGTACACGAGGGACGCGTCGGAGAGTTTGAGCTTGTCGAGGGCCTCCCGGAGGGCCGGGTAGTCGCTGCCGTCGATCGGGTAGAGGCCCGAGAAGACCATGGGCTTCGGCTCGGTGTAGCCCGGAAGGGCGACGGTGGCGGGGCGGAGCGCGGTGGTCACCGTGTCGCCGACCTTCGACTGGCGCACATCCTTCACGCCCGTGATCAGGTAGCCGACCTCGCCGACGCCGAGGCCCTTGCTGGTGGTGGGCTCGGGCGAGGTGACGCCGATCTCGAGGATCTCGTGCGTGGCACGGGTCGACATCATCTGGATCTTCTCGCGCGGGCCCAGCTTGCCGTCGATCATGCGCACATAGGTGACGACGCCACGGTAGCTGTCGTAGACCGAGTCGAAGATCATCGCGCGGGCCGGGGCGGCCGGGTCGCCGACCGGGGCCGGGATGAGGCGGGTGGCGCGGTCGAGGAGTTCGGCGACACCGACACCGGTCTTGCCGGAAACCCGGAGCACGTCGTCGGGACTGCCACCGATCAGGCTGGCGAGCTCCTTCGCGTACTTGTCGGGGTCGGCAGCCGGCAGGTCGATCTTGTTCAGCACCGGGATGATGGTGAGGTCGTTCTCCAGCGCCAGGTAGAGGTTGGCGAGGGTCTGCGCCTCGATCCCCTGGGCGGCGTCGACGAGGAGGATTGCTCCCTCGCACGCGGCCAGGCTGCGAGACACCTCGTAGGTGAAGTCCACGTGGCCGGGGGTGTCGATCATGTTCAGGGCGTAGGTCTGCCCGTCGAGTTCCCACGGCATACGAACGGCCTGGCTTTTGATGGTGATGCCGCGCTCGCGCTCGATGTCCATCCGGTCAAGGTATTGGGCGCGCATCGAACGGTCATCGACGACGCCGGTGATCTGCAGCATCCGGTCGGCCAACGTGGACTTGCCGTGGTCGATGTGGGCGATGATGCAGAAATTGCGGATGAACTCGGGCGGGGTGGCGGCCGGTTCAAGCGCCGTGAGGGGTCTCGGTGACATGGTCTGACAATTCTCCCATAGGTGGCTGGGTCCCGGTTTCGCCGTTGCCGCGCATCGTTCCAGGCTTGCGCGCGGGAACGGCCGCGCCCGGCGGCTCGCAGCGAACCACTGCCGTGGACCACTGCCGTGAACCACTGCCGTGGCTCTTCGGCGGGTAGTGTGGCCATCTCAGGAGATCCGACCGGGCGAGGCCGGACATCCGCACCGGTTCCGCACTGGTCCGCGGTGGCCCGGCCACCCGTGCGACGGATGTCCTGAGTTGGCCACAGACGCAGCGCCCGGCCGAGCACTCACCCACGGAAGAGCCAGAAGTGATTGACGCGAACCGGGTGCTGTCACTGCTGATCTGGTGCGGCTACTCCCTGATGTCTATCATCGGTATCGCCGTCACCCTCTAGTGCGGCTGCTCACCAGGAGGAATGAATGACACCCGCCGTCCCGGTTCTTTTCGTGCACGGGATCCGCACGTCGGGCACCATGTGGCGACGACAGCTGTCCATGCTGGGCGAGGCCGGGCATCCGGCACTCGCGATCGATCTGCCGGGGCACGGCGCCCGCATGGACGAAACGTTCACCGTGGCGGGCGCCCTGGCCGCCATCGACGAGGGCGTCGCTGCTCTGGGCGGCCGGGTGCTGCTGGTCGGCCTCTCCCTCGGCGGCTACTACGCCATCGAGTACGCCGCGCGCCACCCGCAGAAGGTGGCCGGGCTGGTCGCCGCGGGAAGCTGCGCGCTCCCGGCCGGCTGGCTGCTGGACGCCTACCGGGGCCTGGCCCGGCTGATCCGCCGACTGCCCGACCAGGGACTGTGGCTCCACACCACACTCGTGCGGGTGCTCCTCCCATCGGCAGGGGCCGCCGACACGCTCGCCGGCGGTGTGCCGCTGACGGTGATGGATGCCGGGCTCGGCGCCACCGGCAGCCTCCGCCCGCTGGACAGCCTGGCTCGCTATCCCGGCCCGGTGTGGCTGGTCAACGGTTCTCTGGATCAGTTCCGGCTGCATGAGCGCCGCTTCCTCGGCGCCTGCCGGGACGGGCGCCTCGTGATCGTCCCCCGGGCGTCGCACCTCGTCAGCCTGGCCCAACCGGAACGCTTCGCCGCGGTGCTGAGCGGCATCCTCACGGAGGTTGCGATCGACTGGCCCGGGCCGATTGTCGACCTGAACGAATAGCTGGTATCGTTGCCTGTTGGCTTGCGTGTTGGGTCCCACCCCACACGATTATTGCCGTACGGCGCCCTCTACCGCCAAGCGGCCCATCCGAAAAAGAATCTAACGAAAGCGTATAAACGTGGCAAACATCAAGTCGCAGATCAAGCGTATCGGCACCAACAAAAAGGCCCAGGAGCGCAACAAGTCGGTCAAGAGCGAGTTCAAGCGCGCTGTCCGCGCGACGCGCCTGGCGATCGCCTCGGGCGACAAGGACAAGGCTGTTGCCAGTCTCGCCGTTGCTTCGAAAAAGCTCGACAAGGCCGTCAGCAAGGGCGTCATCCACCAGAACCAGGCCGCGAACAAGAAGTCCGCGATCGCCAAGTCGGTCAACGCCCTCGTCTAGTCTGCGCCTGACCGGGATCAGGATCGTTCACCGGCCCTGACCGGCGTACACAACAGCCCCTGCCATCTCGGTGGGGGCTTTCGTGTGTCCGGGCAGAGGCTCGAACCGTCGGGGACCGGTCACCTGAAATTCATCACGGCCGGGCCCGGTCAGGCGCAGCAGCATCGCCCTGACGGCGGTCCTGGCAGCCGTCGTCTCTCTGCCGCTCGCCGCGGTGATCGTGTCGTGCGCGCCGAGTCCGCCCAGGCCCACACCTCTCAGTTCGGACATCAGTCGGCGCGCACCACGGTGAGCGACCCCTCCCTGGCGCGGAGCTCACCGTCGAGGGTAAGGAGGCGCGCGAAAGCCGGGTCTGGTCAGCTCTCACCGCGGCGGGCGATCACACCGATGAGCCGCTCGAGAGCGAAGACGGGGTCGCGCTCGGCACCCTTCACCGCGGCATCCGTTTCGGCCAGCGCCACGACGCAGCGGGCGAGACCCTCGTCGGACCAGCTGCGCAGGTCACGTTGGGCCCGCTCGACCTGCCAGGGGGCGAGGCCGAACTGGGAGGCAAGCTGGGCCGAGCCGCCGCGCACCCCGCAGAGCTTCGCCATGGTGCGGATCTTCATGGCGAACGCGGCCACCACCGGGACCGGGTCGGCGCCGGAGGACAGGGCGTGGCGCAGGATGACGAGCGCCTCCCCCTGATGCCCGGCGATGGCGGCATCGGCTACCTTGAACGCGTTGGCCTCGACCCTACCGCCGTAGTAGCGGTCCACGGTCGTCTCGGTCACTTCGGTGCCGACATCGGCGATGAGCTGCTGGCAGGCCGCGGAGAGTTCGGCCAGATCGCCGGAGAACGCGGCGACCAGGGACCGCAGCGCGCTGGGAGTGACCCGCTTGCCGGCCGTCTTGAATTCCGCGGAGGCGAAGTCGTGCCGGTCGGAGTCTTTCTTCAGCTCGGTGCAGACGACCTCGATGGCGCCGCCGACGCCCGAACGGATGGTGTCGAGCAGCTTCTTGCCGCGCACGCCGCCGCCGTGCCGGAACACGACGTAGGTGTCCTCGGCCGGGTTCTGCAGGTAGTCCAGGGCCTCCGCGAGGAACGTGTCGCTGCACTTCTCGACGGAGCTGACGCGGATCAGCCGCGGTTCGCCGAAGAGGGACGGGCTGGCCATGGTGAGCAGTTCGCCGGGCGCATAGCTGTCGGCCTGCACGTCGCTGATCTCCAGGCTGGGGTCTTCGAGTTTGAGGAAGTCCCGCAGCTGGCGGATCGCGCGTTCGGCCAGGAACACTTCGGTTCCGGAGACCAGGATGATCGGCGCCGGCCGCACCTGGTGCCAGGCCAGCTGCGGGATGGCGGCCGACTTCGGCACAGCGCGGGGCGCGGTCCGGCCGGATGAAGCTGTGCGTGCGGCCACTCGGGGTTCCTTCGATTGAGGCTGTGCGGAATCCATTAAGACTATCCGGGGTCGGTGTCCGGCACGGTCTCGCTCCGCACGGTCTCGCTCCAGACCGTCAGCGCACCAACACCTGGCCCCGGAGCGATCACCAGCAGTCCCTGCTGGTCGGTGCGGAGGGGCAGTGTGCCCGCGGCCGCAAGAATGTCCAGGACCGTGTCGGTGGGATGGCCGTAGCCGTTCTCCCTGCCTACCGAAATCAGCCCCACCGTTGCCCGAAGATCGGCATAGAGCTCCGGGCTTTGGTCTGCCGACCCGTGGTGGGCGACCTTGACGACATCCACCTCGCCCGGGCTGGAGCTGCGCCGGAGCGCGTCCTGGGATTCCTCGCCGAGATCCCCGAGGAACAGGGAACGGATGCCGCGACCGTCGAATCCGATCGTCACGCTCCCCTCGTTTCCGGTCTGCATCACCGCTGAGCCCCGCACCGGCCAGAGGATCTCCCAGCGCAGCTCCCCGAGGGTGCCCGTGTCGCCGCGGGCAGCGCCCCGCAGTTCGGCACCGCCCGCGGCGAGGGCATCGTGCAGTCGCTCATCGTCGGCGTTCTCCGGGATGCCGACCAGCGCCGTGTCGACGCGGCCGATCACGGCGGCGACCCCGCCGATGTGGTCCAGGTCGTAGTGGGTCAGCACGAGGATGTCGATTCGGTCGATCCCCAGCGTGTCGAGGCAGTCGGCGAGCAGGGCCGGGTCGGGCCCCACGTCGACGAGCGCGTACCGGTCGCGGTCGCGCACGACGACCGCATCACCCTGCCCGATGTCGCAGGCCGCGATCTGCCAGTCCGCGGGGAAGGCCACGGCCCGGCCGACGCCTGCCCCGATCAGGCTGCCCGCGTAGCTTCCGGCGGCGAGAACCAGCACCGCGATCGCCGCGATCGGCCAGCGCGCCCGAACCTGCCCCCGGCCCCGCATCACCAGCGCCACCGCGGCCACCGTCAGTAGAACGGTCACGAGAACACCGAGCGGGCCGCCCAGCCAGGGTAGGCGGCTGCCGGGCAGCTCTGCGGATGTTCGGGCGATCGCCGCGATCCAGGCGGCCGGCAGCCAGGCCAGGTAGAGCACTCCCCCGGCGACACCGGGCAGCCAGGGCAAGAGCAGGCACGCGATCAGACCGATGACGGTGGCGGCCGGGGCTGCCGGACCGGCCAGCAGATTCGCGGGCACCCCGTAGAGCGGGAGGGTGGGAGTGAGCAGAACGAGCACCGGCTGACAGGCCAGCTGCGCGGCCAGCGGGATGGCGATCACGGCGGCGAGCCAGGTGGGCAGCCACCGATGCAGCATTCGGGTCAGCGGCCCGGCCAGCACGAGTAGGCCGGCCGTGGCCAGAACCGACAAAGCGAACCCGTAACTGCGGGCCAGCCATGGGTCGGCCGCCAGCAGTAGGATCACGACGAGTGCGAGCAACGGCACACCTCGGCCCGGCCGACCGGAGGCAATCCCGAGCAGCAGGATCGTCGCCATCAGAGCGGCACGCAGCACACTGGGTTCGGGCGTCACGAGCACCACGAACCCGAGCAGGGTGAGGAGCGAGATCGCGATCCGGATGCCGCGGCGCAGTCCCAGAAACCCGGTCAGCAGCATGACGCCCGCGATCACCACGGCGCAGTTCGCTCCAGACACTGCCGTGAGGTGGCTGAGCGAACTGGCACGTTCTAAGATACCGTCAGTGTCATGGCAGTTGCGATTTATACCCGACAGTCCCTCGACAAGACCGGGGACGGTGCCGGCGTGAGCCGACAGCTGAAGGCGTGCCGGGCCCTTGCTGTGAATCGCGGACTAGAAATCGCCTTCGAATTTAGCGATAACGACACATCGGCCACGACCGGTGTACGCCGTCCGGCGTTCGAGAAATTGCTGGAACTCGTGCGCGAGGGCAAGGTCGATACCGTTATCGCGTGGCATAACGACAGGCTGTATCGCCGGTTGACTGACTTGGTTCGGATCACAGAAATTGCCAAAAAACATGGCTTGACGATCTTGACTGTCCAAGCAGGTGATATGGATCTCAGCACGTCAGCCGGCCGGCTTATAGCCTCACTTGTCGGAGCCGTTGCTAGTCACGAAGGCGAGCAGAGAACGGACCGCCAGAAGCTCGCGTATCGCACACGGGCAGAAGCTGGCGAATGGCATTTTTCGCGCCGACCGTTCGGCTACCGGAGGGAGGGACGTGCCGTCGTCCTCGTGCCAGAAGAAGCAGAGGTCTTGCGGGACGTGCTGCATCGCTACTACGACCTCGGTCAGTCACGTCATTCGATCATGCGCGATCTGAACGCCCGGAAGATCCAGACGCCGCAGGGCAAGCCGTGGGGAATAATCCAGGTGCGAGATCTTCTGGGTAATCCACACTACGCAGGCATCTCAACATACAATGGGGAGGTAGTCGGCACGGGTAACTGGGAGCCCATGGTCGACCAGTTCACTTGGAAACGGTGGCAGTCGAGTCTCGCCAAACGCCGCAGAAAATCGACTTTCACGACGGCAACCCACCTCCTTTCAGGGATCGTGAGATGCGGAGTGTGCGGAGGCGTCTGCTACCGAAAGGCGCGCGCGGGCTCGGGGGGTGCCCAGTACACATGCCAAGCTTCGAGTTGCACGTCACGATCAGTGCAGATGCTCGATGAGTATGTCGAAATGGTCATGATTGCACGGCTGCAAAGTCCGGATGCCCTAGCCACACGTGAACCAATCTCGGAACCTGTCGAGCATCTGATCGATGAGGCGCAGGAAACGCATCGAAAGCTTGATGAGCTCGCTGAACTACTCGTTGAAGGCGTATTGACAGCTCAAGGCGTGCGCGACGCCTCGAAGCCGCTGCGGGCAAGACTCATCACGCTGGAACATCGGCTGGATCAGGTGAACGCAGCTACTGCCCGACTCCCATTGACAGGCATGGGTGCCGAAGTGACCCAACAATGGAACGAAACTTTGACTCTCACGGAGAAGCGATCACTCATCCGGTCACTGATGACTGTGACGCTCTTGCCATTGGGGAATGGCGACAATAGGACGTTCCGCCCAGACGCAGTCAGGATTGAGTGGGTGCAATAGAGACAGATGGATGAGGATCATCCTTCGGCCGTTCTAGTCGCTGGGCGGCACGTTCAGTTCCTGCCGCAGCCCCGCGGCATTCACCTCGGCGCTGTCATCCAGGAATTCGAGTTCATCGGCCGACTCGGGCCGCTGCTCCCCAACCTCCACTATGCGTAGACGTCTGCGTTCCGGATCCATGGCGGGATCGTATCGCCAGTGGCGGACTTGGCCTAGGCGTTGGCATTGAGGCCGTCGATTCGGCGCCGTAAATCGACGGGCGTGTTTGTACCCCTGAACAGGATCTCAGCTCATGGGCGCTCCTCCACGCCGACCGAACGGTTCGAGACGTGGTCTGGTCCAGGGGCACGGTGCACCTCCGTTGCCGCCCTAGGAGAGACCCCGACCGCGCCGGGTCGCGGCCCAGTCCATCCAGTATTCCCGTGCTCCGGGACAATCGTGCCTCTGCGTAGGCGTCGGAGCCTGAGTGCAGCGGGAACCCGCCGATCGGGCGAAGACAACGCACCTGTTCTCCGTGCCGCGCATGTACCCACGGCACGGCAACCAGCCGTTTCGAACGAGCACCCACCAGCTCGTGTACGAAACCTGAGAGACCCCGCGCATGTATCACCTGCTGCCGGGCTGAATGACTCAGCCCGGCAGCATCGCTTCTTGAGCACCCCGCACTCGAAGCATCATTGGCCGACTAAAAGCCGGCCCCGCCCTTTGAAGGACACATCATGACACTCATCCCTCGTGAACATGCCTACACGAACCCCGTAGTCTCCGTGGCAATCGGGCTCCCCGCACGGAGTCACTTCATGCTTTTCTGCGAAGACGAGGAGGACGGGAGTCGCTGGACGGCCATCGGCACCGACCGTAAGTACTGGGAAATGGTGGTTTTCGCGGCTCCCAACGTCCGTGCCGGCCTGACGCTGAATCCCCTCAAGTTCCCGCTGAAGCGCTCCGGTTGGCCAGACGAGTGGCCGGAGTCTCTGCCCGTCGAGGATGCCCAACACAACCGCTCACGAGGCTGATTTGACGCGGGGCATCCTCCTCGAGCCATGAAGCTCTCGGTGACTCCTCACTCGACGTGGTTCCCGCGGCTACCCCTGGAGAAGGGCAGCCGCGGGGCCGTAGCGACTCCGAACCCGGACCGCGGGCTTACGGTGCTGGGTCAAGAGCACGAGCCCGATGCTGAACGACCACTGACCCCTGCGGACAACAAGAACTACCTGGTGGCGAACCAGCTGACGCTATCGAACTCGACGGCAAGACTTGCAGATCCGATGGTATTGGTTCAGGGCTCCGCAATTCGGGCACATCGAACCATGCCGGTTGGGGTCCTGTACGAGTGGAGCAGCGACATAGCCGGGCTCCGCTTCTCGGGCCAGCCTCGCCTCTTTGAGCCGTACCTGCTCCAACATGCGCTCTTCTGCCCCGATCAGGGCGTGTGCGGCTTCCCGAGCGAGTCTCTCCGATTTCTGCCGCGCCCTATCCGCACGCCCGATCTCCGCAGCCTGGGCAACTAGATGCTTACGGATCAATTCGTCTTCCGCCCCGGACTCCGCGTCCGCCGCTGCCGCACCTAACATCTGACGTTGATGGCGGAGTTCCTCGTAGAGTGCATCTCGAAGAAAATCCTGAATCTCGAGTGGCGATAACCTCGTCAAATGGCTCTGCCCTCGATAGGAAGACCACTCCGGGTCTGACGGATCCAACGATGCATACAGAGAACTGAGCACGCGACTCAGCCGCAGCATGATCACATTCGGGACGTCCGCCATCTGGAACGGCCAGTCGGCCGAAGTTGAAGTCTCAATCGCCGCGTCCAGGAGCTGGCGCTTGCACTCTTGTCGAGAAACATAGGTCATGCCCAATTATGACGACGGGCAAGCGACCCGGGGTGAATGACGAGGGTAAGAAGCCGCTCACGGATGCGAGGCTCACGGCGGAAGATCGCGCCTCGACCGTTTCGACGCGGATCACCAACAGTGCCCCTCCCCTTCGAGATGTGGCATTCCGATTCCGCGGACGAGGGTGAGATCCACGTTGTCAGGGAAATGCTCGTGATTGGCTCGCGTCAACTTCCACCCTGAATCGGTCATCACCTGTGGGATCGCAGCCGAAAGGACACGAAGCGGAGGTTTCAACCGACCCGGAACGCCAGCCGAACAGGGCTCGAGAGCGGGTGGGAGTCGTGCTGTCTGAGCCAAACCAATTGTGCCGCATGTCTACATGGTGAGGACCGCCAATGGGCCTTTGCAGCGCCGTTCCGCATCATTGCGAACGGCTCGGCCCCACACCACGTCAACCCAATCTCACTGTGACCCCGTCGTTTTACTTGCTGATTCTTCCCCTAATCACTACTATCTGGAGGCACCCCATTCTGAAAGCAGCCCGCCGGCACCCACTGGCGCCGAGCCCGAGCGCCCCGGGCGCCGTCACCCGTCATCGGGACCGCACGTCCTTGGTCTTGGCTGGTGCGGTGCCGCTGATTCCCACAGCGAGCTTGGAGCGCATCCACCACTTTCAGCGAGAGTCCCTGGCGCCAAACACTCGGCGGGCGGTTCGCGGACAATGGGACACATTCAGCCGATGGTGCGCGGTGCAGGGTTTTGATCCTCTACCAGCGGAGCCTCTCATCGTCGCGGCATATCTGACGTACGCGGCTGACCTTGTGGACAGCAATGGAGAGTGGTTCTATGCGCCTTCCACACTCAGCCACTGGCTCTCCTCGATCAATAAGGTGCATTCTTTGGCGGGATTGGCAAAACCGGGAGAGCACAGGGATGTCGCGAACACGCTCGAGGGCATCTGTCGTGAGAGGGCCCGGCCGACCGCGCGCAAGGCGCCTCTTCTCTTGGATGGACTGCGTAGGACTCTGGTTGAAATCGATCGCACGTCATGGCCCCACGCGGTGATCGGCCATCGAGATGCCGCCATCCTTACTATCGGATTCGGCGGAGCATTCCGGCGGTCCGAGCTTGCAGCCCTCGAGCTTCGGGACATCAGCATCCACCCGGAGAACGGGCTGCACATCCGCGTTCGACGCTCCAAGACCGATCAGCAGGGGAACGGTTTCCTCAAGGCCATTCCATTCGGGGCCAGCCCGCTCACTTGTGCGCCGTGCGCATACATCCGATGGCTGATTGCCCTGTCCGCGGGAGCGAGGAGCAGCTCCGACCTTCAGGACGTAGTTCGAGGCACCTCGGTCACGGAACACGCTTGCACACAGAGCGTGCCGGTTCTCGACGGACGACAGCCATTCCTCCGACCTGTAATGAAGAATGGGGCGATCAAAGCGCGCCACATCACCGGAAACGTCGTCAATGACGTCGTCAAGAGAAGGGTGGCAATCATTGGGTTGAACCCTGCGGATTACGGGGCCCACTCGCTTCGCGCGGGCTTCGTCACTGAGGCGTTCCGGGCTGGCGCTACTCACCACGAGATCATGCGTCAAACGGGTCACCGCAGCCCAGACACGGTTGAGATCTACTCGCGGGAGGCGAATCCCCTCGACAGCAATGCTGTCGTTCTGCTCGGCCTCTGACATGGCTGTCGGATCTTGGATTCACTCCGTTAGGGTCAAAGACTCGTTCCCGCACGACGGTGACCTAAGTACTGAGTGCTCGCGCTTTGGCCTACACCAACTGCGACCCCTAGAAGATCAATCCCGAGTCCAGGAGACACTCTCTGTCGCTGGTTCGATCCAAGATTTGCGACCCAGAAGTCTTGCTCCCGGCACCCCCACAGCAGCTCCGGCAGCTTTCGAAGCTGATGTGGCGTTTTCCACTCACCCTCCGCCCCGTGTCTGACCGGGTGAACGGAAGCCGACTCACGAGTACACGAGCCACCCTGTGCTCCAATCGAGCATTCTTTCGGTAGTTCCGCATTCGTCATGCCCGTTCCTGTTGTAGATGACGTGTGCTGACCAGGTGAAAGACGAACCAAGATGAGCGATGTGAGTCGTGGGATACGTGAAGGCCGCATAGCCAGCGCCGACATCCCACGTGTAGTCAGAGATTCTCGTGTCGCCAAGGCTGTGCAGGCCTCCCCACAACGTTGTGCTGATCTTCGAGCCTCCGCCGATGAAAGTCGTCAGGTCGGTGTAACCGTCCTCGCCGGAGAGCGGCTTGAATCCGATGCTGTAGCTAACGTTGTCAGAGCTCGAATAGTGTGTCAGCGCGCTGTACTCCCAACGAACCGTCATCTCATCGCCATTCACCGACAGATCGACACGTTCTAAGTCATAGGCAGTGTCTTGCTCGCTGTCCCCGAGCGCATCCGTACAAGAGTGCGTCACATCGGCAGGCTGCGTTAGTACTCGTGCAGGCGTTGGTGCCGTTTCAGGTGTTTGAACCGATTCAGAAACAACCGGCGAAGCAGCCGTTTGAGATGCGCAACTTGTGAGGGTAATCACTGCTGCGGCCGCGACAAGGAGCATTCGATTGTGATTCACGTCTCATCGTGGCAGACCGCGCACTCGCTGAATCACCAATCGCCGCTGGCGAAGGCAAAGTGCCGCGTCTCCTGGGCCTCCATTGCCGGCCACCATGAGCGAGGCCCTCGAGCGCATCGGGCACCCAACCCGCGTTTCGCTCCGCGTGTCGGCTACGCAACCTTTCGGTAGGTTGCGCGGAAGACCGCATCCTCGAGCCACTTTTTGAAGTCCGCATTATCGGCATACTCCTTGAAGAGCTGGGTCTCGTCCTTTACGAGGTCGAGCATGACCTTCCCGAGGGCATCAACCATCGCCACTTTCGCGTTGGCTTTGTCGTTGTTGCCCATCGCGGTCTTGTAGGTAGGGTCTTCGGCAACCCTGGCCGGAACTTCCTCCGTCACACGCTGACGAATTCGCTCTTCGTCCTGCCACGAGATATTTCCGAACAATGCATTGAAGGACGCGAGAATCTCGCTTAGTCGCTCCAGCTCGGGGTCAGGCCGTCCGCCACTGCCTGCGTCGGGGACGGGATCGATCTCCGCGTCACCGTCCGCCAATGCGATCTTCATCGCCGTCCGCTTTTCAACCCGGAACGAATCTAGGTCGATGCTTTCGAGGACGCCCGCGGAGAGGTCATCGCCCTGAGGCGAGGGCAGCTTCGGCACGAGGAAGCCAAGGTAGATGGACAACTTCTCCCACCAGACGTTTGAGTACGGCAGGATCGCGGAGAGAAACCCGTAGGTTCGCACAAAGGCCTTTGCCGATCCCTTGAACGCTACTTGCTCGTCCTCGTCCAGTGCGTCGACGTACTCTGCCACCGCAGTGTCGAGCAGCGGATGCAATTCGTTGATCGGCGCGTCGGCCAAGTAGCGCTCCGCGAATATGTCGACGTGGTCCTGCCCGAAGACGGCGGCCTTCATAATGTCGGCGGCAAGGTCATTGAGTTTGTTCGGGTCTGTCTCCGCGGCGAGAACAGTGGTCTCGTAGTAGTCCTGAAACGATAGCTGGATCGTGTCGACGTCGTTCGTGAAGTCGAGCACAGCGCAGTCGTGTTTCTGTGGATGTGCTCGGTTCAACCGCGACAGTGTCTGAACCGCCTTGACACCGGAGAGAGGTTTGTCCACATACATGGTGTGCAGCAGCGGCTCGTCGTAGCCGGTCTGGAACTTGTCGGCACAAATCAGAATGCGGTAAGGATCTTCCTGGATGCGGGCCGCGATCGCCGAGCCGGGGAACCCGTTGTATTGCGCCTCGGTGATCTTGTTCCCGGAATCGTCGGTGAAGTCTGAGAACGCGACGATGGCCTTGTATGGCCGCTTCGTTTCGGCGAGGTAGGCGTTGACCGCCTCGAAATAGTCGATCGCCCGCTGAATCGTGCTCGTCACGATCATGGCTCGGGCCTGGCCACCAATCTTGCGCGGCTGATACACCTGCGCGTGGAAGTGATCGAGCATGACCTCGGCTTTCTGCCGAATCGCGTGCTTCTGACCCTCAACGTAGGAGCGCAATTTCTTCGAGGCACGATTTGCGTCAAACTCAGGATCGCCCTCGATGGTCTTGACCAGCTTGTAGTAGGTGTCGACGGGGATGAAATTGGCGAGAACGTCGAGAATGAACTTCTCCTCGATCGCTTGCCTCATCGTGTAGCTGTGGAACGGGCGATGTTTGACTACGCCGTCCACCGTGTAGGGATGACCGAATGTCTCCAGGGTCTTGTTCTTCGGTGTGGCGGTGAACGCGAAATACGATGCGTTGGGCGGCATCTTCTTCGAGTCCATGAGCCGGTTCAGGGCATCCTCTACGTCCTCTACACCGTCGTCCAGCCCATCCTTTGATAGAGCCTGGGCTAGTGCCGCAGAGACTTTCCCCCCTTGGCTGGAGTGGGCCTCGTCGATGATGATTGCGAAGTTCTTATCCCGCTGCGCACCCGCCAGGTCCTGCACGATGTATGGAAACTTCTGCACGGTCGTGATGATGATCTTCTTGCCGGCCTCGATGGCGTCACGCAGATCCTTAGAGCTGTCTGCGTGCTGCACCGTCGAACCCACCTGGGTGAAACCCTTGATCGTGTCTCGGATCTGATTATCGAGAATAACCCGGTCGGTCACCACGATGACCGAGTCGAACGCGCGCACTCCCATATGCTTCACACCGGTCAGCTGGTGCGCCAACCACGCGATCGAATTCGATTTTCCGGAGCCAGCAGAGTGCTGGATCAAGTAGCGTGTGCCTGCGCCATTGGCCGTCACGTCCGTTAGCAGCTTCCGCACAACGTCGAGCTGGTGATAGCGGGGGAAGATCGCCGACGCGGTCTTCTTGCCCGTCTTCGCGTCCTTAGTGCGCACGATGCTTGCGTAGTTCTCAATGATGTTGGCGAGGCTGTGCGGCTCGAGCACGCGCTTCCAAAGGTAGTCCGTCATCACTCCATCGGGGTTGACGGGGTTTCCCGCTCCCCCGTTGTTCCCTTGGTCGAAGGGCAAGAACCACGACGCCGTCCCCGCCAGCTTCGGGCTGAAACGAACGTTGTGGTCATCCACGGCGAAGTGCGCCATGCACCGGCCGAAGGCGAAGATCGGCTCGCGCGGGTCACGATCCGTCTTGTACTGCTTCACTGCGTCTTCGACGGTCTGGTTGGTGATCTGGTTCTTCAGCTCGAAGGTGGAGATCGGCAGGCCGTTGACAAACGCGACTAGGTCGAGGGACTTACCCGCATCGTGTGAGCTGTAGTGCACCTGCCGGGTGATCGTGAGCTGGTTTGCCGCGAACTTCTCTGCCGCCTTCGGGTTCTGAGCGGCTGGCGTCGGGAAGTAGAGGTCGACCTGGTGCGGCCCGTGTGTGATGCCGTCGCGCAGGCACGCAACGATCCCCTGCTTGGTGATCTCTCCTTGAAGCCGGGCAAGGAATTTGTGGGTGATCGGCGAATCACCGTCCAAATCGAGGGCATCGATCAGGGCCGGTTGTGTCTCGTGGATGAATGCGCGAAAAGCCGACAAGTCAAGACAATAGGAAGCGCTGAAAGTCTTTGGGTCGCCCTCGACCCAGCTGGGCGTTCCGCCCAGGGAAACCATCTGGGCGACAACGAGCTCTTCCAGGCTGGCCTCATTCAGGTTGATCGGGGTCATGCACCACTCCCTTGTTCTTGGTCTTCGCTGCTCACTCGACGTCGGTGAGGGCCACGGGCTCCCTTGCTCGGCAGATCACTCATCTGTGCCTGCGAATTCCAGCTCTGACAAGTTCGAGTCGCTCTCGGGCAACTCGTCCTCGGAGGCGGCTAAGACCTCACCAGACAGGTCGGACAGGGTTTCGACAATCTCGCGCACGTCGACCTGTCCGGTCACAACGTCAGACGTGAGACGGGTTCGGAATTCGCGTAGCAACTCGATTTCTCGGCTGACCCGATTCGTGGTTTCGTTTCCTTCCTGCTCAAGCCGCGCGAGCTCGTCGGAGATCTCCATTTGTTCTTCAAGCGGCGGAATCGGCATCGGGATCCGGCCGAAGGCTTCCGAATAGAGCCGCATGAAACCTGACTCGCCTGTTCCAAGGCCTGTCGACTGCTGCCGGAATTGGGTCATCGCCGCACGCGTCTTGAACAAGCGCAGGTAGAAGCGCGCATCGACAACCTCAGCGACCTCCATCGTTGCGTAGTCCGGACTTACCAATCCATCCGTCGACGCAATGGCGAAAAGGCCCGAAGCCGCTCGCATTCGATTCATGACGAGGTGGCCGGGACCCACTTTTTTGTACTTGGTCAGCACCTCAGGACCAATTACTTTGTCCGACACTTCGTCGTGAAACACTAGCCCTGCCAGCGCACGAAGGGAGAGGAGTCGCTCCAGCCCAGTGCCGGAGCGATTGTCAAACTCTTTGAATAGGTACTTCGCCCTACGGACCTCCCAATGGGCGGGGATTTCACCAAACCAAGCGATGCCCGTGCTCTTGAACGGCACGGTCGGGTCGAGCCCGCGAGTCACGGCCCGGTGCATGATGGTCTGCCTCTGCTCTTCGAGCAGCACGATGAGTCTGCGTTTGGCGTCGATGGCGCGGTCGATCCGAGCATGCGCATGCCCGAGGTACTTCACTATGGCTGCCTGCTCGTATTCGGGCGGCACCGGCATGAGGTAGGGAGCAAGACGCGCGTAGTCGATATTCTGGCCTTCGCGAATTCCAGTGATTGTGAGTTTCAGTGCATCGATGAACTCAATCGACTTGAACAAAAGCGCAAGGTAATCACGATCTTCGGGCTTCACCGCTTGAAGGACCGTATAGGCGGGGCTAATGATGCCGCGCGCGTACGCTCGTTCGATTCCGCCCTGGAAAGATCGAAGACTAATAACGAAGTCGTCGACTTCAACGAGCTTGAGCGTCTCAAGAGATTTCTGCGCCTCGACAGTGCGAGCCTCGTAGTCCTTCTTCAAGATGACACCGCGCGACTGAGTCGCAGCAAGGAGTGGCTCATCAGGGAAGCCCTTGACTCTGATTTCCGTAACGATTGTTTTGAGGCGCTCCGAGCCCCAATGTGCGGGAATCGTCGGCAGCCACAGGATGCCGGAGTCTCGGTAGCCAACGTGACGCTCTAAGTTGAGGAACATCAGCCGACTATTTCGCTCAAGAGGTCATCCGTTTCCTCTTCAAGGGCGCGGATGTCTGCGCGAATCTCGTCGAGAGTGCGCATGGGTGTCGGCTTGAAGAAGTGGCGGGTGAAGCTAACCTCGCAACCGATCTTGGTCTTCGCCTCGTCAATCCACGCATCCCCGGCATAGGGAAGCACCTCACGGTGGATGAACGCCTCGATACCGCTCGGATGTTCGCCAGCCGGTTCCGTGAGCGGAATCTGCTCCGTGTCGCTCAGGTCGCTGTCGCGCTCGTACTCCACAACTCTGGTTTTGCCACCCACCTGGGCTTCGAAGAGCCCGCTCAACGGTTTAGGTTGGGTGCCCGGCTTGTGCAGTTTCTTGATAATGGCCGGCGCATCGTCGGCTCGCTCACTGCTCTCCTTGAGCGCCTTAATCTCGGCCGGCTTGTAGACGCGGCCCACCTCAGCGCCCACCAGCCGCAAGGGCCGCTCGACGGAGACCTTGTAGTAGCCGAAGTCGGCGTTGTCGAAGATCTTCGAAACGGCATCGTCCGCCCCCTCGAAAGAATGGAATGTCTTCATGATCGCCTCGGTGTCCACGGAGGACAGCTCGCAGTTCTTGTTGCCCAGGTTCTTGCGCAGCGGAGTGGACCAATTCGTGGCGTCAATGAGCTGCACCTTGCCCTTGCGGCGATCCTCCTTGCGGTTGCTCAGCACCCAAATGTAGGTGGCGATACCCGTGTTGTAGAAGAGGTTCAGGGGCAGCGCGACGATCGCCTCGAGTAAGTCGTTCTCGATGACGTAACGGCGGATGTTGGACTCACCCTGCCCGGCATCCCCTGTGAACAGGGACGAGCCGTTGTGAATCTCGGCGATGCGGCTGCCGGTGACGGTTTTGTGCTTCATCTTTGCGATGAGGTTCGCGAGGAATAGCATCTGTCCATCGCTGGATCGCGTCACCAGGCTGAACTCAGAATCTCCCCTGTGGTCGACCATGAAACGCGGGTCGTTGATCTTCTTCGCCCCGCCCATACGCTCCTGGTCGGTTTTCCACGACTTGCCGTAGGGCGGGTTGGAGAGCATGAAGTCGAACTCCATGTTCGCGAACGCGTCGTTCGACAGCGTCGAGTACTCGGGACCTCCCTTGATGTTGTCGGCGGCACGCCCATCACCCTTGAGGATGAGGTCAGCTTTGGCGATGGCGAACGTTTCGGCGTTGATCTCCTGACCGTAGAGGTGGGTGGAGATCTTCTTGCCTACGGTCAGATCAGCAAGAGTGTCCTCGGCGACCGTGAGCATCCCTCCTGTGCCCATGGCGCCGTCATAGAGGAGGTAAGTGCCGTCCGGGATGGTGTCGGCGATCGGCTCGAACATGAGCCTGGTCATGAGTTTCACGACGTCGCGGGGTGTCCAGTGCTCGCCGGCCTCCTCGTTGTTCTCCTCGTTGAACCGGCGAACAAGTTCCTCGAAGACGCTGCCCATGCCGTGGTTGTCGAGACTCGTCGGCGACAAGTCGAGGGTGGGGTCGAGGAACTTTTCGATCAGCGTGCCGAGCGCATCCGCTTTCGTCAGGCGTGGGAGTTGGTTTCGAAACTCAAAGTTCTCCAGGATCTCCTGCACGTTGGGCGAGAACCCGTCAAGGTAAGCCTCGAAGTTCTGACGAAGCTGCATCTGCGTGTTCGCGGCGCGGAGGTCCTTCAGGAGGAACGCGCTTGTGTTGTAAAAGTCCTGGCCTGCAGCCTGCCTCAGAGCGGCATCCTGGTTGACGATCTGGGCATCATCCAGTCTCTTCTTGGTGTTCAGGACCTCCTGCTTTGTCGTTGCGAGAACGCTGTCGAGTCGTCGAAGTACAGTCATCGGCAAGATCACGTCGCGGTACTTGCCACGCACGTACAGGTCCCGCAATACGTCATCGGCGATATTCCAGATCAACTGCGCGAGACGCTGATTGGTGGTGCTGTTCACTTCGGGACTCTCCATTCGGGACACTGCAATACGACCGGACGCGCCATCACCCTCGACGACGCTGGCGCCCAGATGGGCTTGTTCGACGAAGAATGGGTCATTCTTGTTCTACCGTTTTGTGCCTGCACGTGGCCACAAAACGGCTCTTTCAGGCTATCGGGGTCTACCGACACGCTCAGGCCGATTCATCGACAAGCACAGGAGCCGGAACTGGCATGCCATCGTTCGTGACGCCAAATGGAACGTGGACGCTCGGCACGACGCGGGAAGCCGCCGTGAGATGGCTGGCTTGATCATCGAAGAAGAGGTGCGGCTTCAGGATTTCGAGGACATCCGCCTTCTCAATGCCGCCCAAGAAGAAGGCGTCGTTGACGGTGACGCCCCAGTCCTTCAGGCTTCGGATAGCTCGCTCGTGGGAAGGCGCATTTCGTGCCGTGACGAGTGCAACATGTACACGGATCCGGTAGCTCGGATCATCGCGCTTCAGTTCTTCCTCCCGACGTTGGATACGGTTGATACCCGCCAGGAGGTCGCGCATGAGGCCCGTCGACAGAGGCTCCCGAATGTGCGCAACTTCATGGTCGTGGAAAGCGGCTAAACCGCTCTCCTTCATGACCTTCTCTGATGAGTCGTCCGCCAGGACGCCGTCAAAGTCGAAGGCGATGCGGAGATCGTCGCTGTCGTCGCCGGACGAAGACGTATCGAGAACTTGGCCGGCCGGGTGACCTAGCTCTACAGCACTCCGGACGTCCTTCTTGTCCGCCGAGAGGAAGAGCGCCATTTTAAACGCGGGCATGAACTTGTGCGGGGACCGGCCCTGCATGAAGACGGCCCGAGTTATCGGCAGCCCATGGTGGGCAATGGATCGCATCACCCGAAGGCCGGTGTTTGGATCGTTCTTCGAGAGGACGATCACCTCGACGAATGGGGCCTCACCCGGTGCGGCCAATTCGTTCAATGACAGCAGTCGTCTGATGAACGGGAAGGCGACCCCTGGTAGCAGTGGCTCCGCGATGTTTGTCTCTTGGTACGCCCGGTAGACCTCTTCGCCGTCCTTCTGAAACACGGCGTCTGAATCGGTGAGGTCGAACAGTGCGCTCGAAGCGATTCCGATTACCAGCTGATTGCTCAGGTCATACGACATACAGATTCCCCCCAGAAATATACTTATGAGCGTACGGGGTGTCATCAGGAGTCAGAAATCCCGCTCGCAAATTCATCGTTTCTGCCGGCTTGCGCACGATCCGCGCCTCCGTCCCCCGTGATAACAAGCTGGCTCTGGCTGTGGAGCAGTCATCAACAAGTCCCGGTCGCCATTTCGCCGATCGCGACCGACACCCGCAGCGGCAGTCAAGTCCTTCACGGACCGCAGCCGTCGTTGCAGGCGCGACCCCCATCCTTCGAGAGTTCGATATCCTCACCGGCAAGTACGAGGAGTTCAGAGACGCCCAGCCCTGCCAGGTCTACGCGTCAATGTTCGACCCTGCCCGCCAAGAGATTTGGAGGCAGGAGGAACGGGAACGAACGATGCGACTTTTCCAACGGGTCGCGGACGAGTTGGTAAGTAATGAATCCTGGGATCAAGCAATCGACTGGTACGAGTAGATGCTCGCCTTCGAACTCAAGACGGAGACTCCTCTGCAAATGGAATTGAGTGAGACGCGAAGGAGTCTCCAACGTATCCGCAGCGCTCACCCAGATGCATCGGGCGTTGGCTTCGATGGCAAGTCATAAAGGGAGGGCTGACCGCTTTGGAACTGGTGCAACCGTCTCCCGATCATGTCCGATCCGCGGCTGGGGCGCTGAAGTTCTCCACAGCAGGCCGGCCTGAGGTGCACAGCGGCCTTCTGGCGCGCGTCTGGTGGTAAGTCGACGTCGGGTGAATGATCGGGTCAGAAACGAGTGACGCCCGGTGCGGCCTCCGGCGGATCAGGCTCCGCCCTGGCCCGGAGCCCGGAGCCCGGAGGAGCCGGACGTCCCCGGGCTGGGCCCGATCTTCGATACAAGCGTGTCCACGACATTGGGATAGGTCCCTTTGGCGCGCATCCCGCGCACGCGTTCAGTTCCCGTTGAGCCCATGCTTGCGGGTGTCAAGGGCGTTCTTGAAATGGTTCTCCGCTTCGTTGATCGAGTGAGCCGGCGTCGCTGGATCGAAAACCCTGAGCAGGGAAAACCGGAAGGTGTTCGGGTCGATTTTCAGTAGCTTGACGTTGCCCCCGTGGCCGTTGGCGGCGTAGACGTTCCAGCGCTGGCGAATGCTCTCTGTACCGTCGGCCTTGCCGACGTACTGACGTCCGTCGAGGGTGTCAGTAATTAGATAGATGCCGACTACCGATGAGAGTGCGGTGCGCCACGAGGCATAGCGGTGCTCGCGCATCACCGCCTGAAGCTGTGCATAGTTCAGAACCAGCCGGTCGAAACCGGGAAACGGCACCGGCTCCGCGTCGGCGATCTCCATAACCGGGTATGCGGCGGCGGTGGGGCCGTTGAGTCTCCACGTGCGCGGTGACCTCCAACCGATCACGAGCCTGTTCCGAAGGGCCGTCATGTGCTCTGAGACGGCAAGATCGAAGGTACGGAGTGTGCCATCATTCGAGAGCTCGCCGCGGTTTTCCACCACTGACCAGAGGCGTGCTCGGTCGCCGCCCTCGCGGACGAAGACAACCCAGATTGGCGGCGGGACGGTCGGGAAAGTTCCCGGTTTCGCGGACTGCTGGCTGGTGTAGCTCAGGATCTCCTGGTCGGAAGAGTCGGCATGGATGCCCTGTAGGCCGGTGTCATCGTGCTCGCGCACATATGCGTGACGGATTACCTGCGCCTCGTTTGGATCGATACCAGCGCTGAGAAGGATAGGGCCGAGCGTCAATGTCATGGGCAAGCTGGTTTCCTTGGTCACGGGTTGTACAGCAGGTCAGTGCCCATCCTCGCAGGCGGCGCGTAGTCGCCTGCCCCACCTTCCGCGTCGGTTGTCTTCGAGGCCCCGAGCGAATCGCGCACCGGCACTGCGGTCGGCAGCTGTGCTGAACCTCCTGAGGGTCCTCAGGAGCGACTTCTTGTTGGACAGGCCGGGGGCCTGCTCGAGGTGATGGGGTCTCAACCCCGTCACCACTGGGCCTCGAACTGGGCCTTAGCGGCGGCAAGCACAGAATCAGGATCGTGGAAGTGGTCAGCAGGCCGATCCTGACCCTCGAAAGAGGTCGTCGGCGAGCAGAGCCAGAGCAACAAGTCCTCTTCGTGCCAGCCATTCGCCGCGGCCAGACTGATGAGTTGCTCCATCACCGGAAGAATCGTTCCCTGGGACCGGTCGAACTGGAACCCGGGATAGAGGACAGCGTTGCGCCGGACTACCCCGGCGATCTGATGCGCGGCGCGTCTCCTCGATGCCAGCGTGCGGTTGGACGGACTCGCTCCCAAGAGTTCGGCGACCTGGCCGCTGGTCAACAGACCGTACTCCGCCGAAATGCTTCGCCACACGTTTTCGGTGGCCTGCAAACTGCGAGCGAGCTGCGGCGAAACCGCGGTCGGGTTCGCCGCCATCGCACGCCTCAGCACCCGAATACCGTCCTCGGGCACCGCCGTGGTTTTGTGTTCCGCAGGATGCTCTGTCCCCGGCATGGCTCGCCTCTCGGATTGACTGATTGCGACGCAGCCTAACCCCACGGCAGGTGTGCACGTTCGGTCCCGGCCTCTCGGCACGGAGGCCCGGTCGGTCGGCAGATCTCCGCCCCTGTCGAACCGGTCGCCGACGTCGCTGTCATTTATATCTCGATCCTGCACCCAGTCTTCGCCGACCCTGCAAAACGGCGCTTCATGCATGCCTGCGGGTGGTCCGCGGCGCCTCACGATGCGGCTGCGCGCGTTGCGTGCTCGGCTAGGTACAGCTGGGACCGGGAGGGTCGGCAGAAGGCAATCCTCGACTCGCAATGCGGACTTCTCGTGCACGAAAATACTCGCAGGGGCGCTGTGGACCCGTTGCCCCTAACTGAATCTGCCCAGTTTGGCCCAGTCCCTGGCGGTGCGTGTGGTGTTATCCACGCGTCGCCGGTCGGTCTCGCGGCACTCGAGCCCGGCCCGAGAGACCTGCCACAAGATAGGCACCGGCGCTGCTCCACCGGAGGCTGTCCCGTCCGATAGCCGCTGTGCTCTATATGAGCGGCGCCTGTCGCTGGCGAGGTTGTCCTTCATGATCTGATCCCGCCCCAACCCTCTGTCAGGTGGCGGACAACGGTCGGAAATGTATTCCAGCACGGGAGTTCATTCCCGGCCGTCCCGTGTACCCCAGGTCCAGAAGTCCAGAACGGTCAGAGTCTCCACTCGACTTGGAGACAGTTTGTCGACCCGGTAGGCCAAGCGCGTTTTCGCGGCCCACCCGGCGAGGGTCCGTTCGGACGGGTCTGCGCCGCGGAGTTTCGGCGCGTCCCCGTGTGTCGCGGTGAAATCGGCGTAGGCGGCGCAGTTCGCCTGCCACTTGTCTTCCAACGGATGGAAGCTGAACTCTGGAATACAGAGCAACCGACGTGCCTGGTAGGTGCAGAGGCGCCCCGCAGCGAATGCCCTGCGCTGAGCACGGACGCTGTTGGCACGCTGCCTCTCCTCGGTCGAAATCGCGCCCGCGGGTAGACGACGGTTTTCACGGGGCAGCCGACCCTCACTGCGAACAAAGGATTCTAGCGCGAAGAGGTTTCGGACCCAGCCGACGACGTCCCGAGGGACGTTTGCGGGGCTCTTGCCGGTGCCTAGGGAGGCCAATTCAGCATTGAAGAAGGTCAGAGACCTCCTCTGGTCCGGGGTGAGAGCCGAGGGACGCCGGCGGTGAAGCAGCTGGTACTCGGCGTGGAGCAGTTCCACGGGGCTCTGTTCGGGCATGGGTCCCTTTCCGACCCGCACGTCGTGCGGTGTCGGAGAGGACATGCGCGGGACAGGTCTCGCGGCGCACCAAAACGTGTATTCCTGCACGGACCCGCGGACCGGGGAACCCCGGCTAGCGTCCCAATATCAGTCGTTCACCCGACAGTCGAGTTCATGGGGAGGTTCGCGAATGCCCGCTCAAATAGACAATCCTCAGTCCGCTCCAACCCCTGGCCCAGCACGCTGGACAGTTGCCATCCCGCGCAGCTCCGACATGTCGGGTCGTGCTCGCCACGCCCGCCGCCACGGCTCCACGGAGGTCGGCTCATGCTCTCGATGAGCACCCTGATGGATGAGGTCACCGGCCGGTTCAGGATCCAAACCCAGTCCGGATCGATCTACCTACTTGATCTCGACCGACACGAAATGTGCCGGTTTCCAGCGACGGATGATCCCGACCGGGACCACAACCTACGCCGTGACGGTTCCCCGATCCGGTTGCTGAGGATTATCGAGTGCTCGATCAATCGTTCCATGCACCTACTCATCGACCTCGCCGTTCCGGGTGTGGACGCCACGACGCGCCGCACCACCCCGGTGACCACGATCGAACGCGCAACCCCCAATCTCGACAACTACAGGAGTGAATCATGATCCGCGGGCAGGTGCCGTCGGCTGGGCAGTCAGACTCGTCGGGTATCACCCGGCTGACCACGGAGCACGGAACGATTCTCCTCGTGGCCCGCGACCTGCGCGCTTACCGGCGGATCCCGGGCCCTCGGGCACGGGAGCTTCCCGGAGATCAGGAGTGGTTGAGGTTTACCGACATCGGCCCGATCGAGATCGGCAGCCCCTTGAGAGTCGTGTCGGCCAGCCAGATTGCCGGCCACTACGTCAGCTCTCCCCTCGTGACCGTCGAACCGGTGCGGCCACCGCGGGAACTCAGTGCCGCCGAGATTGAAACCGTTCGATTCGTCGGTGGCTACATCAATTACGGCGTGATCCCGCGCATCCGGTTTGAACCATGAATGCCAGCGAGGCGACTCCGCCGACCATTGATTCGCGCAACGACCTGTCTCCGCTCTTTCAGACGCACCGCCCGGCCCCAAGCTCCTCGTATGCGCCTTACGCTGTGCAGACTCTTTCGACGGTGCGTCGGATCGGAGTCATGGGAGATCTGCATGGGGACATCGAACACGCGCTTCAAGCCTTCGTGACCTTGGCGGACCGCGGCGTGCATGTGATCTTGCAACTGGGCGATTGGGGCGTGCTCTGGCCTGGCAGAAACTGGCAGATCGACCTCAACAAGGTCTCGCGCGCCCTGGCCAGACATCAAATGACCATGTTCTTCGTGGAGGGCAATCACGATTGGCACCCCAAGCTCTCGGAGTATCCCCTCGATCCCGACGGCGTCCGGTGGATCACGGCCAACATCGCCCACCTCCCCCGCGGATACCGCACCCAGATCGGCGGACGGTTCACCTTGGCTGCCCTCGGCGGAGCCAACAGCATCGATCGCAGGCTCCGGAAAGAGGGCCTGTCGTGGTGGCCCGAGGAACAGATATCCGACTCAGATCTCCGCCGTCTCGGCCCCCAGCACGTCGATGTCCTCGCGGGCCATGAGGCACCGCTGATGGACGAGGCCGATCTGGACAGACGAGCCCAGGAATTGGGCTTCTCGACCGACGACATCGCCTACGCAACGGGAAGCCGGGTGATGTTTCGTTGTGCAGTTTTGCAGACCCGTCCCCGGCTGACCCTCGGAGGGCATTACCACCGGTTCTACGACCAAGTTCTGCCCCTGCCCGGGGAGACGCCGCATCCCACCCGGGTGGTCGTGCTCGACATGAACGGCCCCCGCCGCGTGAACTTGGCGATCTTGGACACCGCCACCCTCGACCTGGAATTCCTCTACCGAAACGGTGCCCCCGCCGAGTCGACATTCTCCGCACCAGAAAGGACTGCTGATGACCGACTCGGAAGTTGAACCGGTCCGCGTGATCGAACTCTCTGGCGATGAAGGTGGCGCGTGGCGCGTAATCACGCGGGACAGCAGCCATTATTTTGACCTCGATCTGGGCACCGTCACCAGGGTGCCTGGCACCGGCGCCCCACCGACGATCAACGACCGGACCCGACCGCTCCGGTCGATCGACACTCTCCGGGTCGGCGTCCGCGGCCGATGGACGATGTACACCGACGGCTGGGAGGATGACATTGATTTCTTCTGGGCAAGTACCTCGATCGTGTCGTCGATCGAAGCGATACCACGTGACAAGCTCCCGGAAAGCTCCGCTGGTGAGCCGGAATAACTCCGAGACCACGGACGCCCGGTGCCGAGGTCCTCCCCGCAGAAGAGCGGACCCATCCAGCTCTTTAGAGAGGCACACAGCGCCGAGAGGTGCATGTGTTGCTTCCTCCGCTTGGCTAGTGGTCGGTACAGCAACTTCGTGAACCCCACCTCGCAGCCTTCCCACTACAGACGACCGTCACTGCGCCGACGGACGGTCCGATCCCTCACGTTTTCAGTAGCCTGAGCAAACCACCCATTGCTCAGTAGGCTTCGGCCATGCGCATCTCGAAAGTAGTCTTCGATTGCAAAGCACCTGCTGAAAGGCCGCCGGTGCCGGCTTCCTGCAACGACGATCAGGCGCCGGTCACCAGGTGGCTCGAGCGTCGTTGAGACCTACCCGATGGAGCAGATCCCGAGATGCGGCGTACAAGCTCTAGCTCGAAGCCTGGAAACCGGTGCCGAAGGTCCACGCCACCGACGGGGTCAAGAAAAAGACCGTGGACCTATCGACGCACCACGTCACCGCGTTGGCGCCAAGAGGTAGACACCGGCAACTATTTGGGCGAGCGATTCGGTCCCGACGGCAAAACCAGGTCAATCTCTTCGGTGCGCGTCTAGTTATACCCGAATGCTTCCCGCATCCGAGATCGCCACTCGTAGTAGGCCGTGCGGTCAATTCCAATCTCGGCGAGTGCCGCTGCCTTGGCGTGGCCACGTGCGACCAAGCTGTCGACCTCGATGACTTGTTGAAACCGGCGTGCCTGATTCTTCCGCCGCCCGTTTTCATAGGCTGCCTTGCTTTCCATGCGGCGCAGCTGTGCGCGCGGAGACTGGTAGCTCCCGCCCAATCTTTTTTCAACGATCAGCCCCGAGTCGACCGCCTCCCAACCTGCTATTAGAAGCGGGTGCCCTGGCGCCAGCTCCACAAGCGCGATTGTCAACTTTTCAATCCTTCGCAGAAGGGCGTTGCGTGTAGACCGTTCAATGTTGTTGATCAGCGCCGTCGTGGGGACCAAATGTACGGGGTTGACGCACGTCGGGATCCCGCACACGTGATGGACATGCGGGAAGTCGGCAAGCTTCCCGACCCACCCACAGACCGCCCAGGCCACCACTCTGTGCGTCAAGCGATTCGTTCGAGCCCGGCCAATATACGGATAGCCATCCATCCGCTTTGCCCCAAGCCAAATCCAACATATTCCCGCGGGAGTCGAAGCCATTTTGCATCGCGATCGAACAGTCGTGATCAACAGTTCGGTGTCCCGCGTTTGAATTGCACGCTCGAGTGGACCTAGATTGGCGTTCACAGTCACTACGAATCCCTTTCCTCAGCAGCACCTCGGCGCTTGCCTCTCGACGGGCGCCCACCAAGATGTGCTCGCGGCCAGGCGCTAGATGCCAATTGATTTTTGCGGCTCTCTGCCTTCGTCACTCCGCACAACGCCCCTCCACAGTGCGAATCGATAGCGAACACATCTCTTGCTAGAAAATGTACTGATCTCGGTCGCGCAAGCGTTCCCGTGCCGGAATACAATCCCGCCTCCATCGGCGTCACGACCTACCAAGTGCAGCCCCAAAGAGGGCCAATACACCCGGAGTCGGGGTCAGACCGCGCCACACCCCTGACCAGGTCTCCGTTAAGCAATTTGCGACAAATGTGCGGCGTCTCCCCTACGTGCTGAAGCAGGCCGCAAGGGCGACAGCCTCCTTTGCAGGTAGCATCACACTGATACGTTCCATGAGGGGATCTAGATTTGAAGGCAACATCAGAGGTGGCTAAAGGGAAGGTGGCTAAAGGGGAGAAGGTTTACTCGACCCTAGCCTCAGCTATTCTCACTGGTCAGCTGCCAGCAGGCACCAAGCTTCCCCCACAGAGAGGCTCCTCAGAAGCGCCATCGGGCTCATCCAATACCAGGCGTGCGGCGTACTCGAGACTCCTGGATCAGGGCCTCGTCCGCAGAGATTCCAGATTCTATTTCGTAGGAGATCACTCAACCCTCCCGAACGCGGTCCTCGCCGCCACAAGTGCTCTCATCGAAGTCTCACGTCAACACGGCGTCGAACTCGGAGATACTGTTCTGTCTATTCAGGGTTTGTGGCCGGCAACAGAGGACCAGCGCGAACAGTACCGCGATGACGCCGCCAAGCTAGAGTACGGTTCCAGTCTTGATGATGCGATTGTCGAACGGCCTCAATGGCAACTAAATTCTCGCACCATCGGCCGCTCCGCGAATCGGAGCACGGACAACGCGAACGCTGGGAGCGCCACCAAACCCGGAGACGCCCACGATCCCAGCAGCGCGACCGGCCAGCCACCGACTGACCATGACCCTTCCGTTCCCTACTGGAGAGCTGACGGCTGGGTCGACCATCCCCCGGGATCTCAGGATCGCTCTCGCGAGGTCGCTCCGGCCGAGGACGACACCACGGAAGATTACGCGCCCGACTTCTAGGTAGACGCATTCCAACCACGTGATGCGCGGCAACTTCGAGTCCAACCGGCCTGATGGGCCAGATTTTGTATCACAGGGATGATACAGCACTGGCACGTGTCATGTGACTGATACGGATTGCACCCCGTATCACCCGAGTGACACAGGGTTTTCTGTATCACTTCGTTGACACAGGAGGCCCCCCGTATCACTTGATTGACACAGTTTTCGGGCGGATCTTCTGGACATTGGGTGACTTGACGGCCACTTCCGGCCCAGATTACCAAGTTACCAGCCGATTACCACGTCTTGGTAACTCATTTTTCCCTGGTCAGAAGACAAATTCAACGCAACATTACCAGATTACCAAAATGTGGAGGGTGCATATATAGATAGAAGAAACATACTTCCCTCTAGACAGAGGTGTCTCTCTCTTTCTCTATATGTATATCTATATCTGGGTAATTTGGTAATTAAAGTTAAAAAGGGGCCTGGTGGCCAGTGTTTATATGGGATCGGGAGATTACCATTTGCTGGTAACCATTGGTAATCTTGGTAATGAAGAGGGAATCTCATCTTTCCGGATCCTGGGCACCCGTCTCTGGCCCCTGCCGCGGGGCGCGGGGACTGCCCGCCCCCGAGAGCAGGCTTTTGAGGCTAGGAAAGAATGTGAGCCAACACCGCCGGCGTCTTCCACCGCATTGCAAGTCAGGTCAAGGTGGGTGCGCAGGTGAATTGCGGTGCGGGTAGGACTGCCCGCTTGAGCGAATTCACCCAGTTAACTGTCCACGACGAAGCCTCCTGACCCACTCACCGGTCACAGAATGGATTCTAACGGCCCCAATAGCAATTGGCGCACCCACGCTTGCACGGCCCCTTCAGCTCGTTAGCGAGGCGCACAGCGCCGTGAACTACATTATTTGGCCTCCGCCTTCTGGCTCATGACCGGTACAACAACAACTTCGTCAACTTCACCTCGCAGCATCCGCACCATAGACAACAACCGCTTCACGGATGGCCGGTTCACTCGCTTATCTTGCCAATGGACGAGAAAACCGTCCATTCCTCCGTAGGCTCCGGCCATGGGGATCCTGGAACTACTATTCGGTCGCAACCCACATGCGGAACGGCCGGCGGTGGCGGGCTACCAGCAATACGACGATCAGGCGCCGGGCACCGGACGGCTCGATCGTCGTTGAGACCTACACGCCGGAGCAGACCGCGGCCCGAGTCGCGGCGTACCGGATTGGGCTCGAAGCGCGGGAACCGGTGCCGAAGCCGTACGAACGCCGGGGTCAAGAAGAAGACTGTGGACGTAGCGACGCTCCGCGTTTTGGACCTGCGGTCGATCCCCGCCACCCAGTACCGCATCGTCGGATCCGCCTTTTCGGTGACGCAGGCTGGGCGGTACGCACACGGCGCCGACCAGTACCTCCTGATCCGCGAGCCGCGAAACAAGCATGATCCGAATGCCGTGGCCGTCTACGGCAAAGGGCGTCGGGTCGGTTACGTATCCAGGACGAAAGCCGCGATGCTCGCTCCGATACTCGATCCGCTCCCCCAGGACGCGTTCCTCGTCAATGGCACCGGGATGGGCGCTGAAAAGCAGATGCAGGTCGGGATACCCGCCGCCGCGGGGTTGCAGAAATTCCTCAAGGCCCTCCCGGCCGAATAGGCATCTGAGCGAAGCCCCGCTCGACACGTTGCCGCCGCGGTACCGGCCCTTCTGGTCGTTACCGAAGCCGATGGGCTTGTCAGCTTCTGGCGGAGGCGTGCGACTCGGGTTCGACCATCATCGAGGCGATCCACGCATAGGCAGACGCATAGGCATAGGCAGCCGCACCCGATTCGCGCCGTACGGACGGCTCCCTGCTCCGGAGTGAGAATACCAACGCGCGTGAGCTGCCGATGTATGACCCAGTGTTTCCCGTTCGAGGCTCTTGTCAGGTGCCGCCCTCCCTGTGACGGTCGGCACGGTCGCGCCAATCTGATGCATGCGCACGCAGGTGGAGCCGGTCGACGTCACTCTGCCCCAGGATGGCCCGCAAGACGCAAACGGACATCGGGTCAGGGTCCAAAGCACGTGAGGTTGCGCACCTCGCGCGTGGCGCGGGCGGGGCAGGCACGGGCCGGAAACGTGGTGCCCGGGTGGCCGACGAAGGTGAATGAAATCCGAAACAATCAACCACGACATGTCGGAGGCGAGCCTCCGTTCCAGCCGATCTGAGATGTTGCGCATAGACCTTGTATGCACACACCAGCCAAACCCAAGTCCAAACCCGCTCGCACAACCGAGGAACTCGATGCGTATATCGCCCTCATTGTCTCCGGCGCGCCGCCGCTCACGCCCGGACAGCTGGGAAGCCTCAACCTCCTGCTCCGTCCTCTGGGAACGGAGATGCTTGCACCAGCCGCTCAATAAGCTCTTGCTCCGAGGTAGATAGACCATGACAGTTACCGCCTGGGATTACAGCAGACCTCGTTTGCTCCCCTCCTCGATCAGGTCAATATGCACACCAAGGACGTGCTCGCCGAGCAGGTCACAGCGCCCACGTTCAAGGACGCCATCGAGCTGTACGACTGGGCAGCTGTGATCGAGCTACTAACGCTCGATCACAGCTGAGCCGCTGTCAAGGCTGTCGGAGCGACAGTCCCTCAGCGCAGAGCGCGCCATTCTGCAATGGCCTTGTGAGCGATGTCGACAATGTCGCCAGACGCACCATAGGAAGCCAGGAGCCCCAGGAAATCCTCCGGCGTGCGGGCAATCGGATCCTGACTCTGCTCAGTTCCGTACTTGTAGTCGCCCAAGACGTCACCGACCGGATCGGGACGTCCCGCCTGGCTGACCAGCCAGTCATGAAACCGCAGGTCACCGTCAGCGCGCTGCAGCGACATCTGATTCTCCCCGACGTCGCCGACGTCACCGGTGGCCGCGAACTGATCGAGAGCGCCCCGGAGGTGGGTCCAGCGCGGAGGCTGGTAGTCATGGGCCTTCGGGCGCTGGCTACTGACACCGCGCAAAGCACCCCGCGCGTAGCTGTACTCGAGTTCCGATACACCGATCTCGACGTTCGGATTGTCCCGCTCCAGCCGCGAGATCGGCAGCCCGATGGCAGCGGCCGCCCAGATCAGCTGTCCGTTCGTGATGTACGAGCGCACCGGCTTGAGAAATTCCTCGGCCTTGTGCTTGAGACTGTAGCTGCCGGTCGCCGGCTCGGCTGCGGGCGTGAACATCTGTAAAAACTCAGCAGCCAGAATCACGTCGGAGTACAGTTCTTTGCCCCCGAAGATCAGGCCATCAGCGTTACGATACGGCTTATCTGCGTTCACGCCGAACTCACCGAGGTCGGGGTACGTGTCCAGTGCCTGCATCAGCTGCGCAACCGTGATGCGGTCACCCAGGATCCCCTGGGTCAGAGGCGATGCGACTTCGCGAAGTGCTGTCGTGTAGTTCGTCCCAGTCAACTGGGCCCACGTGCGGGCATCCCGCTGAACCTGGCGACGGTTGTCGTGATTTGAAGTAGTCATACTCATTCCAATTCATGCTCCAGATCCCACGCTCCGGAGCACTGGGAAGAGTGACTCGAAGAGGTCTTGCTTCTGCTGGACGGGCGACCCTTATCCTCAGCATCTGCATCGCGTGGGCGATGAAGATTCGGAGATTGGCAGTCCAGACTGCACACGATTATCTTACGGCCAGTGCTGCAGAAACTTCCAGAAAAGTTCAGAATCGGTCTGGTTTGCCGTTGTGGCGGGGTAGCTCTGCTGGTACTTCAGGCAGGTGAGCAAGATCCCCATGCAGGCGCTGCTACCGTTCTGCCGGCGGGGCACCCGTGTGCGCTCCGGCGCTCGCGCTACGGTCGAAACATGTCGCTGACGAGCCATCTCAAGGACCCAGTATCGCCAGTTCGACAGTTCATATATGAGAGTGCCCCAGACCTCGCCCTGGCGGGCACCCGCGGAGCGCAGGGCAAGGCGATGGCGACGCGGTTCGACTTCGACAAGCTCACTGTGCTCGAGACGCAGATCCCCATTCCTGCGGAGGTAACGCACTCCCAGCGGAAGAGCCACGCGGTCGCGGCGGGGATCGCGCTCGACTACCGCATCCGGATGAGCCTGCCTAGATTCGAAGTTGCTGAGACCGCTGCGTGGAAGGGCCTCGAACGCCTCCGGGCGAACCCAAACACCGTGCACCGCGGCAGGCACATCGCGCGTCTGTTGCAGGATGCGCTGAACTTCGCCTATCTGACCCTCAGAGAAAAGGACCCGCATCCGCTGAGTCTTGCCCGGGTGTCGGTACCGCTTGCATGGTGCGAAGCGATCTACCGCGCCGGGCCCATCACGGCGCTCACGAACGACCTGGGGCGACAGATCAAACGCGCGAAGACTGCCGCCGAACTGATGATGAGCATCGACGATGCGCTGATCTTCGATATCGCGAAAATGCACAAGTCGCTCACCCCGCTCCTCGAGGAGTGGAATGGAGCCGTGTCCGACGGCTTCGACTACACGCCGAACCCGACCTTCCCCGGGGCTCTGGCAATCGGCGGCGCGGACGCTGACCTTGCGATCAACGACCTGCTCGTCGACTTCAAAACCCGTGAGGAGATCACAAACCCGTGGCTGCGGGACACCCTGTTCCAACTGCTCGGCTACACCCTCCTCGACCTCGACGACTCGCTCGGCATTCGCCGCGTAGCTATCCTGCTTCCACGTCAGCCGTACATCGCGATCTGGACGCTGGACGATCTCTTAGGCCGAGACGCCGACGAAGCCCTACCGAAGCTCCGCGAGGCATTCGCCGGCCTGCTCACCACGATGCTTTCTAGCCAGCTCGTCGAGGACGAGACGGAAGACGAAGAGACCGATGTAGAGCCTGACAGAATCACGACATGATCGATGACTTTGTCCCCCAGAGAGACGAGCTCCGGAGGTCTGCGGAACAGCTTCGACGCTGGGACACTCAGCGGAGGTGGACTAGCCGCACGGCTACAGCAGACATTGGCAGAAGGTTCTCCGGATCTGCGGAAGGTCAGACTCCACGGGCACGCCCTGGAGAGCGGAACCCAGAGATCCCTATCACCTGCATCGCCAGGTCGATGTACTTGGAATTAGCCTCATCGTGGAACTGATCGGCGAGTAGATCACTATGTCAGATCCCGTTGGTCCATTCATGATCGGGCTTGTTACCCACGACGAAATGTTCGTCACCGCAGATTGCGCAGTCGTCGTCGTCGGATGAGAAGTGTCCATGGGGGTCAAGTTCATCGGCGTCAGCCTCTTCGCCGCAAACGGAACAAGATTCACTCGTCATGTTTCTCCTTCGACAATATTCGGTTCGGTTACCTCCGCACGAATTGCTTTGTGGGAGGCCCGTGAGAGCGATTCTAGGCCCCAGCCAGTCGCTGAGCCGGCAGGTACCACAATGACGCCGCGCAGCGTAGAGAGGGTCCCAGACGCGACTCGCCGGCATCGCCAATCTCCCGCGGTGTCGGCGAGCAGATCCACGTTGAGATTCCCGATAGTTGGGTTGATAGGAGCGTAAACGCCCAAAGGCTGCCCGAAGTGGTCGAAGCATGGCGGGTCGGGGTTGACCCTCGAATGGTGGTTCTTAGGCTTGCCGGGCTCCCCTCGCTTGGCACGAGGGACATGCGCGGTCGACCGCCCGGTGGCTCCACTACGGTTAGGGCAACATGCCAATTCCAAAGTTCGACGCTGGCTCCCCACGAGAGCTTGCCTCGGTTATGCACGGTGACGCATGGGACCTGTTGAGAAATTTCCCAGCGGCAACATTCGACTCAGTCCTGACCGACCCGCCCTTCGCCATCGGACTAACGAAGAATGAGTACGGTCGTCCCCATTGGGACCGCTCCAAGATTGCGTTGGACCCAGCCTTCTGGCAGGAGGTACGTCGGGTTATGAAGCCCGGAGCGAATCTCCTGGCGTTCGGCCATCCCAAGACTTTCGCACGCATGTCCGTTGCCATCGAGGATGCCGGTTTCGAAGTCGTCGATTGCCTGGCGCTCATCCACGGGCAGGGCTTCCCCGCCGGGTTCCGTCATCTTGACGGGGAGTTGAACCGGGTGGGCGCCACCGACATCGCCGGTGATTACGCCGGGTTCGGCAACATGATGCGTCCGGCGTTGGAACCCATCCTCATGTTCCGCAACAAGTCCTCCAGGGAATCGTTGGCGAGCGTGATAGCGGCCGGCGGTGTCGGCGGTCTAAACGTTGAGGCATGTCGGATACCCGCCGGCACGGAGGACCGCAGCCGAACGCCAGGCCTCGTGAACAGCAATCAGACATGGCGGGTTGAACGTCCCGCCGGAACAAAGTCCACTCCCCCGAGCGCAGGCCGTATGCCGAGTAACGTGTTGCTGCACCACGCGGAAAGCTGTGCCGAAGACCAATGTGTCGCGGAGTGCCCAGTAGGCCAGGTGCACGAGCAGGGTTTGGCGTCGCGCGGTCGCAACGAGGACGCGACGCGTTTTTACCAGACCTTCTTCCACCACCCCAAGGCGACGAAGGACGAGCGACCCGAAGTCGATGGGATGTCTGGGCCCACGGTCAAGTCCTTGGCTGTCATGGATTGGCTCGTGCGACTGGCCACGCGCCCGGGACAGCTCGTCCTGGACCCGTTCGCCGGCACGGGTACGACGCTGGAGGCGTGCGCTCGAGCTGGCGTGAGGTCAATCGGCTTCGAAAAGGAAACGGCGTACCTGCCTCTCATTAGCCAGAGGCTTGATCGCTTGGTCTGATCGGCCTATCCGTCTGCGCCTCCCGAGGGTTTGTTGGTGCGATTCGCGTTTCTCAATACGCCCATCTACGTGTTTCTTGAAGCGCCTGAACCCGTTCCGGCGATTGTTCGCCAGCAGCCCGGGACCTCAGCCAGTGTCCCAGCGCTTCACTTGTGCGATCTCGAGAGGAATCGCCATTCGCCCTAGTAGAACGGGTCGTGCCTCAGGCCGTTCCCCAGCTCGTTGATGCGGTCGAAAACCTCAAGAGTGTCGACGCCTGCAAGTCCCAGCCGCAGATGAAGTGTCGCGCGGTCGTGAGCGTCCTGACGCAGCGACGCTCGGACCCCGACCGGGAGCCATGACACTCCGACCGCGCCGTCCGGCTCAAGTGCGAGGTCCGGCGCAGAGGGTGCGTACGCTAGGAATTTCCCCTGGGGTGTTCGTGGCTGGGCCGACGGCAAGAATTGGGTCGGGTGTTTCATCTTATTCGGGAGCCCTTGCTATCGCTGGGCAAGGAGGGGCAGTTTCCGGTGCCGCGAATGCGCGAGTCCAGGCTAAGCCCGGATTCGTTCCAGCAACTCCCCTACTTCCGCTCTATCACTGGGAGTTCCGGCCATTTGAGGCGACGCGTCCTTGCCGGATCAAGCAGACAATGTCAGCCGTGCCGGGTCCGGCTGGCTCGGACAGTGACGTTTCCTGAGAGACGACTTCAGCGCTTGCCGATTGTGAGGCGCAAGTCCGCCTCTCGGAGATTCCCCGCAGCAACGAGACGGTCGATCGCTCCGGCGATCACCGCCGCTATCGCAACTGACGTACGGTTCCACCCCAGGGCCCGTGACACTGCTTCGACCACATCAGGCCGGCTTGCGCCGGCCGCGTCACGAACGACGCAGTGCACCGCTAGTTCAAGTTCACGCGGATGAACTTGGTCGATGGATCGCGCTTGGAATGGAGATGACGTCCTGACTTCGCTCAACGGCGTCGTTCCGAACATCAGGAAGTCTCCGTCCACATCAACATCAGCCAATTGGACCGCACGCTGCAACGTTGCCCGAATGCGGTGCCCCACACGTCCAATGCCCGCAGTCTCGCGTAAGCGTGTACTCAGCACTTCAAAGTGAACTGGGCTCTCGGCCTCGACGACTCGTTGCACGAACGGAACGATGTGGTGCGCGTTGGCCGTTTCGCCCAGCTCAATTCCCAAGGGAAAATGCTCACGTTCCGCCGTTTTGTAGGGCACGAGCCACTCCGGCACGCTGACAGGCGAGGAGTCACGCTCTTCGACGACATTAGGCAGCTTTCGAAGCTGCTGCCGGGCCACGAGCCGCCCGGAAATCGGCGCTTTGCTGCGCGATTCGAGGAGTTCCTTCAGTCGCGCAATCTCGCGGTCCCTGTTTCGATACCACGCGGTTCCCCAAATGTGGTGGATCTGCCAGCCGAGCCCTTCCAACACCTCGTGCCGAAGACGATCTCGATCTCGAGCCGTTCGAGAGGAGTGGTACATGGCACCGTCGCATTCGACGCCAAGCATGAATACGCCCGGCGCATCCGGGTGCTTCACACCAATGTCGATGCGGAAGCCCGCCACCCCGACCTGGGGCTGCACCTCATATCCCCAGCTCCGGATGGCATCGATTACCGAGTCCTCAAATGGCGAGTCGGTTCCGCGGCCCTCAGACCCGAGTTCAAGCGTTAGCGCCTTCGTCCCTCGCTCTGCAAAGTCAAGGTACCGCCGCAGGTGCCGACTGCCTTCGCTGGCAGTCTCACCGATTTGAGAGGCTGTCATCGACGAGACAACCTCAACGAGCCGGCGGGCTCGGGTGATCGCGACATTCAGGCGCCGTTCCCCACCCTTTCGATTGATGGGCCCGAAGTTCCGATAGACCTTCCCCGACTCATCCGGGCCGTATCCGATCGACAGGATAATGACGTCGCGTTCGTCGCCCTGCACCTCCTCGAGACTTTTGACGAAAAGGCCATCGAGGCGATCGTCCTGGAAGAATCGATCGAGATCTGGGCGCTCGGAGCGGGCAACAGTTATGGCGTTGTCGATACTGTCCCGCTGTGCGGCAGAGAAAGCGACAACTCCCAGGCTCGCTTGAGGTCGCGTGTCGAAGTGGTTGATCACTCTCTGGGCCACGGCTAGGGCTTCTTTGGGGTTGTCCTGCCCGTTCGACCTCCTGTACACGCCGTCGATCAGGTAGAACTTGACTCCGAGGTTCTCGTCTTCATCGATTGCCCCGGGGAAAGTTACGAGACGCCCCTCGTAGAACGAGTGGTTGCTGTACGCGATCAGGTGCTCATGGCGGCTACGGTAGTGCCACCGCAATGTCATGGTGTTGAAGCCCCCACTTGACTTCATCAAGTCCAGGATCGATTCATAGTCATTGGCTAGGTCGTCTTCATCGTCATCCTCGTCGATCGCGATACCGGCCGCGAAGAACGATGTCGGCGGAAGCTGACGTTGGTCGCCAGCGGTAATGAGCGCCTTCCCACGGTAGATGCAGTTGATCGCGTCGCCGGGAGTGACCTGACTTGCCTCGTCAAAAATGACGACGTCGAATTCAATGTCACTTGGGAGATATTGCGACACCGCGAGCGGACTCATCATGAAACACGGATGAATCGCCTGAATAACGTCCCGCGCCTGGTCGACGAGTTCCCGAACGGCTATGTGGCGCCGTTTCTTCTCCCCCTCGCGTCGGATGAGGGCGGACTGGCCATAGCCCGTCTTCGGGCGTCTGGAGACCGCCAACTGGACAATTTCATTGCTCGCGTCGTCGATGAGTTCACGATCGATCTTCCGAAACTCGGTGACCAAATCGTCACGATTCTCGCCGAACTTGCCGACCAGTCGGGAGTCGTGCCTCAGGAAATGGTTAACCCAGTGACGCAGCGTTGCCTGCTCGATGCGGTCAGCGACGACTTCGGCGGCAACGTCGGATCTCAGAAGGGCGTCAACAACATTGCCGAGGCCAAGTTCAGTGAGCCGTGTGCGCGCGGCGTTCGCGGCGAGCCATGACTCCGGTCCGTTCCTGTCTGCGAGGAGTTCGACCAGATGCAAGTCGCCCCGAAGTCGATCCTCCAACTCCGATTCCAACAGGTCAGCGCGTGGAGAAGCGAAGTGGTTCTTGAGAGCAGCAAGTCTCAGCTCCCACTCGCCACCGTCGGCCGCGACGCCATCAGGTGTGTTCGCTGTGCTCAAAGCAGCAAGTTGGTCATTCGTGAGGACTCGGACAGCGCCGTTGTCAGCGACGGCCGCTTGGACGTCGCGCGTCCACTTGAGTTTGTCCTTGAGCGCCGAAACCTGTCCTGTGCCGAAGTTGGTCCCGGCCAGGGCAAGGGTTGGCGCGAGTCTGGCCCGGATGGCTTCGAATTGCTGGACTTCCGCGTCGGCGTCGATGCGGGCCTGAGCTGAGTCCCAGGCTTGGCCTATCGGTGGATCGATGTCGAGCCCCGCCACGATGTGTCGAAGTTCGTCTTCGATTCTGGAGGCTTCTCGTTCGCTCTTCATCATGAGGAGGCGAGCCGCATTGGGAGCGCCTTCGCCGATTTCAAGCGGGACGTGGAGGATGCCGGCAGAAGCGACAGTTCGCCAGTGCGCCAGCTGCCCGATGAGAAGTTCAGCCTGCGCTGCGCTCAACGCGCGCGTGGCGTCGTCATTGAGGGACCGATGGAGAGCGATTGGATCTGAAATTTCCGCCGACGAGAGGATGATCTGGGCGGCCTCAAACGCTTGTTCGGTTTCGGACCAGCCCTTATCTGCCACCGAATATCTCCCCAGGAGGTGGGCGAACTGGGTCTCGAGCGAGGAACGGGTCTCTCTGGCGTCTTGCCAGGTGGAAGCGAGTGGAAGCTTCAGCACAGACATCTTGGCGGATCCGGACGAGACTCCAGCTATCGTTCGGCGAACTTCCTTTGCTTCGCGACCAAAACGCCGGGTGAAGGAGGCACTGGCTTTGACGGTGACGCTGAGGGCTGTAGCGTCCAGTGCTTGGATACCGTCCGTGAAATATTCACGTGCGGATGCTGCCGCCTCCAGTTCGTCCTGAATTGACTCTCGAAGACCTCGTGCTCCGTCCCTGACCGAGTCAAGAGCGTCTTGAGACGTCAGCCATTCAGCGTTTGGCCTGTTCTTCATGAGCACCGCGTGGATGGCCGCACCAAATGCATCGAAGCCCGCGATGAATTGCGGAGCTCGAAGCCCGACTAGTTCGGACAACACCGCCGCGGTTGCGATCAGAGCAGACACTATCGCTGCACCATCCGCGGAGGCGCTTCTGGCCTGCTCCAGCTCGCTCAGCCGCAACGTCTCAGCTCCCGGCAGGACAGTTGCCAAACTGGTGTCGATGCGGCGGTTAATCGTTGGAATTGGGCTGTCGCGCCAATTGGGACCGCAGAGTACCTGAGTGGCTGAGTCAACAGCCATGAACTCCACCACCGCTCTGGCGTATTCATCCACCGAGTTGGAGAGCCCCAGAACATCCTGGTTCAGAAGCCAATCTGGGCTGTGAACTCCCTCATTCCGATTCCAGACTGCGAGGAGTTCGACCGCACGCTTCCACTTCGATGTTGCCTCAAGTCCGAAGTATCGTCGTCCAGGCAACACCGCCTCAAGGGATTGGTGAAGGGCGCGGAGTGCACCACGCGCGGTATCGAGGTCGTAGCGAAGCGATTCCGTCTCTTCAAGGCCCCACCAAGGGTCATTATTACCCCGTCGGATTACGTCCCAGTAGTCGGCGGCCTTGACTGCTTCCATTTTAATTTCAGCCAGTTGGGTTGGATGAAGTTCTTTGGCCGCAAATACAGGGGCCGGCGATTCGCCGGACGCTGCAATCGCTTCTAGCGAGCCGAGCACCTCGTGGACGGTCAATTCAAGCGGAGCTCGAACCTCGTTCATAGCATCGGCGTAGTCGTTGAGTGTTCCCCGGAGCTCCGTGGACCGCATCCGCGTGATCGGTTTGGGGCGGCCGACAGGAACCGGTTTGACGTCAAGCGCTCCGGCAAGTCGCGCCGCTACTTCACTTCTGACGGCCCGATGGCTGTGCAGTTCAAAAAGGAAAGACCCGAGTCCACGCTCATTGAGCCGATCACGCACAACATCCAACGCGACGACCTTCTCAGAAACGAAGAGAACCCGCTTCCCGTCGCTGATGAGTGCCGCAATAATATTCGCGATCGTCTGGCTTTTTCCCGTCCCTGGAGGGCCGTCCAGGACGAAACTCTTCCCCTCACGCGCAGCGGCGATCGCTGCCCGTTGGCTCGAGTCTGCATCTAGCACTAAGGGAGCGGACTCCGGCGGAGCCGACTCGTCAATTCGATCATCTCCGAGCATGTCAAAAGCGAACTGTTCCACTAGTCCCGATTGTGAACTCGCGATGACATTCAGAATGGGGCTTTCAAGAATCCGGTCCTCATTGTTTTCGAGATCCCGGAACATCGCCTCCTTCGCAAACATGAAATTCGACAGCGCGGCAAGTTCTTCGACTTCCCAACCTTCCGGAAGCTGGAGGGCACGGAAGAGATCCAGCGCAGCAGAAAGGCCGCTCGCCTCGATCGCCTCGTCAAGGTCTTCGATCGCAGGCAATCCCAAACCGAACTCGCGAAGTTTCAGGGCAAGCGCCGGATTCCCGGCGCGATCTTCCGAGGAGAAGTAGAGACGATGCGGCTGCCTGGGGCCGTCGCTTCGCAGCTCGACCGGGACGAATAGGAGTGGACTTCTCCGCGAGTCTCCTGAGTCATCCACCCACTTCAGCGCCCCGAACGCAATGTAAAGGATGTTCAGGCCCTTGTCCAAGAACTCCCGCTTGGCCGCGTTTGCCAGGTTCTTGAGAGCGCGGTCCACCTCGCGCTGCGTCTTGTCAGCGAACAGTTGCGCGGGAAACGCCTCGTAGTTGAAGGACTCGATGACGTCGAGCACCTGGTCCTCTAGTTGAGATTCATCATCATCGCTCTCGTCCACAACTACTGCGACCCTTGCGGGGGCAGGCGGTTTCGTACCAAGTGCGAAAACACCATCGTTACCCGAGACAAGATCGAAGACCTCTTCCGGTGTGTGACGGACGAATTCGAGGGTAGAAGATCTCGTCGGTCGGTAGTTGAGGAGACGATTCCGCCCACCCATATTGACGAGAGATTCCCGCCATTGACGCAGTGCGCTCTTCAGCTTCTCCTGATTGTCATCCACGGAAAGCTCCTAACCCCTTGGTTGCCCAGCTAGACCTGACGATAGTGCCAGCCAGCCAACCCGCCGGACGACCACGCCACCGGCGGCATGCATACGCACCGCCAAACGGCGCATGCTGCTAGTTAGTACGAGTGTTCGTCAGGTGACGGCCCACGTATCCAACATAGATTTTTCCGGTCCCAGCAGTGTCGTCGAAGTAGTACAAGCGGGGCGCAAAACTGTCGGAATGCGTCGGCTTGAAATGGGCGGTCATCATCATTTGTCCACTTCGATCTACTTGCTTCGGCACCGGGAAGACACGCTCTCTGCTCATCCGGGCGTTTCCCATAACCGATTCACTCTCCCCGGCGGCGTGCCGCTGAGGTGAGCACTTGCGACCTATCGTCGCCGAATCGTTCAAGTACTGGTGCACTGATCCTTGGAACCGTCCGTCTGTTCGTAGTTCCGCGTAGTCGTGGAGAATCAGCACGAATTCCCACATCTTCGCCACAACACGTCCGAAGGGATCTCTCTTGTCTATCTCAAGGGCTGACGATTCATCTCCCGTGAACTCAACGCGTGCCACAACAGGCACGTCGGAGACTCCCGGGGTCAGCCGGAGAATGAACTCCTCGATATTGTCTGGCGGTTCCCAGGCCGCCTCTTCCGGCTCTACGAAGGCATCCGCATATTGTTCGGCAGCCTGCAGTCGCTCACGAAGGATGCGCGCTTCGCGCGAGGCCTTTCTTGCCTCGTCACTGTCGATTCGTGCGGAGAGCTCTGCCTCCTCAACCTGCTCCCGCAGCCGGTCGATCTCGCCCTGTAAACCGCTTTTTGACGCAAGAAGGGACTCAATTTGTTCGCGCGCTACAGAATATCCATCAGCGTTTCGAGCGATGAACGAATCCAGCAACGCGACGGACTCCAGAGACACATCGGTTGCCCCGGTCCATCGACTTATCAGGCCAGCGATTGCTCGTCGGGTCCAATCCGCAACAGCGTTTGCCGCACCGCGACCCCTAGCCGGTCGCGTTTCAACGTTGTTATTGACAGATTTAGGAGTCTCAAGCTCAGGGCTCGGAGCGAGGGCCATCTGGCCGATTCGAGCCTCGCGCGTTATACGAGCATCTTCGCGAACCAGAAGCTCAGTCGACCGCCGAAGGTCGGCCGGCAACTCAAGCTCCACCAGCCGGCGCCTGGCTTGATGAGCATGCACAATTGGCAGCAACCCCGACACGCGCCCATTGTTTATCGATCTCGCAAATGTCGCTGCACCGAGAATTCGATGCCGGATCCCGTCCTGTGGATCCTCCAAGTCCACCTTCGGCGCGAAAGTCCGCACAGCACCACGTGGCACAGCATGGGAACTCGGCAGAAGTCGAGATAGTAGCTCAACCGCACTGTCGGCAATGACGAACGCTGTAGCGACGCCCACACTGTCGCGCATGAGCTGACCAACTATCGACTGCCATCGTTGGTCGGACACTTGGCCCGGCGATGAGGCGACCACGACGGACGCCGATCGGCCGGCATCCGCTATCGCGCTCAAGACCTCGTCGATGTTGTCTTCACGTACGACAATCGGGGATGGTGACAGCACCGTGCTGCTATCTCTCACGAGAGTGCTCTCAAGGAGATTGCGAACAAGGCGAGGAGGCCGGGCTTCACGCAGCGCATCGTCGACGCTCACGCCAGCCTGTTGGAGTTCGATAAGCAGGACCTGCTTGTCCCGCCTCGCGTTGGGAAGAGAACAGGCAGTCACTGACACGATCCATCGACCGGTGGGATTAGTCTCTTCCAGCCTGATCAACTGACGCGCACTCTGGTCGCGATCATCACTCAGCGTGACCACAGTCAACGTTGTACCCGCACCTAATTCGAAGACCCCGGCACCGTCCCACTCTGCAGATTCAAGTGAACCCCGGCTAGTCCGCAGCTTCGTTCGCAACCAGTCACGAACCTGATCCTCAGCGACTTTCACGGCATTCTCGCTGTCTTCAAGCCGAAGAATGGCACGATACCCAAGGGACATGACCCGCGGGCTCTCTCCCCAAATGTCGTTCTGGTCTGCCCCCACCGTCGCGGCTATCGTCGTATAAGTCATGTAGCGAACTCCCCCAAGTGGATCTGACCGACTCGCCGGTCACAGATTCAGGCTATTAGCAGAAACCCTCACGCCGGCCGCGTACCTCATCCCCACTTCGGGGCGCACTGCCCCACATCGTCGGAGGCCTGCGAGCTCGCCGAGCTGCAGCAGTCAGCATTGGCCGTACCCCACGAATACCTGGCCGAGCAGTCCCTTGCTCTGGAAAGCTTTGAGACCGAGCAGGCCGGCGCAGGCGGAGAAGTCACGCCCGGGAAAACGCTCATTGATGTGTTGCGCAGACACTGACGGGGGCTCCGGCCTGCGCCGGAGCCCTCGTCGCATCTACTTCGTACGGTCGTTGAGACGGTACGTCATGCCAGGACGGGGCGACGGAGGGAAAGGCTCGCCCCGCACGGACGTAACCTCGTGACCGGTGGTTCCACCGCGCGGACCGAAGAGACCATACTGGCCGCTGGTCGGGACGGTCTGGCCGGGCCGGAACTGTTGGTTATTGCGCTTGAAGGCTTCAACAGATAGTTATCCGGCAAGACTTAAGCCGTATGTCGGAACTCGAGGAAGCTCGCTCGCTCGCAAGTAAGCGAGCGACAACAGCATCGGATTCACGCTGCGATTGGCGCCGCCCGCGGGGCCAACACCGAACGTAGGACACCTGCTTGCGCGGGGGTAAGCGGCGGGGCGCACGCTATCAATCTAGCGACGTGCTCTTCAACGGTCATGATCTGCTCTGGCGTGTTCATAGCTGGTCCATGCGCGGTATCGTCAGAGCACAGGGTCAGCCCTCTGTACGACTGGGATCTCGCGACGTTCAATTTCGAGGGGCACCGCAATGACGACAACTGGAGCAACCCAAAGAATTGCCGTTGCGGGGACAGGGTTCCGGGGCGACGAGTACTCCGGCACGCTAAGGGTGTTGGACTAACAACGAGCAACTGATCGCGGAAGCCAATCGATTGGCCACCCAGTTGGCCACGATCTCAACTGCTTGCAGCAATAACGCACAAGAGGCAGCGCAACTGTCCTCAAGGATTGACTGGGCACGTCCTAGCTGGGCTACTGCCACTAGTCCCACCTGGGCTGCTCCCGCTGGCTCTGATTGCAGCGTGAACGACTGAACTCGGGCCGCTGTGGCCCGTAGCTCAGGGAGAGGGTCACGCGACCGAACCCAATGAACGTTCCATCCACGCTGCCCGAAAGGGGGATGGCAGCCTTCCGTCGGTTCGGCATGGCGCATCTCTGCTCGACTGCTTCAGGGTGCCACACTGACGCAAAGAGTCGACAGTCGGCTCCGACAGAGGGGGAAAATATGTCCAGTGCGTCGAGTGAAGTAGCCAGGTCAGGACATGCTCCCACAGCCCAAAATAAGGCTCTTGCGAACCTCTACGTATTGGGTGGCGCACTCTTCGCCGTCGGCTTTGTCACAGCACTCGTCAGCTTCGGCGGTCTGGGAAGTTCCGACCTCAATGACTTCGGCCCCGCTTATCTTGCGTTCTGCCTCGGGATTTGCGCAGTCTCCCTCGGGACGACATTGCTAGTGGCTGGTGCCGTTGTCGACGCGATCAACTGGCAGATTCGGGCTTCGTCCAAGTCAGGCAGTTAGGGATCGTCGAACGCCGCCGCCGCGCTCCTACCCGCAAGTCTTCGGTGCGCTATAGCTTCACCAGCCCACACTCTGGGCACCGCCACAGCGTCGTGGTCATCCCCTCGACCGGCTCCATGCGCATCAGGCAGGCTGGACAATTGGGGGTATCGAGGTAATCCATGCGGCCAGTTTAGGCACTAGGTCAATGACGGTACCTTATGACGTACTAGCGAACTCGTCTTCATGGCCGCGTCGAGGTCTGACTCGACCGAGCTCGTGTCACCAATGGCCAAGCCGGGCAGCAGGTCACCGCCGTCGCCGGGCAGATCGCCCGCGGCGGTCGTGAACAGGGTGCGCAGTTCCCCGGCCCAGCCGAGCCACCAGGGTGGTGTCACGAGGAGCTCGGGCGGACCACGCCCAAACACCAGGGCGGATGCCGCATCCCCGGCCGCCGTGAGCCGAAGGGTGGCGTCCAGCCGCACGACACTGCCGATCTGAAGCGCGGTCGTCTGTCCGCTCGCAGTCTCCGCGAACACGACCACCGGAACCGACAGACCCCGCCCAGCACCCTTCCGGGCGACCTCGCCCTGCTCGATCCCGGTCAGGGTGCCGCGGAAGCGCACCCGGGCGGACGCTCCGGAGTCAGAGCCAGCCGGGCCGAAGAGTGCGGGAGCACCGAACGACTGGGTCTGCACCGGGATTGACGCCACCGTGAGGAGCACGGTCACTGACTCCTGCCGGGCGGCGCTCTCCCGCACGGTTTCCGGCAGCCGCCCGGGCGCAGCGACCGTGACCGCGGATGCCATCAGCGCGGCCGCAGCGCAACAGACCAGGCCGACACCCCAGGCCGACACCCCCCGGGCGCGGACCAGTCGACGCGCCACAACCAGACCCACGCCCAGGGCGGCGGCCCATAACGCAGCCTGAGCGCCGGGTGCCCACCCGGGGAAGGCGATGAGCAACCAGGCCGCCAGCCAGGCGGTCGCCGCGGGGAAAACCAGGCGCAGGTCGAGCCCGGTCATGCCGTGATCCGGGCGGCGAGCTACGATGTCGCGCGTAAAATCCATATCGGGAGGCTAGGTGCGCCCGCGGCTCCCCCCGGTGGCCACCGGAATCTGTGCCCGGTTGACGCGGGACCGGGGGTGTGGAGGCGTGCCCGGTGACCTCGCCGCCGGTCCGCGGCGACGGAGCGGCTCGTCAAAAACGACACGCTTCAGCCCGCGAGCAGGCCGCCGACAGCGCCCATTGCCGCCAGTCGGTCAGTTTTCAAGCACCGGATACGCCCGCCGCACCGATGCGTCAGGACTTCAGGCACCCTCCGTTCACGGCCACTCTCACACGGTGATCAGGGCTCTGAGCCCCTCGAACGTCTTCTCACCGATACCGGTGACATTGCGCAGGTCCTCGACGGCCGCGAACGGCCCGTTGGCGTCGCGGAAGTCCAGAATGCGCTGGGCCATGGCCGGGCCGATGCGCGGCAGGGTGTCGAGGTCGGCCAGGCTGGCCGTGTTGAGGTTGACCAGGACCGCCGGGCCGCCGCCACCTGGGTCGGATGCGCCGCCGAGGGATGCACCGCTGCCCGGCGGCGGTCCCTCGGGGACTTCGCCGAGCTGGGGCAGGTAGAGCTGCTCGCCGTCGCTGACCTTGCGAGCGAGATTGGTGCCGGCCGGATCGGCGGTCTCGGTCAGCCCGCCGGCGGCGGCCACGGCATCCATCACCCGGGCGCCGGTGGAGAGTTCGAAGAGACCGGGACGCCGCACGGCGCCGAGCACATGAACGAAGATGAGGGCACCGGATGCCGAGGCTGCCCCCGAGGAACTCGGGTCCGGGCCGCTGTCGGCTCCACCGGAACCCGAACCCGCGGTCGGGTGCGCCGGGGACACCACCTGGTGCCCGGCCTGCTGACCGAGCGCGGACACGATTACCGCGGTGGCCAACGCCAATATCAACAGCACGACGGCTGCGCCCACCCCGATGCGCACGCGCGCAGGGGCGCGCCCCTGCGCGCTCGGGGCCAGGCGGTCGAGTGCCGCGATTACCGGGTCAGGCTCCATCCCCGCAGGCTAAGCCGACGGGTGCCGGTCCCCCAGCGGACGGCCGTACACTGTGGGCGGCGCCGCGAGGTGCCGCCCTGGGGAGGCGAGGCAGGCGGTGTTACTGGCCGCGGGTGACGATGCTGACGAGTTTCGGCGCGCGCACGATCACGTTCATGATCTCGCGGTCACCGATCCGGCGGATGACCTCGGCCGAGGTACGTGCGAGGCGTTCCAGCTCGTCACCGGAGATCTTCGGGGACACCTCGATGCGGTCGCGCACCTTGCCGTCGACCTGCACGACGGCCGTGACCGACTCCTCCACGAGCAGGGTTCGGTCGGCCTTGCGCCACTGCACGAGAGCGACACACGGCTCATGGCCGAGGAGCTGCCACATATCCTCGGCCGCGTACGGAGCAAACAGGTTGAGCACCATGGCGGTGACCTCCGCGGCCTCGCGTACCGCGGCATCCGCGGGGCCGACGCCGGTGTCGATCACCTTGCGAGTGGCGTTGACGAGTTCCATCAGTCGGGCGACGACCACGTTGAACTTGAACGATTCGACCAGGCCGGGCGCATCGGCCAGGAAGCGGTGGGTGACCCGGCGGAGACCGGCGTCGCCGGACCTCCAATCGATGTCGGGCGTACTCGTGACGTCGCGGGCGACGCGCCAGGCGCGGGCCAGAAACTTGGCGGAGCCGACCGGCGAGACATCCGCCCAGTCGATATCGTCTTCCGGCGGTCCGGCGAAAGCCATGGTGAGCCGTACCGCGTCGACGCCGAACTGGTCGACCTCCTCGGTGAAGTAGACCAGGTTGCCCTTGCTCTTGGACATCTTGGCCCCGTCAAGGATGACCATGCCCTGGTTCAGCAGAGCCGTGAACGGCTCGGTGAAGCTGACATAGCCGAGGTCGAAAAGCACCTTGGTCATGAAGCGCGCGTAGAGCAGGTGCAGGATGGCGTGCTCGACGCCACCGACATACTGGTCGACGGGCGCCCACTTCTCGGCTTCCTTCGGGTCGAACGCCTTCGTGTCGTCGGTGGGGTTCAGGAAGCGCAGGAAATACCAGGAGCTGTCGACGAAGGTGTCCATGGTGTCCGCGTCGCGGCGTGCGGGGGTGCCGTCGATCGGGTTGGGCACGTTGACCCAGTCGGCCGCGCCGCCCAGCGGCGACGTGCCCTTGGGCTTGAGGTCGAGGCCGTCGGTGGGCGGCAGCAACACGGGAAGCTGGTCTTCCGGCACGGGGATCTCGGCGCCGTCCTGGCCGTGGATGATCGGAATCGGCGTGCCCCAGTAGCGTTGACGGGAGATGAGCCAGTCACGCAGACGGTAGTTCTTGGCGGCGCGGCCGGTACCGTCGGCGGCCAACTGCTCGATCATGCGCTTGATCGCGGTGTTCTTGCTAAGGCCGTTGAGCGCGCCCGAGTTGATCAGGCGGCCTTCCCCGGTCAGTGCGATGCCAGTGCGAGCCGGGTCGAGGGAGGTGAGCTCCTCGGTGCCGTCGATCATGTCCTGCGTGATCACGGGGATCATGCCGGTGACCGCGGCGGTCGTGTCGACGACCACGACCACGGGCAGGTCGAAACGGCGGGCGAAGTCGAGGTCGCGTTGGTCGTGGGCCGGCACTGCCATCACGGCACCGTGGCCGTAGTCGGCGAGCACGTAGTCCGCGGCCCAGATCGGCAGGCGTTCGCCGTTGGCCGGGTTGACCGCGTAGCGCTCGAGAAACACGCCGGTCTTCTCCCGGTCGGTGGCCTGACGCTCGATCTCGGTGCTGTTCTGAACCTGTACCAGGTATTCCTGGAACCGTTCCTTGACGGTGGGCGAGGCATCCGCGACCAGCTCGACGGCGAGGTCCGCGTCGGGGGCGACGACCATGAAGGTCGCTCCGTAGAGGGTGTCGGGGCGGGTCGTGAAGACGCTGATGCGCTCCTCGCGGCCTTCGATCACGAAGTCCACGTCGGCGCCGATGGAGCGGCCGATCCAGTTGCGCTGCATGTTGAGCACCTTCGCCGGCCAGGTACCCTCGAGCTGATTCAGGTCGTCGAGCAGGCGGTCCGCATAGTCGGTGATCTTGAAGTACCACTGGGTGAGCTTCTTCTTGACCACCACGGCGCCGCTGCGCTCCGAGGTGCCGTCGGCGAGCACCTGCTCGTTGGCGAGGACGGTCTGGTCTACCGGGTCCCAGTTCACCCAGCTGTCCTTGCGGTAGGCGAGGCCCTTCTTGTACAGCTGCAGGAACAGCCACTGGTTCCACTTATAGTATTCGGGGTCGCTGGTGTGCAGCTCGCGGGACCAGTCGAAGGATGCCGCGTAGAGCTTCATGCTCTTCTTCTGCTGCGCAATGTTGTCGTAGGTCCAGCCGCGCGGGTCGATGCCGCGCTTGATCGCGGCGTTCTCCGCGGGTAGCCCGAAGGAGTCCCAGCCGATGGGGTGTAGCACGTTGAAGCCCTGCTGACGCCAGTACCGGGCGACGATGTCGCCGAGCGCGTAGACCTCGGCGTGGCCCATGTGCAGGTCGCCGGAGGGATACGGGAACATGTCGAGCACGTACTTGCGCGGACGAACGTCGTCGGGATCGTTCGTGCGGAAGGGGTCGAGCTCTTCCCAGATCGGCTGCCACTTCGCCTGGATGGCGGCGAAATCGTAAACTTTTTCTTCGCTGTCCTGGCCGGTGCGGGTGTGGTCGTACTCGTGTGCCACGTGACTCTCTTCGTTGCAGTGGGGATTGCGCCAGCAGGCACAGGGCCGCGCGGAGGCGGCGTCCAAGCTCTTAGGTTACTAAACCTGGCCCCGGCCCGTGGCGGCGCCGGATTGAGGAACGCCGAGGACGGCCAGGAGCGCCGCCGCTTTCAGCCGGGTTTCCTCGATCTCCTCCAGCGGATCGGACAGCGCCGTGATGCCGCCGCCCGTGCCGATGGAGGCCCCGTCCGGACTGAGCACGATGCTGCGGATGACCATGGCCAGGTCGACCGCGCCGTTTCGCCCCAGATAGCCGAAGGCCCCGGCGTAGAGCCCGCGCGGTCCGCACTCGAGGGCGTCGAGGATGGTCATCGCACTGATCTTGGGTGCCCCGGTCATGGACCCGGCGGGGAAGCAGGACGCAACGGCATCCACCCCGGTCAGCCCCGCGGCCAGGCGCGCCTCGACCGTGCTGACCAGCTGGTGCACGTGCGCGTAACTCTCCACGGCGAGCAGGTTCGTGACCTGCACGCTGCCGAGCTCGGCGATCCGGCCGAGGTCGTTGCGCATCAGGTCGACGATCATCAGGTTCTCGGCGCGCTCTTTGTCGCTGCCCTCGAGCTCGTCGCGGAGCTCGCGGTCCCGGTCGGCCATCCGGGAGCGCGCCCGAGTGCCCTTGATCGGCTTCGTGGTGATCAGGCCGCCCGGGGTCACGGTCAGGAACTGTTCCGGGGAGGCGCTGAGCAGGGCGGTGTCCCCGAAACGCAGCAGCCCGCCGTGGTGGCTGGGACTGCCGGCGCGCAACGCCAGGTAGGCGTCGACCGGATGCGGCCGCACGTCGACCAGGATCTCGTTGGTGAGGCAGAGCTGGTAGGCGTCACCGGCCCGGATGAACGCCTGGCATTCCTCGATCAGCTCGGCGTAGTGGTGCACGTCGTGCCGCCACCGGGCTGCGCCGGCAGCGGCAACGGGGCCGGCAACGGCAACGGGGCCGACAACGGGGCCGACAGGCCACGTGACCGGCCGGGTCGCGGATGCTGCGGGCGGCGGCTCCGACGTGGCGAGAGCCTTGAGCACGGCATCGGCCCACACCTGCGGGGCATCCGTCGCGTCGCCGGAAGCGCGGCGAGCGAGCGCCCTGACCGTGCGTGCCGCGTGATCGAACACCAGCACTTGGTGCACCTCGAGCAGGGCGGCATCCGGGTAGTGGGAGTCGTGCACGGGCGTGCCGAGGGTCTGGGCGCCGAGTTCGTAACCGAGCCAGCCCACCCAGCCCAGCCGAAAGCCGCCGGTATCGTCGGTGCCGGTATCCTCGGTGGCATCGTCGGGGAAGCCGGCCGGCTCCGCTCGCAGGAACTCGAAGATCGTCCCGGGTGAGAGGTGGCCCGGCACGGACGGATCGCCGGCGACCGAGACCGTCACGGTCCCCTCCGGCACCGAGGCGGTGACGAACCGGGACCCGGGCGACGCAGACCCAAGATAGCTGAGGCCGGTTTCGGCGCCGTTGCCCGCATCCAACCAGAACGCGTACGGGCTGTTGCGGTAGAGGGTGTCGAAGACGCGGGCCGGATCCCACCACTCGGGCAGGAGGATGCTCTGAGTCGGCCCGGTCACACACCCAGCCTAGGTGCCCTGATTCTCCCCGGAGTGCAGCGATCTGCCGCCCCGGCCGCACGCTTGCCGAACTCGGTGCCGTGTCTCGAACGAATTCGACGGAGATTCTCCGGAAAAACGGCTTTTCCCGTGTGTCTGCGCCCCATCCGGGCAAAATCTCCGTCGAATTCGTTCGGACCCACTCATCTGGGTGCCGGGACAGCGCCCACGACCCCACCGGGGACGCAGTGGGGACGCCGCCCGCGGGCGGCGTCCCCACCTTTCTCCGTCAGGTGCTGCAGCGTGGCTACTTCACAGCGAGGCTGCCCTTGAACTGGAGCCCCGTCGAGCCGGAGCCGCCGCCCCTGGTCGTGCCGTTGACCGCGGAGGTGGTCTCGCCGAACGTCATCGTCGTGTGGGCGATGGCATCGGCCATCTGCTCCAGCACCTCCGCATTGATGTTCGTGATGTCGTCGCATGCGGCGTGGTAGCAGGCATCGTACGGTGCGCCGGCGACGCCACCGTAGGTGACCGCCTCAGCCTCCGTCATCAGGTCTTCCGCACCGGTGAAGAGCCCGCCGGCGGGAATGCCGTTCTCGATGAACCCGAAGTAGTCGGACCGACCGTCGAACTCGGTGGGTTCTACGGCCAGCCCCTGCGAGGCGAAGTAGTCCAGGAAGACCTTCTCGACCAGCGCCGACCCGTTCGGGCCGGTGGTGCCGAAGGACGAGCCGTCACCGTCGTAGACGAAGCGCACAAAGTTCGGCGACGCGACCATGTCGAAGTTCAGGTTGACGGCATGCGCCTTGATCTGGCGTTTCGTCAGCTGTGACACGTAGTACTCGGAACCGACCAGTCCATCCTCCTCACTGCCCCAAAACGCGAACCGCACCCGGTTGGTGGGTGCGCTGCCGGAGGCGGCGAGCTGGATGGCGGTTTCCAGGATGGCGGCGCTGCCGCTGCCGTTGTCGTTGATTCCCGCGCCCTCGGCGACGGAGTCGAGGTGCGCTCCGGCCACGACCGTACGGTCCGCGCGACCGGCCGAATCGGCCAGGATGTTGAAGGATTCAGTGACGGTGACCTCAGCATCCACGGCCAGCCGCACGGTCGGGGCAGGCTGCCCGGCCAGAGCCGCGCCGAGCGCGAAGGTCGTTCCGATGACCGGAACGGCGGTCTGCGGGGCGTCCAGAGTGCCGTTGACGATACCGAGGCGGTCGTCGGCGTTGCCTTGGTTGAAGATGATCACGCCGGCGGCGCCGGCCGCGATCGCATTGTCGGCCTTGACCCGGAAGGTGCAGGTGCCGCGTTGGATCAGGGCGACATTCCCGGCCGTGAAGCCCGCGAAGTCCGCGGCTTCACAGCCGCTGGTCGAGGCCCGGTCGCCGACCAGGTTGATGTCGACCGCCTGTACCGCCGCCGAGACCGTGCCGGAGCCGGAGTAGCTCATCGTGGCAAAGTCGGTGCCGGCAGCGTAGGTGGTGGGGGTGGGCGTGAACTGCGCGAACGACTCCGCGTTCAGCACGAACTGCTCATAGGAGTAGGCCTGACGGATCGGCGTGTAGCCCGCGGCCTTAAGCCGCTCTTCGACGTAGACGGCAGATGCCTCGTACCCCGGCGTGCCGGACGCACGCGTGCCGCCGTTGGCGTCCGCGATCTCCTGGAACTTCTCCAGGTGGTCGATGATTCCGGCTGCCGTAACGGCTTCGCGCAGCGCGCCGGTGTCCGTTCCGTTATCGGCGTAGGCGGGCAGCCCGACGCTGACCGACAGGGCCACGGCCGTGCCGATGGCGGCGAGACGAATATTCCGATTCTGTTTCATGAGGGTCCCTCAGACTGGATCGAACGTGGGCCGGTCGTCCTTGAGCGGCCCTGCAGTGACGCTAGCGTATCCCCCAGTCGCGGGGCAAGGGCAGGTCCCCAGCCCCGCTGCGGGTGCACGGCTTAGGCTGTGGGTCGTGAACGATATCCTCAGCTGGATCCTGGATACGGTTTCCAGCGTGGATCCGGTGCTGCGCACCCTCCTGGCCGGACTCGGCATGCTGCTGGAGACATCCGTTCTCGTCGGCCTGGTCGTGCCGGGCGATTCCATCGTGATCGTGGCGAGCACCGCGGTGAGCAACACGGCCGAGTTCCTGGGGCTCGTCGCCGCGGTGATCGTCGGAGCCCTGATCGGCGAGAGCATCGGCTTCGCGCTCGGCCGCCACTTCGGGCCGTGGATCCGGATGAGCCGCCTCGGGCGCCGGCTCGGGGAACGCAACTGGGCCCGGGCCGAGATCTACCTGGCACGGCGCGGCGGCATCGCCGTGTTCCTGTCGCGGTTCCTGCCCGTGCTGCACTCGCTGATCCCGCTGACCGTGGGGATGAGCCCGATGCCCTACCGCACCTTCATGAAGTGGACCGTGCCGGCCTGCGTGATCTGGGCGGTGGCCTACGTGTCGATCGGTTCGGCCGCCGCCGAAGGCTACCGCGAGCTCTCCGACCGGCTCCACTTCGCCGGATACCTCTTCGTCGGCGCGATCGCGCTCTTCGTGCTGCTCGTGTTCCTGGTCAAACGCTGGCTGCACCGCCGCGAGGAGCGACACATGGAACAGCCGGAGCCTCCGGTCGTCTGACCGCATGCTCGGTCGGGCGACCCCTCGTTCGGCTGTCAAGTTCAGCGGGCAGGTCCGGGCACGACGACCCTCGCGGTGATCAGGTCGTCCGGCACCGGCGTGTGTGAGATGAGCAGCACCGCACGGCCGTCCTCCGCCGCCGTGACCAGGATGTCCCGCACGAGCACGTCGCCCTGCGCCTCGTCGACGTTGGCGGTGGGTTCGTCGACGATGAGCACCGCGAAATCCGCCAGCAACGCCCGCGCCAGCGCGATGCGCTGGGCCTGACCGCCGGAGACCAGGGCACCCCGCTCGCCGACCCGGGCGTCGAGGCCCCCACGCTTGGCGGCCCACTCCCCCAGTCCGACCCGGGCGAGCACGGCCTCGAGGTCGTCGTCGGTGGCCGTCGTGCGGGCGAAGAGCAGGTTCTGACGGATGCTGTCGTCGAAGAGCCAGGGACGCTGTTCGCACAGTCCCACCCGGCGACGCACCTCGGCCGGGGCCAGCGTGCGCGCCTCGACGCCGTCGAGCCGGTACGAGCCCGTGTAGTCGAGGAAGCGCACCAGGGTCTGGGCCAGGGTGGTCTTGCCGGCGCCGCTCGGCCCTGCCAGGTGCACGCGGTCCCCCGGCGCCAGGCGCAGGGTGATGCCCGTGACCGCCGGGGTAACGGAACCGGGCCAGCGGGCACCCACGTCGGTGAGTTCGAGCACCGGGTGGGCGCTGACGCTCGTGGTGGACATCGCATCCGCCGGCGCATCCGTCGGCTCGGTTACCGACTCCGCCGGGATCTCCGTGGGGACGCTGGTCGGCACCGCCGTCGCCACCCGCGCGGCGCTGGAGCGCACCTGGCGCCAGACGCCGAGCGCGAGCGGGATCATTCCGAACACCTCGAACACCGCCATGGGCACGAGCACGACCACGACGAAGCCCGGTCCGCTGAGGCCAGCCGGCCCGGAGAGGGCCGGAATGCCGACCTGGAGCGCGGCGACCGTCGCCAGACCCGCGAACAGTGACAGCACGGCTCCCTGCACGCCCACGCCCAGCGACCGGCGCAGGGAGGCCCGGCGCAGCCGGTCGTCGGCCGCCGCAAGGGTGGCCAGGCGGGCATCGAGGGCCCCGAAGGCGCTCAGCACGTCGAGGTTCTCCACCACCTCGAGCACCTCGCCGGCGAGGGCTCCGCGGAGGGGTGCAAGCTGGCGCTCCGACCGGGCGGACAGCGCGCTGGAGGTGACGGTGGCGAGCAGACCGGCAACGAGGAGCGCCAGCGCCAGCGTGACACCGGCGGCGGGGAGAACCAGCCAGACCCCGACCACGCTCACGCTCAAGAGGATCCCCGCCGTGGCCAGAGGCTGCACCACCCGCAGCGGGAAGTCCTGCAGGTCGTCGACGTCGCGCACGAGGCGACTGAGCAGGTCGCCGCGGCTCGTGCCTCCGAGGCCGGCCGGGGAGAGCGGCAGGATCCGGGAGAAGATGCCCACGCGCAGGTCAGCCAGCTGGCGGAATGCGGCGTCGTGGCTGGCCAGACGCTCGAGGTAGCGGAACGCAGACCGGCCGAGGGCGAACGCACGCACCCCGACGACCGCCATCGAGAGGAACATGACCGGCGGTTGCTCGGCGGCTCGGGTGATCAGCCACGCCGACGACGCCAGGAGGGCCACCGCGAAGACCGCGCTCAGCACGCCCGCGGCCAGGCCGGGGGCGAACCGGCGGGCAGGCGGCTGGGCCAGGCGCAGGACGGCGCGCACCTCGGCCCGGCCGGCCGGCCGGGGGCCGGCGATCCCGCTCGCGCTGGGTCCGGAATCAGACATGGGCCACCTCGTGCAGGGCAACGATCTGATCGGCGGCGTCCCGCAGGGCAGGCCGGTGGCTGACCACGATCACGATCCGCCCCTCGGTCGTGAGCCGGCGCAGGCCGGCGACGAGAGAGGCCTCCGCAGCCTCGTCCAGCGCCGAACTGGGCTCGTCGAGAACGACCACGGCGCAGTCGTGGCTCTCAGCGCGGTAGATGGCGCGGGCCGCTGCGACCCGCTGGGCCTGTCCGCCGGAGAGTCCCTCGCCGGCGATGCCGAGTATGGTGGCCGGCTCCAGATCGCCCGCTCCGGCGCACTCCAGCGACCGGGCCACGGTGTCCCGATCGACGGACGCGTCACCGAGCGCGAGATTGTCGGCAATCGTTCCCTGGAACAGTCCCGGCCGTTGCCCGGCCCACGCCAGCCACGGGCGCGGTGTGCCCGGGGTCTGCTCCGCACCGTTCAGCAGGATCCGCCCGTCGAAGGGGACGAATCCCTGCAGGGCGGCCACCAGCGTGGATTTTCCGGTGCCGCTCGGGCCCACGACCACGGCGAGTTCGCCGGGGCGGAAGACGGCGCTGAAGTCGTGCACGGGGGCATCCGTGCCCCGCTGGATCGTGACCTGCTCGAACCGGAGCACGCCGGTATCCGCGGGGCCTGCTCCGGTGCGCGCGCCAGACGGGGCAGTCGAGGCAGCCGGGGTCGCCACGGCCCGGGGCCCGGCACCGTCGTCGAGAATGGCGAAGACCTCCTCGGCCGCCGCCAGACCGTCGGCCGCGGCGTGGAACTGGGCGCCGACCTGCCGCACGGGGAGAAAAGCCTCCGGGGCCAGCAGCAGCACGAACAGGCCGACGCCGAGTGCGAGGCTTCCGTCAACCAGGCGCAGCCCGATGGAGACGGCAACAAGGGCCACCGACAAGCTGGCCGCCAGTTCGAGCACGAACCCGCTGAGGAAGGAGACCCGCAGCACCTTCATAGTGCGGCCGCGGTAGTCCTCGGTGATGGAGCGCACCCGGGCGAACTGGCGTCGCTCCCGACCGTAGATTTTGAGCGTGCCGAGCCCGCCGACGAGGTCGAGGAACCCCGTCGACAGCCGCTGCAGGGACTCCCACTGCTGCCGCTGCACGGACTGGGTGGCCTGGCCGATCAGCACCATGAAGACGGGGATGAATGGCAGCACTACGATGACTGTGATGCCGCTGGGCAGGTCCTGCCAGAGCATCACCAAGATCAGCAGGGGCGTGCTGATCGCCGCCAGCAAGAGCTGGGGCAGGTAGCGGGCGAAGTAGTTGTCCAGCGCGTCCAGCCCCTGGGTGGCCAGGGTGGAGACGCCCACACTGGCCCGGCCGCTGAGCCAATCCGGGCCGCGCTCGGCGACGCGGTCGAGAACCTGGCGGCGCAGCTGGCTCTTGACTTGGGCTGCTCCGCGGGTGGCGGCCACCTCGAGGAGCCACACCAGCGCGGCCCGCACCACGATCACGCCCGCAAGGGCGGCCGTGGTGAAGGCCAGCGAATCCTGAGAGGCCCCAGTCAACGCGAGGGTGATGCTCTGGCTCAGCAGCCAGGAGAACGCGATGACCGTGACAGTCTGCGCCAGTCCGAGCAGGGCACCCACCGACAGGAACCACCGGGCGGCGGACGCGTAGCGGAGGAGCCGAGGATCGAAGGGGCGCATTCCGTTTAGTGTCCGGCGGACTCTACGTGGGCCGAGACGGTCGTGCGGCTGACCCGCTTGCGTAGAACCCAGTAGGTCCAGCCCTGGTACAAGAAGATGACGGGCATGGCGAACAGGGCGGTCCAGCTCATCACCTGCAGTGTGTACGGCGTCGAGGAGGCGTTCTCGATGGTCAGGCTGTTGGCTGCATCGTTGCTCGCCGGCATCACGTCGGGGAACAGGGACGCGAAGAGCGTCAGCACCGCGAGGGCGATCGTCGCGGCCATCAGCGTGAAGGCCCAGCCTTCGGCGCCCCGCAGGTTCGCCAGGAACGCCCCGATCAGGGCAACCGCGGCGAGGGCGGCGAAGGCACCGGTGGCCAGGCTGCCGAAGGCAAGGGTGGTCCAGACCAGGAACGAGGCGGCCACCACGATGGTGGCCAACCCGGCCTTGACGGCTAGCCTCTGAGCGCGCTGACGGATGTCCCCCTCGGTCTTCAGGGAGATGAAGACCACGCCGTGGGTGAAGAACAGGAGCAGCGTGGTGAGCCCGCCCAGGAGGGCGTATGGGTTGAGCAGGTCGAAGAAGGAGCCGATGTAGTTGAAGTCCGCGTCCAACTGCACGCCCCGCACGATGTTGGAGAAGGCGACACCCCAGAGCAGAGCGGGAACGGCAGACCCGATCACGATCATGAGGTCGAAGCGTTTCTTCCAGGTTGCTTCCGGGCGTTGGTGCCGGTACTCGAATGACACCCCGCGCAGGATGAGGGCGAGAAGGATCACCAGCAGGGCCAGGTAGAACCCGCTGAACAGGGTGGCGTACCACTCCGGGAAGGCGGCGAAGAGTGCTGCGCCGGCCACGATCAGCCAGGTTTCGTTGAGGTCCCAGACCGGCCCGATGGTGTTGATGATGACCCGGCGGTCGAGGTCGTCCTTGCCCAGGAAGGGCAGCGACATGCCGACGCCGAAGTCGAAGCCGTCGAGAACGAAGTAGCCGATGAAGAGTGCACCGATGATCCAGAACCAGAGAATGTTGAGATCCATCATGCGCTCCTAGTAGACCGTGACCTGTGGCTTGACCTTGCCGGAAACCGGGTCGGGTTCCGCCAGCGGGGCAGGTCCCTTCCGCACGGCCTGCAGGATCAACTTGAATTCGACGACAGCGAGGGCGCCGTAGATCAGCGTGAACGCGATCAGCGAGATCAGGATCTCGACGCCGCTGACGTTGGGTGATACGCCGTCCTCGGTGCGCAGGAGCCCGAACACGAGCCAGGGCTGCCGCCCCATCTCGGTGAAGATCCAGCCGACGCTCATGGCGAGAAGCGAGAACGGGAAGCTCCAGATGGCGATCTTCCAGACCCAGGTGGCCTGGGGGCTGCGCCCGCCGCGGGTCAGCCAGAGGCCGACGACGGCAACCAGGATATGGGCGATGCCGAGACCGATCATCCAGCGGAAGGCCCAGTAGGTGATCCAGATGGTCGGGGTGTAGTCGCCGGGGCCGTACAGGCTCACATACTGCGCCTGCAGGTTGTCGATGCCTTCGACCGTGCCGTTGAGGGTGTGGGTCGACAGGAACGACAAAAGGTATGGGATACGAATCGAGAATAATTCGCTGACGCCGTCGGGGGTGCCGAGGGTGAAGATCGAGAAGGATGCCTCGGCGCCCGTCGCTGTCTTGTACATCGCCTCGGCCGCCGCCATCTTCATGGGCTGGGCCGCGGTCATGGCCAGGCTCAGCGAGTCGCCGAAGAAGGTGGTGAGCGCACCGGAGACAACCATCATCCACATGCCCAACTTGAGTGCGGGACGCATGGATTCCTCGTGCTGCTTGCGCAGCAGGTGCCAGGCGGCCACCGAGATGACGAGGCCTGACGACACCATGAAGCAGGCGAAGATCGTGTGCGGGAAGGAGGCCAGGGCGATCGGGTTGGTCAAAAGCTCGCCAATACTGGTGAGCTCGGCCCGGCCGCGCTCCTCGTTGATGCGGAACGCGATCGGGTTCTGCATGAACGCGTTCGCCGCGAGGATGAAGTAGGCCGAGGCGATCGAACCGGCCGTCGTCAGCCAGATGGTGGCGAGGTGCAGGCCGCGGGGCAGCTTGTCCCAGCCGAAGATCCACAGTCCGATGAACGTGGCCTCCAGGAAGAAGGCGATGATGCCCTCGAAGGCGAGCGGGGCGCCGAAGACGTCACCGACGAAGCGGGAGTAGTCCGACCAGTTCATTCCGAACTGGAACTCCTGCACGATTCCGGTAACGACGCCCATGGCGAAGTTGATCAGGAAGATCTTGCCGAAGAAGTGGGTCAGCTCGAGGTACTTGGCCTTGTCGGTGCGCACCCAGGCGGTCTGGAAGAGCGCGACCGTGAACGCCAGCCCGATCGTGAGCGGTACGAAGAGAAAGTGATAGACGGTAGTCAGACCGAATTGCCATCTCGACAGGAGTAACGGATCCAGCCACTCGTTCATGCGCCCTCCAGCGTCATCGGGTATTTCTACACTGTGTAGAACATCTCTATTCTACGAGAGGTAGAAGAGTTGATTGCCGCCCGCTAGACTCCCCAATATGGGGAGTTTGGGAGAGCTGGAACGACTGCTGATGGATGTTTTGTGGGAAGCCGAGGAGTCTCTGCCTGCCAACGATCTCCGGGATCGGCTACTCACCCCGACGACCGCCACCGCTAGGCGCAAACCACTCGCCACCACGACCGTGCTCACGGTGCTCTCCCGCCTCGAGACCAAGGGCTTCGTCACCCGCGACCGAGACACCCGACCGCACCGCTACCGGGCCGTGTCGACCCGGGCGGAACATACCGCGGAGCTGATGCACAAGGTGCTCGGCTCTGCTCCTGACCGGCAGGCGGCCCTCGCCCGGTTCATCGGGGACGTCACCCCGCAGGAGGCCGACGTTTTGCGCCTGCTCCTCGGCACCGTACCTCTTGGTCGCGAGTGACCGGCATCCAGTCCCCGCTCCAGTCCCTGCTCCAGTCAGCACGCGTCAGAGCGGCCAAGTCGTGTTCGTCACGGCCGTAGCGCTCATGATCGTGGCCGTGCTGCTCGCCGGTCCGGTCCCGATCTGGCTTGCCACCGCCGACTGGCCGGCCCGCTCCCCCGCGGTCGCCCTGGTGTTGTGGCAGGCCATCGCCCTGGCCGGCGGGCTCTCGATGATCGGCTCGCTGCTCAGCTTCGGGTTGATCCCGTTCGGCGAGAACCTGTTCGAGGGCATCCGCTCGCTGGTGGGCCATCTCGTCACCGGCACATTGCCGGCCGGCACGTCGTTCGGCTCGGTGCTCCTGCTGTGCGCGGCGCTGATCCTCGGCAGCCATCTGCTGCTCAACCTCGCCGCGACCTTTTCCCGCGCGGGGCGCCAGCACCGCAGGCACCGGCACCTGATCGGACTGCTCAGCGACCCTCTGCCGAGCCACTCCGGCACCCGTGTGATCGAACACGACGCCCCGGTCGCGTACTGCCTGCCTGGCGCGACCCGGTCGGCGACCGTGCTTTCCCGCGGCCTTCTGCAATTGCTGAATGCCGACCAATTGCGCGCAGTGATCGCACACGAGCGCGCCCACCTGTTGCAGCAGCACCACCTCGTGCTGCTCGCCTTCAAGTCCTGGCACAGCGCACTGCCGTGGTTCCCGATCGCGAACCGCGCCGAGAACGCGGTCGCCCTGCTGGTCGAGATGCTCGCCGACGACCAGGCCCGGCGGGTCGTCGACGACCGCACGCTGGCCACCGCGATCGCACTGGTCGGGTCGGCACACCAGGTGGACCCGCTGGGAACGGATGTCGAACTCGCCGACGGCCCGGACCATCCGTTCGACCTGGTGACACCCCGCGTTCGCCGCCTGATCACCCCGCTGGCGCCGCTGACGCCCTCCGCCGTGCTTTTCGTTGCAGCCGGCGCCGCCGCACTCCTGCTGCTGCCGACGCTGCTCCTGTCCCTCGCCTGAGCCCGGGCCTACCTGAGCACGCGCCTACCTGAGCACGCGCCTGCCCCAGCCCCAGCCCCAGCCCGGGCCTACCTCTGCCCCTGCCCCAGCCCCTAACGAATTCGACGGAGATTCTCGGCCCCAGAGCCTGTTTTGCTCCAAAACCGGCCCGTAGGCGCAGAATCTCCGTCGAATTGGTCAGGCAGCGCCTGTCAGCTGGTGCCTAGAAGAGGTTCGCCTGTTCGAGCCAAGCGGCCGCGATCTTCTCGGCCGAGAGCTGGTCGTTCACGCTCTCGGAGTTGAGGCCCACCAGGTCCTCGGCGGTCAGAGCGGCACTGACGGCGTTGAGCACGTCGGCGGCCTTCCCGCCGACCTTGTCGGACACGACGGGCACGACGTTGTCCGCGAAGAACAGGCCGTCCGGGTCGTCGAGGGCGACGAGGCTGTCCGACTTGATGTTCGGGCTGGCCGTGTAGACGTTCGTGATCTGGATGTCGTTGTCGACGAGAGCCTTGATCGTGAGCGGGCCGCCACCATCCTCAATGGGCGTGAAGCCGGCGATGGGGATGCCGTACTTCTCCGTCAGGGTCGTCGGTCCGTAGGGGCGGGTCTGAAGTTCGGACGGTCCGCCGACGGTGATCGGCTCGGTGACATCGGCGAGCGACGCGATGTCGGTCAGGCTGTACTTGTCGGCGAAGGCCTGCGTGACGGTCCAGGAGTTCTGGTCCGTGGCCGAGGCCATGTCGAGCACGCTCAGCCCCTCGGGCAGCTCGTCCTGCAGCTGCGCGTAGGTCTCGTCGGCGGTGCCGCCGGCGGCATCTGCATTCAGGGCCTGCAGCAGGCTGCCGCTGTACTCGGGGAAGACGTCGATGGCACCGGATTCGATCTCGGGCAGGTAGACCTCGCGCTGGCCGATCTTGAACTGGCGGTCGACCGTGAAGCCGTTCCCCTCCAACGCCAGAGCGTAGATTTCGGCGATGATCTCGTTCGAGTAGTAGTCCTGCGAACCGACGACCAGGGTGGCGGACCCCTCGTCGGCGTTACTTCCGCTGTCCAGCGGGTCACCGGACGCACACCCTGCAAGGGCTACGACGGCCCCAACCGCGACCGCGGCGACCGCCGCGAGCCGGCCTCTGTGAGCTGTGAACATTAGTGGGTTCCTTTCGTGATGGCGGGATCAATCCCCGGGACAGGTCGGGCTGACCTGGCACGGTCGACTGGGGGACGTTGGGACGCGACGCCTCTGGGAACAACAAGTCGCTGAACAACAGTGAATATTCCCTCGAGGACGAGGGCGAGCAGGATCACGAGCAGTGACCCGCCCAGCATCTCCGCGTAGTCGCGGGTTTTCAACCCGGCGAACAGGAACCGGCCGAGGCCGACATCTGCCACGTAGGCAGCCAGGGTCGCCGTGGCGACGACCTGCAGGGTGGCCGAACGGATGCCCGCGATCAGCAGCGGCAACCCCAACGGGATCTCGACCGTGCCCACGATCTGGCTCTCCGACATCCCGACCGACCGGGCGGAGTCGATGACGGACCGGTCAATGGCCTCGAACCCGGCGTAGGCGCCCGCGAGGATCGGCGGGATCGCCAGGACCGTGAGCGCGACGTACGGCGCACCGAGCCCAATCCCGACCCACAGCGCGACCAGTGTCAACAGGCCGAGGGTCGGAATGGCCCGCAGCCCGCCGGAGGTGGCTACAGCGAGGCTGCGTCCCCGACCCGTATGCCCGATCAGGAAACCGACCGGAATCGCGATCACGGAGGCCATCAGGACCGCCACGAGGGTGAACACCAAGTGTTCGATCGTCCGCGCCGGAATGCCGCCCGGCCCGGCGAAATTGGCCGGGTCGAGGATCCAGTTCACCGCGTCAACGAACAGGTTCATGCGGATGCCTCTGCGATCCGGGCGACCCGGACGGCCCTCCGGTCGGTCGCCGCCAGGCGGGTCCAGGGCAGCAGAACCCGCCCGAGCAGCACGAGGGCGCCGTCCAGCAGCAGCGCCAGCGCCACGGTCAGCACGATCCCGGCGATGATTTCGGCCTGGATACCGCGCTGGAAGCCATCCGTGAACAGGCTGCCGAGGCTCTGCGCGCCGATCACGGCCCCCACCGTGGCGAGGCTGACCGTGCTGACGGCCACGACCCGCAGGCCGGCCAGGAGCACCGGCCCGGCCAGCGGCAGCTCAACCTGCCAGAAGATGCTCCAGCCGGAATACCCCACGGCGACAGCGGACTGGCGTACATCCTTGTCCACGGATGCCAGCCCGTCGGCCACCACGCGTACCATCAGCGCGACGCCGTAGATCGTCAGGGCGATGACCAGGTTGAGCGGCGAGCGAAGGCTGGTGCCGACAATGGCCGGGATCACGAAGAACAGCGGCAGGGACGGGATGGCGTAGAGCAGCCCACTGGCCGTCAGGATCACGCCGCGGCCGGCACGGTACCGGTTCGCGAGCCAGCCCAGCGGCACGGCGATCAGGAAGCTGAGAAGGATCGGCGGCACGCTGAGGATCAGGTGGTCCAGGGTGCGATCCCAGAGCAGGTCGAGATTCGACCAGAACCAGGTCACCGCGGAGCCTGGGGATCCGGGGAGTGCGCGGTCTGCCGCGGCTCCACGAGCACACCGGCCAGGCGGCCCTCACTGTCGAGCAGCAGGTCGGAGTCGCCGCGGCGTTCCAGATGCAGGGCACGCTTGCCGCGATCCGCTCCGACGAAGCTGGCCACGAAGTCGTCGGCCGGGTTCGCCAGGATCTCGGCTGGCGCCCCCACCTGGGCGATCCGTCCGCCGTCACGCAGGATGACGACCTGGTCACCGAGGAGGAACGCCTCCTCGATATCGTGGGTGACGAACACGACCGTTTTGCCGAGCTCGCTCTGCAGCCGGATCAGTTCTTGCTGGAGCTCGGCCCTCACGATCGGGTCGACGGCGCCGAACGGCTCGTCCATCAGCAGAATGTTTGGGTTGACAGCGAGCCCGCGCGCCACCCCGACCCGCTGCTGCTGCCCGCCGGAGAGCTGGCTGGGGTACCGGTCCGCCAGGGTCTGGTCCAGGCCCACCGTGTCGAGCAGGGTGAGGGCCTCGGCGCGGGCCTTCTTTCTCGGCACCCCGCGCAGCAGCGGAACAGTCGCGACGTTGTCGATCACCGTGCGGTGCGGGAGCAGGCCGGAGTCCTGCATCACATAGCCGATGCCGCGCCGCAGCGGCACCGGCTCGAGCTGGGCGATGTCGGCCCCGTCGATCTCGATCGTGCCGCTGCTCGGGTCGACCATCCGGTTGATCATGCGCAGCAGGGTGGTTTTGCCCGAGCCGGAGGAGCCGACGAGCACCGTCGTCTGGCGCGACGGGAGGGTCAGGCTGAAATCGTCGACGGCGAGTGTGCCGTCCGGGAACTGCTTGCTCACCGAGCGGAACTCGATCATGGAAATGGCTCATTTCTCGACCGAAGTCGACACAACACGGGAAGCACGTATACCACCCAACCATCACACGGCGCCGCGAGCCACCGGATCGCGGAATTCCTAGCGAACGCTCGGCCCGTAGTATCCGGCGAGGTAGTCATGCGTGACCACGCGGCACTCTTCGATGAACCGCTCATCGCCCTGCGGGTCGGAGCGGAACGCCCGCGACAGAATCGAGTCGCCCATCTCAACGGCGACCTCAAGCCGGAAGATCAGTTCGTCGCCGCCCTCGAGGCCGAACTCCTCGACCAGCATGCCGGCCACCCGGCGGGCGAAGTAACCCGTGTCGGGGTCTACGACGACAGGCACACCCTGCCGGTCGTCGAAATGCATGATGCGAAACCCCGGCTCAGAGCGGTACAGGTCGACGAAGGCCGTGATGGCCACGTCGACGGCCTCCCACCAGCCCTGGGGAGCGTTCGTCTTCAGCTGCTCCGCAACCCGGCTCCGGAATCGCAGCACCGCGCGCTCGCGCAGAGCCTGCAGCACCGCGACGCGATCGGGGTAGTACCGGTACACGGTCCCGATCGACGCGCCCGCGCGCTCGGCCACCATCGCGGTCGTGATGCGGTCGAAGCCGACCTCGTCCACGACGACGGCGGCGGCGTCGAGCAGACCGGACAGTCGTGCCGTGCTGCGCTGTTGGATCGGCTCGGTGCGGGCCTGCTGGGCCGGCACAAAAGGATCCCCACCAAAAAGGTCACTGAGTGACACTTGTCCTCCTTGAGACTAAGTCACTAATACTAGGCGGCAATGTCCCCCTCGTTGTGACGTGACAGCGTGTCTCGCCCGATTGGGCAGGAATAACCTTCGGCTCTCCGGGCGACCCGACTTCGATGCCGGGTAGCGTCATGCGCGTGCCAGACTAGGGACGTGCCGACATATCCTCGAATCCCGCCCACGGGCACGCCAGCGAAGATGATGCATCGCGCAGCCCGCATCGAGGACTGGCTGCACTTCAAGCGCGAACGCCACGCCCGCAAACGCGGCTACCTGCCCACGGTCATCCCCTATGCCGGCTACGGCACGACCGAGTGGGTGCGCATTCTGTGCCGGGTGCTTCTGGCCAAACCGGCCAAGCCCGGCTCCAAGCTGGCACGGCGCCACTGGCACGCCGACCGCCGCGAGGCCGGAATTCGCGGCTGGCACAGCTTCACGAGCGTTCCGGTCAACGATGTGACGGTGACCATCGAGATCAACGGTTTCTCCCACCGGGTGCAGGCCGACCGCGGGGGCGTGGTCGACACCGTCATTCCGGTCACGCTCACCCCGGGCTGGCAGATGGCCCGGCTGCACACCGACGACACGGCCGCGCCGGTCGAGGCCCCGCTCTTCATCGTGGCCCCGACGGTACGCCGCGGGATCCTGTCCGACGTCGATGACACGGTCATGGTGACCACCCTTCCCCGCCCGCTGCTCGCCGCCTGGAACACCTTCGTGCTCGACGAGCACGCCCGAGTTCCCACGCCGGGCATGGCGGTCCTCCTCGACCGCCTCGCCGCGGTCAACGAGGGTGCCCCGATGATCTACCTGTCGACCGGGGCCTGGAACGTCGCCCCGACCCTGACCCGGTTCCTGAACCGCAACCTGTACCCGTCGGGGGCTCTCCTGCTCACCGACTGGGGTCCGACCCACGACCGCTGGTTCCGGAGCGGCCAGGACCACAAGAGGGCCAACCTGCGCCGTCTGGCCCAGGAATTCCCGGAGATCCGCTGGATCCTGTTCGGCGACGACGGCCAGCACGATGAGGCCATCTACAGCGAGTTCCAGCGAGACTTCCCCGACAATGTCGAGGCCGTCGCGATCCGCCAGCTCTCCCCCAGCCAGGCCGTTCTGGCCGGTCGCCGGGCGAAGGATGCCGCGCCCGCGCCCCGCGATCCCCGCTGGGTGTACGGGCCGGACGGCTCGGCCCTGGCCCGGCAGCTCGCGGACCGCGGTCTGATCTAGGCGCGACGGCGTGTTGCGGGCTCGACGGCCTGTCTCAGTTCTCTACAGTTCTGCGGCGAGGATGCGGTCGAGGCCACGGTTGATCTGGCGAGCCCAGAGCGGCCCTCGATAGAGGAACCCGGTGTAGCCCTGAACGAGCGTCGCGCCCGCGGCGAGGCGCTCGGCCACGTGTTCCGCGGTCTCCACGCCGCCGACCGAGATCACGCACAGCTCGCGGGGCACAGCGGCCCGGATCACGCGCAGCACGGCCAGGGACCGCGCCTGGAGCGGGGCACCGGAGAGACCGCCGGCGCCGGCAGCCTCGACGGTTGCGGCATCCGTTTTCAGTCCGGCGCGGGAAATCGTGGTGTTCGTGGCGATGATGCCGTCGAGACCCAGCTCCACCACGAGTTCGGAGATTCGGGTCACTTCAGCATCGGCGAGGTCGGGGGCGATTTTTACCAGCAGGGGCGTGGCGCCGGCCTCGGTCTTGACCGCCCGAAGCAGCGGGGCGAGCCGGTCGAGTTCCTGCAGTCCGCGTAGCCCGGGCGTGTTGGGCGAGCTGACGTTCACGACGAGGTAGTCGGCCAGGGGCGCGAGCAGCGCGGCGCTGACCAGGTAGTCGGCGGTGGCGTCCTCGACCGCGGTGACGCGGCTCTTGCCGATGTTGATGCCGAGGACCGGGCGACCGGCAGCGGTGCGAACGTGCGCGAGGCGCACCCGGGCGGCGCGGGCACCGGCGTTGTTGAAGCCCATCCGGTTGACGACCGCGCGGTCGGGGATCAGGCGGAACAGGCGCGGTTTCGGGTTTCCGGGCTGAGGAACGGCGGTGATGGTGCCGACCTCCACGTGCCCGAACCCGAGCTGGCCGAGCCCGAGCACGGCTTCACCGTCTTTGTCGAAGCCGGCGGCCACGCCGAACGGCGACTGGAATCGCAGACCCAGGGTTTGGACACCGAGGTCGGTGCGCGGGCGCGTGAAGCGGTGCACGACCCGGCCGACACCGAACGCGGGCAGCGCCCGGATCACGGTGAAGGCGAGGTGGTGGGCTCGTTCGGGGTCGAGGCGGGTCAGGAACAGCGAGAAGATCAGCGGGTACACGGCGCCGCCTACGACTCGGACGGGTGTGCGGCGCCCGCGCCGCTGCCCTGCTCGGGGCGGGAGCCGTGTTCGGTGCGGGATCCGTGTTCGGTGCGCAGCCGGGCGATCGCGGTCTCGAAATCCTCGAGCGAATCGAATGCCTGGTAGACACTCGCGAAGCGGAGATAGGCCACCTCATCAAGTTCGCGCAGCGGCGGCAGGATCGCGAGGCCGACCTCGTTCGCCTTCACCTGCGACGCGCCGGTCTGCCGGATGGTCTCCTCCACCCGCTGGGCAAGCATGGCCAGGTCGGAATCCGTTACCGGACGACCTTGGCAGGCCTTGCGCACGCCGGCCACGATCTTGTCGCGACTGAACGGCTCGACGACCCCGCTGCGCTTGACGATGTTCAGGCTGGCGGTCTCGGTGGTACTGAACCTCCGGCCGCATTCAGGGCACTGTCGACGCCGGCGAATGGAAAGTCCGTCGTCGCTCGTGCGCGAGTCGATGACTCGGGAGTCCGGGTGGCGGCAGAACGGGCAGAACATCGTGTGACCAGCTTACAGCGCCGTCGTGAAACGGGCCGTGACGGCGTCGCCGTGCGCGGGCAGCGCCTCCGCCGTGGACAGGGCCGCGATGTGGTCCGCGACCTCGCGCAGTGCCTCCCGGCTGTACGTGACGACCTGCTGGGGCCTCAGGAAGGTGTAGGCGCCGAGTCCGGAGGAGAACCGGGCCTGCCCTCCCGTCGGCAGCACGTGGTTCGAGCCGGCCACGTAGTCGCCGAGGCTCACGGGCGAATGAGGGCCGAGGAAGATGGCGCCGGCGTTCTCGATCAGCGCGAGCACGGCATCAGGGTCGCTCGTCTGGATCTCGAGGTGCTCGGGACCGAACGCGTTGCTGAACGCGGCCGCGGCGTCGAGGTCGTCCACGAGCACGATCCCCGACTGGCGCCCGTTCAGGGACGCGGTGACACGGATGCTGTGGGTCGTGCTCTGCATCAGGTCGACCAGGTGCAGATTGACGGCGTCGGCGAGCTCGGCCGAATCGGTGACCAGCATGGCGGCGGCCAGCTCGTCGTGCTCGGCCTGGCTGACCAGGTCGGCCGCGACGATGCGGGGGTCGGCGGTCTCATCCGCGATGACCAGAATGTCGGTAGGGCCGGCCTCGGAGTCGATGCCGGTCACCCCGCGCACGAGCCGCTTGGCGGCGGCCACATAGACGTTGCCGGGGCCGGTGACGAGCTGCACCGGGTCCAGGCCGAGCCCCGGAACGCCGTAGGCGAAGGCGCCGACCGCGCCGGCCCCGCCCATGGCGTAGATTTCGTCGATGCCGAGCAGGCTCGCCACGGCGAGGATGGTGGGGTGCACGCGTCCGTCGAAGTCGCTCTGCGGCGGCGACGCCAGCGCGATCGAGGAGACGCCGGCGATCTGAGCCGGAACCACGTTCATCACGACGCTCGACGGGTAGACGGCCTTGCCGCCGGGAACGTACAGGCCGACCCGGTTGATCGGCTGCCAGCGCTGCGTGATGGTGGCGCCGTCTGCGATCGTGGTGGTCACCTGCGGCGGCACTTGGGCCGCGCTGGCGATGCGCACGCGACGGATGGTCTCCTCGATGGCCGTGCGCACCGTCGGGTCGAGCCCGGCCAGTGCCTCGGTGACGTGGGACGCAGGAACCCGCACATGGGACGGACGCACCCGGTCGAGGCGTTCCGCCTGGTCGCGGAGGGCATCCTCGCCTCTGGCCCGCACATCGTTGATTAATTCGGCTGCGACGTCGCTGGCCGCGGTCACGTCGGTGAGCGCACGCGGGACGGCTGCAAGCAATTCCGCCGGAGTGGGCCGGGTCCCTCGGAGGTCAATAGTCTGGATCATCGCGTTCCAGCCTAGCCATCAACTCCCGTGCACCGGGAATAGGCTCAATGGCGAGGAGATTGATTCAGTCACATGAGCGACACCGAAGTACCCCAGCCCGCCACCGTACCGCTGGCCGAAGATCCCAATGCACCGTTGGACCTGGCCGCCTTCAAACATTCCTTCCGGCGTCACGCCGCCGGTGTCGCGGTGATCACCGCGCTGCGCCCGGACGGCGCCCCGGTGGGATTCACCGCCACCTCGCTGGCGTCGCTGTCGTCGGTTCCGCCGCTGGCCACCTTCAACATGGCCCGGTCAGCCAGCACCTGGCCGGCGATCGCCGAGAGCGACCGGGTCGTCATCCACATCCTCGGGGCGCACAATCGTGCCGTCGCCGAGGTGATGTCGGGTCCCGCGAACCAGCGCTTCATCGGCGACCACTGGCAGCCCGGACCCCACGGCCTGCCTGTGCTGAAGGGCGTCACCTCGTGGATGGTCGGGCGAATCATCGAACGCACACTGGTGCACAACAGCGCCGTCGTGGTCGTGAAGATCGAGGAAGGCGGCATGGGCGAGAACGACGAGGCCCTGCTGTACTACGAGCGCACCTACCGCGTGCCCGGCGCCCCGGCCTAGCCCCTGGACGGGGCTGCGCCGGCCTCGTCGCGACGCCGGCGCCGCTCGGCCTCGGCAACGGCGGCCTCCTCCGGTGTGGGCGCGGTGCCGCCCAGGTGCCGCGGCTGCCACCACTGGCCGGCGCCGTCCACCGGATAGGCTTTCTGTAGTTTGTCGACGAGACCCTGCAGTGTGTCGTGGAGTGCCAGCGTCATCGGCTGCGTGCCCTCCCCCGCCGCGACCGTGAACGGCTCGCCGACGGCGAAGCGGATGGGCACGTCGAACAGCTCGCGCAGGGCCGGCTTGTGGTTCTTCGTGAGCACGCGGTGCCCGCCCCAGACCGCGATCGGGATCACGGGGACCCCGGCCTCGGCGGCCATCCGGATGGCACCCGACTTCAACTCGCGTACGGTGAAGGAGGCGTTCACGCCGCCTTCCGGAAACACGCCGAGCAGTTCGCCCGCCCGCAGCGCGGTCACGGCTTGGCCGTAAGCCTCCGCCCCTGCCTTCATGTCGACCGAGATATGACGCATGCCGCGCAGCAGCACGCCCACGAGCTTCTGGTCGAACGCGCCCTTCTTGGCCATAAAACGGATGTGACGTCGGTTCTTTTGCCACAGCATCCACTCGACCAGGGCGAAGTCCATGTAGCCGAAGTGGGTGATCGCCAGCACCGCCCCCCCGGTGTCCGGAAGATTCTTCAGACCGGTCACGGATGGCTTCAGCCGCAGCAGGCCGAACACGGCCCGCCCGGCCAGAATCGCCGTGGTGTACAGAGGTTCCCGAGTGCCTGTGCTCATACCTCAAGGCTACGACCCGCGTGCGGGTTTCCGCGTCCGTCCCACGAGCCTTTCGGGACCCGGCTCGCACTCGCGGCGCACCCGTAAACGTGGGCGCTCGTTCTAACGCTCGCCCGCTCCAGAACCTGCGCCGCGAACTTCCACCCCCGTCTGTGTCGTCGGTTATGGAGCTTGCACACAGCCTCGACCGCACTGACACTGGAATCATCCACGGCGGAACCGCAGCAACCGGCCTTGAAGCTGGTTGACTCGACCAGGCGACGACCACCGAGACCACGTGGGCAACCCGGCCACCAGAGGGAGACACGATGAGCACTGACCTGAGCAGCGCCGCGAGCACGAGGATGCCCGCGCCGCACGTGGCCGACAGCCACGACCGGATCCGGGTGCGGGGCGCGCGCGTGAACAACCTCAGGGATGTCAGCCTCGACATCCCGAAGCGGCGGCTGACGGTGTTCACCGGCGTTTCCGGCTCGGGCAAGAGCTCACTGGTGTTCGGCACGATCGCCGCCGAGTCGCAGCGGCTGATCAACGAGACCTACAGTGCGTTCGTGCAGGGATTCATGCCGGACCTGGCGCGCCCCGAGGTGGACGTGTTGGATGGTCTGACCACGGCCATCATCGTCGACCAGGAGCGAATGGGGGCCAACTCCCGTTCCACGGTCGGGACCGCCACCGACGCCAACGCGCTACTGCGCATCCTTTTCAGCCGGCTCGGTCAGCCCCACATCGGATCGCCCCAGGCGTTCTCGTTCAACGTCGCCTCGATCAGTGGGGCCGGGGCGGTGACGCTCGAGCGCGGCGGGAAGACCGTGAAGGAGCGGCGCAGCTTCAGCATCACCGGCGGCATGTGCCCGCGCTGCGAGGGCATGGGCACCGTCAACGACATCGATCGTTCCGCGCTATACGTCGATTCCAAGTCGCTCAACGAGGGCGCGCTCACGATCCCGGGCTACACGATGGACGGCTGGTACGGCCGCATCTTCCGCGGCTGCGGCTGGTTCGACCCGGACAAGCCAATTCATCGGTACAGCACGAAGGAACTGGACGACCTGCTCTACAAGGAGCCGACCAAGATCAAGGTCGACGGGATCAACCTGACGTATCAGGGCCTCATCCCGCAGATTCAGAAGTCGTTCCTGTCCAAGGATGTCGCCGCTTTGCAGCCGCATATCCGCGCGTTCGTGGAGCGCGCGGTCACGTTCGCCACCTGCCCCGAGTGCGGCGGCACCCGCCTCAGCGAGGCGGCTCGCTCGTCGAAGATCTCCGGAGTGAGCGTCGCCGACGCCTGTTCCTGGCAGATCAGCGACCTGGCCGGGTGGGTTCGCGGCCAGAGTGAGCCGTCGGTGGCCCCGCTCACGCAGGCGTTGCGCCAGATCCTCGACTCGTTCGTGGAGATCGGGTTGGGTTACCTTTCGCTCGACCGGCCGGCCGGTACTTTGTCGGGCGGGGAGGCCCAGCGCACCAAGATGATCCGGCACCTGGGCTCCTCACTCACCGACGTCACCTACGTCTTCGACGAGCCCACCATCGGGCTGCATCCCCATGACATCGAGCGCATGAACACACTGCTGCTGCAGCTGCGGGACAAGGGCAACACGGTGCTCGTCGTGGAGCATAAGCCGGAGGCGATCGTGATCGCCGACCACGTCGTCGATCTCGGACCCGGCGCCGGCGCGGCGGGCGGCACCGTCTGCTTCGAGGGCACCGTGGAGGGTCTCCGCACCAGCGGCACCCTCACCGGCCGCCACTTCGACTATCGCGCGGCACTCAAGCCCGCGGTGCGCGCCCCCACGGGCACGCTGGAGATTCGCGGCGCGACGAAGAACAACCTGAAGGAAGTGGACGTGGATATCCCGCTCGGCGTGCTCGTCGTGCTGACGGGGGTCGCGGGATCCGGAAAGAGCTCGCTCGTGCATGGGTCGATCCCCGCTGGCGCGGGCGTGGTGTCCATCGATCAGGGCGGCATCCGCGGTTCCCGCAGAAGCAATCCGGCGACGTACACGGGAATGCTCGACCCGATCCGAAAGGCCTTCGCGAAGGCCAACGGCGTGAAGCCCGCGCTGTTCAGCTCCAACTCCGAGGGTGCCTGCCCCAACTGCAACGGTGTCGGCGTCGTCTACACCGACCTGGCCATGATGGCGGGCGTCGCCACCACCTGCGAGGTCTGCGCGGGGAAGCGGTTCGAGGCATCCGTGCTGGAGTACCGCCTCGGCGGCCGCGATATCAGTGAGGTGTTCGCGATGTCGGTGACCGCGGCCCGGGAGTTCTTCGGCGCCGGTGCGGCGCGCACGCCGGCCGCCCACGCCATCCTGGGCGGGCTTGCCGACGTTGGGCTCGGCTATCTCAGCCTCGGCCAGCCGCTCACGACGCTCTCGGGGGGCGAGCGCCAGCGGCTCAAGCTGGCCACCCACCTGGCTGCGCAGGGCGGCGTCTACGTGCTCGACGAGCCGACCACCGGACTCCACCTCGCCGACGTCGAGCAGCTGCTCGGCCTGCTCGACCGAATCGTGGACTCCGGCAAGTCGGTCATCGTCGTCGAGCATCACCAGGCCGTGATGGCTCATGCCGACTGGATCATCGACCTCGGACCCGGCGCCGGTCACGACGGCGGCCGGATCGTCTTCGAGGGCTCACCGGCCGACCTGGTCGCCGACCGCTCCACCCTCACCGGCCAGCACCTCGCGGCCTACGTCGGTAGAGCCTGACGGCAGCGCGCCTCACGGTGCTGCCAGTCAGCTCTGTCCCGAACGAATTCGACGGAGATTGTGGCCGAATCGGCCCCATTCCACCCCGAGAAAGCGGTTTCACACGAGAATCTCCGTCGAATTGGTTCGACACCGGGCACTTCGCGTCACGGGTGAGGAACAGCGTCCACGGCGTGCCGTCAGCTCTGACTTGCCGAGGGCGACACCAGCGGTCGGCCAGGACTCGCTCCTTTAGGTCAGGCAGTTCGGCCCGAGCAGGCTCTTGAGCTCCCCGAACAGGTCGGCGCTGATCTTCACATGATGGGGCAGCTCGAACACTCGCGCCGTATGGCCCTTCACCAGCTTGATCCGCACCTCGGAGCTGCCGATGTGGCGGGTGATGACTTCGCCCAGCGCCGTCACAGTGTCGGTCGTGGCCCGGGATTCTGCCAGCGTGACGGTCAGCGTGCCGGTGTCCGAGGCCAAGCCGAGTTCGGGCGCGAAAATGCTGTACGCGTGCAGGTTCATGCCATCGTCGCGCAGGCTCACCCGGCCCCGCACGACCACGACCGAGTCGCTGACCAGGTCGGACGAGAACTCCTGATAGGCCTTGCCCATGAACATCACGGCGATCTCCCCACCGAAATCCTCGACCTGGATGATGCCGTATTGGTTGCCCGACTTCTTCGCGATCCGGTGCTGCACGCTGGTGATCAGCCCGGCGATGGTGACGGTGTCGGCATCCTGCGTCTGCTCCGATCCCACCAGGTCCACGATGGTCGTGCTGGCGTGCTTGGCCAGCGGGAGCTCTAGCCCGGCCAGCGGATGGTCGGAGACGTAGAGCCCGAGCATGTCGCGTTCGAGCGCGAGCTTCTCCTTCTTGCTCCATTCGGGACGGTCGGGAACCTGCTCGCTCTCTTGCGGGTCGTCGAAGAGGCTGTCGAAGTCGAAGCCGACCATGCCGTGCTGCTCGTCGCGCTTGATCTTGACGGCGGATTCGACCGCGGCTTCGTGGATCTCGAACATGGCCCGGCGGGTCGCGCCGAGCGAGTCGAATGCGCCGGCCTTGATCAAGGACTCGACCGTGCGCTTGTTCGCCACTGGGATCGGCACCTTGCGCAGGAAGTCGTGGAACGACTCGAACGCGCTCTTCTCGGTGCGGGCGGCGCGGATCGCGTCGACCACGTTGAATCCCACGTTGCGCACCGCGCCGAGCCCGAAACGGATGTCCGTGCCCACGGCCGCGAAGTACCCGATCGATTCATTCACGTCGGGCGGCAGAACCTGGATGCCCATCCGGCGGCACTCGTTCAGGTACAGCGCGAGCTTGTCGCGGGAGTCGCCGACGCTGGTCAGCAGCGCGGCCATGTACTCGGCCGGGTACTTCGCCTTGAGGTACGCGGTCCAGTACGAGAGCACCCCGTAGGCGGCCGAGTGCGCCTTGTTGAAGGCGTAATCGGAGAACGGCAGCAAAATGTCCCAGACGGTTTTCACCGCCTCCATGGAGTAGCCGTTGGCGACCATGCCGCCGGAGAAGCCCTCGAACTGCTTGTCCAGCTCCGACTTCTTCTTCTTGCCCATCGCGCGGCGCAGCAGATCGGCCTGGCCGAGAGAGAACCCGGCCAGCTTCTGCGCGATCGACATGACCTGCTCCTGGTACACGATCAGGCCGTAGGTGGTGCCGATGACGTCGGCCAGCGCCTCCTCGAGCTCCGGGTGGATCGGGATGATCTCCTGCTGGCCGGTCTTCCGCAGCGCGTAGTTGGTGTGTGAGTTGGCACCCATGGGGCCGGGCCGGTACAGCGCGATGACGGCCGAGATGTCTTCGAAATTGTCGGGTTTCATCAGGCGAAGCAGCGATCGCATGGGCCCGCCGTCGAGTTGGAACACCCCGAGGGTATCGCCACGGGCGAGCAGTTCGTAGGCGGCCGGGTCTTCGAGCCCCAACTCTTCGAGTACGGGCCGGTGCCCGCGGTTCACGGCGATGTTGTCGAGGGTGTCGTCGATGATGGTGAGGTTGCGCAATCCCAGGAAGTCCATCTTGATCAGGCCGAGGGCCTCAGAGGCCGGGTAGTCGAATTGGGTGACGACCTGGCCATCCGCTTCACGCTTCATGATCGGGATGATGTCGATCAGCGGGTCGGAGCTCATGATCACCCCGGCGGCGTGCACGCCCCACTGACGCTTGAGGTTCTCCAGGCCGAGGGCGGTGTCGAAGACGGTGCGGGCCTCGGGGTCGGACTCGATCACGGCGCGGAAATCGGCGGCCTCGCGGTAGCGCGCGTGGTCCTTGTCGAACATGCCGGTCAGGGGCACGTCCTTGCCCATGATCGCCGGCGGCATGGCCTTGGTGAGCTTGTCCCCCATACCGAAGGGGAAGCCGAGCACCCGGGACGCATCCTTGAGGGCCTGCTTGGCCTTGATCGTGCCGTAGGTGACGATCTGGGCGACGCGCTCCTCGCCGTACTTCTCGGTCACGTAGTGGATGACCTCGCCGCGGCGTCGCTCGTCGAAGTCCACGTCGAAGTCGGGCATGGAGACGCGGTCAGGGTTCAGGAACCGCTCGAAGATCAGCCCGTGCACGAGCGGGTCCAGATCGGTGATGCCCATGGCGTAGGCGACCATCGAACCGGCGCCCGACCCACGGCCGGGACCTACCCGGATGCCCTGCTGTCTGGCCCACATAATGAAGTCGGCCACGACGAGGAAGTAGCCGGGGAAGCCCATCTGGATGATGATGCCGATCTCATAGTCGGCTCGTTTGCGCACATCGTCCGGGATGCCGTTCGGGTAGCGCTTGGCCAGCCCGATCTCGTTCTCCTTGACGAACCAGCTCTCCTCGTTCTCCCCCTCCGGGCAGGGGAACCGGGGCATGTAGTTGGCCTTGGTGTTGAACTCCACCTGGCAGCGTTCCGCGATCAGCAGCGTGTTGTCGCAGGATTCCGGGTGCTCGCGGAAGAGATGCCGCATCTGCGCGGCGGTCTTCAGGTAGAACTCGTTCGAGTCGAACTTGAAGCGGTTCGGGTCGTCGAGGGTCGAGGCCGACTGCACGCAGAGCAGGGCCGCATGGGCGGTCGCGTCGTGGGCGTGGGTGTAGTGCAGGTCGTTGCTGGCCACGAGCGGCAGGTTGAGTTCGCCGGCGAGTTTGAGCAGGTCGGTCATGGTGCGGCGCTCGATGTCGATGCCGTGGTCCATGATCTCGCAGAAGAAGTTCTCCTTGCCGAAGATGTCCTGGAATTCCCCGGCCGCCTTCTTCGCCTCGTCGTACTGGCCGAGGCGCAGGCGGGTCTGCACTTCGCCGCCCACGCACCCGGTCGTGCCGATCAACCCGTCCGAGAACTCGGCGAGCAGTTCCCGGTCCATCCGGGGCTTGAAGTAGTACCCCTCCAGGCTGGCCTTGGACGACAGCCGGAACAGGTTGTGCATACCGGCCGTAGTCTCCGAGAGCAGCGTCATGTGCGTGTACGAACCGGCGCCACCGACGTCGTCACGGTTCTGACCGCTGGTTCCCCAGCGCACCCGGGTCTTGTCTCGTCGGTTGGTTCCGGGGGTGATGTACGCCTCGGTGCCGATGATCGGCTTGATGCCGGCCTCCGTCGCGGTTCGCCAGAAATCGAACGCACCGAACACGTTGCCGTGGTCGGTGATGGCGACCGCCGGCATCCCCTGCTCGATGGCCGCGTTGATCAGCGGTTTGACCCGCGCCGCGCCGTCGAGCATCGAGTACTCGCTATGCACGTGCAGGTGCACGAAGGAATCTGTCGATCCACCCGACTTATTCTGAGAGGACAAAACGGCTCCGAGGTGTTGTAATTGGGCGCTACGCGTCAGGCGTCGCGCAGCACGTCGAGGGCGTGCGCGAGGTCGGCCGGGTAGTCGGTGGTGAAGGTGACCCACTCCCGAGTGTCCGGGTGGTGGAACGCCAGCTGCTTGGCGTGCAGCCACTGGCGGGTCAGGCCGAGGCGCGCCGTGATCGAGGGATCCGCGCCGTACATGGCGTCACCCACGCACGGATGTCGCTGGGCGGCCATGTGCACCCGGATCTGATGTGTGCGCCCCGTCTCCAGGTGCACCTCCACCAGTGACGCCGAGGGGAAGGCCTCGAGCGTCTCGTAGTGCGTGACGGAATCCTTGCCGCCGGCGATGACCGCGAACTTCCAGTCCGACCGCGGGTGGCGCCCGATCGGCGCGTCGATCGTGCCCGTGCTCGGATCGGGGTGACCCTGAACGACGGAGTGGTAGATCTTCTCGACCTCGCGGTCGTGGAAGGCGCGCTTGAGCGCCGTGTACGCGGTCTCCGACTTGGCGACGACCATCAGACCGCTGGTACCCACGTCGAGGCGGTGCACGATCCCGGCCCGCTCGCTGGCCCCGGAGGTGGCGATGCGGTAGCCGGCCGCGGAGAGCGCGCCGACCACGGTGGGACCGGTCCAGCCCACACTCGGATGCGCGGCCACCCCGGACGGCTTGTTGATGACCACGATGCTCTCGTCGTCGTGCACGATCGTGAGATCCGGCACTGGGATGGGCACGATCGCCAGGGCCTCCTTGGGCTGCCAGGACACCTCCAGCCACGCACCGCCGTGCAACCGGTCGGATTTACCGGCCACGACCCCGTCCAACGTGACTCCGCCGGCCTCGCAGACTTCGGCCGCGAAGCTGCGCGAGAAGCCGAAGAGCTTGGCGATGCCGGCGTCGACGCGGACTCCGGCGAGTCCGTCCGGAAGAGGAAGGGAGCGTGTTTCCATGGCGAGAATCAGGATGCTATCTGGGTGGGGGTGGATTCGGACGGGTCCGAGGCGTCGGTGCGGCGACCGTCGAGGCCGATTCCGCGAATGGTCAGATACATGAAGATGATCATGCTCGACACGATCGCCATGTCCGCCACGTTGTAGATGGCGGGGATCAGCCAGGGCGTGGAAATGAAGTCGATCACGTGACCGAGGCCGTAGGACGGCTCCCTCAGCAGCCGGTCGGTCAGGTTGCCGAGCACGCCGCCGAGCAGGAGCCCGAAGACGACAGACCAGGCCAAAGAGCGGATGCGCCCGGCGAACCAGACGATGAGCACCACCACGGCCACGGCGATGATCGAGAAGATCCACGTCATGCCGGCTGCCAGGGAAAAGGCAGCGCCCGGATTCCGGACGAAGTGCATTTGCAGCACGTCTCCCAGAACCCGGACGATGTCACCCTCGGTCAGTCTGCTGACGATGAGGTACTTACTGATTTGATCCAGAGCGTAAATCCCCAGGGCCACGACGGCCAGGAGGATCAACGCACCGGGGCGCTTCTTCGTTCGAACCTTAGGCGCCAAAGCTCTGGAAGCTCGACTTCGAAGCGTTGCTCGACTCGACCGGCGAAGTGGCGTCGAGGTCGCGCAGCTGGGTCTCGATGTAGCTCTTCAGCTTCTGGCGGTACTCGCGCTCGAAGGTGCGCAGATCGTCGATCTTGGTCTCGAGGACGGAGCGCTCCTGGTCGAGAATGCTGAGTTGCGCGCGCTGCTTGGCTTCGGCCTCGGCGACGAGACGGGCTGCGGTGGCGTGGCCTTCGGCGATAAGTGCATCGCGCTTCTCGGCACCCTCCTTGACATGCTCCTCGTGCAGGCGACGAGCCAGCTGGAGAAGGTTAGTCGTGCCGGCGGTCTCGTCGATGGGCCCGGCGACAACCGGTGCGGCCACGACGGCGGGAGCCACGACGGGCTCCGCGACGGCCTCGGGCGCCGGTGCGACCTCCGCTGCGCCGCCAGAGCTGACGCGAGCCTTGAGCTCCTCGTTTTCCGCAGTCAGTCGGCGAAGTTCAACGACGACCTCGTCGAGGAAGTCATCGACCTCGTCCTGATCGTATCCTTCGCGGAACTTAGTCGACTGGAACCGCTTGTTGACTACATCTTCCGGAGTTAGCGCCATGGCTTTCCACCCTTAAAACTCGAGTTGCGAACATTGTGTTTGCGTTCAACTAACGCTATCAAGGTCCGACGCGTAGTCGGACCGCGTCAGCCCGGCACGCCGTCGGACAAGAATACATGCCCAGTCCGGGGCGCGAGGTATCGGTCAGCGCATGAGCCCGGTGATCGACATGCCGACGATGACGCAGAGCATGGTGATGCTCCAGCCGAAGTCGAAGGCGATCGGGCCGACCCGAAGCGGCGGCAGGAGCCGGCGGAAGAACTTGATCGGCGGGTCGGTCAGGGAATAGGCCAACTCGATCACGACGAGCAGGGGGCCCTGCGGCCGCCAAGACCGGTTGACACTGCGTACGAGGTCGATGATGAACCGACCCCACATCACGAAGAAGTAGAGCAGGAGGGCGTAGTAGGCGATCGCACCGATCAGGCTGACGGCAAACACGGCGGTAACTACGACTGCGCGAAGAAGGACGCCTCGGCATCGGAGTCCTCCGCGGCATTGTCGCCGGACACGACAACGTGGGACGGGGAAAGCAGGAAGACCTTCGCCGTGACGCGCTCGATCTTCCCGTACAGACCCTGGGACAGTCCGCTGGCGAAGTCGATCAGGCGGCGCGCATCGGCGTCGCTCATCTGAGACAGGTTGATGATGACCGGGATTCCATCGCGGAAGGACTCCGCGATCACCTGAGCGTCCTTATACTGACGCGGGTGGACGGTGAGGATTTCATTCATGTCTGAGGCAGCCACATTCTTCGGAGCGGAGGTCTTGCGCAGCGGTGTCACCGATGCGCGACCGGCCGAGGCGGGTGCGCCGGCGGTGTGTGACGACGACGCGGACGACGCGGCGTGCGAGGAATTCGGGGCGGAGTGGGGAGCAGCGGACTTCGATGCCGCAGCGCCGGTCGCCGTCGAGTGAGTGGCCGTCGATGCGGGCGCAGCAGTGGGCGCCTCGTACTCGAGTTCCTCGTCTGCCAGACCCAGGTAAACCATGGTTTTCTTGAGCGGGTTGGACATCTCGACCTCCGTGTTGGTGATTCTTCTTGTCCAGATTAACCGGATACCGGGCGATTCCCGGTGATTGCTGTGCCAATTCGAAGGTGTGTCGCCCCTTCGATGATCGCCTCCGCGTAGTCCTGGGACATGCCCATGGACAAGGATTTCGCGTTCGGCGCGAACTGCTGAATCTGCTCGCCCAGTTCGCGAACCCGGGCGAAGGACGGGCGCGGTTCGGCACCGAGCGGGGCCACCGCCATCAGCCCGATCAGCCGCAGTCCGGCCGTGGAGAGCACGTGCTCGACGAGCTTGGGCAGCTCCCCCGGAGCGACTCCGCCGCGAGACGGGTCATCCGTGAGGTTCACCTGCACGAAGCAGTCGACGACCGAATCCTCCGACGCCAATGCATCGACCAGTGATGCTCGATCCACGGAGTGGATGACGTCGGCGTAGGCCCGCACCTGCCGGGCCTTCTTCCCCTGCACCTGGCCCACGAAATGCCAGGTGAGGTCGAGCTGGAGGAGCTCGGCGGCCTTGGCCTGGGCTTCCTGGTGGCGGCTTTCCCCGAAGTTGCGCACGCCGAGGGCGGCAAGTTCCTGGAGGAGCGAGACGGGCTGGAACTTGGTCACGACGATCGTGGTGAGCTCCGCCGGGTCGCGCCCGGCGGCGGCAGCCGCGGCGACGATCCCACCCTGAACGGCGGTCAACCGTTCCGCGAGGCCACCGGCCCCAGGCCTGACCGACTCACTCATCTGGTTGCCATCGGCATTCTCGCTGCCTGCGGCACTACTTGAGGAAGTCCGGGATGTCCAAGTCGTCCGGGTCTTCCTCGAAGGCCGGGTCGGCCACTGCCGCACCGGGCTCGACGCCGGACCAGACCGACGAGGCCGCGGCATCCGTGTAGGGAGCCGAGTCGGTCGCGCCGACCGCCGCAGCACCCGCCGTGCCCACGCCCGCGCCGACCGCGACACCGGCGGCGACCAGGTCTGCGCGGCGCACCTCGACCGCCTTGGCACCGGGCTCACCGCCGTCGAATCCGGCAGCGATGACGGTAACCCGCACCTCGTCACCCAGGGTGTCGTCGATGACGGCACCGAAGATGATGTTGGCTTCCGGGTGCACGGCTTCCTGCACGAGGCGAGCGGCGTCGTTGATCTCGAAAATTCCGAGGTTGGAGCCACCCTGGATCGAGAGCAGCACGCCATGGGCGCCGTCGATCGAGGCCTCGAGCAGCGGGGACGCAACGGCGAGTTCGGCCGCCTTGATGGCTCGGTCCGCGCCGCGGGACGAGCCGATACCCATCAGCGCGGAGCCGGCACCCTGCATGACCGACTTGACGTCGGCGAAGTCGAGGTTGATCAGACCGGGGGTGGTGATCAGGTCGGTGATGCCCTGCACGCCGGCCAGGAGCACCTGGTCAGCCGTGGCGAAGGCCTCGAGCATGCTGATTCCGCGGTCGCTGATCTCCAGCAGGCGGTCGTTCGGCACGACGATGAGGGTGTCGACCTCGTTCTTGAGGGAGGCGACGCCGGCCTCGGCCTGAGCCTGGCGGCGCTTGCCCTCGAAGCCGAAGGGTTTGGTGACGACACCGATGGTGAGCGCGCCGATGGACTTGGCGATGCGGGCGACGACCGGCGCACCGCCGGTGCCCGTTCCACCACCCTCGCCGGCCGTGACGAAGACCATGTCCGCGCCGGCCAGAGCCTCTTCGATTTCTTCGGCGTGATCCTCGGCGGCGCGGCGGCCGACCTCAGGGTCGGCGCCGGCGCCCAGGCCGCGGGTGAGATCGCGGCCCACGTCGAGTTTGACGTCGGCATCGCTCATCAACAGCGCCTGGGCATCCGTGTTGATGGCGATGAACTCGACTCCGCGGAGGCCGAGCTCGATCATGCGGTTGACGGCGTTGACACCGCCGCCACCGATTCCAACAACCTTGATGACTGCGAGGTAGTTCTGATTTGTTGTTGACACGTCCGGCCTCCGGTGGAACCCTAAACCTCTTGTCGAAGTTTAAAGTTATGCTGAGTATGCAATTCCTGCTTAGAAAGTTATGCGCCAGCCGAACAGGCTCGGGGAGGCGCGCCCGCGTGTCGCGAAGATCCAACCAAGATCTCAGCGGAGAACGGCGCTATCCGGGGAGGAAACGTCGTACTCGCCGACGCTGCCGACCGGGTGGCTCACGATCAGGGCCGCGAGCACGACCGCCTTGAAGTCCGACTTCTCCGCACTCCCCCACACAACGCGCGCGCCGCCGACGAGCGTGAGGGTGACGTCGTCCGTGGTGGCGGCGGTGACGGTGTCGAGGGTGGAACGGATGTCTGCCGGCAGGGCCGCGATCACGGCAGCCGCCGCCCGGAAGCCGGCACTGCCGACCCCGGCCCGCGCATCGATCGTGGCGTACCCGGCGGGGCGCTCCGCGCTGCTCTGGATCACTACCCCGGCCGCGTCGACCAGGTCGAACCCGGACTCGGTCACGAGGGCGCCGACGGGCTCCCTCTCGACGACGCGCACGACGAGGGTGTTCGGCGGGCGGCTCTCGGTGACGTAGCTCTGGATCAGGGTGAAGGCGGACAGCTCCTTTTGCACCGCGTCGAAGTCCACGAGCGGCAACGGCGTGCCCAGCTGGTCGTCGAGGGCCGATCGGATCTTCTCGGAGGGCACCCGGTTCGCCCCGACGACCTCAATGGAGCGAAGCGCCATCAGGGGCGAGAAGGTGCCGACGAGCACGAAAGCGACGAGCGCGGCCAGGGTGCCGAGCGCCGCCAGCCAGACGTTGCGCCGCCGACGGGAGCGCCAGGTGAAGCGGCGCACCTCCTCCCGTTCATAGAGTTTGCGGGCACGACGGGCGGCCCGGAGCTTGCGTCTGGCCCCGGCCGGAGTCAGCGCAGAGTCGCGGGGCTCCGTGGGTGCGGGCGCGGACGAAGGGGAAGAGTCCGGCGCCCGCAGCCGGGACACGGATGCGATCGTGTCGGCGGCGGGAAGCGTGATCGGCTCGGTGTTCGTGTGGTCGCTGTGACCGCTCGACTGGCGTCCTCCCGGCTTGGGACGGGCTGTCTTCGCTGCGGCAGGCTTCGCGCCGGCGCTCTTCGCGGCGGTCGTCTTCGGCCCGGCGGCCCGCTCAGCGCCTGCCGGCGGGCGGTCGTAGCCCTCGGGCCGCTTCATGATCGTCGGCGGGTCATCCGCGCGCCTGCGTGAGCGAGGCGAGCAGCTGGGGAACGATCCGGTAGACGTCGCCGCAGCCGAGGGTGACGACGAAGTCGCCGTCCCGGGCGATCGAGGCGACGTAGTCGGCGGCCTCCTGCCAGTCGGGCACGTAGACGACCTTGCCGGCATCCGTGAACCGTTCGGAAACGAGGGCGCCGGTCACGCCGGGCTCCGGGTCTTCTCGGGCGCCGTACACGCCGAGGACGACGGTCTGGTCCGCCTTCTCCTCAAGCGTCTGGGCGAATTCCTGGGCGAACAGCCGAGTGCGGCTGTAGAGGTGCGGCTGATGCACGGCGATGATCCGGCCGCGGCCGACCACCGTGCGGGCGGCGGACAACGCCGCGGCCACCTCGGTGGGGTGGTGGGCGTAGTCGTCGTAGACGCTGACCCCACCCACGGTGCCGTGCAATTCGAAGCGGCGCTCGGTGCCGCCAAAACCCGAGATGGCGGCCAGGGACGCCTCCGGGGCGAAACCGAGGCCGACGAGCACCGCGAAGGCGCCGGCGGCGTTGATGGCGTTGTGCCGACCTGGGATTCGGAGGGTGGCGAAGTAATCGCTTCCGGCCCAGGCCACGCCGAAACGTACCGGTCCGTCGGTGACGACCGAGTGCACGCGCACGTCGGCCGCGGCGTCCTCGCCGAAGGTGATGACCCGTTTGCCGGCGAGCTTGCCCGTCACGCTGACCGCGCCGGCGTCGTCGGAGGAGATGACCACGAACTCGGTCGCGTTCTGTGCGAATTCGACGAACGCGGCCTCGAAGGCCTCGAGCGAACCGTAGTGGTCGAGGTGGTCAGGGTCGACGTTGGTGACCAGGGCGACGGCCGTGTTGTAGAGCAGGAACGAGCCGTCCGACTCGTCGGCTTCGACCACGAAGAGGTCGTCGGTGCCCGCGCCGGCCGACACGCCGAGCGATTCGATCACACCGCCATTGACGAAGCTGGGATGCGTTCCCAGGCCGAGCAGGCCGGTCACGATCATGCCGGTCGAGGTGGTCTTGCCGTGGGCGCCCGCGACGGCCACGAGGCGGTGCTTCTCGATCAGCCAGGCAAGCGCCTGGGAGCGGTGCAGCACGGGGAGGCCGCGTTCGTTCGCCAGCACGTATTCCGGGTTGTCCTGCCAGAGTGCCCCCGTGACGACGAGGCTGTCGGCTTCGCCGACATTCTCAGCGGCGTGGCCGATCGCGATGTGGGCTCCCAGCTCGCGCAGGGCGAGCACGTTGTCGGACTCGCGCACATCCGAGCCGGTCACGGTATGCCCGGCGGCGAGGAACAACCGTGCGATCCCACTCATCCCGGAGCCGCCGATGCCCACGAAATGCACCGTGCCGAGGTCACGGGGAATGGTGAGGTTCAGGTCGGGCTTGATCACGGTTGCTGGCTCTTCTCAGTCGGAGACGAATGCTGGTGTGCGTTCGGTGCTGGTGTGCGTTCGGTGCTGGTGTTCTGGTGCTGGAACAACGTTAGCCGCTGTGATCAGGCGAGGGCGGCGTGGATGAAGTCGGTCATTCGCACCGAGCCGTCGAGTCCCCCGACGGATGCCGCCGCGACGCCCATCCGGCGCACGCGCTCCCGGTCGGTGAGCACGGGAACGAGCTCGCGCTGCACCCAGTTCGGCACGAAGTCCGCATCGTCGACGAGGATCCCGCCGCCGGCGCCCACGACGTCCGCCGCGTTGAAGCGCTGCTCGCCGTTGCCGACGGGGTACGGCACGTAGACGGCCGGGATGCCGAGGGCGCTGAGTTCGCACACGGTTCCGGCGCCGGCCCGGGACACCGCGAAGTCCGCCGCGGACAGCGCCAGGTCCATCCGGTCGCAGTAGGAGATCAGGCGGTAGTGGTGCAGACCTGGGTCTGTCACCTCCGACTTCTCACCGGTGATGTGCAGCACCTGCCAGCCGGCCCTGATCAGACCGGGAGCCGAGGAAGCGATGGTGTTGTTCAGGCGCCGAGCGCCCAGGGATCCGCCGGTGACCAGCAGGGTGGGGCGGTCGGCGTCGAGGCCGAAGAACGCCAAGGCCTCCGGGCGCGCCTGAGCCCGGTCAAGCTCGGCGATCTCGAATCGCAGCGGCATCCCGACGACGGTCGGGTGGCGGATCCGGGTGCCGGGAAAGGCCACCGCGACATGGCGGGTGAACCAGGCGCCGAGCCGGTTGGCCAGCCCGGCCCGGAAATTGGCCTCGTGGATGACGATCGGCACCCCCGCCCGGCGTGCCGCGAAGTAGGCCGGGGTCGAGACGTAGCCGCCGAACCCGACGACGACGTCGACCGTGCGGAACCGGATCAGATCGGCCACGTCGCCAATGGCACGGTTCAGCCGTGGCAAAAAGGAGAGGGCCTGTCGGTTCGGCCGGCGTGGGAAAGGCAGTCGGGGAACGAAGACGAGCTCGTAGCCGCGGGCCGGCACCAGGCGGGCCTCGAGGCCCTCCCTGGTGCCGAGAACGATGACTGTCGCATCCGGTTCCCGGCTCATGATGGTGTCGGCGACGGCCAGCAACGGGTTCACGTGGCCGGCGGTTCCGCCCCCGGCCAGCAGATAGGTGGTCACTATCGGGCTCCTGACGTGTCGGTCGACATGGCGGTGCGTCGTGGCGGCTCCGCGTGGTCGCCCCGGGTGAATGAGAGCACGATGCCGATCGCACCGAGGGTCGTGAGCAGGGCGGTGCCGCCGGCGGACACCAACGGGAGCGGAACACCCAGCACCGGGAACACGCCCAGGACCACGCCGATGTTGACGAAAGCCTGGCCGATCAGCCAGACGAGCACGGCGGCCGTCGACACGCGGGCCTGCAGGCTCGTACTGGTGCGCATGATGCGCAGGAACGCGAAGGCCAGCAGGATGAACATGAATAGGACGACGATGGCCCCGATCAGTCCGAGTTCCTCGCCGACGATGGCGAAGATGTAGTCGTTGTCGGCCGCGGGCAGCCAGGACCACTTGGCTTTGGAGTTGCCGAGCCCGACGCCGAAGATCCCGCCGTTAGCGAGTGCCCAGGTGCCGTGCAGCGGCTGCCAGCAGGGTGCCGAGATGGGGCCGTCGAGCTCTTCGCAGCCGGCTCCCATGAAGCTCAGGATGCGCGTCATCCGGTTCGTGCTCGTCAATGCCATCAGAACCGCGAGCACGACCCCGGCGCCGAGAGGCACTGCCAGGAGGCGCAGTCGAACGCCGGCGAAGAACAGGGCTCCGAAGAGGATACCGGCCATGATCAGGACGGTTCCGAGGTCACCGCCGATGAGCACGAGCAGCACGGCGCCGCCGCCCACGCCGAAAACCGGAATGTACACGTGGCGCCAGTCGTCGAGCCGTTTCTCCTTCTGCGACAGGATCATGCCCAGCCAGACGACGAGGGCGAGTTTGATCGCCTCGGAGGGCTGGAACTGGACTCCGCCGACCGACAGCCAGTTGGTGTTGCCGGCCACCTCGACGCCCAGCGGCGTGAACACGACCAGGCATTGCAGGAGACAGGCGACGATGAGCAACGGCCACGCCACACGCCGCCAGAACTTCAGCGGCAGGTGGCTGATCATCAGCATCACCGGAACGCCGATCAGCGCGAATCCCCCCTGGCGCAGGACGGTGCCGAAGAAGCCGGTGTTCTCCAGGTAGGAGTCGACCGAGGAAGACGACAGCACCATGACCAGGCCGAACACGACGAGGAACAGGGTCGTGCCGAGCAGCAGGAAATAGCTCGCGGACTCGGCCTTGAACACCCGGCCGAAATGAATTCGGGTGGAGGCGACGGGCGCGGCCTGCCTAGGCGCCGGGGTTCGAGGCGGAGTCTTCATCCGCCTCACCTCCCAGGTGGTCCCGTACGGCTTCTGCGAACAACCGGCCCCGCTGGGCGTAGTCGGTGAACTGGTCCATAGACGCCGCGGCCGGGGCCAGCAGCACGACGTCGCCGGTTTCTGCGAGACCGGCCGCGAGGCGGACCGCCCCGGGCATCACCTGACCAGTGTCGTCGGCGTCGATCTCGAACACCGGCAGCTCCGGCGCGTGTCGCGCGAATGCGTCCCGTAACACGGAGCGGTCGGCTCCGATGATCACGGCCCCGCGCAGGTGGCCGACGTGCCGGGCTACCAGGTCATCGACATCGACGTCCTTGAGCAGGCCGCCGACCAGCCAGACGACGGTCTCGAAAGCGGTGAGCGAAGCATCCGCCGCATGCGGGTTGGTGGCCTTCGAGTCGTCGATCCAGCGGATGCCGGCAAACTCGGCAACGATCTCGATCCGGTGCGCGTCGAGGCGGAAACCCTCCAGGGCGTCGTGGATGACGCCGGGCGCGACGCCGAAGGACCGGGCCAGAGCGCTGGCAGCGAGGATGTCAGCGAGCAGGTGCGGCGCGCTGAGCCCGTGGGCCCGGAGTTCCGGCGCGGTGGTGATCTCGATGGCGGTCTCGAACCGGTCCTCGTGGAACGCGCGGTCGCAAAGGATGCCCTCGACGATGCCGAAGTCGCTGGGCCCGGGGGCGCCGAGGCCGAAGCCGATGGCCCGGGCACCCTCCTGCACGTCGGCGTCCTCGACCATACGGATGGTCGCGGCATCCGCCTTGTTGTAGACGCAGGCCACCTGGGTATTGGCGTAGACGGTGGCTTTCGCATCGCGGTACGCCTCGGCCGAACCGTGCCAGTCGAGGTGGTCGTCGGCGATGTTGAGGCAGACGCTGGAGAACGGCACGAGGGCGCCGGGACCGGTGCGGGGCAGGTGGTGAAGCTGGTAGCTGGAGAGTTCGACCACGAGCACGTCCCAGCCCTGCGGGTCGCGCACGGCGTCGAGGACGGGCACACCGATGTTGCCGCAGGGTGCGACGCGCAGGCCGGCGGCGGCGAGCATGGTGGCCGTCAGCTGCACGGTGGTGGTCTTGCCGTTGGTGCCGGTGACGAGGATCCACTCGGCCGCGGGCCCGACCTTGTCCCGCAGGCGCCAGGCCAGCTCGATGTCTCCCCAGACCGGTACCCCGGCCCGAGCGGCCCAGAGCAGCAGAGCGTGGTCGGGGTGGTAGCCGGGCGAGGCGATCAGAACCTCCGGCCGGTGCCGGGTCAGTTCATGCGGAACGACGCCCGGCGCGGCCTGCACCAGTCCCGCCCCGATCACGTCGAGCAGGCGGATGGTGTCGGCAGGAGCGTCCCCCGCCACGACGAGCACATCCGCGCCCAGTTCGACGAGGGTGTCGGCGGCTGCGAAGCCGGTGACGCCCAGACCGAGCACGGCGACACGGAGGCCGGACCAGTCGGAGTGCCAGCTGGTCAACCCGTCGAGGCGCGCGGCGTCAGCCCCAGCGGGCCCGACCTCATCGGCGTGGCGACCAGCCACTAGCTGGCCAGCCATTCGAGGTAGAAGGTGCCGACGCCGGCGGCCACGAACAGCCCGCCGATGATCCAGAAACGCACCACCACGGTGACCTCGGCCCAGCCCTTGAGCTCGAAGTGGTGATGGATGGGGCTCATCAGGAAGATGCGCTGGCCGCGGGTCACCTTGAAGTAGGCGCGCTGCACGATCACCGATCCGGCCTCGATCACGAACAGGCCGCCGATCAGCACGAGCAGCAGTTCGGTGCGGCTCAGGATGGCCAGGGCGGCGAGGGCGCCGCCGATGCCGAGCGAACCGGTGTCGCCCAGGAAGATCTTGGCCGGCGAGGTGTTCCACCAGAGGAAGCCGATCAGGCCGCCGACGATGGCCGCGGAGACGATGGCCAGGTCGAGCGGGTCCCGAACGTCGTAGGCGCGGTAGAGGTCGGCGATGTCCGCTCCCCCGAAGCGGGCCTGGTTGGACTGCCAGAAGCCGATCACGATGAACGCGCCGATCGACAGGATCGACGACCCGGTGGCGAGCCCGTCGAGGCCGTCGGTGACGTTGACGCCGTTGGACGTGGCCGTCACGATCAGACAGATCCACAGCACGAACAGGGAGATGCCGATGATGCTGCCCAATTGCATGAAGTCCAGCGGCAGATCTCGCAGGAACGAGATTTTAGTCGACGCCGGCGTGACGCCGTTGGCGTTCGGAAACTGGATGGCCAGGATGGCGAACGTGCCGGCCACGAGAACCTGGCCGGTGATCTTGGCCCAGCCGCCGAGCCCGAGGCTGCGCTGGTTCCGCGTTTTCAGGAAGTCGTCGACGAAGCCGACCATGCCGAGGCCCACCATCATGAACAGCACCAGCAGCGGCGACGCCGTGACCGGGGACCCGGTCAACCACATCGCCGAGAAATAGCTGACCAGGGCGCCGAGGATGATGATGATGCCCCCCATGGTGGCCGTGCCGCGCTTGGCGTGGTGGCTCTGCGGGCCGTCGTCGCGGATGAACTGTCCCCAGCCCAGCTTCTTGAACAGCCGGATGAACAGCGGCGTCAGCGACAGGGTGAAGACGAGGGAGAAGGCTCCGGCCATCAAAAGTGCTCTCACGAGAACCACTCTCCCAGACGGTCGCCCAAAAATCTCAGGCCGGCGGAATTGGAGGATTTCACCAGCACGGTGTCCCCCGGTTGCACTGTGGCGCAGAGCAGGTCGAAGGCCTCGTCGGCATTCTCGACGAAGGCCGACTCCCCGTCCCAGGATCCCTCGTTGATGGTGCTGATGTGCATGCGCCGCGCGCCGCGCCCGACCACGATGAGCTGGGAGATGTTGAGGCGCACGGCGAGCAGCCCGACGCGGTCGTGCTCCTCACCAGCCAGTTCGCCCAGCTCGCTCATCTCGCCGAGAACCGCGATGGTGCGCCGGCCGGGAACACCGATCTGAGCGAGGGTCTTGAGCGCCGCCGTCATGGAGTCCGGGCTGGCGTTGTAGGCGTCGTTGATGACGGTCACCCCGTCCCGGCCGCCCATGACCTGCATGCGCCAACGTTCGGCGGTCTGCACGGATTCGAGGGCGGAGACGATGTCGTCGATCGCGACTCCCAGGATCTCGGCGGCGGCGGCGGCGGCCAGAGCGTTCATGACATGGTGTTCGCCGAGCACCTGAAACGCCACCGGGCGGGACTGGCCCGAGGCCAGGTGCAGCGTGAACGTCGTTCCGGACGCGGAGGCGTGCACCGCGGTCGCGCGCACTCCCTCGTCGCCGTACTGGCCGAACCAGACGATCCGGGCCCGGGTGGAGGCGGCCATACCGGCGACGCGCGGGTCGTCGGTATTCAGCACGGCGACATCCGTCGCCAGCAGTTCGGTGACCATTTCGGTCTTCGCGCGGACCGTGGCTTCGATGCCTCCGAATTCGCCGGCATGGGCGAGGCCGACCTTGAGCACGATCCCGATGTCGGGACGGGCCATCCGGATGAGCCGGGCGATCTCTCCGACGCCGCTCGCACCCATCTCCGCCACCAGGAAACGGGTGTCGCGGGTCAGTTCGAGCATGGTCAGCGGCGCGCCGACCTCGTTGTTGAAAGATGCGCGGGCCGCGACGGTCGGGCCGACGCGCTCGAGCACGGCGCGGAGCAGGTTCTTCGTCGTGGTCTTGCCGTTGGATCCGGTGACGGCGACGATCTTGAGGTTGCCGGCTTCCCGCACGCGGGCCACGACGTCGGTGGCGAGGGCGCCGAGGGCGAGCACGGTGTCCGGCACGACGATCTGCGCCACGGGGAGATCAAGGTGTCGTTCGACGATCAGCAGGGTGGCGCCGCGTTCGACGGCGGCCGGGGCGAAGAGGTGGCCGTCAGTCACCGCACCGGGCTTGGCCACGAAGATGGAGCCGGGAACGGTGTCGCGCGAGTCGGTGTGCACCATTCCGTCGGTCACGGAGTCGATGCTCCGAGAGGTTCCGTCCAGGTGGAGCGTGCCGTCGACGGCCAAGGCGATCTGGCCCAGGGTCAGGGCGATCATCTACAGCCACCCCGCATCGCGCAGCGCCTGGCGGGAATCGTCCCGGGCGGAGTACGGAATCTTCACGCCGGCAACCTCGTGGTAATTTTCATGGCCGGGTCCCGCATACAAGATCGCGTCGCCTTCTTTCGCTAGGGACAGCGCCGTCCGGAACGCCGTCCGGGGGTCGGGCACCTCATGGAACTCTCCGCCGGGCACGGCCTCCCGTGCGGCAGCGAGCAGAGTGGCACGAATGGCCGCGGGGTCCTCGAACCGAGGGTGGAAGTCGGTGATCACGACGACATCCGCCCCGCGGGCAGCGATCGCCCCCATGTCCGCCCGTTTCGTGGTGTCGCGGTCGCCGTCGGCGCCGAAGACCATGATCAGTCGGCCGGGAGTGAACTTACGGATGGCGGCGAGGGTGTTCAGGAACGCGTCCGGGCTGTGCCCGTAGTCGATGTAGACGAGCGGTCCCGTGTCCCCGGAGATGCGCTCGGCGCGCCCGGGGATGTAGACGTCGATTCCGCCGTCACGATCGAGGGAATGGGCGATCGCCTCGAGGTCGTAGCCGGATTCGACCAGCATCAGGATGGCCAGGGCGGCGTTGGCGGCCATGAACCAGCCGACCAGGGGAACCCGGGTCTGCAGGCGGCGCCCTTCGGGGCCCTCGAGCAGGAACTCGGTGTACAGCGCGCTCTCGGAGACGATGGACATGTGCCAGTCGGCGGCGACGTCCGGGTTGCTGCTCAGGGTGGTGACGGGGATGCGGCACTCGTCGACGATCCGGCGGCCCCAGTCGGAGTCGACCGTGATGACGCCCCGCCGGGAGCGGTCGGGCTGGAACAGCTCGAGTTTGGCCTGGAAGTACTCGTCGAGGCCCGCGTAGTCGTCGAGGTGGTCGTGACTCAGATTCGTGAACCCGGCGACGTCGAAGACGAGCCCGTCCACGCGGTGGCGGGTCAGCGCCTGGGCGGACACCTCGATCGCAACGGCGCGCACCTCGGCCTCTCGCATGCGGGAGAGGAGGGCGTGCAGCTCGGTTGCCTCCGGGGTCGTCAGCGAGCTCACCACGGCGAGGTCGCCGATGCGGCGCTCGGCCGTCGAAGTGAGGCCGGCCACGACGCCCAGTTGGTTGAGCAGGGCGAAGAGGAGATAGACCACGCTGGTCTTGCCGTTGGTGCCGGTGACGGAGAAGAGCGTGGCCGGATTGGCGTCGGTGCGGTAGATCCAGGCGGCGACGGCACCGAGCGCGGCGCGCGCGTCCGGGGTCACCAGGATCGGCAGGCCGCCGTCGGCGGCCAGCACCGCCCCGGCCTCATCGGTCAAAATCGCGACCGCACCGGACTCGCGGGCGCCGGCGGCGTAGGACGCGCCATGACTCGCGCGCCCGGGAACGCCGACATAGAGGTCTCCGGGCTGAACGGTTCGGGAGCTCAGGCTCACGCCGGTGACCTCGAGGCCATCGACATCGCCGTGCACATACAGTTCGAATTCATCGACCAGTCCCGACAACGATCTGGGGACCGGATGCTGAGGACGGAGAGCCGAGGGTGCCAATTCGGTCACGGGGCTCGCTTTCTTACCAGGTACCGGGAAGGGCAGGCGCGGTGGCGCCCGAGGGGACTGCCCGGTACTTCTTCAGCACCTGACTCATGACCTCTTGAAAGATCGGAGCAGATGCCGCGGAAGAGTTCAGTTTAACAGGGTCGGCGAGGCTGACCGAAACGACATACTGCGGATCGTCGCCCGGAGCGAAGCCGGAGACCGACACCAGGTACCCCTTGGTGTACCCACCCCGACCATCGGGCATCTGCGCCGTCCCGGTCTTCGCGCCCACCCGGTAGCCCGGAATCTCCCACGTCCTGGCCAGCCAGGCCTTCTGGTAGACCATCTCGAGGATGTCTGCGGTCTCCCGGGCGGCGGCGGCCGACACGACCGGGGTACCGACCGCTTCGGGCACGTCGGTCATGCTGCCGTCAGCGTGGCGGCAGCCTGCGACCAGTTGCACGGGCATCCGCACGCCGTTGTTGGCCAGGGTCTGGTAGATACTGGAGACCTGGATGGCCGTGGTGGTGAGCCCCTGACCGAACATGGTCGCGTACTTGGTCTGGTTGTCCCAATCTTCGAAGGGGCGCAGGGTGCCGGATTCCTCGGCGAGGAAACCGGACTCCGAGGCCGAGCCCACACCGAACTTACTCATATAGTCGTAGCGCTGCTGGTCACTGATCAACTCGCCGAACTTCGACATGCCCGTGTTCGAAGACTCGATCATCACGCCCGTGAGGGTGAGGTTCAGGTCGGCGTGGTTTGAGCTATCGTTCACGTTGGCACCGTTGGGCGGCAGGTACCGGTAGGGCGCGACGACCCGGCTCAGCGGGGTGGCGGCCCCCGCGTCGAGAACGGATGCCGTGGTTAGCGCCTTGTACGTAGAACCGGGCTCGAAGGGGGCGGTGAAGGCCCGGGAGCCGCGGTCCTCAGCGTCGGGGGTGCCGTTGACGTTGTTGGGGTCGACCGACGGGTAGTCGGCGACCGCGACGAGCTTCCCGGTCTTCACCTCCTGCACCACCACGTTGCCCCAGGCCGCGCCTGTGGCGACGGCCTGTTCGGCCAGCACCTGCTGCACGAACCACTGCAGGTCGGAGTCGATGGTCGTGACGACGTCGCCGCCGTCCTTGGCCCGGACCGTGGTGACGGTGCTCTGGGGCAGGCGCACGCCATCCGCTCCCTTCTCATAGGTCTCCGTGCCGTTGGTGCTCGCGAGGCAGGCGTCCTGCCCGAGCTCGATGCCGGCCTGAGCCTCTCCCCCGGAGGAGACGAATCCGACCAGGTTGCCGGCCACGGCGCCATCCGGGTAGACCCGGCCCGGGTTCTTCTCGGCGTACATCCACGGGATGTCGAGCTTGTCGATGGCCCGGAACACCGAGACGTCCACGGCCCGCACGACGACGGCGTAGTCGGAGTCCTTGTCGGCGGCCAGGGAGCCGGAGATGATCTGGAGGATCTCGTCGCCGGTCTGCCCGGTGAGGGCGCCCACCTCCGCGGCCGCCTGCGCGACCGTCACGGTCACGTCCCCATCGTCGGTGGTGCGGTCGAATTCCGCGGCGTTCCGCGGAGACAGGGTGATGTCGTACCGCATGACCGTGCCGGCCAGGACAACCCCGTTCGTGTCGACGATGTCTCCGCGGGCTCCGTAGACGGGCTGCTCGACCGACCGGTTGCCCAGCGAGTCGGCGCTGAGCGTCTCGGCGCGCACGACCTGGATGTCGACGAGCCTGACCACGAATACGGCCACGAACACGAGCAGGATCAGGATCGTCGCGGCACTGCGCCGCCTGCTGGACCGGGAGCTGCTCGCCACCTGCGATTCCTTACTGCGGCCGGGGCCGCGGGTTGGGCGCGTTCTGGGAACGAAACTAACGGGAGGCGGGCGGGACGTCCCTCGCGAGACGGGCGAACCGGGGCGGGCTAGCGGGTCGTGGGCGTCGGCAGAGCGTTGGGTTCGGCTGCCGGGGCAACCGGGGCGACCGCCGCGGGGACCTCGGCCTGTGAACCGCCGAGGCTGGCTCCCTGACCGGTGGTCTGCGGCAGTTCCGTGACCAAAGGTACGCCGACGAGGAGCGAGTTGGGCACCAGGCTCGCCGTACCGGCCGAGCTTCCGCTGGCGGAGGCGGGCGCTCCGAGAACGGCGGCGTCGGACAGGCGGAGGTACACCGGGTTGGAGTTGCTGACCATGCCGAGTGCTTCCGCGTTCGCGGCCAGGCTCTGCGGGGACGAGACCCGCACGAGGTCCTCGGTGACGCTCTCCGCCGTGCGCCCGAGTTCGACCTGGCTGGCCTGCAGCCGGGACACCTCGTAGGCGGACTGGGAGATCCCGACGCTCAGCAGCAGCTGGGCGAGCACGATGGCAGCCACGCCGGTGACGGCCGAGAGGGCGTAGACGATCTTCGGACGCGCGTGACGCTGGCTGCGCGGCGAGACGATCTCGATGTGGCGAGGCTCCGGCACCGAAGCGGTGTCGGGGGTGCTCTCCCAGTTGGGTCGTGGTGCGCGTGCGAGGTTGTCACTCATGCGGCTCTCCTCAGTCGCTCGGCGGCGCGAAGGCGAACCGGCGTTGCGCGCGGGTTTCTCGCCTTTTCTTCGTCCGAGGCCAATTCGGCCCCTCGGATCACAAGCTTGAACAGTGGTTTGTGTTCGGGAAGTTCGATCGGCAATCCGGCAGGGGCGGTGGAGCCGGATGCCTTTGCCAGGGACTTCTTCACGATCCGGTCCTCGAGGGACTGGTAGGCCATGGCGACGATGCGCCCACCGACCGCGACCGAATCGAGCGCTGCGGGAATGGCGCGCTCGAGCACGGCGAGTTCCTGGTTGACCTCGATGCGCAGCGCCTGGAAGACCCGCTTCGCGGGGTGTCCGGCGCGCTGAACAACAACCGGTGTAACGGCGGTGATCACGGAGACCAGCTGGGCCGACCGCACGAACGGGGTGGTCTCCCTGGCCTCGACGATGGCCTTGGCGTAGCGTGCCGCCAGCTTCTCCTCGCCGTACTCGTGGAAGATCCGGCGCAGCTCCTGCTCGCTGTACGTGGCCACGATGCGCTCGGCCGTTAGGTCGCTGGTGTTGTCCATGCGCATGTCCAGCGGCGCGTCCTTGGAGTAGGAGAAACCACGCTCGACCCGGTCGAGCTGGAGCGAGGACACGCCGAGGTCGAAAAGCACGCCGGACACCTCGCGGATGCCGAGGCCGGCCAGCGCGTCCTGAATACCGTCGTAGACGGTGTGCACGAGGTGAACCCGGTCGCGGAACGGCTTCAGCCGCTCCTCGGCGATCGCGAGGGCGTCGAGATCCCGGTCGAGTCCGACCAGGACGAGCCCGGGGAACCGCTGCAGGAACGCCTCGGCGTGCCCGCCCATGCCGAGAGTGGCGTCGACGAGCACGGCGCCGGGTCGTTCCAGTGCCGGTGCGAGCAGCTCGACGCAGCGGTCGAGCAGAACTGGGGTGTGGATATCGTTGATGGCCATAGTCCCGGGTGGTTCCTGATTCCTGATCCCCATCCATTCGTCTCTGCCACCGGGGAAGTGTGTCAGGCAGAACGGCTGGGAGTCAGGCGTCAGGAGCTAGATGAGTCCCGGAATCACCTCCTCCGTGATGTTCGCGAATGGTTCTTCCTGTTCGGAGAGGTACGCGTCCCAGGCGGCGGTGTCCCAGATCTCTACCCGGTTGCCGGCGCCGATCACGGAGAGGTCCCGGTCGAGCCCGGCCCAGGCGCGCAGGTTCGCGGGGATGGTCACCCGGTTCTGCTTGTCGGGCTGCTCTGCGCTCGCGCCGGAGAACATCATGCGACTGAAGGAGCGCCCGCTCTGGTCCGTGAGCGGCGCCTGGGAGATCTTCGCGTAGTACGCCTCGAACTCCCGGGTCGTGAACACGTAGAGGCAGTTCTCCTGGCCTCGGGTCATGACGATCCCGGGAGACAGCTCGTCCCGGAATTTTGCGGGAAGGATGATGCGGCCTTTTTCGTCGAGCTTGGGGGCGTACGTGCCAAAGAACATTCATCCCCCCTCTCATCCGGTCACGGTCCAGATCTTGCTCCACTTTACTCCACTTTGATCCACCAAACAGAATAAACGCGCAAATATTGGAGAAATTCACCCTACTTATCCCCGGGAAAACGGGGGAAAGCGGAGTGGAGGGAAATTCAAGGCCGGGATTCATTTCGCACCGTTTTCGGGCACAAAAAAAGGGCCGATCGGATGATCGGCCCTGTCTGCGAGGTGCGGTGGAGCGGAAGTGCAGTCGAGCGGTGGTGAGAAGGTTACTGCTGGCCGTCCTGGCGACGATCCCAGCGTTCGTTCATGCGATCCATGAAACCGCGCTGAGACGACCGCTGCTGCTGGTTCGGACGGGAGCGCGGAGCGGATGCGGACATCCGCCGGGCGGACTTGCTGGGCGTGGTCGCGAACAACACCCCGGCGAACATGATGATGAAGCCGAGGACACCGAGCCAGAGCTGCTGGATGGCCACGCCGGCGATGAGAGCACCGATGCCGGCAACCGCGGCCAGAACCCCGATGGAAATCGAGCGGTAGTCGGGCCGGAGGCTGCTGCCACCGACGGTCGCCACGAAATCGGCGTCATTGTGGTAGAGGCCGCGCTCCATTTCTTCGAGGAGTCGCTGCTCTTGTTCCGAAAGCGGCATCTCATTCCTCCTGTTTGGGATCGCGCTGTGCTTCACCGATTCTAACCCCGCCGTGATGGCTAGGCTAGGCAAGTGGCGCAAAGCAATCATCTGATCGATCTGGTTCATTCTCGCATCGACGAATTCCTCGAAACCCGTTTACCAATTGTGACTACCATCAGCTCCGATCTCACGCCGCTGGTGGAGTTCTCACGGCAGTTTCTCAGCGGTGGCAAACGCTTCCGGGCGCTGTTCTGCTACTGGGGCTGGCAGAGCGTCGGCACAGGCGGATCCACTGGTGCGAACGGGGATTCCGACCACGCCCTGACCGCGCTGGTGCCGGTCATCTCCGCGGCGGCGGCCCTGGAAATCTTCCATGCGGCAGCACTCGTCCACGACGACATCATCGATAATTCGGATACCCGACGCGGCGCGGCCTCCGCCCACAAACTCTTCGAGGGCATGCACGGCCAAAGCGGATGGGCAGGCAGCCAGGTCGCGTTCGGCCGGGCCGCCGGAATCCTTCTCGGCGACCTCTTGCTGGGCTGGAGCGATGAGCTGCTCGACGAGGGGCTCGCGGCAGCCACCGACGCGTCGGCCGCGGCACGGGCACGGATAGAATTCAACCGGATGCGCACCGAGGTCACTGTGGGCCAGTACCTCGACATCTTCGAAGAACGCGCCTGGTTCTCCCAGCCCGAAACAGAACTCTTCGACCGGGCGCTGCGGGTCATCGTCTTCAAGTCGGCCAAGTACAGCGTGCAGGCGCCGCTCGTGATCGGCGCAGCCCTGGCCGGCGCCGGCCCGGACCACCTCGACGCCCTGCGTGCCTTCGGACTGCCGCTAGGCATCGCATTCCAACTTCGGGACGACCTGCTCGGGGTGTTCGGCGACGCCTCCGTCACCGGCAAACCGAGCGGTGACGACCTCCGCGAGGGCAAACGCACTGTACTGGTCGCTCTGGCGCGCGAGAACCTGACGGACACGGCCCGCGAGAACCTGGACGCGCTCCTCGGCGACCCGCTGCTGACGGAAGCACAGATCGGGATGTTGCAGCGCGCCATCGTCGACAGCGGCGCCGTCGAGCGGATCGAGGCGCTCATCGACTCGAACGTCGCCGAGGCCCTCGCAGCTCTCAAGGGATCACCGATCAGCGGCGCGGTCACGACGCGGCTGATGGAGCTGGCCGAGACGGTGACCCGCCGGGCGTTCTAGGAGCGCGGAAAAGTCAGGCGAGCGCCTGGGCGACCCGGCGCACTTCGGCCTTACGGCCGGCAAGCAGTGCCTGGACCGGGGGAACGCCGAGGCTGCCGTCGACCTCAAGGAGCCAGCGCATCGCCTGCTCGTCACTGAAGCCGTCGTCGGAGAGCACGATCAGCGTGCCGCGCAGCTCGGGCAGCGGGGCGCCGTCCCTGATGAACGCGGCGGGAATCTGCAAGGGCCCGTTGTCACGGCGCATGGCGAGCAGCTGCTTGTCGTCGATCAGCTGACGCACGCGGCTCTGGCTGACGCCGAGCACCCGGACGAGGTCGGCGATGGACAGCCACTCTTGATCTGAGAACGATTCGGTCACTCATCAAGCCTCCCATGATTCGACGGGGCGGACAAACTCTCATGGCGCAAACGCGCGTGTTGATGCCCAGAATGGGGGCCAACCTGATTGACTGGGCAATGCTGTGCCAGCACCGCTGTCGCACGCAATCGACGGGAGCGGAATGTCGGCACCAGCCAGCAGGAACAGTCCAGCCAGCAGCACCAGCGACGTGAATTCTTCGACGCCCGGTGCTGGCCACCACCGGCACGCCACCGAACGACGGGGTCTGGGCGTCCTGGTCACCGTCCCGCTCGTGCTGATCAGCACGATCGCGATCAGCCTGAACCTGGCGTCGCCGGCGGATGCCGCCACCATCGCGAAGAAGCCGCTCAAGAGCAAGAGCATCCTGCCGACCGCGGTGCCCGCCGGCGCAGGTCGGCAGAGTATCGCCGCCGTCGCGGCGCCGACCCAGTACCAGGTCGTCGAAGGCGACACCGTGAGCAGCGTGGCCGGACGATTCGGTCTCTCCACCGCATCCGTACTCGCCCTCAACGGCCTTGGCTGGTCCGCGGTGATCTTCCCGGGCCAGATGCTGACCCTGGCCGGTCTGGCGCAGCCGTCCGCTCCGGCTCCGGCGCCCGTCGCCGCCGAGATCTCGCGGTACCTGATCCAGAGCGGGGACACGCTTTCCGGCGTTGCCGCCGCGCACGGGCTCTCCCTCGAGGCCCTGCTCCGCGTGAACGGTCTCGACGCAGGCAGCATCATCTTCCCCGGACAGGCCGTCGTGCTGCCGCCGGGCGACGGTGCCGCGCCGGTCTCGGCCGCGCCGGCCGCAGCCTTCGCCCCGCTGAATGCTTCCGGCACGCACACGATCGCCGCCGGCGAGACCATCGGAGCCCTCGCGGCCGCGGCGGGCGTCTCGGTGCAATCCGTTCTCGACGCCAACGGCCTCGGCTGGTCCAGCATCATCTACCCCGGCCAGGTCCTGTCGATCCCGTCCGGCTCCGTTCCCGCGGCGCCGGCGATGGAATCGGCGATCCTCATCGAGGAGGCCGCCCCTGCGCCGTCTGCAGCGCCCGGCGAGGTCACGCCGCTCAGCGAGGACATGCGCCGGTACGCCGAAATCATTATCGCGAGCGGTCGCCGCGCGGGTGCCGGCGACTCCGCAATCGTGATCGCCCTGGCCGCCGCGGCCCAGGAATCCGGGCTGCGCAACGTGCAGTACGGCGACCGCGACTCCCTCGGCCTCTTCCAGCAACGCCCCAGTTTCGGCTGGGGAACCCCCGAGCAGGTGCTCGACCCGGAGCGGGCCAGCCTCGCCTTCTTCGGCGGCCCCGTGAACCCCAACCCCGGCATCACGCGCGGACTGCTCGACATCCCCGGCTGGGAGTCGATGACCGTGACCGAGGCCGCGCAGACCGTGCAGATCTCGGCTCACCCGAACCACTACGCGAAGTGGGAAACATCGGCCCGGGCCTGGCTGGCCGATCTCGGCTGACCTGCAGCTCGCATCCGCTCAGGCTTGAAAACCCTGACTTGCGAGTGTTCCGGCACAGGGAACGGCTTCGCAATCCCTAGACTCGACTAGTGAGCGATACCCCTGCCGATCCCATGGTCGGTCGTCTGATAGACGGCCGCTATCAGGTGCGCTCACGGATCGCCCGCGGTGGCATGGCCACCGTGTACCTCGCGACCGACCTGCGCCTCGAACGCCGGGTCGCCATCAAGATCATGCACGGGCACCTCGCCGACGACAACACGTTCAAGGCCCGGTTCGTGCAGGAGGCCCGCTCGGCCGCCCGGCTCGCGCACCCGAACGTGGTCAACGTCTACGACCAGGGCCAGGATGCCGATATGGCCTATCTGGTCATGGAATACCTGCCCGGCATCACTCTGCGCGACCTGCTCAAGGACTACGGCCGGCTCACCAGTGAGCAGACGATGGACATCCTCGAGGCGGTGCTCTCGGGCCTCGCCGCCGCGCACAAAGCGGGAATCGTGCATCGCGATCTCAAGCCGGAGAACGTTCTCCTGGCCGACGACGGCCGCATCAAGATCGGCGACTTCGGACTCGCCCGGGCCGTCAACAACAACACGGCCACCGGGCAGGCCCTGCTCGGCACGATCGCCTACCTCTCCCCCGAACTCGTCACGCGGGGCATCGCGGATGCCCGCAGCGACATCTACGCGCTCGGCATCATGACCTACGAGATGCTTACCGGCGAGCAGCCCTATGTCGGCGAAGCGCCCATGCAGATCGCCTACCAGCACGCGAACGACAACGTGCCCATGCCAAGCGCGCGGATACCCGCGATTCCGCACGAGCTCGACGAACTGGTGCTCTGGGCCACCGCCCGCGACCCGGAGCAGCGCCCCCGGGACGCACGTGTCATGCTCGATCAACTGCTCGACCTCGACAAGCTCGTGCGCCCGACCTCCCCGGCGACCGGACAATCCGCGACCATGGTGCTGCCCGGCGGCGTGACCGCAGCGGTGGCCGACGCGGACACCCAGATCCTCGGCGGTGCCCCGCTCGCCCCGGCGGTGGCCGGCGTGGCCACGGCGGCTTCTGCCTCGGCACCTGCCACCACCATTCTCCTGGCCGACAAGGCCCGCACACGCAAGTTCCGCGGCTTCTGGCTCTTCGCGCTGGTGCTCATGCTGGCAGCCCTTGCCGGCGGAACCGGCTGGTTCTTCGGCAACGGCCCCGGCTCAGAGGTCCCGATTCCCGCCCTCGTCTCGGTGTCCCCCGACGACGCGACCGCCCAGCTCACCGGGCTCGGGCTGGAGGCGGCGCTCGGCACCGAGTTCAGCGGCACCATCCCCGCCGGCCTCGTCTCCAGCACCAACCCGGATTCGGGCACCCGCGTGGCGAAGGGCAGCACGGTGACGCTGCGTGTATCCCAGGGCCCGCAGCCGATCGTTCTGCCCGTGCTGGCGGGATTGACGGCCGATGCTGCGACCTCCGCCGTCACGGAGCTGAAGGCAGGCATCGGGGCGACCGATTCCCTCTTCGACGACACCGTGGAATCGGGCCTGGTCATCTCCGCGAGCCGCGAATCCGACGCCGGGGACGTCTCCCAGGGTGGGGACTACTTCGTGGGCATGAACGTCAATCTGGTTCTCTCACTCGGCCCCGTACCGGACGTGTCCGGCGAATCCGTCAAGGACGCCACCGCGATCCTGGCGGAGAAGGGGCTGCTCGTCACCGCCGGCGACGAGATCTACAGTGAGTCGATCGCCGAGGGAGACGTCGTGAGCGCGGCCCCCGTGAACGAAGGTCCCGTGCGCACCGGCGACACGTATGCACTCACTACCTCCCTCGGCCCGGCACCCGTCACGGTGCCCAACATCGTCGGCCTCCCGTGGAACGAGGGCAAGCAGGTGCTCACCGACCTGGGATTCAAGCTGAGCTACAATCTCGGCGCGGATGCCATCGCACCGCTCCTGAGCGTCGCATCGACGAATCCCGAAGCCGGCACCGCCGCGCCCAAGAACAGCACCATCACCCTCAAGCCGACGAACCCGTTCGGCTAGACAGCCACCCCGGCCGGGCCGGCCGTACCCGGCGGTTCCCATGCCGGAGCGGGCACCCGGGGCCGGGTTAGCGAGCGGCAAGCTCCTCGGCAACCAGGAAGGCGAGCTCGAGCGACTGCATGTGATTCAGGCGCGGGTCGCAGAGCGACTCATAGCGGGTCGCCAGCGCGGCCTCGTCGATGTGCTCGGAACCACCCAGGCACTCCGTGACGTCGTCGCCGGTAAGTTCGACGTGAACGCCGCCCGGGTGTGTGCCGACGCTGCGGTGCGCCTCGAAGAAGCCGCGCACCTCGTCGACGACGTCGTCGAAACGACGGGTCTTGTACCCGGTGGGCGTGGTCACACCGTTGCCGTGCATCGGGTCGGTGACCCAGAGCGGCTTGGCCTCACTGGCCTTGATCGCCTCCAGCAGCGGCGGCAGGGCGCTGCGCACCTTGCCCGCACCCATCCGGGTGATGAACGTGAGACGACCGGGTTCGCGGTTCGGGTCGAGCTTGTCGACCAGGCGCAGCATGTCGTCGGTTGACGTGCTCGGGCCGAGCTTGACCCCGATCGGGTTGCGCACCCGGGAGAGGAAGTCGACGTGCGCACCGTCAAGGTCACGGGTGCGCTCCCCGATCCAGATGAAGTGCGCGGAGGTGTTGTACGGCGTGCCCGTGCGGGAATCGATCCGGGTCATCGGACGCTCGTAGTCCATCAGCAGACCCTCGTGGCTGGTGTAGAACTCCGTCCGACGCATGGCTTCAAAGTCGGCGCCGCACGCGATCATGAACTTGATCGCGCGGTCGATCTCCTTGGCCACCTTCTCGTAGCGCTGGTTGGCCGGGTTGGCGGCGAAGCCCTGGTTCCAGCTGTGCACCTGGCGCAGGTCGGCGAAACCGCCCTGCGTGAAGGCACGGATCAGGTTGAGGGTGGAGGCGGCGGTGTGGTAGCCCTTGACCAGGCGGGCCGGGTCGGCCTCGCGCGATTCGGGTGTGAAATCGTAGCCGTTGACGATATCGCCGCGGTAAGCCGGCAGGGTAACGCCACCCCGGGTCTCGAAATCACTGGAGCGTGGCTTGGCGAACTGGCCGGCCATCCGGCCCATCTTGATCACGGGCATCGACGCGCCGTACGTCAACACGACGGCCATCTGCAGCACGGTCTTGACCCGGTTGCGGATCTGCTCCGCGGTGGCGCCGCTGAACGTCTCAGCGCAGTCCCCGCCCTGCAGCAGGAAGGCATGGCCGCCGGCGGCCTCGGCGAGCCGGTTCCGTAGGATGTCGACCTCGCCGGCGAAGACGAGCGGCGGCTGCGTGGACAGTTCGGCAGATGCCGCGGCAACCGCATCCGCGTCGGACCAGGTCGGCTGCTGCTTGATCGGGAGGGTGCGCCAATAGTCCAGGCCGGCAACCACAGATCGATCTGCGAGCACGACTGGTTCGGTGGGGTCTACCACGGGACTATTCCTTTTTTGTCTGGTCCGGCAAGAAAAATATTGCGGGCCGGGCTATCGGATCGGGGTCTGTCGGCCCCTGGGCAACCGTCTGATTCTATCGGGTCAGGCTGGCCCGCTTTTCTTTCACGCTGGTCGCGTAGACGTCCACATACTCCTGCCGGCTGAGGGCCTGCAGCTCGTACATCAGCTCGTCGGTCACGGACCGGAGCACAAACCGGTCGCCCTCCATGCCGTCGAAGCGGCTGAAGTCGAGGGGTTCGCCGATCACGATGCCGATCCGGCGCACCTTCGGGATGCGGGTGCCCGTCGGCATGGCCTTCTCAGTGTCGATCATGGCCACAGGGATGACCGGGACCTCGGCCTCGAGCACCATCCGCGCCACGCCGGTGCGGCCCCGGTACATCTTCGCGTCGGGACTGCGGGTTCCCTCAGGGTAGATGCCGAGCACGCCGCCGGCACCCAGGACGCGCAGGCCGGTGTTGAGGGAATCCTCGGATGCCTTGCCACCCGACCGGTCGATCGGCAGCTGGCCGGTGGCCTTGAAGAACTGGCGTGTCGCCCAGCCCTTGAGCCCCTTGCCCGTGAAGTACTCACTCTTTGCGAGGAAGACAACGCGACGCGGAACGACCAGCGGCAGGAACACCGAGTCGATGAACGACAGGTGATTGCTCGCGAGGATCACACCGCCCTCTTTGGGGATGTTCTCGAGCCCGACCACCCAGGGCCGGAAGATAGCCAGCAGCAGAGGGCCGATGACAATGTTTTTCATGAGCCAGTAGAACATCGTTGCTCCCTCGGTAACCCGGAAAGCCTACTGCGCGAAAACGCGTTTCCGCGCCAGGTCGGCCGCACCGACGACACCGGCGTCGTTGACGAGCTGCGCGATGGCGAATTCGGCCTCCGGGTGGAAGCCCCTGGCCGGCAGATTTTCGAGGTACGCGGCGCGGATGGGCTCGAGCAGCAGTTCACCGGCAGCGGCGACGCCCCCGCCGAAGACGAAGATCTGCGGGTCAAGTACGGCCGCCAGGCTTGCGCAGGCCTGCCCGAGCGAGCCGCCCAACTGCCTCAGGGCGGCCAAGGCGCCGTTGTCACCGTCCTGGATCAGCCGGCCGACCTCTTTGCCGGTCAGCTTGCCCTTGCGCTCACGGGCAGCCGCGAGGCCGAGGCCGATTCCGCCGGCATCCGCCAGCTCGGTAGCAATTCGAAGCAGGGCGCGACCCGAACCGTACTGTTCAATGCAGCCGTGGGCGCCGCAGCCGCAGAGGCGACCGCCGGGCACCACGCGCAGATGCCCGAGCTCGGCGGCACAGCCGAAGCCACCGCGGAAGAGACGGTTGTCGGCGACGATAGCTCCGCCCACTCCGGTGCCGATGGTGAGGGTGACCATGTCGGTGTAGCCCCGGCCGGCGCCGAAGGTGAATTCCGCCCAGCCCGCGGCGTTCGCGTCGTTCTCGATCAGGATGGGCAGGTCGAGCCGCGCCTCGAGAGTGGCCCGAAGCGGCTCGTGGCGCCAGTTGACGTTGGGCCCGTAGTAAACGGTGGACTGGGCGGCGTCGATGAAGCCGGCCGCGGCGATCCCGGCAGCGACGACCTCCTCGCCCTCCGAGAGCTCCGTGATCATGTCGACGACGGCGTCTTCGATCCCGCGAGGATCGCTCGCGGTGGTCGGGCGTCGATCCGAGCGGATGATCGTTCCGGATTCGTCGACCAGGGCCGCGGCGATTTTGGTGCCGCCGATGTCGATACCAATGGCGTGCACAGAGGACTTCTTTCGTCGATGGATAAAGTGGGGCGCTCTGCGGGGCGAGACAACGAAGCCGGTGCGTCCCCCTAGAGTGTAGTGAACCAAGACACGGCCAGGCGAAACGGCTGCTTCCACGAAGTGACGTGGATAGAGTGAGGCAAATCGCCCGCCCGGTACCAGAGGAGTTACCGTGAAACAGTACGATCTGCCCGCCATCGTTCCCGCAGACCCACAAGCCAATGTCACCGATCTCCTGGTCGAACGCCTCAAGGCGACGCCCGACTCCGTGTTGTTCTCACTGCCGAGAAACGGAGCTTGGTCCCCCGTCACCACCACGGAGTTTCATGCCCAGGTCGTCGCGCTGGCCAAGGGGCTCGTCACGGCAGGAATCCAGCCCGGAGACAAAATCGGCTTGATGTGCAAGACCCGGTATGAGTGGACGCTGATCGACTTCGCCACCTGGTTCGCCGGTGCCGTGCTGGTCCCCGTTTACGAGACCAGCTCCCCCATCCAGATCCAGTGGATCCTGGGTGACTCCGACGCCGCGGCGGTGATCGTCGAGACCGCCGAGCACTTTTCCCGCTTCGACGAGGTGCACCCCGAGCTCGGCAGCGTGCAGAAGGTCTGGCAGATCGACCTCGGTGACCTCGACAAGCTCGCGGCCTCCGGGGTCGACGTGCCGGATGCCGAAATCGAGCGGCGTCGCTCGCTGGCCGTGGGTTCGGACATCGCCACCCTGATCTACACCTCGGGTTCCACCGGCCGTCCCAAGGGCTGCGTGCTTACCCACTCCAACTTCGTCGAGACGTCGCGCAACTCGGCGGTGGCGCTGAAAGAGGTGCTCACCGACGCGAACGGCGCTTCCACGCTGCTGTTCATCACCACCGCGCACGTTTTCGCCCGATTCATCTCGGTTCTCTGCGTGCACGCCGGTGTGCGCGTCGGTCACCAGCCCGATACCCGGAAGCTGCTCGAATCGCTCGGCACCTTCAAACCCACTTTCCTGCTCGCAGTGCCGCGGGTGTTCGAGAAGGTCTACAACTCCGCCGAGCAGAAGGCGCTGGCCGCCGGCCGAGGCAAGATCTTCGAGACGGCCGCCCAGGTTGCCGTCGACCACTCGATGCTGGTCGATCAGGGCAAGAGCGTTCCGCTGATGCTCAAGCTCAAGTTCACGCTCTTCGACCGTCTGGTCTACAGCAAGCTGCGCGCGGCCATGGGTGGCAACGTGAAGTACGCCGTCTCCGGTTCGGCTCCACTCGGCATGCACCTGGGTCACTTCTACCACAGCCTCGGCATCAAGATCCTGGAGGGCTACGGCCTTACCGAGACAACCGCGCCGACCACCGTGGGTCTGGCCACCAAGTTCAAGATCGGCACCGTAGGCCCACCGCTTCCCGGCGTCTCGGTGCGCGTCCTGGACGACGGCGAAATCGAGGTCAAAGGCGTCAACGTCTTCACGGAGTACTGGAAGAATCCCGTGGCCACCGCGGCCACCTTCCACGACGGATGGCTCCGCACCGGTGACATCGGCGCCATGGACAGCGACGGCTTCCTCACCATCACCGGGCGCAAGAAGGAGATCATCGTCACGGCCGGCGGCAAGAACGTCGCCCCGGCGGCGCTGGAAGACCCGATCCGGTCCAACCCGCTGATCGGCCAGGTGGTCGTCGTCGGCGATCGCAAGCCGTTCATCGCCGCCCTGGTCACGCTCGACCCCGACATGCTCGCGGTCTGGTTGAACAACAACGGCGAGGACGCGGGAATGACGCTGGCCGAGGCATCCGTCAACGCGAAGGTTCTCGCCGAGGTGCAGCGCGCCATCGACCACGCCAACGACCACGTATCGCGGGCGGAGTCGATCCGCAAGTTCACGGTGCTGACGACCGAGCTGACCGAAGCCGCCGGGTACCTGACCCCGAAGCTGAGCATCAAACGGGACATCATCCTGCGGGACTACGCCGATCAGATCGAGGCGATGTACCTGGGCGCCCCGGTGACCGGGACGAACCCGGTCAGCAGCTAGCACTCCCCGCGACGACCAAAACAGGTCCCGTCGTCACAGTGGCGACGGGACCTGTTTCGCGTCGTCCGGCCGCCTGGGTCGGAACCAGTAGATAAGGGAGCCCCAGCGCCGTGCCCAGCGTCGAACCAATTCGACGGAGATTCTGCCGTAGAACTGCCGTTTCTGCACGTTGGGGGACGTTTCCGGCAAAATCTCCGTCGAATTCGTGGGGGGGGGCGGAGGCCCTTTAGGGCCTCGGACCCGAACGACTGGGGTCAGAACCAGCTCGACGCGCGGACCTCTTTCATGGCGGCCCGCCGGTTCTCCTTGTCGAGGCGGTCCAGGTAGAGCAAACCGTCGAGGTGGTCGGTCTCGTGCTGCAGGGCCTGGGCCATGATCCCGGACCCGGAGAGTTCGACCGCCGTGCCGTCGAGGTCGATGCCGGTCACCCGGGCGAACGGGTACCGTTTCGTGGGATACCAGAGGCCCGGCACCGACAGGCAGCCCTCGTCGACGAGCTCGGGCTCCCCCGAGACCTCCACGAGGACCGGGTTGAGGATGTACCCGATCTCGCCATCGACGTTAAAACTGAATGCGCGCAGATTCACGCCGATCTGGGAGGCCGCGACGCCGGCCCGGCCGGGCAGTCGCACACTGTCGACCAAGTCCTCGATCAGGCTCCGCACCCGGGCGTCGATCGTGCCGATCGGGTCGGAGACGGTTTTGAGGACGGGATCTCCGAAGAGACGGATCTGGCGCTCGGGCAAGGGTGACTCCAAGTCATGGATGCGGGGGTACAGGGGTACCGGATCGGTTTAGACGCCGCGGTCGGCCGGAAGACCCTCCACGACGACGGCCGCGAGGGTGCGGGCCGCGAGCCGGGTGATGGGCTTCAGATCGTCGAAGGAGATGATGCTGCCCGCGGCGAGCTGCGGGTCCCAGGGGATGCGCACGATCTCCCGCACCCGAGAGCGGAAATGCGATTCGATCTCTTCCAGCTTCACCAGATTCGTGCCCTGTGTCGCCGTGTTGAGCGCGACGACCGCGTTGCGAACCAGGTCGCCGTAGCCGTTGGCTTCCAACCAGGTCAACGTTTCGGACGCCAGCCGCGCCTCGTCGATGCTGCCCCCGGAGACGATGACGATCGAATCGGCCCGCTGCAGCGTGGCACGCATGACGGAGTGCACGATTCCGGTGCCGCAGTCCGTGAGCATGATCGAGTAGTACCGCGCCGCCAGGTCGGCGACGACGTTGTAGTCGTTCTCGTCGAAGGCCTCGGAGAGGAGCGGGTCGGTGTCGGATGCGAGGATGTCGAGTCGGGTCGCGTCGCGGGAGACCAGCGACGAGAAATCGGTATAGCCGCCGATGGACGCGGCCTTCGTGACCACGTCGCGCACGGTGGACCGGGTCTGTTTCGTGACCCGCTCGGAGAGGGTGCCCCGGTCGGGGTTCGCGTCGACGGCGATGATGCGGTCTTCGCGGGCATCGGCCAGGGCCATGCCGATCAGTGCGGTGACGGTCGTCTTGCCGACCCCGCCCTTGCGGGTGAGGATCGGCACGAAGCGGGTGCCGCCCTCGAAATCCTTGCGGATGCGCGCGTCGAGTTGTTTGGAGGCGCGCACCGTGGCCGAGTCGCCGAGGTTCACCAGATGCAGGGTCGCCGAGTAGACGAAACTGTTCCAGGCTCCGCGGGGCGGCGGTTTGGTGCGACGGTTGACGGCCAGCAGCCGATCGGGCGTGAGCATGGCGGCGGACTCGGGGGCCGGTCCGCCGGCGGGGCGCAGACTCTCCCGGCGGGTGTGCGGAACGGCGTCGCTCACGGCCGGACCGGAGAGGGCGCGGACCGCCCCCGTGACGGCTGCGGACAACCGATCGGCGCGCGCCACGGCCGGGGTGCTGATCTCGATCGTGTGCGTAGCCGGGCGTTTCAGGTTCTCCGGCAGGGCCGCCGCCAGGTTCACGATCGTGTGCGGCGGTAGTTCGCTATGGTACACGTCTCCCGGCTCGGCGAGAGGCTCGATGGAGGCGTCCGGACCGGACGCCTCGGCGCCTGTGCGCTTATCTGACAAAAAGATCAGTCCCTTCGTCGATAGATCGCACCAAGCCTAGCGTGGACGCACCACCACCAGCAGATCGCCCGCGTCGACCTGCTGGGTTCGCGGCACGGCCACCCGTTCGATGTTTCCCGCGATGGGCGAGGTGATCGCGGCCTCCATTTTCATGGCCTCGATCGAGGCGACGGCCTGCCCGGCCTCGACGGTGTCGCCCTCCTCGACCTGGAGGGTGACCACCCCGGAGAACGGCGCAGCGATCTGGCCCGGCCGGTTGGCATCCGCTTTTTCGGCGACCTTGATGCTGACCGTGATGTTGCGGTCCCGCACGAACACGGGTCGGAGCTGTCCGTTCAGCGTGGTCATGACGGTGCGCATGCCCTTGTCATCGGCCTCGCCGATGGCCTCAAGCCCGACGTAGAGGCGCACGCCCTTGTCGATCTCGACCGCGTGCTCAATGCCCTGCTGGAGACCGTTGAGGTAGTCCACCGTGTCGAGCACGGACAGGTCACCGAAGAGTTCCCGGATCTGCTCGAATTGGCGCGTGGGCGCCGGGAAGAGCAGCTGGTTCAGCATCATTCGGCAGGTGAGGCCGTCGCTGCCCAAGGCCGCGCGTTCCTCCTGGGTGAGCTCGGTGATTCCGACGCGGACGTTGCGCCCGGCGAGGACCTTGCTGCGGAAGGGCTCGGGCCAGCCGCCGGGCAGGTCGCCCAGCTCCCCCGCCATGAAGCCGATCACGGAGTCGGGCACGTCGTAATTGCCCGGGTTCTCAGCGAAGTCGGCCGGGTCGGCACGCACGGCGGCGAGGTAGAGGGCGAGGTCGCCGACCACCTTGGAGGACGGCGTCACCTTCGGTACCCGGCCGAGGATGTCGTTGGCCGCGGCGTACATGTCCTCGATCAGTTCGAAGTCGTCGGCGAGGCCGAGCGCGACCGCTTGCGTACGCAGGTTGGACAGCTGGCCGCCGGGGATCTCGTGCTTGTAGACGCGGCCGGTGGGCGCGCGCAGACCGGATTCGAAGGGATGGTAGACCCGGCGTACATCTTCCCAGTACGGCTCGAGGTCGCAGACGGCCTGTAAGGATATGCCGGTGTCGCGTTCGGTGTGGACGAGCGCGGCGACGAGGGACGACGCCGACGGCTGGCTGGTGGTGCCGGCCATCGGGGCGCTGGCCACGTCGACCGCGTCGGCGCCGGCGCGGCTGGCCGCGAGCAGCGTGGCGAGCTGGCCGCCCGGAGTATCGTGCGTGTGCACGTGCACCGGGAGGTCGAAGCGCGACCGCAGGGCGGTGACGAGCTTCTCGGCCGCGGCGGGGCGCAGCAGGCCGGCCATGTCCTTGATCGCGAGGATGTGCGCGCCGGACTCCACGATCTGCTCCGCGAGCCGGAGGTAGTAGTCCAGGGTGTAAAGCTTCTCGGCCGGGTCGAGCAAATCGCCCGTGTAGCAGAGCGCGACCTCGGCGATGGAGGAGCCCGTCGCCAGCACGGCGTCGATGGCCGGGCGCATCTGCGAGACGTCGTTGAGGGCGTCGAAGATGCGGAAGATGTCGACGCCTGTTTTGGCGGCCTCGCGCACGAACGCATCGGTCACCTCGGTCGGGTACGGAGTGTAGCCGACCGTGTTGCGGCCGCGAAGCAGCATTTGCACGTTGATGTTCGGCAGGGCCTCTCGCAGCGACGCCAGTCGTTCCCAGGGGTCTTCGCCGAGGAAGCGCAGCGCCACGTCATAGGTGGCGCCGCCCCAGGCCTCGATCGACAGCAACTCCGGGGTCATCCGGGCCACATACGGGGCCACGGCGACGAGGTCGCGGGTGCGCACCCGGGTTGCCAACAGTGATTGGTGGGCGTCGCGGAAAGTGGTGTCCGTCACGGCCAGGGCGGTCTGGGCACGCAGGTCCGCGGCGAAGCCGGCCGGGCCGAGCAGCTGGAGCCGTTGGCGGGAGCCGGCCGGAGCCGGTTCGGACAGATCGAGCTTCGGCAGCTTCTCGGCCGGGTTCAGCAGGGTCAGCGGCACCCCGTTGGGCTTGTTGACGGTCACGTCGGCGAGCCAATTCAAGATCTTCGTGCCGCGGTCCTTGGAGGCGCGGCCGCGCAGCAGCTCCGGGCGCTCATCGATGAAGGAGGTGCTCAGGTTGCCGGACGCGAAGTCCGGGTCGTCGAGCACGGCCTGCAGGAACGAGATGTTCGTGGACACGCCACGGATACGGAACTCGGCCAGGGCGCGCTTGGATCGGGTCACGGCGGACGGGAAGTCCCGGCCCCGGCAGGTGAGCTTGGCGAGCATCGAGTCGAAGTGCGGGCTGATCTGGGCACCGGGGTTGATTGTGCCGCCGTCGAGCCGGATGCCGGCGCCGCCGGGCGAGCGATAGGTGGTGATCTTGCCCGTGTCCGGGCGGAATCCCATGGTCGGGTCCTCGGTGGTGATGCGGCACTGCAGGGCCGCCCCGCGCAACACGATCTTGTCCTGCGTGAGTTCGAGCTCACGGAGCGTCTGGCCCGCGGCGATGCGGATCTGGGACTGCACGAGGTCGACATCCGTCACCTCTTCGGTCACGGTGTGCTCGACCTGGATGCGCGGATTCATCTCGATGAACACGTGCTGGCCGGCGCGTTCGCCGACCGTGTCGAGCAGGAACTCGACCGTGCCCGCGTTCACGTAGCCGATCGAGCGGGCGAAGGCGACCGCATCGGCGTACAGACGCTGGCGGATCTCGTCAGAGAGGTTCGGCGCCGGAGCGATCTCGATGACTTTCTGATGGCGGCGCTGCACGGAGCAGTCGCGTTCGAACAGGTGCACGGTCTCGCCGGAAGCATCGGCCAGGATCTGGACCTCGATGTGACGCGGCCGCAGTACGGCCTGCTCGAGGAACATGGTCGCGTCGCCGAACGCGCTGTTGGCCTCGCGCATGGCTTCCTCAAGGGAGCCGCGGAGATCGCTCAGCTGAGCCACCCGGCGCATGCCGCGGCCGCCGCCGCCGGCGACGGCCTTGGCGAAGATCGGGAACCCGATATCGTCGGCCGCGGCGATCAGCTCGTCGACGTCGCGTGAGGGCGCGCTGGACCCCAGCACCGGAACGCCCGCCGCGATGGCGTGCTCCTTCGCGGTGACCTTGTTGCCGGCCATCTCGAGCACGTGCTCGCCCGGGCCGATGAAGGTGATGCCGGCCTGGCGGGCCGCGAGGGCCAGCTCGGGGTTCTCCGAAAGGAAGCCGTAACCGGGGTAGATGGCATCGGCTCCGCTCTCCCTGGCCACCCGGATGATCTCGCTCACCGTGAGATAGGCGCGCACCGGGTGTCCCGGTTCGCCGATCTGGTACGCCTCGTCGGCCTTCAGGCGGTGCAGCGAATTGCGGTCCTCGAAAGGGAACACCGCCACGGTTTTGGCACCCAGCTCATAAGCCGCCCGAAAAGCCCGGATCGCGATTTCCCCGCGGTTGGCAACAAGAATTTTCGTAAACATGCAGACCTTTCAAGCGTGACGTCGCGCACAGCTGACGGTTAGGTTCTCCAAGACTAGTGAAGGTAACGTATCTACTTGTGCACGTACTAAGCGTTAGCTCCCTCAAGGGAGGAGTAGGCAAGACCACGGTAACCCTGGGTCTGGCGTCCGCTGCCTTCGCCCGCGGCGTGCGAACCCTGGTGGTGGACATTGATCCGCAGTCGGATGTGTCAACCGGAATGGACATCGAGGTCACCGGCCACCTCAACATCGCCGATGTGCTCGCCTCTCCCAAGGAGAAGGTCGTTCGCGCCGCCATCGTTCCCAGCGGCTGGACGCGCGGTCGCCCCGGCACCATCGACGTGATGATCGGCAGCCCGTCGGCCATTAATTTCGACGGGCCGCACCCGAGCATCCGCGACATCTGGAAGCTCGAAGAGGCACTCTCCACGGTCGAAAAGGACTACGACCTGGTTCTGATCGACTGTGCTCCGTCGCTGAACGCCCTTACCCGCACCGCGTGGGCGGCCAGTGACCGCGTTGCCGTGGTCACCGAACCCGGCCTGTTCTCCGTGGCCGCGGCCGACCGGGCGCTGCGCGCGATCGAAGAGATCCGCCGCGGACTCAGCCCTCGTCTGCAGCCGCTCGGTATCATCGTCAACCGTGCCCGCGTGGCGTCTCTCGAGCACCAGTTCCGGATCAAGGAACTCCGCGACATGTTCGGCCCGCTCGTACTCAGCCCGCAACTGCCGGAACGCACCTCGCTTCAGCAGGCGCAGGGCGCAGCGAAGCCGCTGCACACCTGGCCCGGCGACAGCGCCCAGGAAATGGCGCGCTACTTCGATCAGTTGCTCGAACGCGTGCTGCGCACGGCCCGCATCGGCGAGTACGCGGAACAGCACTAGCCAGGGAGCGTCAGCCGGACAACGTTGACCGGATAGGTTGACCTGTTAGTGTCAGCCGCACAGCGTCAGCCGATCGTGTCGACTGCGTGTGAACGCTCCGCTAAGAGACCTTGCGGCTGCCCCGGCGAAGGGACAGCTCGTCCGACGGGTCAATCGGAAGGGTCTCCAATTCGACCAGGCTCGTCTCGACCTCGCGTAGCACCTTGCCCACGGCGATGCCGAACACGCCCTGACCGCGGCTGACGAGGTCGATGACCTCATCGTCGGAGGTGCACAGGTAGACGCTGGCGCCGTCGCTCATCAAGGTGGTCTGGGCGAGGTCGCTAACCCCCGACTCGCGCAGTTGGTTCACCGCGGTGCGGATCTGCTGCAGGGAGATGCCGGTGTCGAGGAGCCGCTTGACCAGTTTGAGAACCAGGATGTCCCGGAAGCCGTAGAGACGCTGGGAACCCGAGCCGGCAGCACCGCGCACGGTGGGCTGGACCAGGTCGGTGCGGGCCCAGTAGTCGAGCTGACGGTAGCTGATTCCGGCGGCCCGGGCCGCCACGGCGCCACGGTAGCCGAGGTTGTCGTCGAGCTCGGGCATTCCGTCGGTGAAGAGAAGGCCGAGTCCGTAGCGCGAGGCATCGTCACGCTGATTCAGCTCGCTCATACGATGGCCTCTCGGAGGTGGGTCTGCGATACGGATGATCGCTGCATCCACGCTACCGAGGCGGACCGTCCTGATCAACGACATCCGGTCGAGTAAATTGGCGTGTCGGGCTCGACTACTTGGTCAGGCGCCCCAGGGCAGAACGGATCAGACTGCCGCGGATCACTTCGAGCTGGCCGGCGATCTCGACCGCCATTTCGGCGGCCTTAGCCCGGCTCGATGCGTCTTTACGGCGGGAGAGCGGCACGAGGGCACTCTCGATCAGGCCGAGCTCGCGTTCGGCCGCGCCACGGAATCCGCGCAGGTGGCGGGGCTCGATTCCGCTGCGCTGCAGTTCGACCAGGGCCCGCAGCACGCTGAGCGCGTCGTCGCCGTAGAAGTCGGCCGGCAGGATGATCGATGCGGAAACGGCGTCGTGCAGCAGCATCGCGGAGGCCCCTGCTTCGCGCAGCAGTTCGTCGCGGTCCAGCCGGCGGGCGATCGACAGCATCGACGGTCCCGGCGTCACCCCGCCGGGCAGGGTCGGCGAGAGGCCCGCGTCAAGGTCGGCCAGGTAGCCCCGGATGACCTTGAGGGGGAGGTAGTGATCGCGCTGCATGGAGAGGACCAGGCGCAGCCGGTCCAGGTCACCGGCGCAGAATTTGCGGTAGCCAGACTCCGTGCGCGCCGGCGCGACCAGTCTCTGTTCCTCCAGAAACCGAAGTTTGGACGGGGTCAGTTCCGGAAATTCCGGCGTGAGCCGGGCAAGCACCTGTCCGATGCTGAGCAGTGACGTCGCGCCCGGCGCTCTGGCCTGGGCTGCGGACGCGGGCACTACTCGCTCGCCTGAAGCTTGAGGTCGTGCCGCGAGGCGTAGAACGTCAGCCGGAACTTACCGACCTGGACTTCGGCGCCGTCGTGCAACAGCGCGGTGTCGATGCGGACCCCGTCGAAATACGTGCCGTTGAGGGACACCAGGTCTTTCACCTCGAACTTGGATTCGTGGCGCAGGAACTCCGCGTGCCGACGAGATACCGTGACGTCGTCGAGGAAGATGTCCGCATTGGGGTGACGGCCCACAGTGGTCACGTCCGCATCCAACAGGAAACGAGCGCCGGCGTTCGGGCCGCGCCGGACAACGAGCAGCGCCGAGCCGGAGGGCAGAGCCGCGATGGCTTCCTGTTCTTCGGCCGTGACGTCACCGTCGAGTGATGCCAGCTGGGCCGCGAATTCCTGCCCGAACGTCATCGTCGTGTCGGTATTGGAATAGTTATCGGGCGCGGCCTTGCGCTGGGGTTCATTCGTCTTTTTGGAATCGTTCACCGTACACCTCCTGGTCCTCCAGCGTATCGGATGGAACGGGCTGAATTGCCCGCGGAATGCGAATCACCCGGACGGTCTCGACGGCGTAGATTATGCCTGCCCACCAGTAAAGAAACGCTCCCCAGATGCCAAAGGCCCAGCCCACCGGGAGCGACCACCAGGACACCGTGGGGAAGGCCTCTCCCAGCATGATAATCGGCAGGGCGTAGAAGAGGCAGAAGGTCGCGACCTTGCCGAGCTGGTGAACGGGCAGAGGCCCGAATCCGTAATTCGCGAGGATGACGCCGAGTCCGAGCAGGAACACGTCCCGTCCCACGATGACCAGGACGATCCACCAGGGCATTAGGTCGCGCCAGGCCAGTCCGAGGAGGGCGGCGAAGATGTACAGCCGGTCGGCGGCCGGGTCGAGCAGCTGGCCGAGCCGCGTGATCTGGCCGAACCTCCGGGCCAGGTAGCCGTCGAGGAAATCGGTGAGGCTGGCGACCATCAGCACCAGGAGCGCCCAGGCATCCTCTCCCCGCACCAACACGACCAGAAAGACCGGCACCAGCGCAAGGCGCAGCATGCTGAGCAGATTGGGCAGGGTGATCACCTTTGAGCTGACGCCGGTTCCCTCTGCCCCTGTCACAATCATCGAGTCTACCGACGCGGCGGCCGAACCGGAATGCGGCCTCGTCAGTTTCCCGACACCCGTTTATGCCCCTTGTCGGCGCGTTTCTCGGATTTATCCGACGCGCCCGGCTTCGCCTGGCCGCGGCTGCGCTCCACGCTGCGGCGGAGGGCCTCCATCAGGTCGAGCACCTCTCCCCCGCCTTCCTCGCCTTCCCGGGGTTCGCGGCCGAAGGTGAGCTCGGTGTCGAGGGCTTCGCCCGCGGCGAGCTTCGCCTCGAGCAGTTCGCGGAGCTGGTCCTGGTAGTCGTCCCGGAAATCCTGCGGCGAGAACTCGGCGGCGAAGGAGTCGACCAGTGCGGCCGAAAGCTCGAGCTCCTGGGCGGAGATGCGCACCGACTCCTGGAGCATCGGGAATTCAACGGCCCGCACCTCGTCGCCCCACAGCAGCGACTGCAGCAGCAGCACGTCCCCGCGCACCCGGAGGGCACCGAGTCGGGTCTTCTGCCGCAGCGCGAACCGCACGATCGCGGTGCGGTCGGTGGCGTCGAGCGCACGCCGCAGTAGAACGTAGGCCTTGGGTGAGCCGGAGGGTTCGAGAAAATAGCTGCGCTCGAACATGATCGGGTCGAGCTGGTCGCTCGGCACGAACTCGACGACCTCGATCTCGCGGCTTCTCCCGGCCGGCAGCGTGCGCAGATCCTCGTCGGTGATGACAACCGTCTTGTCGCCGCTGTCCCAGGCCTTGTCGATGTGCGCATAGTCGACGACCCGTCCGCAGCGCTCGCACCGGCGCTGGTAACGGATGCGCCCGCCATCGGCGTCGTGCACCTGGTGCAGGGCGACGTCGTGGTCTTCGGTGGCGCTGTAGACCTTGACGGGCACATTGACCAGCCCGAAGGTGATCGCGCCCTTCCAGATCGATCTCATCACTTCAGTACACACCCGGTGCGCCGAGAGGGCTAGGCACGCTGTGGCCGCGAGAGCATGCTGGAGCTATGAACGAGCGGCCGCCCTCCCCTGACTCCCGCCAGGTCGTCACCGTCGGCGGACACCGGATCACACTCACGCATCTCGACAAGGTGCTCTACTCGGAGTCGGGGACCACGAAGGCCGACGTTCTCGGCTACTACGCGTTCATCGCCGACGTGATGATCCCGCACACCGCGAACCGCCCGGCGACCCGGAAGAGGTGGGTACACGGTGTGGGCACCCGGGACGCACCCGGACACGTGTTCTTCCAGAAGAACCTGGACCAGGCGACGCCGAGCTGGGTGAAACGCCGGCCGATCCAGCATTCGAACCACGTGAGCGAGTACCCGCTGGTCAACGACCTCGCGACGCTGACCTGGCTCGCCCAGATCTCGGCGCTGGAGATCCACGTTCCACAGTGGCAGTTCGGCCGGGGTGGACGCCCGCGCAACCCGGACCGACTGGTGATCGACCTGGACCCCGGCGACGGGGTCACCCTCGACGAGTGCGCGGAGGTCGCCCGTCTGGCCCGGGCCATCCTGCGGGACATGGGCCTGGACCCGCTGCCGGTCACCAGCGGGTCGAAGGGCATCCACCTCTACGCACCGCTGGACCTCACGCACACCTCGGACCAGGTCTCCCAGGTCGCACACGAGGTGGCCCGCGCGCTCGAAGCCGACCATCCGGACCTCATCGTCAGCGATATGAAGAAGGCTCATCGACCGGGGCGGGTGTTCGTGGACTGGAGCCAGAACAGCGCCCACAAGACGACCATCACCCCGTATTCGTTGCGCGGAACGCTGCATCCGATGGTGGCCATGCCGCGCACCTGGCGGGAACTGGCCTCCCCCGGGCTCGCACAGATCGACTACAAGCAGGCGATGCACCGGGTGCAGCGTAGCGGGGACCCGCTGGCCGCGCTGCTCGAGGCACATTCCGGCCGGGGCACCACGGATGCCGGTGGTGCCGGTGACGAGACCGGTAAAGGCGCCGGGGCGGGAGCCGGTGCGCTGGCCGTCTACCTCGGCAAACGAGACGCTTCCCGCACCTCGGAGCCGATGCCGACCGGTGCGCCGGACGCATCCGCGGGTCGGTCATTCGTCATTCAAGAGCACCACGCCCGCAACCTGCACTACGACTTTCGGCTCGAGCACGACGGGGTGCTGACGTCGTGGGTGTTGCCGCGCGGGGTGCCGACCGATCCGGCGAAGAATCGGCTCGCCGTGCGCACCGAGGACCATCCGCTCGAATACGCCACGTTCGAGGGTGATATCCCGGCCGGCGAATACGGGGCCGGCACCATGAGCATCTGGGACCACGGCAGCTACGAGCTGGAGAAGTGGCGGGATGACGAGGTGATCGCCGTGCTGCACGGCGAACCGGGCGGCAGGCTCGGTGGCACGCGGCGCTTTGCCCTGATCCGCACGAAGGGCACGGACGTGGCCGACCGGAACTGGCTGATCCACCTGATGAAGACACGGCCGGCCCGGCGGGCCGGGGACGTGGGCACCGGGGCGGGCGCGACGGCCAAAACGGGCGGCCGGTCCGCACGCCGCACACAATACGGGCCCATGCTTGCCACGCCCGGTTCCATCGCCGACCTGTCCGAAGACGACGAGTGGACCTACGAAATGAAGTGGGACGGCATCCGCGCGCTCGCCTATCTCGGAGCCGCCGGCCTAGGCCCGGACGTGCGCTTGTTCACCCGGAACGGCAGCGACATCACGCACGCGTATCCCGAGCTGGTGCGCGCGTTGCCGGGAGCGGTTTCGGCCGACTTTGCGGTGCTCGACGGGGAGATCGTCGCGATGGACGCGGGCGGGCGGCCGAACTTCGGGCTGCTGCAGACGCGGCTGGGCCTGACCGGTCGCCGACAGATCGAAGCGGCCGAGGCATCCACCCCGGTGCGGTTTCTGGCTTTCGACGTGCTCGAACGTGACGGGGAGCCGCTGCTCGACCTGACGTACACGGCCTGGCGCCGCGTGCTCGAGGAGATTGTCACCGGGTCCGGTGCGGTGCAGGTGCCGCCGGTCTTCACGGGCGACTCCACCCAGGCCGTGGCGACCAGCAGCGAGCTCGGCTTCGAGGGGATCGTCGCCAAGACCCGGGACGGGCGCTACGAGGCCGGTCGGCGGTCCCGATCGTGGATCAAGATCAAGCACCATCGCACCCAGGAGGCGGTGATCGGCGGGTGGCGACCGGGCAACGGGCGCCGAGCCGACACCGTGGGCTCCCTCCTCCTGGGGATTCCGAACGGAGACACGCTGACCTATATCGGCCGGGTCGGCACCGGGTTCCGGGACGCAGACCTCGAGGACCTGCGGGCGCGACTGGATGCCATCGCTGCGGTGGACAACCCCTTCACCGGCATCCCGCCCGCCGGCGCCCGCGATGCGCGGTGGGTGCGCCCGGTGCTGGTGGGCGAGGTGGAATTCTCCGAATGGACCGGCACGGGGCGAGCGCGCCACCCGGTCTGGCGCGGTTGGCGGCCGGACAAGTCACCGGGCGAGGTGGTGCGGGTTTAATGGCGGTGCGGGTTCAGAGGCGGGCGAGTAGGGCCGGCCAGCTGGTGGCGAAGCCCGGATGCAGCGGCAGCGCGTCGACCTCGTGGCGCGGTACCCAGCGCAACGCGATGCTCTCCTGGTCGCTGATCACGGGTTCGAAGCGCTTCGTGGCGCGCACCACGACCGTCGTGTACGACCAGAAACCGAGGTCGAGCACGGAGCTGAACTGCACGGAGACCAGCTCCGGGGGCACGCCGGCCTCTTCGCGGGCCTCCCGCAGAGCCGCTTCGAGCGCACTCTCGTGTTCGTGGCGCGCCCCGCCGGGCAGCCCCCAGGTGTCACCCTGGTGGCTCCAAAGCGCGCGGTGCTGCAGCAGCACCCCCAGCTCCTCGTGGTGCACGAGCAGGCCGGCCGCCCCGAAAAGACCCCAAAACTTGCGGCCGTCGGGCCCGTACACCCACCCGTCACCGTTTGTGCTCATGGCTCAAGCATGCGCCACGGTCCCGTGAATACGCACCGTGTTGAGTTGCATTCGACTCGCGGCGCAGGCTTTGGATGGTGGCGCACGGTAGGACGTGTGCCGGCTTTCAGAGGGTGCGCCACGACGAGCGAGCCGCGCCGGGTGGGTACCTGGGCGGGCTAGAGGGCGACGATGGCGTGCACAGGAGCGTCGCCGAGGCGCGTTCGGCCGACCAGTTCGGTCAGCTCCAGCACGACGCCGACGCCGGTCAGGCGGTAGCCGGCGCGCTCGATGAGCCGGGCGGTCGCGGCGATCGTGCCGCCGGTGGCCAGCACGTCGTCGACGACCAGCACGCGGGAACCCGGCGCGAGCTGGCCGATCTCGAGCTCGAGGCAGGCCGAGCCGTACTCGAGGTCGTACTCCTCGCTCAGCACCGATCCGGGGAGCTTGCCACCTTTGCGCACGACGAGCACGGCGACATCCGCCGCGTAGCCGATCGCCGCGGCCAGCAGGAAGCCGCGGGCCTCAATGCCGGCCACCGCGTCGAATTCACCCTGGAACCGGCCGGCGAGCTCGTCGATCAGCGCTCGAAAAGCGGCGGCGTCGGCGAACACCGGGTTGAGGTCGCGGAAGAGGATGCCCACTTGCGGAAAATCCTGGTACGAGGCGAGAAGGGCGTTGACATGGTCTGCAGCGGGGGTGGGCACCCCACGAGTTTAAGCGTGCGGCCGACGGATGCCGTGCGGGCCTCCCGACGCCCCTCAATGGACGGTTCGGACAGGGCCCCGTGCTAGCCTCGCATTTGGCTAATCAGATTAGGTATTTTTTCCGGTATCTTGACTGAATCACCCGAAGGGATGGCTAATGCGGCCGGTCGAAGTGCTCGAAGAACTCGTGGTCCTGCTGGACGAGTCCGGCCGCGAAATCGGCACGGCCCCGAAGCTCAGTGTGCACGACACAGACACCGCGCTCCACCTCGCTTTCTCCTGCCACGTGCTCAATCCGGCCGGCGAGGTTCTCGTCACCCGACGCGCCCTGTCGAAGAGGACTTGGCCGGGCGTCTGGACCAATTCCTTTTGCGGCCATCCGCTCCCGGGCGAGGAATTTCCCGCTGCCATCGAGCGGCGCGCGCTGTTCGAGCTCGGACTCTCGATTGCGAACCTGACGGTCACCCTGCCTGACTTCCGCTACCGCGCCGTCGACAGCAGCGGCATCGTCGAGAACGAGATCTGCCCCGTCTACCTGGCCCGCGCCACCGGCGAACCCGTACCCAACCCGGACGAGGTCATGGAATTTGCCTGGGTGGAGCCGGCCGCCCTGCAGCGCTCGGTGCGGGACGCCCCGTGGGCGTTCAGCCCCTGGTTGGGGCTGCAGCTCCAGGAATTGACCAGTTTCGATGCATGAAATCCAGGCGCTCGGGGTAGGGACGGAGTTGCAGCGTTTTTTCGCCGCCGCCCGCCTGCGTGCCAGCGACTACGGCGAACACTATGTCGCGCTCTGGGACTCTCTTGAGCAGGCCAGCAGCGGCGGCAAGCGTGTGCGCCCCGCACTGGTGCTGGCTGCGTTCACCGGCCTCGGCGGCACCGACCTCACCCTGGCCACTCCGGTCGCGGTCAGCTTCGAACTGTTGCACACGGCCTTCGTGATCCACGACGACGTGATCGACCACGACCTCGCCCGCCGCGGCGTGGCCAACATCGCCGGGCAGTTTACCGAGCGCGCCCTCGCCCACGGAGCCGGCGACCAGGCCGGGGCGTGGGCCGCGACGGCCGCGATCCTGGCCGGCGACCTGGCGCTGAGCGAGGCCCACCGCGCCCTCGCGATGCTGCCGGTCGAGCTCGAACTGCGCGGCCGCCTGCTCGACCTGCTCGATCGAGCGGTGTTCGTCTCCGCTGCCGGGGAACTGGCGGACGTCACCAACGCCGCGTCGAAGCATCCGCTCACGGTGGCCCAGGTCATCTCCACCCTGGAGCAGAAGACGGCGGTCTACTCGTTCGAGGCTCCCCTGCAGGCCGGCGCCATCCTGGCCGGCGGCTCGGCCGAGGCGATCGACGTGCTCGGCGCCTACGGCCGCCTGATCGGCGTGGCCTTCCAGCTGACCGACGACGTTCTCGGGGTCTTCGGCAACCCGGAGAAGACCGGCAAAAGCGTGCTCACCGACCTGCGGGAAGGCAAGCAGACGACCCTGATCGCCCACGCGGGCACCACCCGCGGCTGGCCAGAAATCGCCCCCTTCATCGGCAAGGCCGACCTCACCGAGGCGGAAGCGGACACCGTGCGCGGCCTGCTTCGTGACTGCGGTGCCCTGCAGGCAACGGATGAGCTGGCCACCGACCACTGCACTCGCGCCGTGGCCGCGCTCGACACGGCCGCCGTACCGGCGCCCCTGCGCGCGCTGCTCACCACCCTGGCAGGCACCGCCGTGAATCGCAGCCGATGAAACGTGACAGCCCCGACGACCACACCGGCATCGCGAAGTACAACGCCGCGGCCCGGGCCAGCTCCGCCACGGTCATCGGCCACTATTCCACCTCGTTCGGCCTCGCGGCCCGTCTCCTCGAGCCGCGCGTGCGCAGCCAGGTGCGCACCATCTACGCCCTGGTCCGGGTCGCCGATGAGATCGTGGACGGCGCCGCAAGCCAGGCCGGCGTGAACGTGGACGGCCAGCGCGACCTGCTGGACGCGCTCGAACGGGAGACCAGCCAGGCGATGGGGTCGGGCTTCAGCACCAATCTGGTCGTGCACGCCTTCGCGGCGACCGCCCGGGAAGCCGGAATCGACACCAGCCTGACCACACCCTTCTTCGCCTCGATGCGCCGGGACCTCGACCCGTCGCCGTTCGACGCGGCCGGAGTGGCCGAGTACATCTACGGTTCGGCCGAGGTGATCGGGCTGATGTGTCTGCGCTGCTTCGTGCAGGACACGCGGTGCACGACCGATGAGCTCCAGGTTCTCGAGGCCGGTGCCCGGAGCCTCGGCGCGGCCTTCCAGAAGGTCAACTTCCTGCGCGACCTCGCCGCCGACCGGGACGCCCTTGGCCGCAACTACTTTCCCGGTGTGAACCTGCTGACCATGACCGAAACACAGAAGAACGAACTCCTCGACGACATGGACGCCGACCTCGACGCGGCGGCCCGCGTGTTGCCCATGCTCCCGGTGGGGAGCCGCCGCGCGGTCACCGCTGCACACCACCTCTTCGCCCGCTTGTCGGCGAAGCTGCGAGTCACCCCCGCGCGAGAACTGATGAGCGCCCGGGTACGGGTGCCGGATCCGGAGAAAATCATGATTGCACTCACCGCGTCGTTCGGACCGGGAGCGTGGAAGCGATGAGCGCACCGACCAGGCACACCGTTGTCATCGGCGGCGGCATCGCCGGACTGGCCAGCGCCGCGCTGCTGGCCCGGGACGGCCACCAGGTCACCCTGCTCGAGGCGCAGGCCACCCTCGGCGGCCGGGCCGGCTTCTGGGACGTCGACGGCTTCCGGTTCGAGACCGGGCCGTCCTGGTACCTGATGCCGCAGGTGTTCGACCACTTCTACCGGCTGTTCGGCACATCCTCCGCGGAACAGCTCGACCTGACCCGCCTCGACCCGGGCTACCGGGTCTTCTTCGAGGGCACGACGGAGCCGGTGGACATCGCGGCCGAGCGGGCCGACAACATCCGTCTGTTCGAAAGCCTCGAACCCGGTGCGGGCGCGGCCCTCGACCGCTACCTCGTCTCGGCCAAAGAGACATATGACATGGCAGTCAAACGGTTCCTATATACAAGCTTCGCCTCCTTCACACCCCTGCTGGTTCCGGATGTCCTGAAGCGGCTCGGTCGGTTGGCCCGACTGCTGCTGCAGCCGCTGGACAAGTTCGTGGCCGGCTATGTGAAGGACCACCGTTTGCGCCAGATCCTCGGCTACCCAGCCGTGTTTCTCGGCTCCTCGCCCGACCAGACCCCGTCGATGTACCACCTGATGAGCCACCTCGACATGGCCGACGGCGTGCTCTACCCGCAGGGTGGGTTCACTCGGCTGATCGACAGCATCGCCGACATCGCGAAAGCTCAGGGCGTGACCGTGATCACCGAGGCGACTGTGACGGCGATCCACACCACCCCGGGCGCCGCAACCGCCGTCGCCGGGGTCAGCTATCGCACGGGCGACGGCACCAGTGTCACCCTCGACGCCGACACGGTCGTCTCGGCCGCCGACCTGCACCACACGGAGACCGAGCTGCTGCCGGCATCCGCGCAGACCTACCCCGAGCGCTGGTGGCAGAAACGCGTCTCCGGTCCGGGCGCCGTGCTCGTGATGCTCGGCATCAAGGGAGACCTGCCCGAGCTGAAACATCACAGCCTGTTCTTCACCAGGGACTGGGCCGAGAACTTCGGCCGTATCTTCGGCAAGAAGACCAGCGTGCCCTCGCCGGCCTCCTTCTACGCCTGTATGCCCAGTGCCACCGACCCGGGAGTCGCCCCTGAGGGCTACACGAACATGTTCCTGCTGGTGCCGATCCCCGCCGACCCGGGCCTCGGCCACGGCGGGATCAACGGCCAAGGCTCGGCCGCGATCGAGAAGATCGCGGATGACACCGTCAAACAGCTCAGCGACTGGGCCGGCATTCCCGACCTGGCGGAGCGGATCGTGGTGCGCCGCACGGTGGGACCCGGCGACTTCGCCGACGACCTCAACTCCTGGCGCGGTGGGGCCCTCGGCCCGGCGCACACCCTGCGGCAGAGCGCATTCCTGCGCGGCTCCAACGCCTCCGCGAAGGTCGACGGTCTGTTCTACGCCGGCGGAACCACCATCCCGGGCATCGGACTTCCAATGTGCTTGATCAGCGCTGAAATTCTCCTCAAGCGGATCAACTCGGACACGAGCACGGGACCGCTTCCGGAACCGCTGCCGGACTCCCTGCGGGCGCCGCTGCCGGAAGCCCAGTGACTTCGGCAGCACAGTGAATCCGGTAGTGCTGTGACGTTCGCGTATCTGCTGACCCTGCTTCTCAGCCTGGGGGCAATGGTGCTGCTCGACCGTCGCTTCCGGCTGTTCTTCTGGCGGAACCCGGTGCGAGCTGCCATCGTGCTCGGCGTCGGGTTGGTGTACTTCCTCGTCTGGGACCTCTTCGGAATCGGCCTGGGCATCTTCTACCGGGGCGAGACGACCCTGATGACCGGTCTGCAGCTGGCCCCGGAGCTGCCCGTGGAGGAGTTCTTCTTCCTCACCTTTCTCTGCTACCTCACCATGAACGCCGTGCAGGGGGCGCGCCTGCTGCTCGCCTCCCGGGCCGAACGGGCCGGCGTCGACGAGGGGAGCGACGGGTGACCTACCTGCTCCTGAACACCGTCTTCCTTCTGCTCGCCACGGCTGTGTTCCTCACGGCCGTGCGCCGCGGCCGGCTCTCCCGGCACAGCATCCGTGCCGCCGGGATCGCCATGGCCGCCGTGCTCGTGCTCACGGCCGTTTTCGACAGCATTATGATCGGGGTCGGACTGGTCGACTACGATCCCAGCCGCATCTTTGGATTGCGGATCGGCCTGGCCCCGATCGAAGACTTCGCCTATCCCGTTGCGGCAGCGCTCCTGCTGCCCGCGCTCTGGGCTCTGCTGGAAAGAAAACCGAATGACTGAGACTCGCACCCCACCGCTCTGGAAGACCCGGCAGGTGCTGCTCTCGTCACGGCCGCTGAGCTGGATCAACACGGCGTTCCCGTTTGCCGCCGCGTATGTGGTGACGACCGGCCGGGTGGACGCCTTGCTGCTGGTGGGCACCCTCTTCTTCCTCATTCCGTACAACCTGCTGATGTACGGAATCAACGACGTCTTCGACTACGAGTCCGACCTGCGCAACCCGCGCAAGGGCGGCGTCGAGGGAGCCATGCTGGACCCGGTCCTTCACCGCACGGTGCTCGTCTCCGGAATCGTGACGGCTGTGCCCATGCTGGTGGCGATGCTCGTCCTGGCCGGCGCGGAGCATCCGTGGTCATGGTTCATTCTGGCCGTGAGCCTGTTCGCGGTGGCCGCGTACTCCGTTCCGGGACTGCGGTTCAAGGAGCGCCCGATGGTGGACTCGATCACCTCGAGCACCCACTTCGTCAGCCCCGCCGTCTACGGTCTCGTGGTGGCCGGCGCCGTCGTGACGCCCGGCCTGGTTGCCCTGCTCGCCGCGTTCTTCCTCTGGGGCATGGCCAGCCACGCGTTCGGCGCCGTGCAGGACGTCGTGCCCGACCGGGAAGGCGGCATCGCCTCGATCGCGACCGCGCTCGGCGCCGCGCGGACCGTGCGCCTCGCGATCGCATTCTGGGCCCTGGCCGGACTGCTCATGCTTGTGACCGGCTGGCCCGGGCTGCTGGCCTCGGTGCTCGCGGTGCCCTACATTCTGGCGGCCTGGCCGTTCCGGTCGGTGTCGGACGAGCGGTCCGAGACCGCGAACGCCGGCTGGACGCGTTTTCTCTGGCTCAACTTCCTGACCGGATTCCTGGTGACCATGCTGCTGATCGCCTGGGGGAAGCTCGGGCCTTTCTAGGGTGCGGGCCGTTCGGGCCTGCGCGCCGTAGAGTCGAGGGATGGAGCCTCTGACCACCGCCCGTGTCGACAGCTGGACCTGGGCCGTGCGGATGTTCAAGACCCGTTCCCAGGCCACGGCCGCCTGCCGAGCCGGTCACGTCAAGGTGAACGGCGAGCGGGCCAAGTCCGCGCAGACCGTGCGGATCGGCGACGAGGTGCGGGTGCGCATCAGCGGTTTCGACCGCATCCTGGTCGTGTCGAAGATCATGGTCAAACGGGTCAGCGCGCCAGTCGCGGCGGAGTGCTTCGTCGACCAGACTCCCCCGCCGCCCCCGCGCGAGGAGGTGGCGCTCCTCCCGATGCGGGACCGCGGCGCCGGCCGTCCCACCAAGCGCGAACGCCGCGAGATCGACAAGCTTCGGGCGCCCGAGGTGCTGCCGCCTGGCCCCGACGACGAGTAGCGGCGTCCCGGCTCAGTCGTGGGTCAGGCCCGGCCGAGCTCGCGTGTCGCCGGATGTGCCAGATCACCGCCCGTGCAGCCGGGCGGTGCGGTTCGGACATTCACCCCTCGTTCTGGCTCTCCGCCGAAACGACGGTGGAATCGCAGCCAGACGGGCGCGACCAGGGTGGCGGCCTACCTGCCGTTCATGCCGCGCACGGCCGGGCCCGGCGGGGTGGAGGCCGAGCAGAGGTAGAGCCAAGGAACCGGCGTCTTCCAAGATGCCGTCGACGATGCTCAGCTTCTCCGTCCGCTGGGCGCCGGCGGGCCGGCTTTCCCGCTCGGTGACGTGCACGCTCAGCCCGGTCCGGGCCAGGACGAGCGCCGCCTCCGGCCCGTGGGCCCGGCTCCAACCACGTCGACGTCAGGCACGGGACCTCCAGGCCAGGGTGATGGGGGCCACGAGCAGGCCGACCTCCGAGCGCACCCACCACTCTCGGGTCTCTCGGCGTTCGTCCGGAGTGGAGTAGCGGTAGCGGTAGACCCGGGCGCGCACGTAGCGGGGCGGGGCCTGCGGGAACGGGTTGACCCGCACCATCCGCAGCGTGGGTCGGTCGCCCTCGAGGAGGCGGGCCAGGAACATCTCGAACCAGCGGGTGCCCGGGTCGCCGAGCGCCAGGAACCACATCAGCCAGTCCAGGCGCAGGTGGTACGGCGCGAACTGGCGGGGCCGGTGCTCGGGGTCGCCGGGCTTGCCGCGGAATTCGTAGGCGCGCCAGCCCGTCTCGTCGGTCGGGTCGGCGGCGTCGCTGCCCTCGACGACCACCTCGTGGCGCTGCCGGGTGACCGTGCCGAACGCACCGTAGGCGTTCACCAGGTGGTACCGGTTGAAGCTCGCATTCATCAGTTGCCGGCGGGCGACCAGGTTGCGAAGCGGCCAGTAGCTGAGCACCAGGAGCAGGGAGGTGACCAGGCTGACCACGATCACGAACCAGAGCGGGCCATCCGGTGCGGCCTCCCCGGCCGGCAGCCACGGCAGCACCGCGCGCAGCGTGGCGTCGTCGACGGCAGAGAAGGCCAGCACGATGGTGATCCAGTTCAGCCAGGCGAAGTTGCCGGTGAGCACCAGCCAGAACTGGCTGAGGATCACGATCAGGGCCGCGACGGATGCGACGGGCTGGGGCGCAAAGAGGAAGAACGGCACGACCAGCTGCGCGAAGTGGTTGCCAATCACCTCCCCGCGGTGGAACCACGGGGGCAGATGGTGTGCGAACCAACTGAGCGGGTTCGGCATCGGCTGCGTTTCATGGTGGTAGTAGAGGGCGGTCAGGTCTCGCCACTCCCGGCCGCCGCGGATCTTAATCAGGCCGGCGCCGAATTCCAGCCGGAAGAGCAGCCAGCGGCAGAACAGGATCACGAAGAGCGGAGGGGCCACCTGCTCGGAGCCGAGGAAGGCCACCACGAAACCGGCCTCCAGCAGCAGACTCTCCCAGCCGAACGAGTAGAAGGATTGGCCGACGTTGACGATCGACAGGTAGCCCACGAAGAGCAGGAGGAAAGCGACCATCGGCAGCCAGGGCGACCCGAGCTGCGGCAGGCCGGCCACGAGCGTGCCCGCCACGGCGGCGCCGGACCAGGCGAGGGAACGCAGCATCCGGTCGGAGTAATGCCAGTGGAAAATACTCGGCGACGCGCTGAACCTCACGCGGGCCACAAAACGGGCCACCGGGAGCAGGCCATGGTCGCCGAGCAGCGCGGGGAATTGGTTGACGGCCGAAACGAAGGCGATCAGGTAGCAGGCAGCCACCCCGCGCTGCAGCACCTGCCGCGCGATCTCGTATTCTCCGGCCCCGAACCAGTCCATTTGCGCACAATCTAGGCCTTCCCCGGCCTGGGTTCAATCGGACCGGCTGTAATCGAAGCCGCCCCCTTGACGGGGGAAACTGAACCGGTATAGCCTGTCTAAACCGGTTCAGGTTGGGTCGGCTGTCAATGAGGAGGCCCAGAAACGTGCCTGCGAACATTCCTGCCACCACCACCGTGAAGCCCACCGCTCAGTCCACCGCTCAGTCCACCACGAAGTCCGCCGCGAAGTCGGTCGCGAACCCCCCAAAGGTCACCATCGAGGTGGTCGCCAAGCGGGCCGGCGTCAGCAAGGGCCTCGTCTCCTTCGCCCTCAACAACCGGCCCGGAGTCGCCCCCGAGACCCGGGTGCGCATCCTTCAGGTCGCCAAGGAGCTGGGCTGGAAGCCGTCCCTCCGCGCCCGGTCGCTCTCCACGCAGCGGTCCTACGCGCTCGGCCTCGTGATCGCCCGCAACCCGGACGTGCTTGCCTCCGACCCGTTCTTTCCCTCCTTCATCGCGGGCGTCGAGAGCATCCTTGCCCCGGAAGGTCGCGCCCTCGTGCTCAGCGTCGTTCCCGACGAGGAGACCGAGTTGAAGACCTACCGCTCACTCGTGGCCGACGGGCGCGTCGACGGGGTCTTCCTCAGCGACCTCCGCCACGGCGACCCGCGCATCCCGCTCCTCGCCGAGCTGGGTCTGCCGGCGGTCACGCTCGGACGCCCCGACGGGCCCAGCCCCTTCCCCGCGGTGACCGTGGACGACACACCGGGTGTGATGGCATCCGTCGCTCACCTCGCCACCCTCGGCCACCGCCGCATCGCGCACGTCGCGGGCAGCTCGACGCTGCTGCACGGCAGCCGCCGGCGCGCGGCCTTCGCCGCCGCCCTGCGCGAGGCGGGCCTGCCGGAGGGGCAGACCGTCGAGACCGATTTCTCCGTGGGCGCCGGGTCAGATGCCACTCGGCGCCTCCTGATCCAGGACACGCCCCCGACTGCGATCGTCTACGCCAACGACCCGATGGCCATCGCCGGTCTCGGCATGGCGCACGAGCTGGGCGTGCGGGTCCCCGACGACCTCTCGATCACGGGCTACGACGACATCGACTTCTGCCGTTACGTGTACCCGCCCCTGACCACCGTCAGCGCAGCACCGATGGCGTGGGGGCGCGCGGCGGCGAGCACGCTTTTGGCCCTGATGGAGAACGGCTCGGCGGACGACGTGGACCTCCCGGCGGCCCGGCTCGTGGTGCGCGGGTCGACCGCCCCGCCCCACGGCTGACCCACAGCGCTGACACATGTTTACCGCAGCAAGGCTGCTGCGGGTTTTGAGAAATGGAGCACCACATGCACAGCAATGGAATGGCCAAGCGGATTCTCACCGTTACGGCGGCATCCGCCACAGTGGCCCTGGCACTGAGCGCTTGCGCGTCCGGGGGGACGACGGGTGACGCGGCCACCAACCGCGGGCCGATCACGATCTGGTACTCGAACAACGAAACCGAGATCGCCTGGGGCAAGCAGATGGTGGAGGCCTGGAACGCCGAGAACCCGGATGAAAAGGTGAAGGCGCAGGAAATCCCGGCCGGTAAGAGCAGCGAGGAGGTCATCGGTGCCGCCATCACGGCCGGCAACGCCCCCTGCCTCGTATTCAATACGGCCCCGGTCGCGGTGCCGCAGTTCGAGAAGCAGGGTGGTCTCGTCGACCTCTCCAGCTTTGAGGACGGCGCCGCCTACATCGAGGCACGCAGCGGCGACACGGCCGAGCAGTACCAGGGCGCCGACGCGAAGTACTTCCAGATGCCGTGGAAGTCCAACCCCGTCATGATCTTCTACAACAAGGACATGTTCACCGCCGCCGGACTCGACGCCGAGAACCCCCAGTTGGCCACCTACGACGAATTCCTCGCCACCTCGCGCACCCTCGTCGAGAGCGGCGCCGCGCCGAACGCCATCTACCCGGCCCCGACCAGTCAGTTCTTCCAGAGCTGGTTCGACTTCTACCCGCTCTACGCCGCCGAAACCGGTGGCACGCAGTTGATCGAAGACGGTGAGGCCACCTTCAACGACGAGGACGGCGCGAAGGTCGCGGAGTTCTGGAAGACCCTGTACGCCGAGGGTCTTGCCGGCAAAGAGCAGTACCAGGGCGACTCGTTCGCCGATGGCCAGGCCGCGATGTCCATCGTCGGCCCGTGGGCCGTGTCGGTGTACAAGGACGCCGTGAACTGGGGTGCGGTTCCCGTTCCCACCAGCGAGGGCACTCCGGCCGAGGAAACCTACACGTTCAGTGACGCGAAGAACGTCGGAATGTTCACGGCCTGCGAGAACCAGGCCACCGCCTGGGATGTGCTGAAATTCGCCACCAGCGAGGACCAGGACGGACAGCTTCTCGAGCTGACCGGCCAGATGCCGCTCCGCGAGGACCTCCCAACGGTGTACCCGGAGTACTTCGCGGCCAACCCGGCCTACGAGCAGTTCGGCGACCAGGCATCCCGCATGGTCGAGGTTCCCAACGTCTCCAGCTCGGTCGCCGCCTGGCAGGCCTTCCGCGACGCGTACACGAAGTCGGTCATCACCGGCGAGGGTGAGATCCCCGCCGCCCTCGACTCCGCCGCCGAGAAGATCAAAACCCTGATCTCCAAGCCGTAACGGATGTCCCAGTCAACCGCGAGTCGGACCGTCGCCGGGAGGAGCACAACTCCTCCCGGCGGGGGCCCCCGCCGCCGCAAACACCCCCTTCTGGGCAAGAACCCATTCGGGCTCCTGCTCAGCGCCCCCTACCTCATCTTCGTTCTGGCCGTCTTCGCCTACCCGCTGGTCTTCGCCTTCTGGATGTCGTTCCACGACTACTTCTTCGCTGCACCCGGCGCCGCTGTGGACCGGCCATTCGTCGGCCTGGACAATTTTCGAGAAGTGCTGGCCGACCCGGCCATCATCCGTTCCTTCGGCAACGTGGGAGTCTTCCTGCTGATCAACGTGCCGTTGACGGTCATCCTCTCGCTCATGCTCGCCACCGCCTTGAACAAGGCCGTGCGGTTCCGCACCTTCCTGCGCGTCGCCTACTACGTGCCCTACGTGACCGCGAGCGTCGCCGTCGTCGGCGTCTGGATCTTCCTGTTCAGCGGCAACGGCCTCGTGAACCAGATTCTCGGGCCGCTCGCGCCCGATCCGGCGTGGCTGATCAACGAGGACTGGGCCATGCCCACCATCGCGATCTTCGTGACCTGGAAGGGCCTCGGATTCTTCATTCTGCTCTACCTGGCCGCCCTGCAGAACGTGTCGGAGGAACTGTACGAGGCCGCTTCAACGGATGGCGCGGGCAGGATCCGAAGTTTCTTCTCGGTCACCGTGCCGGGCGTACGCCCGGCGACTGTGCTCGTGCTGCTGCTCTCGACGGTCACCGGCGCCAACCTCTTCACGGAGCCGTACCTGCTCACCGGCGGCGGCGGCCCGAACGGGGCATCCTCGTCACCCGTGCTGATGATGTACCAGCGCGGGATCGAACAGGGGTCGCCCGACACGGCGGCCGCGATCGGCGTCATCCTCGTGATCGGAGTTCTCATCCTCGCGTTCATCCAGCGCAAGCTTGCAGGCGGTGACGAATCATGAGCCGCGGGCAGAACATCCTGCGGGGTGTGGTGCTCACGGTCGGGGCGCTTGTGTTCCTGTTCCCCTTCTACTACATGGTCATCGGCTCGCTCCAGAAGGAACCGGACCCGACTGTCGCCGGCGCGTTCCCGAACCCCGCCAACCTGACGCTCGACAACTACGGTGACATCAACAGCCGGATCAACCTGCTGCAGGGGCTGCTCAACTCGGGGATCTTCACGGGTGGCGTCATTCTCTTCACCGTGGTTTTCGGTGTTCTAGTGGGCTACGCCCTCGCCCAGCTGCAGTGGCGCGGACGCGGTGTCACCTTCGCTCTCGCACTGCTCGTGCAGGTCGTGCCGTTCCAGCTGCTGATGATCCCGCTCTACGTGATGATCGCCCGGGACTACGGACTGGCCGACAACTATCTGGGCATGATCCTGCCGTTCGCCATCAACTCGACTGCCGTGATCATCTTCCGGCAGTACTTCCTGCAGATTCCGAAGGATCTGTTCGATGCCGCCCGCATCGACGGCGCCGGCGAACTGCGGATCCTGCGGCGGATCGCCCTGCCTCTGGTGCGGCCGGCCCTGCTGACCGTCGTGCTGCTGACCTTCATCGGACCGTGGAACGAATTCCTCTGGCCGTTCCTGATCACCAAGGAAGCGTCCCTCCAGCCTCTCGCCGTGTCACTCGCCAACTACCTCAGCAATATCGCCGCCACAGCGGCGAACCCGTTCGGGGCGGTTCTCGCCGGGGCCTGCGTCCTGGCCGCCCCTGCTGTGATCCTGTTCCTCCTCTTCCAACGGCACTTCGTGTCGAACAATATCGGCTCCGGCGTGAAAGGTTAGAAATGCCCAACCCCACTGAATTCCCCTACACCCTGACCCGAATGGGCGTCATCATGACGCCCGAAGCGGGCAACGACCTCGAGGCCGAGGGGGTGCTGAACCCCGGCACAGGGCACTCTGCCGACGGCACTCTGTATCTGCTCCCCCGACTGGTCGCCACCGGAAACGTCTCCCGCGTCGGACTCGCAAAGGTCATCATCACCGACGGCGTACCCACGGGCGTCGAACGCGAGGGTGTCGTTCTTGCACCGGACCGCGGCTGGGAGCGCGGCGCGAACAACGCCGGAGTGGAAGATCCCAGGATCACCTTCGTTCCCCGGCTCGGCCTACACGTGATGACCTACGTCGCCTACGGCCCCCTCGGCCCGCGCACGGCCGTTGCCGTGTCCTCGGACCTGCGCGAGTGGCGCCGGCTCGGTCCGGCGCTGTTCGCCTTCGACGACACGCTGGACATGGACCTGAACCTGTTCCACAACAAAGACACCGTGTTCTTCCCGGAGCCGGTCGCCGGCCCGAATGGAGTCGAGTGCTTCGCCGTGCTGCACCGCCCGATGTGGGATCTGGGCGAGGTCAAGCCGGGTGAGGGCATCCGTGTTCCCGCCGGCGTCACCGACACCCGGCAGAGCATCTGGATCAGCTATCTGCCGGTCGCGGATGTGCTCGCCGACATCTCGAAGCTCACCTTCTGGAGCGGCCACCGTTTCCTGGCCGGGCCGGAGTTCGCGTTCGAAGAGCTGAAGATCGGCGGCGGCCCTGCCCCGTTGCGGGTGCCGGAGGGCTGGCTGCTGATGCACCACGGCGTCACCGGAACCATCGACGGCGCGTTCTCGCAGCAGCAGAAGGTGAACTACTCGGCCGGAGCGATGATTCTCGACGCGGACGACCCGACCATCGTGCTGAAGCGCACGTCGGAGCCGCTGCTCAAGGCGGAGACGCCCGATGAGATCAGCGGCATCGTGCCGAACGTGGTGTTTCCGACCGCGATCGAGGAGATCGCGGGGCAGCTGTTCGTGTTCTACGGCATGGCCGACTCGAAGATCGGCGTGGCGCGCCTGGATCGCGTGGGCTCGTAGGGGCTCAGGTGCTGGCGCTGGCGTGTTGAGCGCTTGAGCGCTTGTCCGTTGATGGCGGTCTCGGCGGGGCTCATCCCCGGGAGGCCGCCTTCGGCTTTCGTGGCGCAGGGTGTGGAAGCAGGCTCACCGCTGACGCTGCAAACGATCATCGGTGGCGCCGCGCGGCCAAACAGCCGTGCTGCTGAACAAAGATACGAAACTTTTATCCACAAAAGATGAGTGACACTCGACTACGTGTGCTCCTTAAGTTATCCTCATAACATGACGAACTCGCGGATGACCTCAGGCAGGCGGCCGACGCCGTCGCCCTGCTGGGCTCCTCGAGCGCCGACCTCGCGACTCTTCCCGACGCCGAGGCTTTGGCCGGCCAGAAGCGGATGGCCGGCGCGCGCCGTCTGCTCGACACCTATGCCGCGTTGATGGCCGCAACCATCGCCCGCCGGTCCCGCCCGGAACTCGGCCACTCGGGGCTGGCCGCGCAGCAGGGGTTCCTCTCGCCCGAGGCCCTGATCCAGAACTGGACCGGCTCATCCAAGGGCGACGCCTACAAGCTCGTCGCGGTCGGCACGATGATGGCCGACACCAAGGCGGCCGACAAGCTGGTCGAAGAGGCACTCTCGACGCTCTCGACGCCCGACGCCCGACGCCCGACGCCGACGCCGACGCTGTCGACGTCGCGGCGTTCACCGCGAAGGTGCCCTGGCAGGCGCCGATCGCCCGGGCCGTCACCGCCGGCACGCTCTCGGTTGACGCGGCCGAGGCGATCCGGGCCGGGCTCGGCCAGATCGACGCGGCAGTCACCGCGGAGAAGCTCCGGGTGGCCCTCGCGGCGCTCCTCACCGAGGCACCGTCACTGAATGCCGACGAGGTCTTCAAACGGGCCCGCCGGATGCGCGACCGGCTCGATCAGGCCGGCATCGCCGCCCGCGAGAAGCAGGCCCACGACGACCGCTCCCTGAAGGTCTACCGGCTGAGCAATGGCAACGTGCGCCTGAACGGGCTCTTCGCCCCCGAAGACGGCGAGTTCGTGCTCTCCACCTTCGACTCCATCACCAGCCCCCGCCGCGGCGGAGTGCGCTTCGTCGACCCGGAACGCGCCGCCTGGGCCCAAAAAAAGCAGGACGACCCGCGCAGCACCGAGCAGATCAACGCGGACTCCCTCGTGCAACTGCTCACAATCGCCGGCGAAGCCGACCCCGGCCCGGTCTTCGGCGGATGCCGCCCGGCGGTGCGCGTGATCGTGACCGAGAAAGCCTTCACAGCCGAACCCGCCGAGCCGGGTCCCGCCGAACCCGCCGCTCACGGGCAGATCGAAGGCAACCCGGTCCCCATCTCCCAGGAAACCACCGACCGGGTGCTCTGCGACACCGGCACCCGCGGCACCAAGTTCGACGACATCGGCCAAATCATCAACGTCGGCCGTGACGAACGACTCTTCACCGAGAAACAACGCGCCGCGATGGGAGTGCGCGACGGCGGATGCCGGTGGATCGACTGCGACAGATCACCAGCCTCGAGCGAAGCCCACCACATCAACGACTGGCTCACCGACACCGGAGACACCAACCTCGCCGACGGAGTACTGCTCTGCCACCCGCACCACCTACTGCTACACAACCAGCACTGAAAGATCACCCGCACCGGAACGCAACACTGGCTGCGGCCACCGGTGGAGAACGACCCGGAACAGACACTGATCGCACTGCCGAGCAAGCGGGTGGGGCTGTAGGCGTGGCTCTCGTCCCGGGTCTTGACAGGCTCGACCACCGGCGGGCGGCGGCGGGGCGCGGCGGGGCGGGGCGCGGCGCGGCGTGCTATTCGGCGGGCGGCGCGGTGGGAAGGAGGGCGAGGGTGGCCTTGAGGCGGGCCTCGGCGTCGTCGTCACCCTGACCCGCGAGACTCGCCGCGATGTTCGCCTCGGTCACGGCGCGGAGCACCTCGTCCCGCTGGATGCGCACGCCCCGGGGAGCGTCGACGCCGATCCGGATGCTGTCACCGCGCACGTCGAGAACGGTGATGACGATGTCGTCACCGATGAGGATCTTCTCCCCCTGTTTGCGTGTTAGAACCAGCACTCGTCCAGCCTAGCTTGACCGGTCGGGCCGGCCCGCGAGCCGTCGCCGCATTCCGGCCACGGTGCTGGCCTCGGCGGGGGCGCCGTCGACCCAACCGATGGGGATCTGCAGCTCATCGACGGTCTCAGGCGAGACGGTGTCGCCATAGCCCGTCACCGCGATCGCGTCGACGTGCACGCTCTGGGCAACCTCAGCCGCCCACCGGGCGGTGTCTGCGGGCTTGCGGCCGGCATCGACGACCAGCCAGACCTGCTCGGCACCGAGCGCGGCCACCAATGCGGCGTAGATGTCCGCCGTGGCCGGGTCGGCACCCAGACCGAAGGCCAGAATTCCGGTCTGTCCGAGCTTGACTCCCCTGGCCCGTGCCTCCAGCGCCGTGCGCCGGTCGAGGATGCGCGCGAGCCCGGCCGCGGCAGGCGCTCCGTCGTCGATCGCGCCGGCCACGAGGACCTCAGCCGAACCATGCGCCACGGCCAGCTCCCGCGCAATCCGCACCGCGGCATCCTGCCACCCGACGACGAGAACGAGGTTTCCGACACCCGGGAGCGGCCGCGGCACCGCCGCTTCGGCGGCCGCCTGCTCACTCTCTCTCAGCCGGGCGTCCCTGCGCCTGCCGCCCCCCTGGGCGGCCGCCGGGGCGGGGGCGGGCGGCGCGGGCGTGGGCAGCACCGGCGGGATGGGTTCCTGGGTGGCGAAGGTGAGTTCGTCCATCAGGCGGGCGAAGCCGTCCGTCGCGGTCGACAGGGGCGGGGAGGAGACGGGTGCCGCGGCCCGGGGAAAACCCGCTTCCGCCGCGTCGGCATCGTCGAGAAGCGCGGCGATGCCGAGCCGGGCCTGCACGTCGAGTCGGGAGTGGGCCGCGCGCCGCCGCCGCTCCGGCACCTCGACCGTGACCTCGATGTGCCGGCGGGCGAAGAAGCCCTTGATGCCGCCGACGGTGACCCGTTCGGCGGCCACGATGCGCGCATCCGCACCGTGCTCGGCGAGGATGCGTGCCTTCAGCTCCTGGAGGGATGAACCCTCAAGCTGAAATCGACTCGGTTCCACGTACCACTCCCACCGTTTCGATGGCCACGTTCGCCGAGGTGACCTCCTGATAGGACAGCACGGAGATACCGCCGGACTGCGCCGACACTAGTCGACGGATGGCCGGGCGCAGCGCCGGCGCGCAGACCAGCACCGCGGAGAGTCCGGCCGCTTCCACGTTGCCCAGCGCCTCCTTCAGCGACCCGAGAATGGCGTCGACCCGGTTCGGCTCCAACATGATCTGGGTGCCCTGGTCGGAGGGACGCATCCCCTCGAGCATGGACTGCTCCAAGGCAGGCTCGATCATGATCACCCGGAGCAGCCCGTCGTCGAGATACTGCGCTGTGAGAGCCGGGCCCAGCGCCTGACGGGCCGTCTCGATCAGGCCCTCCGGGTCATTCGACACCTTGGCGCGCAGGGAGAGGGACTCGTAGATGCGGGGCAGGTCGTTGATCGGGATCTGCTCCGCGAGCAGACCCTGCAGCACGCGCTGCACCTCGGCGAGGGAGAGCAGTCCGGGGATCAGATCCTCCACGGCGGACGGATTGACCAGCCGCACCCCCTCGGTGAGCACCCGCACGTCCTCGCGGGTGAGGAGCCTCGCCGCGTTGCCGGTGATGATCGAGGACAGGTGGGTGATGAGCACCGACACCCGGTCGATGACCGTGGCCCCGGTCATCTCCGCGCTGTGCCGCATCTCGCTGGGCACCCACTTGCCGGTGAGGCCGAACACGGGCTCCACCGTGGCCTGGCCCGGCAACGAGTCGAGGGCGTCGCCGAGGGCGAGCACCTTGCCGGCCGGGGCGACCCCGCGGCCGGCCTCCACGCCGGCGATCCGGATCGAATAGGTGGAGGAGGGCAGGTCCATGCTGTCGCGGGTGCGCACGGGCGGCACCACCACGCCGAGGTCGATGGCAACCTTGCGGCGCAGGGCACGCACGCGAGCCAGGAGGTCGTCCTGGGCTCCGGAGACAAGGTCGACGAGGTCAGGGGCCAGCAGGATCTCCAGGGCGTGCACCCGCATGGTTTCGATCAGGTCTTCTGGTGTGTCGGAGCGGGGCGCCATCGCCTCGGCGGCGACACCGGCATCCCGGCCCGCCTGGTCGCGGCTCTCCCCTGCCTTGATCCGGCGGGCGAAGAGGATCAGACCCAGCCCGATCACCACGAACGGGATGATCGGCATGCCCGGGATCAGGGCCATCAGGAGTGCCGCGCAGCCCGCGATCATCAGTGCGTTGCGGGACTGGGTGAGCTGGCCGGAGGCTGCCTCGCCGATGTCGGACTCCGCGTTGGAGCGGGTCACGATCATGCCGGTCGAGACCGCCATCAGCAGGGCCGGGATCTGCGTCACGAGGCCGTCGCCGATGGTGAGCAGGGAGTAGGTGCTCATGGCCTCGGTGACGGACAGTCCGAGCGAAATCATGCCGATCGCGATGCCGCCGACCAGGTTGATGATGATGATGACGATGCCGGCGATCGCGTCACCCTTGACGAATTTCGACGCGCCGTCCATGGCACCGTAAAAGTCCGCCTCGGCGGAGACTTCGGCCCGGCGTTCCCTGGCCTGCACGTCGGTGATCAGGCCGGCATTCAGGTCGGCGTCGATGGCCATCTGTTTGCCGGGCATGGCGTCGAGGGTGAACCGCGCACCGACTTCGGCGACGCGTTCGGCACCCTTGGTGACCACCACGAATTGGATCACGACGAGGATCAGGAAGATCACAGCGCCGATGATGAGCGACCCGCCCACGGCGACGTCGCCGAACGCGGCAATCACCTGCCCGGCGTAGCCGTCGCTGAGCACGAGCCGGGTCGAGGCCACGTTCAGGCCCAGCCGGAACAGGGTGGCGACGAGCAACAGCGACGGGAAAACGGAGAAATCGAGGGGCTTTTTGACAAACATCGTGGTCAGCAGTGTGACCAGCGCCAGGAGGATGTTGACGATGATCAGCACGTCGAGCAGCACGGCGGGCACCGGCACGACGAGCAGCAGGATGATACCGACAACCCCGACCGGCACCGCGAGTTTGGCGAGATTGCTGTTCATCGGTGGCCTCCGGCCGTCAGGACACGATCGTTGAGGGTGTGCACGCGGGAACCGCGGCCGGTGCGTTCGCCGGCTCCAGAGCCGCGAGACTTCAGCGCGAGCACGAAGGCGAGCACCTGCGCGACGGCGTTGTAGAGCTCCACCGGGATCTCGTCACCCAGCTGGCAGGCGCTGTGCAGGGCACGGGTGAGCGGGATGTCCCGCACGATGGGGACCCAGTCGGTCTCCGCCTGTTCCCGGATGCGCGCCGCGATCACTCCCGCTCCCGTGGCCACGACCCGGGGGGCGGACTTGCCCGGCTCGTAGCGGAGGGCGACGGCGAAGTGGGTGGGGTTGACCAGCACGACGTCGGACGTGGCGACGGCGGCGATCATGCGGTTGCGACTCATGGCGAGCTGCCGGGCCCGGCGCTGCGACTTCACCATCGGGTCGCCCTCGGAACTCTTGTTCTCATCAGTGACTTCCTTCTTCGTCATGCGGGTGCGCTTGCGGTTGCGCTTCATCACGACGAACACATCCGCGGCGGCGAGTACCAGGCCGGCGATGACAGCCGACTGCACAAGAGCGGTCGCGCCGTCACTGGCCGCTCCGATCAGCACGGAGACGGGCAGTCCCCCGGCCGTCATCAGGATGGGAGCGAGCCCCTGCACCACGAGCACCAGCACGAGACCCACGGCGATGGTCTTGAGCAGCGCCGTGACGCCCTGCCAGACGGCCTGGCCGCCGAAGGTGCGACCGAGGCCGGTCACCAGGTTGAACTGCTCGTATTTTCCGGCGACCTTCTTGAAGTGCACGCCGCCCTGCGCCACAGCGCCCACGAGGACGACCACGAAGACCGTCGCGAGCATCGGGGTGAGGATGGTTCCCATCGAGGCCAGCGAGTCCACCAGCATCTGCACGGCGAGGTCCGGCTGCGGGTTGGCGACCAGGCTGCGAATACGGATCATCTGGTCGGTTCCGGCGTCCGCGGCCAGACCGGTGGTGACGGGGGCCATGGCGGCGGCCGCGCCGATGCCGATCCACGCGGTCAGGTCCTGGGACTTGGAGAGCTGGCCCTTGGACCGCACCTCGCGCATCCGTTTGTCGGTGGCTTGTTCGGTCTTCTCACCGGAGTCGGACAGCTATCTCACCCCCAGCATGGTGGCGACGGCGTCGTCGGTCAGCGACGCGACGATGCGCGGCAGGGCCACGACCCCGGCGGCGCCCAGCGTGAACGTGATCAAAATCTTGAGCGGGAACCCGAGCGCGAACGCGTTGAGGGCCGGGGCCACCCGGGTGAGCAGGCCGAGGCCGACGTCGGCGAGGAACAGGACGACGATCAGCGGTCCGGCGATCTGCACGGCGGAGAGCAGCATTTGGCCGACCGCGACTGTGATGGTCTGCATCGGCACCGCGAGGTCGATGCCGCCCCCGATCGGCAGGGCCGCGAACGTACGCGTGATGCCGCCAAGGATCAGCTGGTAGCCGCCCGAGGCGAATAGGAGCGCCAGCGCGGTCATCTGGTACAGCCGCGTGAACTGGGCACCGTTGACCATGGCCTGCGGGTCGAAGCCCTGAGCGAGCTGGAAGCCGCCGAACATGTCGATCAGGTTGCCGGCGGACTGGATGGCGGAGAAGACCACGAGCACGAGGAAGCCGAGCAGGCCGCCGACCACGATCTCGAGGAGCAGGGCGGCGAAGAAACCGCCGGTGTCGGGCGAGACCCAGCCCGGCGTGACCCGAGGCGAAACCGCCAGGGCCAGGCCGAGGGCGAGCATGCCCTTGATCCGCAGCGGGAACGCGTTGTAGGAGAACGGCGGCGCCACGATGAGGAACGCCACCATCCGCACGCCCGCGAGCATGGTGGCTTCGATCCAGGCGAAGTCAAGGGTGATGTTCATCAGCCGCCACCGATGAGGCCGGGGATCTTGGCGAAGAGCATCTCCGTGAAGGACACCATCTCGGAGATCATCCAGTGCCCGGAGATGATCAGCGCCACAGCCACGGCGATGGCCTTGGGCACGAACGACAGCGTCACCTCCTGGATCTGGGTGATCGACTGCAGCAGGGAAATGGCGAAACCGACGACCAGGGCGGTGATCAGGATCGGCGCGGACAGTTTGCCGGCGATCAGGATGCCCTGCAGTCCGATGTCGAGGACGGCGTTGGTGTCCATCAGCCACCCCGGTAACTGGAGACGAGGGTCGTGATGATCAGACCCCAGCCGTCGACGAGTACGAACAGGAGGATCTTGAACGGCAGCGAGATCATCACCGGCGGCAGCATCATCATGCCCATCGACATCAGCGCCGCGGACACGACGAGGTCGATCACCAGGAACGGCACGAAGATGACGAACCCGATGATGAACGCGGCACGCAGCTCGGAGATCATGAACGCCGGGATCAGCGTGAGCAGCGACACGGCCTCGCGGGTCTCCGGGTTCGGCTGATCGGCGGCCCGGGTCATCAGGGCGAGGTCCTCTTCCCGGGTGTGCGCGAGCATGAACGTGCGTAGCGGCTTCGAGCCGAGTGTGACGGCGTCGTCGAAGGACATGGTGCCGTTCAGGTACGGCTGCAGGGCGCTGTCGTTGATGTCGGTGAGGATGGGCGACATGATGAACAGCGACAGGAACAGGGCCAGGCCGGCCAGCACCTGGTTCGGCGGGATCGACGGCAGCGCGAGCGCGTTGCGGGTCATCGCGAGCACAACGAAGATCTTCGTGAAGCTAGTCATCATCAGCAGCAGGGCCGGCGCGACCGACAGCAGGGTGATCCCGATCAGGGTCACGATCGCCGAGGACGGTTCGCCGTTCGGGCCGTTGATCTGCACGTTGAGCCCGCCGCCGCCCGGTTCCGTGGGGGTGACCGGGTCGGTCGGTGTGACCGGATCGATCGGGGCGGCATGGCCCGCCGGCGCCACGAGCAGCACGAACGCCACGACGATCACGAGCACGAGGGCCGCCATCATCAGGTACCGGGCAATGTCCCGGCTTCGATCCGGGCGCACGGCCGCGAGTGTCACCGGCCCTGCCGGAGGGCGGCAGCGGTCTGCTGCCAGGTGGCGGGAGACAGGATCGACCCGCCGATCCGGCCCGGAATGGCGCGGTCCCGGCGCGGCCGGAGGATGAGCGGCGGCGTGAGTTCCTCTCCGTCGTGAGTGGCGCCGGCGTGCGCGGCGTGCGTTGCCTGGTCGAGCTCGCGGGCGAAGTCGGCCGCGGCGTGGTGCGCGCGGCGTCCGGGAAGGGTAGCGGCGAGGGCGGCGGTGAGGGGCGCCGGGAGGGGCGCCGCGGCATCCGTCGGCGCCTGACCGTCGTGCAGCACGCTGACCGACTGCTCGGTCACGCCGAGCACGAACCGGCGGCCCTCGATGTCGACGACGACGACGGATGCCTTCTGGCCGACGCCCTGCCGGCCCACCACGGTGACCAGGTTCGGGGTGCGGCCACCGAGGGAACCCTTCGTCAGCTTGCGCTGGAGCACCCAGAGCAGCCCCAGCACGGCGGCCAGGGACAGCGCCACCCGGAGCGCGACCAGGGTGGTTTCCACCTAGGTCAGGCTCTCGGCCACATCGAGGATCTGGGTGATCCGCACCGCGTAGTCCTGATCGACGACCACGATCTCGCCGTGCGCGATCAGCCGGCCGTTGAGCAGGATGTCCGCGGGAGCCCCGGCGGACCGGTCGAGTTCGATGACGGCACCCGGTTCGAGCGAGAGCACGTCGCGCACCGACATGCGGGTACGCCCGATTTCCACGGTCAACGACATCTGCACGCTGTTGATCCGGCCGAGCTTGCCGGACACGGACTGGCTGGACCTGGCCGCACCGTTGGAGACGCCGTTGTCACGCAGCCGCACGGCGAACCAGCCGGTGATCTGGCCGTCGCCGGACAGCTCGAAGACGCTGGTGGCGGGATCCGCGAACAGGGCCGTGGCGTCGTCGGACCGGGTGTCCCCCAGGACCCCGATCCCGAAGACGCCGGACGCGCTCTCCAACGCCGGGCGCAGCACGTCCTGACGGGAGATCAGCGAGGAATCGAGGCCGGACGCGGAGTCGAGGGCGGCCGGGTCCGCAAGCACGACGGCGAGATCCGCGGAGGTGACGCCGACGAAGGAGGCGACCGCGGCGGTGCCGAGCCGGCCGGCGAGGGCGGCACCGGAGCAGGACTCGGCCCGGAGCCGCGTCACGGTGGGGAGCACGTCCAGCAGGGCCTCGACGGCCGCCGTCTGCACGGCGATGGGGATGACGGTCATGGGGTGGACTCCTCGGTGTCGATGACGATGCAGGCCAGTCGGGAGCCGTTGGAACCGACGGCGGCGCGGGCGAGCGTGTGGCCGTCGACGACCACGTCGAGCGGGCGGCGCTGGGGGTGCGGAAGGGGCAGCACATCATTCACGGCAAGACCCAGCACGACGCTGGGCAGAACCAGCGCGGGCGTCAGCTGCAAGGAGACATCCACCGGAACCTGGGCCAGCTGGCCGCGCAGCAGCTCGGCCGGGTCGGCACTTCCGGTCTCCGGAGCCGACTCGACGAGTTGAGGCAACAGTGCCTCCGCCGGAAGGGCGACCGTGGCGGCGCAGGATGCGTCGCCGATGCGCATCGTGAAGCTGGCGACGATCATCAGGTCGGCGGTGGCCGCGGCCTGGGCGAACTGGGAGTTGTACTGGATGCCGCCGACGGTGATCGTGTGCACGAGCAGGGAACCCAGCGAGTAACGCAGGTCCTCGAGGGCGTCGTCCATGAGCCGGCGCACCAGGGCCAGCTCGATCTGGGTGAACGCCCGTTCCGGCGGCATGGTGACCGCGGTTCCGCCCAGCATGTGGCTCACCCAGGACAGGGCCGCGGAGGTCGGGAACTGCACGACGGCTTTCGCGGAAATGCCACTCACCGGGCAGAGCACCATGGCGGTCGTGGCAGGCAGCGACGACGCGTATTCGTCGTAGGTGCGCATGAGCACGTGGTCGCATTTCACCTGGGACATGACGCGCACCTTGGCGGTGAGCTGGGTGCCCCACTGGCGCGCGAAGGTTTCGAAGGCGAGTTCGAGCACCCGGGAGTGCTCGCGGGCGAGCGTTGTCGGGCGACGAAAGTCGTACACCTCGACCGTGCGCTTCGCCGAAGCGGGCACACCAATCACTGCTTGTTCCTGGACCGTCACGGTGAGGACTATCGGTCAGGGCAAACGGATGGTTAGCAGCTCAGTGTGCTTTTTCCGCGTCTTTGTCGACGTCGGTTCCCACGGTCTTCGTGGTTTTCGTCTTTTCCGTGGTATTCACGGTTTCCGTGGTTCCCGTGTCTTCAGCAGGTTCCGTGCCGGCGGCGGTGAAACCCGAGACGATGTCGGGGATCAGCGTGCGCACCGCCTCCGGCTGGCTGGAGAGGAGCACCACGTCGACCCGTCGGTTCTGCGCCTGGGCCGCCAGATCGGCTCCCTCCGCGACCGGCCGGGCCGAGCCGTAGCCGACGGCGGAGACCCGTTCCTGACCCACGCCGCCGAACTCGACCAGGCGGCGGAGTACGGCGGTCGCCCGGCCGGCGGATAGCTCCCAGTCGGTGGGGTAGTTGGTGGTGACGCCGTGCCGGTCGGCGTGGCCCTCCACTTTCACCTCGCGGGTGTTGGCGGAGAGGATCGGCGCCACGGCGTCGAGGACCTGCACGGCCTGGCGGCTCAGGTTGGCGAGGTTGGGTTCGAAAAACGCCTCGGAGCCGATCAGCCCGATGACCAGGCCGCGGTCGTCAATGGTGAACTGCACCTCCTGGGCCACGCCCTGGGCATCCACTGCGGCCTGCAGGGCGTCCCTCACCGCGGTGAGGTCCGTGACCTCTGCCGCCGCGAGGTCGATGTCGGTGAACCCGGTCACCTCGGACTGGGCGACCTTGTCCTTGGTCACGACCACGCCCTTGGCCGTGTCGACCTTACCGACGTCGGTGGCCCCGAACCCGGTCGCGAGCGAGTTCTTCAGCTGCAGAAACTTCTCCTGGTCGACGGAAGACATCGCGAACAGCACGATGAACATGCACATCAGCACGGTGACCATATCCATGTACGACGCCATCCACCGCTCGTCGACGTGCTCGACGTGCTCCTCCTCGAGGCCCCGCCTGCGGCCGTGCCCGCGTCCGTGCCCGCTCATGCGGCCTTCGGCAGGGACGTGTCCGCCTTGTCCGCCTTGGGGCCCTTGCCGGGTTTGCCCGGTTTGCCTGGTTTGCCTGCCCTGGCGGAGGCCGGCGCGGGCACCATGGCGCGCAGTCTCTCGCCGAGGAGCCGAGGCTGGCTGCCTGCCTGCACGGCCAGCGCACCCTCCAGGAGCAGGGTCATCCGTTCGACTTCGATGTCGCTGAGGCGCTTGAGCCGGCTGCCGATCGGCAGCCAGAGGAAGTTGGCCGTGAGCAGGCCCCACAGGGTCGCGACGAACGCGGCCGCGATCATCGGGCCGAGGGTGGACGGGGTGTCGAGGTTCTCAAGCACGTGCGTGAGCGAGACGACGGTTCCGATGATGCCGACCGTGGGCGCGTAGCCGCCGAGGCTGGTGAAGAACTTGGCAGCGTTGCGGCTCTCCTTGGTGGCGGTCGCGAGCTCGTCTTCCAGCAGGATGCGCAGTTCATCGCCGTCGGTGCCGTCGGCGATGTTCTGCAGGGCGCCACGCAGGAACGGGTCGGCGACGTTGTCAGCCTCCTGCTCGAGGGCGAGCAGACCGGAACTGCGCGCCTTCTCGGCCAAGCCGACGACCTGGTCGATGACCTGCTGCGGCGGGGTGGTCTTGCCGATGAAGGCGGCGGGCACGGCTTTGAACGCGGAGATCGCGTCCCTGATCGTGCCGCCGGCGATGCCGACCGCGATGGTGGCGCCGAACACGAGAATCATCGGTGCCGGCAGAAGGATCGAGTGCAAGCTGCTGCCCTCGAGAGTGATCATGGCGAAAAGTGAGCCGAAGGCGATGGCGATTCCGACCAGGGTTGCCGGATCCATCAGAGCCTCCGCGGGCGGGCGGGAACCGTGCTGCCCGGTTCGATGATTTCCTCGATCGCGTGCGGCCCCTCGACGATTTCGAGCGAACGGATGCCCGGCCGGTAGTCGGCATCCGGCGTCAGGTAGGCCAGCGAGATCACATGGGCCCGGAACCGGGCGATCTTCTCGATGACGTCGTCGAGGGTCTCCGTGACGATGAACTTGGCGCCGTCGACCATGACCAGGGTCGTGTCAGGGCTCGCGTGGATGCGCTCGATCAGGTCCGGGTTGATCGCGAACTGGCTGTTGTTCAGCCGCGTCACAACGATCATGATGTCCACCCCGGGTTCAGAACGGTTCCAGCAACCGTTACGCCTCACTGTCGGCCGCCCGGCCGGGCGCGTTAGCTGCCGGCCGCATCGAGCCCGTGACCTGACCTGGAAAGCCGCACGACCACATCCGTCGCCGATTTTGGCCAACTCAGGAGATCCGTCTGGCCGAGCCGGAAATCCGGTCTGCTTCCGCACAGGTCCGCTGCGGACGGTCAACCCGGTCGCCGGATGTCCTGAGTTGGCCGCACACACGGGCTCCGCCGGGGCGGCACACACGGAAGAGTGTGGGGAGCCAGAATCTCCGTCGAACTGATTCGACGGAGATTCTGCCCAAAACGTACTCAAAGACGAGAAAACCGCGCTCTGTCGCGAAAATCTCCGTCGAATTGGTTACGCCGCGCGCACCAGGATCTCGCCGGGCGCGGCCGCATCGCTGCCGAAGATCAGGTGTCGGGTGGCGATCTTGTCGGTGAAGAACCGGTCGTGGCTGACCACCACCACAGCCCCCGGAAAGTGGATGAGGGCGCGCTCCATCACCTGGGTGCTGGCCAGGTCGAGGTGGTTCGTCGGTTCGTCGAGCAGGAGCACAGCGGCCCCCGACAGCAAGCACTGTGCCATGGCGACGCGGGCCCGCTGCCCACCGGAGAGGTTGCCGATCTTCTGCTTGAGGTCGGCCTCGGAGAATTGAAACATCGCGAGGAACCGGTTGACCGACTTGCGGGTCGCTGTGAAGGCGAGACTGCCCGGCATCGCGTTCACGGAGTGGCTGACGGTGTCATCGTCGTCAAGGCCGTCGAGCACCTGGTTGTAGGAAACCACGGCGGCGCCGGAGGCCCAGGCCACCTCGCCGAAATCGGCCTTCTCCTCCCCCGCCAGAACCCGTAGCAGGGTGGTCTTGCCGCTGCCGTTGGAGCCCAGGACCACGATGCGGTTGCCGCGCCGGATCTCGAAGGTGAGGTCGGTGAACAGCGCCTTCTCGCCGTAGGACTTGCTGAGCGACTCGATGCGGCAGAGCGAGTCCTTCACGTGCAGCCCGCCGTAGATCTCGGTGATGATCGTGTCGACGGGCCGCGGGCTGCGGGTCTTCTTGATGTGCGCGAGTTGGCTGTCGAGGGTGCGGCTGGCAGCCTTTGCGGCCTCGCGGCGGTCGCTGATCCCCTCCGCCTCGAAAGCGAGCAGTTCCGACTCGTGCAGGAACTGCAGCTCGAGGGTTTTCAGGCGAAACTGCTTCTGCACCACGTAGTCGCCGAAGTTGCCGGGGTACTCGTGCAGGTGGTAGTTCTCGACCTCAATGATGCGGGTGACGACCCCGTCAAGGAACCGGCGATCGTGCGAGACGATGATGGCCGCACCGCGGAATGAGCGGAACCAGGCCTCGAGCCACTCGACGCCGGCGACGTCCAGGTAGTTGGTTGGTTCGTCCAGGAGCAGCACGTCGGGCCGCTCGAGCAGGATCTTCGCCAGCGCCGCCCGGTTGCGCCAACCGCCGGAAAGCAAATCGATGGCGCAGACGCGGTGGGCCTCGTCGAACCCGAGGGTGGTCAGCGCGGCGTCGATACGCCGCGGGTAGTCCCAACCATCGAGGCGGTCCATGTCTTCGAACAGCTCGGCCTGGCGGTGGATCAGCCGGTCGAGTTCGGCGCTCTGCGCAGAATCCGCCGCGATCCGGGCGTCGATCGACGCGAGCTCGGCCTCGAGGGCCTTGATCGGGGCGAACAGGCCGTCGAGCACCTCGGTGATCGTGGATTCGCCGTTCAGTTCGGAGAACTGGGAGAAGTAGCCCACCCGGGTACCGGCCTCGAGGGTGACGGTGCCGGCATCCGCGCTCGCCTGGCCGAGGACCAGCTTGAGAATCGTCGACTTACCTGACCCGTTGCGGCCGATCAGTCCAACCCGGTCGCCTGGTTCCAGTCGGAAGAAGGCCTCACGCAGAATCTGGGTGTTCTCGAAACGGATGCTGACGTCGTTCAGCCTGATCAGGCTCACTGTGGCCGTCCTCTCGGGTTCGGTTCAGCCCCCGGGCGAGGCGGACGGCCAACTTTACCGTGTCAGGCAGACGGTTCAGGGCGTGTGGTCGTCACCCATGGCGGATGCGCCCTTGTGGTCGTCCATGCGACCGAACGTGGTCTCGAGCACGCTGGCCAGCTTGTGCAGCGCACCGCTGACGGCCCCGGTCATCGTGGAGGAATGGTCGGTTGCCGCGAGGGGGTTGCCCCCGGCGGGACGCACCTCGAGCAGGCAACGGATGTCCTCGGTCGTCGCCCTGCCTGCGCTCTCGTCGCTGAGGTGGACCTCGACCCGCGTCAACCGGGAGCTGAACCGGGCCAGAACAGTTTCGACCGAGGACTCCACCTCCGCCACGACTGCGTCCGTACCCGCGATGTTGTTGTCGGTGTTGACCAGGATTTGCATCTTTGCTCCTCAGTTGAAACGTCGGTCATTCCAGTATGGCGCGCAAAAATGTGCGGCCTGACGACCCGCCGACGCCGGTTATCGGCGTAGGCGCTACCGCTTCAGGTTGGTGAGCTCCTGAAGCACCTCGTCGGAGGTGGTGATGATGCGCGCATTCGCCTGGAAACCGCGCTGGGCGACGATCAGGTTGGTGAACTCCTGCGAGAGGTCGACGTTGGACATCTCGAGGGTGCCGCCGCTGAGCGAGCCGAGGCCGCCGTCACCGGGGGCGCCGAGAGCCGCCTGGCCCGAGTTGAAGGTGGCGCGGTAGGCCGAGGAACCGGACTTCTCGAGGCCGCTCGGGTTGGTGAAGGTGGCCAGGGCGATGCGGGCGATGGCTGTCTGGCTGCCGTTGCTGAACAGGCCCACCAGGGTTCCGTCCTTGCCGAGGGTGAAGGACTGGAGGGAACCCGCCGTGGAACCGTCTTGGCTGCTGATCGTGGCCGTGCTCAGGCCAGCCTGCCCGGTCAGGGCGGTCAGATTCACCTTGACGTCGTTCACGATGAACGGACCGGTTGCCGTGAGCACACCTTCTGCGTCGAGGGTCAAGGCCGTGGAGCCGGTACCCACTGCGTCGGTGCCGCTCGCGGTCCAGCCGGTGGTCGTACGCGCGAAGGTGACCGACAGGGTACGGGCGGCACCCAACGCGTCGTAGACCTTGACGTCGCGCACGATGGCGGAGCCTGCCGCCGCATCCGCCGGCAGGTTTCCGACCATGGTGACGCCACCGGTTGCCTTCGCCGGGATCATGGCCTGCAGCGGCAGGGTGATGTTGCCCACCGGGCCACCCTCGTTGATCTGCCCGTTGGCGCCGTTCCAGCCCTGCACGATCGCACCGTCCGGGGAGACCAGGCGACCCTCGGCGTCAAAGTCGAAGGCACCCGCACGGCTATAGAGCGTCTCGCCGGCCAGTTGGGTGACGAAGAACCCGTCGCCGGAGATCGCCATGTCGGTGGCCCGCCCGGTGGACTGCGCGGAGCCCTGGGAGAAGTTCGTGGCGATCCCGGCCACCTGCACGCCGAGCCCGACCTGGGCCGGGTTCGTGCCGCCCACCTGCTCCTGGGGGCCACCCGCACCCTGCTTCAGCTGCGAAAGGGTGTCCTGGAACTGTACGGCCGACGCCTTGAACGCGGTGGTGTTGACGTTGGCGATGTTGTTGCCGGTGACGTCGAGCATGGTCTGGTGCGAGCGAAGGCCGGAGATGCCGGAGTACAGGGAGCGAAGCATGGGGTGCTGCCTTTCGGTGGGAAACGAGAACGAGAACGGATGTGAGGTGTGGGTCAGGCGGAGAGGCCGGGAGTGGTGCCGGCGGCGGCGCTCGCGCCCGAGGTGACGCCGGTCACCAGGTCGAGGGCGACGAGGGTCCCGTCGACGGTGACCTGGGGAACGGCCCCGGCGTAGGAGACGCTCGAGGCGGTACCGGTGCCCACGGTGCCGTCGGCCCGCGTGAAGGTGACGTCCTGTCCGACCAGGGCCGCTGCGGCGACGCGCATCTGCAGGGAGAAGTTCTCGTCGGCGGTCGTTGAGAGCGCCGCGAGCTTCTCCATCATGGCCAGCTGCGTGGTCTGAGAGATCATCTGGTTGGTGTCCATGGGCGAACTGGGATCCTGGTTGCGCAGCTGAGTGACCAGCAACGACATGAACGCCTCGGAATCCAGGGTCTGTTTCGGGGCGCGCACGGGGGCGGTCGAGTACATCCCGGCCGGGGCGGCTGCTGCCACTGCGTCAATGGTCAAAGGGTCTCTTTTCTGGGATGGTGGGGTCTGTGTCGGTGGGGTCTGAGGTGGCAGCAGGTCAGGCGAGAACGTCGATGGTGGTGTGTGAGCCGGCGGCGCGCAGGGAAGACAGTCTGAGGTCGGCGGCACGGTCGGCGGCACGGTCGGCGGCAGGGCCGGCCGCACGGTCGCCTCGGGTCGCCCTGTCGTCTTCGGCCGGCCACTCCTGGCGGGCGTCGGGTCCGCCCTGTCGGGAGGCCGAGGGGTCCGAGGCGCGGGCGTCGGCCGACAGGGTGAGCTGCGCGTTCAGCCCGCCGCCCGACAGGTCCCGGCGCAGGTCGGGCAGGATGGCCCGAAGCGCCTCTCGGGCCAGGTCCGTGGGCGCGAACAGCTCGACCCGAATGTGCTCCCCGCGCACGTGAGCCCGCACGGTGACCGGGCCCAGATTGTCGGGACTCACGCTGATGGTCAGCACGTGGTCGCCGTTGGCGGCGCCCACCAGGGTGAACAGGGGTCGGGACACCTGGCCGGCCAGTGGCGCGGGCGGTGCTGCCGGGGCCGAGGCCGGGGCGCCGGGCGGCACAAGGGGGGCGGTGGCCGGGGTGCCGAGCGGCACGAGCAGGGCGGCGGGCGCCGAGGCTTCGGCCTGCTTCAGGTTCACGGTGGCCGCGCGGTCACCGGCGACGGATGTCCCTGCGGCCGCGCCGAGGCCGGTGGGCGCCGTGAGGCCCGTGGGCGCCGTGCCCGCGACAGTCGCTCCGGCGGAAGATGCCGTCCCGGCTACGGGCCCTGCGGTGGCACCGGGCCCTGCGGCGGTGACGGGCGCGGCGGTGACGGGCGCTACGGCGGCGGGTGCTACGGTGGCGGGTGCTACGGCGGCGGGTGCCGGTGGCACCGGCATCGGGGCAGCGAGAGCCCCGGCCGGAAGCGCGGTACCGCCAGCGGCGTTCGCTGCGGTGAAAGTGTTGGAGTCTGCGGCGGACGTCTCCGTGGAGTCTGAGTCGGCTACGGATTCGGTGGCAGCGATGGTGGAAGTCTCGGCGGTGCCGGCGGCGGCGGTCGGGATGGTCACGGCCTCGGTCCCGACGGAGTCGGCGAGGGCAGCACTGTCGGCTCCGGTGGCTATCGCCCCGGTGGCTTTCGCACCGGTCGGCAGTGGCGAGAGGCTGAACCCGGCGGCGGTCGGGATGGCGCTCGGCTGCTGGTGCTCCGGGGCCGGCGCCGCGCCGGTCAGGGCGTTCCTCAGATCAGTGGTCGGTCCGGAGGCCGGTTCGGCGGTGCGCTCCGAGGTCGGCTCGGGAGCCCGGGATGAGGTTGACGCGGAACCCGGCGGAGACGCGATCGCCGAGGTGCGCGGGCCCACGAGGGTGCCCTGCAGCACGGACGCGAATGAGCCGGCACCCGGGCGGGCACCCAGCGGGCCACGCGAAGCCGAGGGGGAGGCGGCGGCGGAGGAGGCGGATGAGGACGCGGCAGCGGATGAGGACGCGGATGCCAGCGCCTGCGCCGCGGTGTGGGGCGTCGGCGCCAGCCGGACGGACGTGGCGCTCATCGGGAGGCTCCGTTCATGAATGAGGCCAGTGCGGCGCTGAGCTGGCTGCCGGCGGCTGACGAAGCGGAGGCCGTGCTCGAGGACGCCGGGCTCGCGGTGGCGGCCGGGGCATCCGGAATCACACGGCGGATGGTGTCGATCTCGGAGTCGTCCATGTAGGCCTCGACCAGTGAGACCGTGCGGCCCTCGTAGGGCGCGTGGATGACCTTGTTGTCGCCGGCGTAGATCAGGATGTGCTCGCCGCCGCCGGTGACGATCAGGTCACCGGGCTTGGCCTCGGCGAGGGAGCCGACCTCGGTGCCGATCTTCATCTGGCCCGACACGAGGCGCGGCACGTCTATGCCCATTTCGGCATACACGGTTTGCACCAACCCGGAACAGTCCATGCCGCTGGCGTCTTCACCGCCGAAGACGTAGGGCACGCCCAGGTACTTCTTCGCGGCGTCGACCACGTCGGCGCCGGTGGCCCCACCCGGGTTCGGTGCGGCCGGGCCGACCGCGGCGGCGCCCGACGCCGACGCGAGGGCGTCGGCGAAGGTGTTCGCCGAGGTGCTCGCGCCCGCCCCGGCGGTGGCGCTGCCGGCTGCGGCAGTGGCCTGCGCCTTCTGGGCGTTCGCCCCGGCCGAGAGCTGAACGAGTGTCGCCTGGATCTCGCTGACCCGGCTCATCGCCGCGATCATGGTCATCGCGGGTCACCGCCCGCGCCCCGGTTGCGGTGCCAGCCGGTCGACGCAATCTCGTCGAGGATGGTCTGTTCGCGGTGCAGGTCGTTGGCCGCGACCAAGGCTCCGTGCCTGCCCTCGAGCTTCTCCAACCGCACCGTATCGGCACGGGTCGCTTCGAAGGCGACCTGCGCCTCGCCGACGGCAACCTGGTAGTTGCGGCCGAGGGCCTCCATGTCGGCCAACATGCTGTGCGCCGAGGCGCGGGCGGAGGCGATCGCCGACAGCGTGTCAGCCCCGCTGGCCAGACTCGGCGCGTGCCGCAGAGTGGCCCTGGTCGCGGCCCGGCGAGCCGCGTTCGCCTGAACGACCGCGTTGGCCTGGGCCAGGTCGCCGGCGGCCTGGTCCTGCTGCAGGTGCCGTAGCCGGAGGAGCCCGGCCAAAGCGAAAGTGCGTTTCATCAGAGCGCCCCCAGCGTTCGAGTAAGTGTCGTGAGTTGGTCCCAAGCGAGCGGGGCCGAGGTCTGGTCGTCCATGCGCTGCTGGAGGAACGCGTTGATGGCGCCCTCGTTGTCGACGGCGGCGTCGACAAGCGGGTTCGTGCCCCGCCGGTACGCGCCGACGTCGAGCAGGTCCTGCGCGGTGCGGCGTGCGGCGAGCACCCGGCGCAACAGGCCGGCGACCTGGTTCTGCTCGGGGCTGTTGACCCGGGAGGCGACACGGGAGATCGAGGAGAGCGCGTCGACAGCGGGGAAATGGCCGAGGACAGCCAGTTTGCGGTCGAGTACGACGTGTCCGTCGAGGATCGAGCGGGCGGCATCCGCAATCGGTTCATTGTGGTCGTCGCCGTCGACGAGCACCGTGTAGACGCCCGTGATCGACCCGGTTTCGTCGGTGCCGGCCCGCTCGAGTAGGCGGGCGAGCAGGGAGAAGGTCGAGGGCGGATAACCGCGGGTGGCAGGGGGTTCGCCGACCGAGAGGCCGATCTCGCGCTGGGCCATCGCCACCCGGGTGAGTGAATCCATCATCAGCATCACGTCGGCTCCCTCGTCACGGAACGACTCGGCGATCCGGGTGGCCAGGAAGGCGGCGCGCAGCCGCATCATGGCCGGTTCGTCGGAGGTGGACACGACCACGATCGAACGGGCGAGCCCCTCGGGTCCGAGGTCGTCTTCAAGGAATTCGCGCACCTCGCGGCCGCGCTCCCCCACCAGGGCGATGACCGAGACCTCCGCGTCGGTGCCGCGGGCGATCATCGAAAGCAGCGAGGACTTGCCGACGCCGGAGCCGGCGAACAGGCCCATCCGCTGTCCCTTCCCGACGGTGGTGAGGGTGTCGAGCACGCGCACACCCAACTGGAGCGGCGTCTGGATGCGGGAGCGGGCCATCGCGGAGGGGCTGTCGTGATCGAGGCCGACGAACCGGGCACCGGAGAGAGGGCCTTTGCCGTCGATGGGCCGGCCGAGGCCGTCGATGACGCGCCCGAACAGGCCGGCGCCGGTGGGCACGAGGTGCGGGGTTCCGTCCGAGCGCACGGGCGCGCCGATCCGAATACCGGTCATCCGGCCGAGCGGCATGCACCGGATGCCGCCCTGCGTCGTGGCGACCACCTCGGCGTCGATCTCCCCGCCGTCGCCGACCGTGACCAGATCGCCGATCGCGGAATTGAGCCCGCGCACCTCCAGACCGAGACCGACGATCGAAGAGACGACGCCCACCCGCTGGGGCCGCGCGGCGTCGAGGGCGGAGCGGATCTTTCCCGCGCGCGGACGCCAGGCGGGGGCCTGCGCCAGGGTCACGACCGGGCTCCGGTGAGTGCGGCCTTCGCGCGGGTAAGCGCGGTGCCGATCCGGGCGTCAAGGAATCCATCGGGGAACTCGGCGATCGCGTCGCCACGGGCGAGGTCGGCGTCCGCCGTGAAGTCCACGCCGGCATCCGCGCGGGTGATCAGGTCGATCAGAGCAAGGTCGGCGGGGTTCATCCGCACGGAGTGCGGGCGAACGGTACCGAGTGCGCCGGTGGTGACGGTCGCACCGGTCACTCCGGTCGCGAGGGCGCGGCCCAGTGCGGCCCGCGCCGAGGCGTCGGCGTCGCCGAGTGAGTAGCCGAGGATCGCTTCGGCCAGCTCCAGCGCGGTCGCGACAAGGGTGTCCTCCGCCTCCTGGATCACCGGAACGGTTCGCTCGTGCAGCGCGGCGGCGGCGGCACCCAGCAGCGCGACCGCCCGGTCGATCCGCGCCTGGCCGATGGCACCGGCGGCGGCCTGCTCGGCGTCGAGCCGCGCGATCCGGGCATCCACCTCGGCGGCGGCCGCCCGGAGTCCCGCGGTGTAGCCGGCGGCGTGCCCCCGGGCCCGGGAGGCGTCGCCGCCTGCGCCCCGCTCGCCCTGCAGGCTGGGGAAGGTCACGGCGGAGAAGTTCGACCGGGCGGTCGCTGCGTCAAACAACATAGTCGTCCTCCTCGGCACGTTGCACGGTGATGCTCCCCTGCGCCTCGAGGTCGCGGATGGCCCGCACGATCGTGGCGCGCGCTTCCTCGACCTGCGACACCCGCACGGGCGCCATGGCTTTGACCTCGTCGTCGAGGATCTCCCGGTTGCGCTCGGACAGGTTGGTGCGAATGATCGAGACCACAGCGTCCGCGGAGCCCTTCATGGCGATGGCGAGGATGCCCGCGTCGATGCCGCGGAGCACCTGCTGTACGTCTCGGTTTTCGAGCTTGACGATGTCGGCGAAGGTCAGCATCCGTGACCGGACCTCTTCGGCCAGGGCCGGATCGCGCGCATCGAGGGCTTCGAGAAGGGCGCGTTCGGTGGCCACATCGGCCCGGTTGATGATCTCGACGAGCGGCTGGATGCCGCCGACGATCTCCACCGAGTCGCGGGAGGAGGCGACGGCGCCGACCCGGGCCTTGAGGGTCTCGGTGACCACGCGCACGGCCTCGGGGGTGGCCGTACCCATGCCGGCGATGCACTGCGCCACCTCCGCGCGCAGGTCGGCGTCGAGGCCGCCGAGCACGGCGGAGGCGTGACCGGGGCGCAGGTGCGCGAGCACGAGCGCGATGGTCTGGGGCAATTCGCCGTCAAGCAGGGTGAGGATCTGCAACGGCTCGGCGGCGTCGAGAAACTCGAAGGCCTTGCCGGCCATCGACGAGGCCACCTTGACCATGACGCCGGCCGCTCGTTCCGCGCCGAAGGATGCCTCAAGCAGGCCGATCGCGTAGGCGTGACCGCCGCGCCGGGTATGGGCACCCTTGACCGTGAGTTCGTGGAACTCCAGAACGGTGGTTTCGGTCACCTCCGGGTCGACCCGGCGCAACTGCACCATCTCCGCGGCGATATCGGCCGCCTCGGCCTCGGTGAACTGCTTCATCACTTCGGTGGCGCGCTGGTGCTCCATGCTCATCAGCACCACGGCGACCTTCTGCGTGCCGGTCAGGGCCGGCTGGGCGTCGATCATGCGGGCTGCCGGTCATCCATCAGGCCGCGGAGGTATTCCGCGGTCTTCGCGGGGTCACGCTGAGCGAGTGCGTCGATCTCCACCCGCATCCGGTCGGAGGCCGGCGGCAGGTAGGCCACGGTCGGGGTGGGGTCGATCATGATCGGCGCGATCGGGGCGCTCAGCGGGAACGGCACCTCCGGCACGGACAGTGCGGGCCGGACCTCCATCATTTCGTCAAGCTCGATGGACTCGCGGCTCTGGCGGCGCGAACGACGCGCGTAGAGGATGAGCCCCAGCACGAAAGTGATGACAATCCCCGCGGTGATGATGGCGATGCGCATGACCTCTGCGAACCGGTCGGCGGCGGCCGCCGCTTCGGTCGCCGCGAGGGCCGCGGCGGCATCCTCTGCCGCGCCGCCGTTGAAGCTGACTACCTCCACGGTGACCGCGTCGCCGCGCTGCACGTCGATGCCCGCGGCCGAGGCCACCAGCGAGGTGACGTCGGCGACGTTGAGCTGACCCACGACGTCGGCGTTCACGGCCACCGAGACCGTCTGCCGGTTGATCTCCCCGGCCGGGATGGTGCGGGTCTCGGTGACCTTGTTGACCGCGTTGTTCTTGGTGGTGTCCTCGGAGGTGAAGGTTCCATCGCCCTCGGTGCCCGCCGGGACGGCGATGTTGTCCGGGCCGAGGACGCCGGCCGCGGAGCCGCCGGAGCCCGTGTACGACTCGGTTTTGACGGCCTCGTTGAGGGCCGGGGCATCCGTCGGGGTGGTGAACGATTCCTCGACCCGCTGGGCCGACTGGTAGCTCATGTCGGCGGCCACGACGACGGTGGCGTTGCCGGGCCCGACGACCTTGTCCAGCATGGCCTGCACGGCCCCCCGCACGCGGTCCTCGTAGGCGCCGGCCTGCTGGTCGGCGGATCCGGTCGCTCCCACGCCGACCGCCGAGAGCACGACACCCGTGGAGTCGATGACGGCCACGTCGGTGGGTGCCATCCCGGCGATGGAGGCCGAGGTGAGGTGCACGATGGACTGCACCTGGTCGGCGTTCAGGGTGCTGCCGGTGGCCGTCTCCACGAAGACGGATGCCGTGGGGTCGCTCTGCTCCGACGCGAACACGGTCTCTTCGGGGATCGCCAGGCGCACCGAGGCGTTCTTGACGCCCTTCATGGCCTTGACGGTGTTGGCGAGTTCGCCCTCGAGCGCCCGCTTGTAGGTGACCGACTGCTGGAACTCGCTGGAAGTGACACCCATGGTGTCGAGCAGCCCGTAGCCGCCCGTGCTGGAGGACGGCAGGCCGGCTGCGGCGGCCTTGAGGCGCTCGTCGTAGACGTTCTGCTGCGGCACCAGGATCGTCGCGCCACCGTCGCTGAGCTCGTAGGCGACGCCGTCGGTGCGAAGCTGCTCGACGATGGTATTCGCGTCGGAACCGCTCAGCCCGGAGAACAGGGGCGTGAAGGCCGGCTTGGTGGCCCACATGCTCAGGGCGGCGATGCCCAGGGCAAGCACGGCGACGCCGATGATGGCGACCGTGCGCTGGGCGACGGAGAAGGACCGGATGCTCTGGCCGAGGCGTGCGAAGGCCGACGTGATCGGGCGCGGCATCAGGCCTGCATCCTCATGATCTCGTTGAACGCGTCGACACCCTTATTGCGCACGGCGGCCACGAGTTCGAGGGTGACCTGGGCGCGAGTCGAGGCCAGGGTGGCCGAGTGGATGTCGGTCAGGTTTCCGGTTATGGCCTGCACCGTGAGGGTGTTGGAGGTGGCCTGCAGCTGCTGCAGATTGTCGACGGCGCCGACCAGGGCGCTGCCGAAGGCCGAACCGTCGGCGCCCTGGCTCCCCGGGGTTCCCTGCACACCCTGCAGGCCCTGCACGCCGGAGAGGTATCCCGTGCCGGTCACGGACTGGATCGGGTTGATCGAACCGATGGTCATCAGGAGCGTCCAATCTGGAGTGCGGCTTCGTAGGTCGTCTTGGCACGGTCGACGACGGCGGCGTTGGCCTGGTAGCCGCGCTGCGCCATGATCAGCGCGCCCATCTGCTCGGCCATGTCGACGTCCGGGCGGCGCACGTAGCCGGCCTCGTCGGCGAGTGGGTTGCTCGGGTCGAAGGTCAGAATTCCCTCGGCGTCGCCGAGTGCCGTCCCGGCCGCATAGGCTCCGGTGGTGCCTTGGCCGGCCTGGGCGACGATGTAGCGCGCCTGGAAGGCGTCACCGTCGGTGGCGGTGACCGTGTTGGCGTTGGCGATGTTGTCCGCGACGGCGTCGAGCCATTTGCGGTGCAGGGTGAGGCCGCTGCCGGCAATCCCGATGGCGTCGAGGGTCATCAGCTGGTTCGCATCGCGGAGCGCATGGCCGTGAACGGCCCGTTGACGGCCTGCGCCGCGAACTGGTACCGCAGCACGGTGTCGATGTTGGAGAGGGTCTCGGTGTCGAGGTTGACGTTGTTGCCGTCGAGGCGGGTGGGCTCGAGGGAACTGGCGGTGGTGGCGACAGTGCTGCCGCTGCCGGCCTGCACAGACTGCGCCAGGGCATCCTCGAACGCCACACGCTTGGCGTGGTAGTTCGGCGTGTTCACGTTCGCGATGTTGTTCGCGATGGTGCGCTGGCGCAGGGCCAGCCCGTCCAGCGCGCTGGAGAGCGCCGTCATGGTCACGGATTCAAACACGGATACCCGATTCGTCGGCAAAACGAGGGCGGCCGATCCGTGGCCTGTGGTCGAGCAATCCCTGCTCGCTCCTAGCTATCGGCCGGTGGCCGAGGCGCGTAAGGAGTTGTCGCGGAACTTCTTTCCTCACGTTTTCGAGCGGAACCCCGCAACTGTTGTCGAAACGGACAACTGTTGCCCGCGCACGGGCAACAAATGTCCGAGCGGGCAACAGTTGGCCCGCAGCGGCGGTAGCCGGCAACGGGCGCGAGGTGGGCGGGCAGTCAGCCGGCTATGTCGAGGTAGACGGCCTGGTCGGTGTGCTGGGCCGAGATGATGGTGCGCACTGCGGCGAGGTGCACGCCGGCGGAGCGCCGGGCATCCTCGATCTCGCTGATCAGTTCGAGCTGGCCGGAGAGCAGGCGCCGGGCGCGCGTCTCGAGGTCGGCGGGCAGCTGGCCCAGGTGTGCGGGCGCACGCCACTGCACGCCGGTAGAGAAGCGCTCCCCCGGGCCGGCCAGCACGGCGTCGCGCGCGCCCGAGCCGAGGCTCGACTCGAGCTGGTCGAGCACATCCAGCCACTCCTGGCGGTCGTTCGCAGATTCGTGGGTGTCGAGCAGAACCCTAGGCAAGACCGTACTCCCCGCCCGCACGCGCCGCGCTCTGGGCCGGCAGCAGCTCGGCCGCTTCGTGCCAGGTCTGCCGCAGCGGCTCGAGCAGGGCGATGGCCTCCCGGGTACGGGCGACATCCCGATGGATGTTGGCGCTCATCAACGCGTTGGACACGTAGGTGTACAGGGCGAACAGACCCTCGCCGCCCTCCCAGGCCTCCACGTTGAGCGAGGTCGACAGTTCGGAGACGATCGCCTGGGCGTGCAGGAGGTGCTCCGAGGCGACGGCCCAGTCCTCGATATTCTGGGCGATCTCGGCGCGGCCGAGATCGAGCAGCAACCGGTCGTAGAGCATCGTGAGCAGGCGCACCGGCGTGGCCGAGAGCACCGCTTCGCGGTTCAACTGTGCGCGCCGGGCCTGTGCCCCACCCATCATGCTCATAACAGCCATCATCATCCTGTGCTCGAGGTCGGGAGCCCGGCAACCTGGGCACTCAGCCACGAGGACTGTGCTTTCAGGGCGCTGAGCTGGGTTTCCAGTGCGGTGTAGGTGCTCTGCAGGGTCGCCCGGCGGGTGGCCAGGCTGCGGTCCCAGTCGGCGATGCGGTCGCCTAAGTTCTTGACCGTGGACTGCTGACCGGTGATCTTCGCGGTGATCTGACCGTCGTATTTGTCCGAGGCCGATGATGCCGCTGCTGCGACGCGGGTCGCGATCTCCTGCACTGCTGCTTTGACGGTTACCGGGTCCTTGGCGAGGGCCGCGGCAAACTTGGCCGCGTCGAACTCCATGGTGCCGGATCGGGTGATGCTGATGCCGTACTCCGACGGCGAGTGCCCGTTGATCGGTGCCGAGGCGGCCGTGAGAATGCGCTGCTTAACGTCGCGCACGGTGCTGTCGCTGGTGAAGATGCCGGCCGACAACACGGCGGCCCCCGACGCGTTGGTGCTGTTGACGACCGCGGACTTGGTGGAGATCAGCGCGAAGACGCCGTTCAGGGAGCTGACCAGACCCGAGGCCAGGGAGCCGATCTGCGCGTCGTCACGAGCGACCTTGATGGTGACGGGGTCAACGGAGACGGCGGATACCGTGATCGCGACGCCGGGCAGCAGGTTCGCGAACGTGTTGGTGGCCGAGGTGATCGTCTGGGCGGCGGTACTACCGGCCCACAGGGTGACGCTGGCGTCCTGGGCGGTGCGGATGACGGCGGCACCCGCGGCGGCCAGCAAATCGGGCGCGCTGTTCGCCGTGACCTCGGCGGCGGTGCCCTGATAGACACTGAAGGCCTTGGCCGCACCGGAGTCATTCCCGGTGAACTGGAGCCGGTACTGAGCGACGCCGCCGGCATCCACTCCGGACGCGACCTTCGTGGCGGTAACTCCGGTGTTGGCGGCGTTGATGGCCGTGGCGACGGCGTCGAGAGAGGTCGAGCTGACGGAGATCTCGGTCGTGACACCGCCGGAGACGATGGTCAGCACGGCCGGGTCGGCGGGCCAGGCGGTCATGGCCGCGGAGACGCCGATCTGGCTGCGAGCGAGGTTGGTGACGACGACGTCGAGTTGCCCGGCGCTGGCGTTGGCCGAGACCGCCGTCGTGACGGTGGGAGAGGTACTGGTGGCCGAATAGAGGTCGAGTGCGGCCGGCTTCGCGGCCTTGCCGGCCAGATCGGCCAGGCCGGCGATCTTGGTGTTGAGGCCCTGCAGCGCCGAGATCAGGTTCTGCGACGAGGAGACCTTGGCCTTCAGCAGCGTCTGCGGAACGGCTTCGACCTGCATCAGGGAGTTGATCAGGGAGGTGGTGTCGAGCCCGGAGACGAGTCCGTCGATGGCGTTCGTCATGTCTTCCCCTCCTTACGTTTCTGCGATCAAGCTGGATGGTGCGGGTGTAAACGTGAATGGCTGGCGGCGACCGAGGGATGAGGTCCAGTTCATCTCTTAGGTCACCACCAGCCATAGTTCACCGTGCGGTTTCCCGAAAGGTTCAGCTACTCAGGGTTAGCGGAGCAGCGACAGCACGCCCTGAGCGGACTGGTTGGCCTGCGCGAGCATGGCGGTACCGGCCTGCGAGAGGATGCTGGAACGGGTGTACTTGACCATTTCCTCGGCCATGTCGGTGTCGCGGATGCGCGAGCCGGCAGCGGTGAGGTTCTCCTTGGAGACGGCCAGGTTCTTGATGACGCTCTCGAACCGGTTCTGGTTCGCGCCAAGCTCGGCGCGTGACGTGGACACGGCCTTGATGTTCAGGTCCAGTGCGGCGATGGTGGACAGGGCCGTTGCTGCGTCCTTGAAACCGTCAGTCGCTGCAGTTCCCAGCACCTCAATGGCGGCACCGATAGTAGACACGTTCGTGAGATTCACAACAATCTGGTCGGTTGCAGCGACGCTGCCAGCGCCGACCTGGAAGGTCAGCGACGCCTTGACGCCGTCGAGCAGGGCCGTACCGTTGAAGTTGGTCGAGGCCCCGATACGGGTAAGTTCCTTGCCCAGGGCAAGAACCTCGGTCGTGATCGCGGTACGCGAATCGGTGTTGTTCGAGTCGTTGCCGGCCTGGACTGCGAGGTCACGAACGCGCTGCAGGATCGAGGTGACCTCGTTCAAGGAGCCCTCAGCGGTCTGGATGACCGAGATGCCGTCCTGGGCGTTGCGGCTGGCGACCGTGAGGCCACCGACCTGCGACTTGAGGCCCTCGGAGATGGCCAGGCCGGCCGCGTCATCCGCTGCGCGGTTGATGCGGAGGCCGCTGGAGAGCTTCTCCAGGGACTTGGACATGTCGTTCTGCGTGGCGGCCAGGTTGCGGTACGTGTTGTTGGCCGCGAGGTTGGTGTTGATCTGCATACCCATGATGAAATCCTCCGTGATTGGGTGGTGAACGCCAGGCCATCCATGGCCTGACACTGTGAGCTATCGGCCTCTGCTGAGACCGCGTTAGCCATTGATCGAAAAAACTTCCCGGGTGTCTGAACCGGCAGGATCGGCAGCATCCGTCGACCCGGCGGCGTACGCCACCCCGCTCGCGGTGGCGAGGCCGAGCATGGCCTGGTCGGCGAGGCGGGCGAGGTAGGCGCTGCGGCGGGCCGGCGCGATGCGGGACTCGGGAACGTATTCCACCTCGGCGTCGTCGGAGTAGTGCGTGCCCAGGCCGTCGCGGAGCAGACGGATGGCCTCCGCCCGCTGCTGAGACACCGCCGAGTGGGTGATTCCGAGCTCGACCGCGATCTCCTTGACCGAGCGGTCGTCGAAGTAGACCTGCTGCACGATCACGCGCATCTTATCCGGCAGTGCCGCGATGGCGGCGTGCAGGTAGGCCAGGCGCTCGGCGGAGAGCAGCGAGTCGCCGGGGAGTTCGGTTCCGGAAACCAGGAACTCGGCGGTGGCGTCATCGAGGGTCGAGACGGTGCGCTCGGAGTCGGACAGGCCGGCGATCGCGGTCTCCCGGTCGACGCCGAGGGCGGCGGCGACCTCGTCGACGGATGCCGCGCGGCCGAGGGCGCCGGCCAGCGTCTGCTGAACGGCACGGGTCTCCTTGATGCGGCGGCGGGCCATCCGAGTAGCCCAGTCGTTGGAGCGCATCTCGTCGGCGAAGGCGCCGATGATGCGGCGCCGTGCGAACGCTCCGAACGGAACGCCGAGGTCGGCGTTGAAGGCATCCGCCGAGGTGATCAGGGCGAGAGCTCCGGCCGAGGCCAGGTCGTCGCGGGAGAGGTGCCGGGCCTTGGCCCAGGTTTCGGAAACGAGGTAGCCGACGAGCGGGAGGTTGTCGATCACCAACTGGTTGCGTTCTGCACGATTCACACGGAACTCCCTGAGTGCTTGACACCTGAATTGTCCCGATCGATCAGGCAAGGGCCTGGTCGAACGAGTGGCCGGGTAGGCACGGGGACGTTGCGAGAAAGCGGGGATGTGACGCAGGGGTTCGGGGCCCAGGCCACAGAACTTCGCGGCCATGATTAAAACGTAAAGGCGCGGTCGGTGGCCGAATGCGCAACGGTGCCCCCACAACGGGGCCAGGCACCCCCACATCGGGGCGGATCACCCCGCAACGGGGGCCAGGCATCCGGTGTCTGCCGGAATCGTGTCCTTCCTTTAGTGGACACCTTCAGTCTCGGCTGGCAGTCTGAATCCACACCGTGGCTAACCGGGGGCCGCCACCTGCCGATAGTCGTAGTAACAAGCCGTTGACCTGCGCGATTTTGCGCGGACCGGCCGCACCAGACGACAGGCAGTTGGAGGAGACGTGGGCGCCAATGAACTATCAGCGTTGCTGTGGCGCGAGCGGGAGCTCCTCGAACTGCTCGTCTTCAAACTCGACGAGGAACAGCTGCTGCTGACCAACGGCAAGACCCGCTGGCTGCAGCAGGGCACCCGTGAGGTGGAGCAGGTGCTCGGCCACGTTCGGGATGCCGGCCTCGCCCGCTCGGTCGAGGTTGCCGCCGTCGCCCTCGATTGGGGAACGGCCGAAGACGCCACCCTGCGCGAGCTCGTGGCTCACGCCCCCGCCGGCCCGTGGTCCGAGATCATGGCCGCGCACCTCAAGGCGATGGGTGAACTGACCACCCAGATCAAGGAACTGCGCGACGCCAACGAGCAGCTGCTGCGCTCCGCCGTCCGCTCCAGCCAGGAGACCCTGGCCGACGTGCGCGCGAACACTCAGACGTATGACGCCACCGGGGCCGCCGGTGCGCGCCCCACCGGCTCCCGACTTTTCGACCAGATTCTGTGAGGGTGCCGCGATGAGCACCTTCGGAGGACTCAACACCGCCTACACCGGCCTGGTCGCCGCCCGGCAGGGTCTCGACGTCGTGGGCCAGAACATCGCCAACGCGAACACGGAGGGGTACACCCGGCAGCGGGTGACGACCTCCGCGGTAGACGCGTCGACCCGTACGGGCCTGATGAATTCCGGGGTGCGCCCCGGCCAGGGTGTCAGCGTCGACGGAATCGCCCGCCTCGGCAGCGCGTCGCTGGACGCCCAGGTGCGCGGCACCGCCGCGGTCGCCGGCTACTCCGCGGTGCGGGCGAACGCGCTGAGCGCCGTCGAGGCCTCGCTGAAGGAGCCCGGCGAGAACGGGCTCTCCGCCCAGCTGCAGGAGTTCTGGGCCGGCTGGCACGACGTGGCCAACGCCGCCGGTGAGACCGCGCCCGCAGGGGTGCTGCTGGCCCAGGCCGGCGCCGTCACCACCCAGATCAGGCAGGGGTACCAGGCGGTCGCCGCAAAGTGGTCGTCGGAACGCGGAAGCGTGGACACCATGGTCGCCGAGATCAACGGCGCGGCCGCCCAGGTGGCCGAGCTGAACGCGCGCATCCGTCAGTCGATTGCTGGCGGCGGAAACGCCAACGAGCTGATCGACCAGCGCAGCGGTCTCACCACGACCCTGGCCGCCCTCACCGGCGGCACCGTCGTCAACCGCCCCGACGGCACCGTCGACGTGCTCGTGGGCGGCAACGCGCTGGTCACCGGCGACACCGCCCGCCCACTCGTTGCGCTCGGTGCCCGCACCCTCGACGGTCCGAACGGCCTCACCGACCCGGTCGGCACCGCCGGGCCCGTGCGCGTGGAGTGGGCCGACCGCACCGGCGCGATCCCCGTCGACGGCGGCGAGCTCGCCGGCGCGCTCTCCCTGCTCACGAAAACGGATGCCGCCGGCACCGGCGGCGCCCTCGCCGAAGCCGCCGCGGCGTACAACTCCTTCGCCACGGGCCTGGCCGCGAAGGTCAACGCGATCTATTCCACCGGCGACAACTCGACCCGCCCCGGCCCCTTCTTCGGCTCGGCGGGCACGGGACCGGCCGCGCTCGGCCTGTCCGTCCTGCCGACGAACGCCGCCGAGCTCTCAACCGGGCTCACCGCGAACGGCGCCCTCGACGGCTCCATCGCCGACAGGATCGCCCAGCTCGGCGCCGGCACGGTCGTGGACGCCGCGGGAAACCCGGTGCGGTCCCCCAGCACCGACTGGTCGAACATTGTCACCTCGCTGGCCGTGACCACGAAGAACGCGCTGCGCCAGGCATCCCTCGCCGACCTCACCTCGACCGCCGCGGTGGGCGCTCAGCTCTCGAACTCCTCCGTCGATCTCGACGAGGAGAACGTCAACCTGCTTATGTTCCAGCACGCGTACCAGGGCGCCGCCCGGGTGCTGACCGCCGTGGACGAAATGCTCGACACCCTGATCAATCGCACCGGACTGGTGGGAAGGTAACCCATGATCGCCCGCGTCACCTCCCAGACCCAGATGCGCTCCGCACAGACCAATCTGCAGGCCAACCTCGCCCGGATGGCGCAGTTGCAGGAGCAGGCCACCACGCTCAAGGCCATCGCCCGCCCCTCCGACGACCCCGCTCGGGCAGCCGATTCCCTCACCGTGCGCGCCGAGCAGCGCGCGGTCACGCAGTACGCCCGCAACGCCGACAACGGCGACGGCTGGCTCACCACCGCCAGCATGGCACTGGCCGAGGCCACGAACCTGCTGAACCAGGTGCGCGACCTGACCGTGCAGGGTGCCAACGACGGTGCTCTCTCCCCCGCCGCGAAGGAGGCCATCGCGGCCCGCCTCGACGGCCTCACCCAGAACCTGCTCGCGCAGGCGAACGCCGACTACCTGGGCCGCAGCGTCTTCGCCGGAAATTCGGATGCCGGGCTCGCCTTCCGGGACGACCCCGACTTCACCTTCACGGGCACCGCGACCGCAAGCGTCGACCGCCGCATCGGCGCGGACACCACCGTGAGGGTCGACGCCGACGGCGCCGCCATCTTCGGCACGGCTACGAATTCGATTTTTGCTCTGATCGGCACCATCGCCGACGACTTGCGCACCGGCACGAACGTGGGTGCCCACCTCACAGCCATAGACTTGGCAATGAAGACCGTGCTCACGGCGCAGACCGATGTCGGTGTGCGTCAGGCCCAGATCCAGAAAGCCGGGGAAGCACTCGTGCAGCACAAGGGAAATCTCGAGGCCCAGCGGGCCGGAATCGAGGATGTCGACCTCGGCCAGGCCATCCTCGACCTGAAACTGCAGGAGGTCACCTACCAGGCGGCCCTGTCGGTCACCGCCCGGGTGCTCCAGCCGACGCTGATGGACTTCCTCCGATGAGCGCCGTTTCGACCGCCGGCACCGTGACCGCCGCCCTGAGCTTCGTGTCCCCGCCGCCCGGGCTGGACCCGCTGACCGAGTTCAGCCTGACCGAGATTCCCGGCGCCGACGGCCTGTTCTCGCTGCAGTCCGCAGAGGACCAGCGAACCCGTCTGTTCGTGCTCGACGCATCCGTCTACTTGCCCGACTACTCCCCCGTGATCAGCGACGAGCACGCGGCATCGCTCGACCTGACCGGGCCGGATGACGCGCTGCTGCTCGTGGTGACGAACCCCGGCGAGGACGGAACGACCGTGAACCTGATGGCGCCGATCGTCGTCAATGCCGCCACCGGTCGCTCGGCGCAGATCATCCTCGATGGCCAGGACTGGCCGCTCCGCGCCGAGCTGGGCGCCCACTCGGCCTGAGCGGACGGCTCACCCTGCCGGCTTGACGACCGAGTGGCTGCACCGCTGGGTGTCGCCCGGCGGATAGCCTTCGGATATGACCCAGGGCATCGATCTGCATTCCGGCGCAGACCACCTCCCCGCAGCACTCGACGTTGAGACGCTCCTGGCCGGCTGGATGCCGGTCGACCCGGCCCAGGCCCGGTTGCGAAGCGAATATATCGACTTCGTGCGGGCGGGCCGCGGTTCTGCGCTCGACCGCGACGGCGGCGCCGAGCATCTGACCGCGAGTTGCTTCGTCTTCACTCCGGACCTGGGTCGCGTGCTGCTCTGCTTCCATAAAAAGGGCCGGTTCTGGGTGCAACTCGGCGGGCACATCGAGGCATCCGACCTCTCCGTGGTCGCCGCCGCCCTGCGCGAGGCCCGCGAAGAGGGCGGCATCGCCGAACTCACTCCTCTCGACGGCCGACTCGTCGCCGGGACCGGCGACCCGTTGCCGGTCGACGTGCACCGGCACGCGCTCAGTTCGCGGTTCGGGCGCTGCACCACGCACTGGGACATCGGTTTCGCGGCTGTCGCACGGGCCGATGCGATGCCCGTGACGAGCCACGAGAGCGAAGACGTCGCCTGGTGGCCGACGGATGCCCTGCCGCAGCAGGTCCCGCAGGGTTTCGGCGACCGCCTGGCCGTGGTGCTTCGCGAGTTGGCACACCGGCTGGGCGCGCACTGAGTACGCGCCGAGCACGCACCGGGCACGCGCCGAGCACGCGCCGAGCATGACGGCCAAGCGAGGGACCGGGCGGCGCCTCCGCGCCGCCCGGGATCGGTGAGTGGGGTGACTGGGGTGGCTAGATCGTCTGCGAGATGCAGATGAAGTTGCCTTCGGTGTCGCGGAACCAGACCGATTTTATGTCTTCGGCCGTGACGACCCCGTTCACCGTCTTCATGCCGGGGATGTCGAATTCCTCGAAGACGACTCCGCGTTCGCGGAGCGTGCTCATCTCGGTGTCGAGGTCATCCGTGATCCAGCCCATCTGGGCGTTCTGGGCCGTGCCGGCATTACTGGTCTCGTAGATCTCGAAGACCGATCCCGACCCGACGTGATACACGAGGACTCCCTCGTTGGTTTCGTCGGGGTCGAGGACAAGCGCGTCGTGGTAGAACGACTGGGCTCGTTTGAGGTCCGCCGCCGGTAACACGGTGTGCAGTTCTTTCATCATTGTGAAACGCCTCCTTGGTGGTGCAGGTGATTCGTGGCGCGTGTGGAGGGGTAGACGTTGAAGCCGCCGCGTATCGGGCATCCCGCGCCGCACTGGATGTCGATCAGGGCGTGCTTCCGAGGCGGAGAGCCGACTGTCGGTGAAGCGGTGAGCGCGAATCGTGGCCGGAACTCCTCGCCCAGCAGGGGTAGGTTGACCACCCCGGCGGGCGTTGACTTTTCGCTTTTTCCACCTCAAACATACGCCGAAGGCCCGCCCGAGTGAAGAGCCGTTTCCGATGGCCAGCCCCGGTGGTCGGCCCGGTGGTCGAGCTTGTCGAGACCCGGTGCGTCGACCTCCAGAGGTTCACCGGGGCATCCGTCGCGGTCGAATTCGCTGACCTCGGAGATTCTCGCGACACGCCGGGCAACCGGCGACCACAACCGGTTTTTTGCCAGAAATCTCCGCGTTTACGTGACAACGGATGCGTGCCGCCGGCCCAGTAGCGGATGCCCGCAGCGGGCCCTGGGCGCATTGCTCTACTCCTCCACAATACGGGTGTGATCAAGTTATCCACAGGGTACTGACGGGTGCCGATCTGGCCCCACGAATGTCAGTGGCCGCCCGTAACGTGTGACTCATGAAGCCCTCCTACCGTGAGCAGCTAGAACGCCTGGGTCGTCACTTCGATGCGATCCGGGAGACGCAGGCGGAGTCCGCCCGGGTCGACGCCCGCCTGGCCGAGCAGGTCGATCAGGCCCGCCGGTTCGCCGAGGTACTGGCCCTGGACGCGGTCCAGGCAGCCAAAGACAAGGCTCGGGAAGGTCCTCCGGCCATATCCGGGGTCACGGCCGGGGTGCCTCGTGCCCGGTGGGATGCCGCCATGGTCGCCAAACGGGAGTTCGTCACCGAGCTGGCGTGCACCCTGCGGCTGCCGGTGCGCTCGACCGAGACCCTGATCGCCGAAAGCCAGACCCTGATGAATGAGCTGCCCGCCACCCGGGCCGCGCTGCAGGACGGGTCGATCACGTACCGGCACGCGCAGGCGATCATGAACCAGGCCTGGTCACTCCCCGCCGAGGCACTGGCCGGGTTCGAAGAGGCGCTGTTGAAATCCGCTCCGCACCTGACCGTGGCCAACCTGAAGTACAAGGCACGCGTCATGCGGGAACGGCAGCACCCGGAGTCGATCACAGCCCGGCACCAGAAATCGGTGGCCGACCGCAAGGTGGTCTTCGAGCCGGAGCCCGACGGGATGGCGTCGCTGTACTGGTTCGACTCGGCGGAGAAGGTGAAGGCCGGGTACGACCGCCTCACCGTGATGGGGATGAGCCTGCGGGGCCCGAACGAGACCCGCGCGTTGACGCAGCTGCGGGCGGACGTCTTCGAAGACCTCATCCTCGACGGGGTCACCGCCTCCGGGGTGGGCAAGGGAATCCGGGGCTCGGTGCACGTGACCGTCCCGGTGATGACGCTCCTCGGCCACTCCGAGGAACCCGGGCACCTCGAGGGATACGGACCGATCGACCCCGACACCGCACGCGAGATCGCGGCTCGGGCACCCGGCTTCATCCGAGTCCTGATCCACCCGGAGACGGGAGTGGTGCTCTCGGTCGGGCGCACCCGCTACAAGGTGCCGAAGGAACTGCGACGGTACCTCCGGGTGCGAGACGAAACCTGCCGGTGGCCGGGCTGCCGCCGGGCGGCGACACAGTGCGACATCGACCACACCCTCGACTGGCAGTTCGACGGGCTGACGGAGCACGACAACCTGGCGCATCTGTGTCCGGCCGACCATGCGCTGAAGTCAGAGACCCGGTGGACCTACATGCACCTGCCGGACGGCACGCTGAAGTGGACATCGCCGACCGGGCGCACGTTCATCAGTGAGCCGGCCACGATCATCCGTGCGCCGGAGCGTCGACCGAAGCCGGAGCCGCATCCGGGGCCGCCGCCGAGGCCTTCATCTGACGCGAGGTCTCGGCCACCCGAAGCGGGCGAGCCGCCACCGTTCTGATGTTCCACCGTTTTGATGCCCTGATGCTCGCAGCGTCGGACGCGCTCAGCGACCGACTCAGTGCGCGGCGTCGACGAATTTCAACCCGACGACGCACCCCACCAAGCCGAGGATGAGCACAATCTTCAGCAGGGAGGCCGGCTCGGCGCCGAAGACCATGGCGTAGAGCACGGTGAGCGCCGCGCCGATCCCGACCCAGACGGCATACGCGGTCCCGGTCGAGATGTCCCGCATGGCAAAGGCCAGCCCGCCCATGCTGAGCACGAGTGCCACCGCGAACACGACGGATGGCCACAGTCGGGTGAACCCGTCCGACTTACCGAGCGCCGTGGCCCAAACGGCTTCCAGAACCCCGGACACAATAAGGATGATCCACGACATGACAACAGCTCCCGTGGCCAGTCTTGTCGCGTGCCGGGTACTGAACCGTCGTCCGGAGCCGCGTCGCGCGGCCTCCGACCACCCTAGCCTCCGAGCCTGCGCGATCCCTGCGCAGACCTACACAAGCCCTACACAAGCCCTACACGAGCCCTACCCCGCGAGCAGAGCCGCCTCGAACGCCACCCACGGCAGCATCGCGCACTTGACGCGGGCCGGGTAGCGGGAGACGCCGGCGAAGGCGGCAGCGTCACCGAGCACCTCCTCGTCGGGCTCGATCGTGCCGCGCGAGCGCAGCATCTCGCGGAAGGTATTCAGCACGGCCCGCGCGGTGGCGACGTTCTCGCCCCGCACGATGTCGTGCAGCACGGATGCCGAGGCCATCGAAATCGAGCATCCGTCGCCGGCCCAGGCGAACTCCTCGATCACGACATCGTCGGCAGGCTCGCCGGCCGACGCGGGCGAGCCGCCGGATTCACCGGCACGCAGGCCGATGCGCACGGTCACCTCGTCCCCGCAGGTCGTGTTCACCTGGTGCGACTCCGTCACGCGCGACCCGGAACCCGCACCGGCAGGAGAAGCAGCGCCACGAGAAGCACCGGCAGCAGTCCCGGCTACCTCGAGCGGTGGCAGCCCCTCCGCCGAGGCACCGTTCCGGGACTTGGCGTGGTCGAGGATGATCTGCTGGTAGAGCTGCTGCATGGCACTTTGGGTCATGACTTCACTCCGAAGAACGGGGCAACCTCGGCCAGGGTCGCCAGGAACCGGTCCACCTCGTCGGTGGTCGTGTACAGGTAGGTGCTCGCCCGCGTCGACGCGGTCACGCCGAGCCGGCGGTGCAGCGGCTGGGCGCAATGGTGCCCGACGCGCACCGCGATACCGGCCTCGTCGAGGTACTGACCGACATCGTGGGCGTGCACCCCGGCCAGGTCGAAACTGGCCAGACCAATGCGGTCGACTCCGGCCGGCGGCCCGAGCAGACGCACCCCGGGGATGCCGACGAGCCCAGCCACGAGGCGCTGCCCCAGTTCGGCCTCGCGCGCGGCGATGCGTTCCATCCCGGTCTCGGTCAGGTACTCCACCGCGGCGGCCAGGGCGATCGCCTGGGAGATGCGCTGGGTACCGGCCTCGAACCGCTGCGGCGGGGCGAGGAACTCGGCGGTGTGCATGTCCACGGTGGTGATCATGGATCCGCCGGTGAGGAACGGCGGCAAGGCTGCGAGCAGCTCGGCCTTGCCGTAGAGCACACCGATGCCGGTCGGGCCGAGCATCTTGTGCCCGGAGAAGACGGCGAAGTCCACGTCGAGGGCGGCGACATCCACAGGCAGATGCGGCACCGACTGGCAGGCGTCCAGCAGCACCAGCGCGCCCACCGAGCGGGCCAGAGCTACGAGCTCGGCGACCGGGTTGATCGTGCCCACCACATTGGAGGCGTGCGTGAGCGCGAGCAGGCGGGTGCGGGCTCCGATGACTCCCGCCGCCGCGGCCAGGTCGAGCGTGCCGTCATCTAGAACCGGGATGAACCGCAGGGTCGCGCCGGTACGCAACGCGAGCTGCTGCCACGGAATCAGGTTGGCGTGGTGCTCCATCTCGGTGACGACGATCTCGTCGCCGGCGCCGAGTGAGAATCGTGTCGCCGCGGGGCCGCCGAGGCCGAGCGACGCGTTGGAAAAGGCGTAGGCGACGAGGTTGATGCCCTCGGTCGCGTTCGACGTCCAGACGATCTCGTCGGCCTTCGCCCCGATGAACGCGGCCACGGTCGCCCGGGCTGCCTCGAACGTCTCGGTGGCTCCGAACGCGAGCGTGTGGGCCCCGCGGTGCACGGCTGCGTTGCGCTGCTCGTAGAACTCCTGCTCGGCCTCCATGACGCTGAGCGGGTTCTGCGAGGTAGCGCCCGAGTCGAGGTAATTGAGCGGATGCCCATTGACCAGCTGATCGAGGATCGGGAAGTCGTTGCGGATGCGGTCGACTTCCTCGTCCGTCAGCGGGCGAGCCATCGCACGGGTGGACGGTGAAGCGGAAGACGTCATATCATCCAGCGTATTCCCTCCCCCGGGCAATGCACACCGAACTCTGACAGGGGTGTCACGGCGAGGCAGACAGGTCGAGCCCGAACGTCAGGGCCCGGGTGAACTCGGCCTGCGGGTGCGCGAACACCGAACGGGTCGGCCCCTCCTCGATGATGCGCCCGCCCTGCAGCACAATCACCCGGTCGGCCAGCGCGAGGGCGTCGAGCGGGTCGTGGGTGACCAGGATGACGGACCGATCGAGCAGTACCCGGTGCAGCAACTGTCGCTGGGCGGGCACCGCCGCCACGTCGAGCGCGGTCATGGGCTCGTCGAGCAGCAGCAGCCGCGGGCTGGCCGCGAGAGCCCGGGCCACCGCGACCCGCTGGGCCTGGCCGCCGGACAGCATCCCGGGCCGCCGGTCGGCGAAGTCGGACACCTCGGCGGCGGCGAGCCACTCGTCGGCGAGAAGTCGTGACGCAGCCCGGGATTCCCCCGCGCTGCGCGGCCCGAACGCCACATTGTCGCGCACGTTCAGGTGCGGGAAGAGCAGCGGCTCCTGGGCGAGCAGCACCGTGCGTCGGGCGTGCGGCGGTGTGAAGATGCCCGGCCGCCTACCGTCGGCACGGTCTGCACCGCCGGCACGGTCTGCACCGCCGGCACGGTCTGCACCGCCGGCCGCCAGATCGAAGAAGACCTGCCCGTCGAGGGTGGCCCGACCCGAATCGGGCCGCAGCAGACCCGCGCAGAGCTCGAGAATGGTGGACTTGCCGGCCCCGTTGGAGCCGAGCAGCGCCACCGTCTCGCCCGGCGACACGGTGAAGGCGACCTCCAGTCCGCGCCGGCGCATCACGGCGGCCAGTTCGAAGGTCACGAGAGTCCGCGCGGCCGGTGGGTGGCGACCATCACGATCAGGGCGACGGCCACGAGGAGGAGAGCCAGGGCGACGGCCGCATCCGCATCCGTTTCCCGCTGTAGGTAGATCTCGAGCGGCAGCGTGCGGGTGACCCCCTGCAGGCTGCCGGCGAACGTGAGGGTCGCCCCGAACTCACCGAGCGCGCGCGCGAACGCGAGCACCGCGCCGGAGAGCAGACCGGGCAGCACCAGCGGTAGCGTCACCCGCCGGAAGACCGTGCCGGGGGTGGCGCCGAGCGTGGCGGCGACCGCCTCGAAACGCGCGCCGGAGGCCCGCAGGGTCGCCTCCACGCTCAGCACCAGGAACGGCAGCGCCACGAAGGTCTGCGCGAGCACGACGGCGGTGGTCGAGAACGCGATCTGGATGCCGAGCACCTCGAAGGTCTCGCCGAGCAGGCCGCGGCGCCCGAAGGTCGACAGCAGGGCGATACCGCCCACAACGGGCGGCAGCACGAGCGGCAGCAGAACGACGGCGCGCACGAGGCGTTGTCCGGGAAACCGGCTGCGGGCCAGGCCGAGAGCCATCGGCACGCCGAACAGCAGGCAGAGCACGGTGCTCATCATGGCGGTGCGCAGGCTGAGCAGCAGCGCCGCGACCGCCGCTTCGGAGGTCACGAGCGCACCGAACCGGGACCAGTCAACGCGCAGGGTCATGCCCACGATCGGCAGCACGATGAACAGGACGCCGAGGGCAGCCACGAGGAGGGTCCAGCGGGGCACGCCGAGGGTGACCCGGCCGTCGTGGGGGCCGGTGTGGGAGTCGGAGCGACTCACCACCACCTCACGGCGCGCCAAAACCGGCCGCCCCGAGCACGGTCTGACCGGTCGCTCCGGTCACGAACCGGGTGAAGGCTGCCCCGAGCAGCGCCTGCTCACTGCCCGCCACGACGGCGATCGGGTATTCATTCACGGCCTGATCTGCCTCCGGCACCGGGATGCCGAGAACCGCGTCGCCGGCGGAGGTGACGTCGGTCACATAGACGAGCCCGGCATCCGCGTCGCCCGATGTGACCTTGCCGAGCACGCCGGTGACGGCGTTCTCTTCGCTCACCGGCGCGAGCCGGACGCCGGCCGCCGCCTCGAGGGCCGGCAGCGCGGTGCCGCACGGCACCTGCGGCGCGCAGACCACTACGTCCACATTCGGCGCGGCGAGGTCGGCGAAGGAATCGATGCCGGCCGGGTTGTCGGCGGGCACGGCGATCATGAGGGTGTTGGTGGCGAAGACCACCGGGACGCCGTCGAGGAGGCCGTCGCCGCTGAGCTTGGCCATGGTCCTGGCGTCCGCCGCCGCGAACACATCGGCAGGGGCGCCCTCCCGGATCTGGGTAACGAGGTCGGCCGATCCCCCGAAGTTGAGCGCGACCGTTACACCGGGATGGACGGCCTCGAACCGGTCGGCCAGCTCAGTGAAGGTCTCGGTGAGGGATGCCGCGGCGAACACGGTGAGCGTCTCGCCCTGCTCCGTAGACGCCCCGGTTGCCCCCGACGAGGCCCCGGCCGTTCCTGCGCAGCCGGCCAGCACGACGGATGCCGCCGCCAGCCCGACCGCGACGCGCACGCTCCACAATCGGGTCACGACTGGCCCTTCGGGGTTTCGACGATCACGGTGGTGGCCTTGACCACGGCCACGGCCACCGACCCCGGCACCAGGCCGAGGTCACGCACGGCCTCGGTGCTCATCAGGGACACCACCCGGTGGGGGCCGCACTGCAGCTCGACCTGGCTCATCACCGGATCGCTCACCACGCGGGTGACCAGCCCGACGAAACGGTTGCGGGCCGAGCTCGCCGTCGTGGACGGATCCGCGGGCGACAGCGCGTCCTCTCGGGCCAGCGCGGTCTCCCGGGCCAGATGGGCCAGGTCGGATCCGTCGACGACCATGCGTCCGGCGTCGTCGGTGCTCGCGGCGAGCGCCCCATTGTCGATCCAGCGCCGCAGGGTGTCGTCGCTGACCCCGAGGTATCCGGCGGCTTCCTTAATCCGTATCTGAGACATATTGAGCATCTTATTACCGCATCTGCGGAATAGACACCGGGAGGGGCGTGAACGCGGCTGCCGCAGTGGGGCAGGATGGAGCGCGTGACCGCCACAGCAAATTTTCCGTCGACTCCGTCCGAACCCACCGAACCACGCGCACCGCGCGCACCGCGCCGCGCGCAGGTCATCGTCGCCTCCACCCGCGCCGCGGCCGGGGTCTACCCGGACCGCACCGGCCCCGTCCTCGATGCCTGGCTGCGAGAGCGCGACTTCACGCTCGGCGAGCGCCGCGTCGTGCCCGACGGCGCCCCGGTCGGCGCTGCCCTGATCGAGGCCCTCGACGCTGGCATCGACCTTGTGATCACCACGGGCGGCACGGGCGTCAGCCCCCACGACCTCACCCCCGAGCAGACCCTCCCGCACCTCGACCGGCTGCTCCCCGGGCTGATGGAGGAATTCCGCCGCCGCGGCGCCGCATCCACCCCTCTGGCCGTCATCTCGCGCGGTCACGCCGGGATCGCCCGCGGGCGCACCCTGGTGATCAACCTCCCCGGCTCCCCCAACGGCGTGAAGGATGGACTGGGTCTCCTCGCCGACGTGCTCGACCACATCCTCGACCAGCTCCACGGTGTGGACCACTAGCTGGACTGGCCCCACTGGCCCCTCTGGCTCCACTAGCCCCACTGGACCCACTAACCCCTCTGGCTCCGGCCCGAACGAATTCGACGGAGATTCTGGTCAAATCGGCACAAAACGCGCCTAAAATCCGCTTTTGGCTCAAAATCTCCGTCGAATTGGTTCGCCCCCGCCCTTCCGCGCACCCGTGCCCTGCGCGAAAACAGGGTGGCTCGCCGTGAGGATGCCGCGAGCGAGCGCGTCGACTCGCGGGGCGACACGGGCGAGTGGATAATTCAGGGTGTCGACCTGCACCCGAGCGGTCGAGTGAGGGAAACGATGGACCTCAACACCGTGCTCACGATCACCCCCGCCCGTCACCGGGGCGATCTCGCGCTCCTCGACGCCCAGGTGGCCCCGCTCGCGGGCGGCTCCGACCTGTTCGCCGACCCGCAGACGCACCTCACCGGGCTGGTCGACCTGCAGACCCTGGGCTGGCCCGCTCTGACCCTGACGACGGATGCCGGCACCCCGGACACCGGCCCAGGTGCCGTCACCGGCACGGATGCCCACACCGGTGAGCGCGCCACCGGCACCACCCCCGGTCTCGTCATCGCCGCCACCTGCACCATCGCCGAACTCTCCCGGCTGGCGGCCGCACCCGGCTGGACCGCGCATCCACTGATCTACCAGTGCTGCACCGCCCTCTACGGCTCATTCAAGATCTGGAACGTCGCCACCGTCGGCGGCAACCTCTGCGCCTCCCTGCCGGCCGGCCCGATGACCAGCCTGGCTGCCGCCCTCGACGCGGAGGTGCTGATCTGGCGTCGTGACGGCAGCGACGAACGGATGCCCGCAGCGTCCTTCGTCACCGGCAACACCACCAACGCGCTCCGCACCGGCGATGTGCTGCGGTCCATCCACGTGCCGACCTCTTCGCTAGCGGCCCGCACCGCATACCGCAAGATCGCCCTCTCCCCACTCGGCCGCTCCGGCGCCGTGCTGATCGGCCGGCTCGACCGCGCCGACCTCTCCGACAGCGACGACACGACCGCCCGCGACGGCACCGGCCGCTTCGTGCTCACCGTCACCGCCGGCACTGTGCGTCCGGTCCAACTGCGCTACGATTCCCTGCCCGACGCGGGCACACTCGCCCAGGACATCGCCGCCATCGACTGCTGGTTCACGGATGCTCACGGCGCCGCCGACTGGCGCCGCGCCGTGAGCGGCGTGCTCGGCGAGGAGATCCGAGCAGAGCTGGAACAGCAGCCCGAACCGAGACAAGAACCCGAACCGGCCGCGCGAGACCAGGCGGCACCCCGGAACGGAGACCGCTCATGAGATTTCAGATCAACGGCGAACCCGTCGACGCCTCCCCTGCCCCCGGGCAGTGCCTGCGCTCCTTCATCCGCGACCAGGAGCACTTCGAAGTCAAGAAGGGCTGCGACACCGGCGACTGCGGCGCCTGCTCCGTGCTGGTCGACGGCACTCCGGTGCACTCCTGCATCTACCCGGCGTTCCGGGCCGAGGGCACAGAGGTCACGACCGTGGCCGGGCTCGGCCTGCCCGGTGATCTGGCCCCGATCCAGCAGCGCTTCGTCGACGCCGCCGGGTTCCAATGCGGGTTCTGCACCGCCGGCATGATCGTGACCGCGTCCGCCCTGACCGAGACCGACCTTGACGACCTCCCCCGCCTGCTCAAGGGCAACCTGTGCCGCTGTACCGGCTACCGCGCCATCGAGGACGCCATCCGCGGCAGCCACACCCCCGTCAACGGCTCAGCCAGGTCAGACGGCTCCTGTCGCACCGACGCACCGGCACGCACCGGCCTGGGCCCGGTCGTCCAGACCGGACCGCGCCCCGGCACGGTCGGCACCTCCCTGGCGGCCCCGGCCAGCGAACGCGTGGTCAGCGGGCAGGAGCCGTACACCCTCGACGTCACGGTGCCCGGCCTCCTGCACCTCAGCGTGCTGCAGAGCACGCAGGCGCACGCGCGCATCCGTTCGATCCAAACCGAGGCAGCCGCGGCCCTGCCCGGGGTGCACGCCGTGCTCACCCACGCCGACTCCCCGGCCACCCCGTTCTCCACCGCCCGGCACGAGGACCGCCTCGACGACCCCGACGACACCCTCGTGCTCGATTCGGTCGTGCGGTTCCGCGGCCAGCGCGTCGCGGCCGTCGTCGCCGACACCCTCGCCATCGCCGAGGCCGCCTGCCGCCTGATCGAGATCGACTACGAGACGCTCCCGGCCGTCTTCGACCCGCACGCCGCTCTCCTGCCCGGCGCTCCCCTGGTGCACGGCGACAAGGATGCCACCGCGAGCCGGCTGGCCGACCCGACCCGCAACCTGGTGGCCGAGCTGCACGGCGAATACGGCGACATCGCGGCCGGCCTGGCCGGCGCCGCCCACAGCGTGAGCGGAACCTGGCAGACCCAACGGGTGGCGCATACCCATTTGGAGACGCACGCCACCATCGGCTGGCTGGAGCCCGGCACGGCAGACGCATCGGCAGGCGGCGACCGGCTCATCCTGCGCACCAGTTCCCAGGTGCCGTTCCTGGTGCACCGCGAGATCTGCCGCCTGTTCGCCCTCGACCCGGGGCGGCTGCGCGTGTTCACAGCCCGGGTCGGCGGCGGCTTCGGCGGCAAGCAGGAAATTTTGACCGAGGACATCGTCGCGCTCGCGGTGCTGAAGACCGGGCGCCCCGTGCAATACGAGTTCAGCCGTTCCGACGAGTTCACCCTCTCCCCGGCCCGTCACCCCATGCGCATCGACGTCACCCTCGGCGCCGACGACGCCGGCCGCCTCACCGCACTGAAGCTGGGTGTGCTCGCCGACACCGGCGCCTATGGCAACCACGGCCCCGGGGTGATGTTCCACGGCAGCTCCGAGTCGGTCAGCCTCTATCGGGTGCCCAACAAGCGGGTGGATGCCCGAAGCGTCTACACGAACAATCTCCCCTCGGGCGCCTTCCGCGGCTACGGCCTCGGCCAGGTGATCTTCGGCGTCGAGTCCGCACTCGACGAGCTCGCCCGCACCGTCGGCATCAACCCGTTCGACCTGCGCCGGCGAAACTCGGTCGGCCCGAACGACCCGCTCGTGGTCACCCACGTGGAGGGTGAGGACCTCATCTTCGGCAGCTACGGACTCGACCAGTGCTTCGACCTGGCCCAGACGGCCCTGGCCCGCGGCAACGGCGCCACCGTGCCGCTCGGCGAGCACTGGAAGACCGGCGAGGGCATGGCCACCGCCATGATCGCGACCACCCCGCCGCGCGGGCACTACGCGCAGGCCTCGGTCACCCTCGAAAACGCGGTCCTCGAATCCCCCACCCACTACACCGTCCGCGTCGGCACGGCCGAGTTCGGCAACGGCACCACCACGGTGCACGCGCAGCTCGCCGCCACGGCCCTGCACACGACTCCCGACCGGATCGAGATCCTGCAGTCCGACACGGATGCCATCGGCTACGACACCGGCGCGTTCGGCTCCGCGGGCGTCGTCATCGCCGGCAAGGCCGTGCTCGCGGCGGCGAACGACCTGGCCGACACGCTGCGGTCCGCCGCCACGGAGAGGCACCCGGAGATCCCCGCCGCTGCCTGGACCCTGGAACCCGACGGGCTGCGCAGCGGAGCGGTGTTCACGTCGCTGGCCGAACTGGCCGGGCGGGCATCCGTAACCGGGGCATCCCCGCCCGGGGCCTCCGCTCTCCGCGGTGTCGGCGCCGAAGACGGCGCCCGCCGCTCGGTGGCGTTCAACGTGCACGCGTTCCGGGTGGCCGTGAACACGCAGACCGGCGAGGTGCGCATTCTGCAGTCGATCCAGGCGGCGGATGCCGGGGTCGTGATGAACCCGGAGCAGTGCCGCGGCCAGATCGAGGGTGGGGTCGCGCAGGCGATCGGCACCGCGCTCTACGAGGAGGTCATCCTCGACGGGGTGGGCACCGTGACCACGAGCGTGCTGCGGAATTACCACATCCCGCAGCTCGCCGACCTGCCCGTGACCGAGGTGTACTTCGCGGACACGAGCGACGTGCTCGGCCCGTTCGGGGCGAAGTCGATGAGCGAGTCGCCCTACAACCCGGTGGCGCCCGCCCTGGCGAACGCGGTGCGCGACGCCATCGGCATCCGTCCCACCGAACTGCCGATGTCGCGCGACCGGATCTGGCGGCTGCTGCACCCCGTTCGCTCCTGAACGGGGTGCGATCCGCGGGTTACCGCTTCTTCGCCGTCCGCTCCTGCGCGTCGACGAGCACCGCGACCGTACGGGCGGGAACCGTTACCGTGCCGGTCGCCGCGTCCCAGGTCGTCGACTTGACGAGCGCATCCGTCCCGGCGGCCTGGATGCCGCTGAGGGCGTAGCCGCGCCCGGCCAACTCGCTGAGCAGAACCGTCTGAGGTTCGGGGCTGGCGTTGAAGAGCACCAGCAGGCCGTCCAGTTTCTTGTCGACGTCGCCTCCCACCGTGTCGTCGACGCTCATCGCGATGACGCCGGGGGTGGCGTCCGGTCCGCTGGCCGGGAAGGTCAGCTTCTGGTTGATCAGCTTCGCATCGCCGAGCCGGAACAGTTCGGTCGACTGCTTGAGGCGCAGCAGGTCCTGGGCCTGGGCCGACGCGAAGCTGATGTCGCCCGGCGTCGGCTTGAGGGCCGGGTCCTCGAGCAGCGGGCGCATGATGGCCCACTTGTCCTCGTTGGCGGCCGCTGACGGCAGACCGACGCCGAAGTTGCTGGTCTGGCCGGTCCAGTCGATGCGGTTGAACCAGTCGCCCGAGTTGTAGCTGTCGCGGTCGAGCGACTTCGAGCGCAGCAGGTCGGTTCCGGCATGCCAGAGCGATGGCGCCTGCGACAGGGTCGCGGTGGCAAGGGACAGGGTGTTCATGCGCACCCGGTCACTCATCCCGGTGTCGGCCGGCAGCTTGAGGGCGAGCAGGTCGTAGAGCGTCTCGTTGTCGTGCGCGTCGACGTAGTTGATCACCTCGTCCGGCTGGTCCGCATACCCGGCCGGCGACCCGTTGTAGTCGAGTTCGTCGCCGCGCTTCACCGTGCCGTCGCTGGTGACGAAGCTGAAGTCGCGCAGGTTCGCGGCCAGGCCGAGCCGCACCAGGTCGCTGGCCTGCCCGAGCCGGGCGAGCGCCTGCTCGGGGGTGCCGTTGATCGCCACGCCGTTGGGATCGGTGCCGAGCCCGGTGCCGAAGCCCTGCTGCTGCACGGTGCTGCCGTCGACGGGGCTGCCGCCATGCACCGCGTCGCGCAGCCGGTCGTTGAACGTGCCGATGCCGGTTCCGCCCAGCTGGCCCTGCGTCGCCTGCTCGAACAGGGCGTTGTTCGCGACCTCGCCGAAGTTCCAGCCCTCACCGTAGAGGTAGATCGCCTGGCCGTTCACGCCGTCCTCTTTCAGGGTGAGCGCATCGAGGGCATCCCGCACGGCCAGCAGGTTGGCCTTCGAGTGGTGGCCCATCAGGTCGAACCGGAACCCGTCCACGCGGTACTCCTTCGCCCAGAGCACGACGGAGTCAACCATGAGCTTCTGGGCCAGTTCGTGCTCGGTGGCGATGTTCTGGCAGCAGGTGGAGGTCTCGACGGAGCCTTGCGGGTTGAGACGGTGGTAGTAACCGGGCACGACCTGGTCGAGCACCGATTTCTCCCCCTGGCCGCTCTGCGCGGTGTGGTTGAACACCTCGTCGAGTACGACCTGCAGGCCGTCCTCGTGCAGGGCCCCCACCATGCCGCGGAACTCGGCCACCCGGGCGCCGCCGTGGGCGTTCACCGCGTAGGACCCCTCCGGCGCCGAGAAGTGGAACGGGTCGTAGCCCCAGTTGAAGCCGTCCTGGTCCCTGATCGCCTGGATGCACGCCTGCTGGCCCGGCGAGGCCGGTCCGAAGGAGGCCAGGTCGCAGGCCGGAACGGCCTGGAGGGCGCGGTCTTCCTGGATCGTGGCGATGTCGAAGGTCGGCAGCAGGTGCACGGTGTTGAGCCCGGCAGCCGCCAGCTCGGACAGATGCCGGGTTCCCGCGCTGTCGACCCCGAACGCGCCGTAGGTGCCGCGGAGCTCTTCCGGCACGGTGTCGTCGGAGATCGAGAAGTCGCGCACGTGCAGTTCGTAGATCGACCGGTCCACGGCCTTCTCGATGACCGGCGCCTTCGCTTTCTCCCACGCCTTGGGGCGGTAAGCCTTATCGGCCAGGTCGATGAGCACCGACCGGGTGGAGTTCTGCGTCAGGGCGACCGAGTACGGGTCGGTGACCTGGTTCACCTCGATCTTCCCCGTCGTCGGCGCGAACACCGTGACCTCGAAGACGAAGGATGCGCCGGTCCAGTTCTTGGCGCCGGTCGCGGTCCACGTGCCGTCATCCTGGCGCGTCAACGCGATGCGCTCCGGGTCGGCCGTGTCGCCCGCCGTCCAGACGAGCGCGTCGACGTTCTGCGCCGTGGGAGCCCAGACCGCGATCGTGGGCCGCTTCTTGGACCAGGTGACGCCGAGCGTCCGGACCGCTGCGGCATCCGCGTAGAGGTCGTCGAGCACGCCGGGCAGTTGCACGCCCGTGAACGCGGTGAGGATGCCTGTGGTGTCGTCGGTGCCGGTGCCGGTGCCGGACTGGGCCACCGCCAGCTGGGTGGTCAGCAGCCGTTCCAGCTCCACCCGGTCCACACCGACCGGGCGCAGGGCCACGGACCCGGCGAGGGCCGGGAAACGCGCTTTCTCCGCGTCGGAGAGACCGGCCGGGTCGTACTCGAGGGCGACCGTGTCACCGCCGGTCACCGCTCCGTCGGTGACCGCCAGGTCGGCGGCCGACGAGGAGTGCAGCGTGTAACCGAGCGCGGCCGGGTCGGCATTCGCGGGCAGCAGGTCACGCGGCCAGGCGAGGGTCTTCTCGCTTACCCAGTGCGCGCGCTGCGCTCCGGTGCCGGCCAGCGGCGGGTCGGTCACCGTGATCGTGAGCACGTGGGCGGCGAGGTCGTAGCTGAACAGGGTTTCCTTGCCCTCGGTGGCCGTGAACGACAGGTTCGCTCCGTTCGGCACGCCGTCGGCGCCATAGTTCTCGTCCCAGCCGAGGTTGTGCGCGACCTTCGCCTCGTACGAGCCGGTCGGCAGGGTGTTCGAACTCAGGGTGAGGATGCCGTCGCCGTCCACGTCCTGCAGCCAGGTTGCGAGGCAGTCCGGTTTCCAGTCTCCGGGGCAACCGGCCTCCTCCTGGAAGGAACCGGCCGCGACGACGATATCGCCCTCGGCCGTGCCCTGAAAGAAGTTGTTGCGCGGGTCGAAGTAGAACGTGACCGGGCCGCCGTCGGTCGTGTAGCTCACGTTGTCGCCGCCGGGAACCCCGCCGGAACCGTAGTTGAGGTCCCAGGAGCCGTTGACGGCGATCTTGTACTCGTAGTCGCCGGCCGGAAGGTCGAAGGTGCCGGCGTAGATGCCGTCGGCCCGGAGGGTCAGTTTCGCGGCCTCACAGCCGGGCTGCCAGTCCCCGGCACAACCCATCTCGGAGTTGTGACTACCGGCCACCGTGACCAGGTCGATCGCGGCGTCGGGCGTGCCGGTATCGGCGAGCGAAACCGTGTTGCCCACGGAGGCGAAGCTGGACGCGGCGGCCCGCTGGCCGGCGGCATCCGTGGAGACGGCGCGGTATTCGACCAGGGTGCCCGTGGCGAGGCCGGCGGTGTCGTGGAAGACCCGCGGAGTGGTGTCTTCGGCGGTGCCGAGGCTGGTCCACGCAGTGTCACCCACGACCCGCCAGGCGAAGCCGGTCTCCTGCCAGGTCCCGTCGTCGACGGTGGCCCCGACGGGTGAGACGCCGGTGACGCCGGCTCCGGCTGCCGGGGCGGCGACCGTGATCGCGGCGGCCGCGGCCGGAGCGCTGACGGGTCGGTCGGCCACGAGCACGACCGAGCCGCGGGCCGGCACGGTGACGGCCAGATCCCCGGTGTCGCCGGATACCGCGGAAGCGGTGTCGCCGAACAGCACCGAGTAGGACGCACCCGTGGTGAGGGTGGGGATCGTCACGGTTTTCGCCGCGGCCGAGTTGTTGACGGCGACGAGGTGTTCGATCTTCTCCGTGCGGTCGACCCGGCTGAACGCGTAGACGCCGGCCCCGGTGTCGGCGTAGCGCTCGATCTGGGCGCCCGTCGCGAGGGCCGGGTGGTCGCTCCGCAGCGCGGAGAGCTCAGCGATCCGACTGTAGAGCGGCGCATCCGTCCCGAACCGGTCGATCGAACCGGCGGTCTCGCCGGTGATCAGCGGCTGGTTCGCGTACTCGGGCACCTGGCTGGCGAACAGCGACTGGCGGGCGTCCTTGTCGCCGCCCGCGCCCATGAAACCCTGCTCGTCGCCGTAGTAGACCACCGGCTGGCCGCGGGTCAGGAACATGAGCTCGTGGGCGAGCACGTCGCGGGCAAGCGGGTCATCGGTGTTCTTCAGGAAGTAGCCGATCCGGCCCATGTCGTGGTTGCCGAGGAAGGTCGGCAGCGCGGAGGCGTTGGAGTCGGGAGTCGTGTAGAGGTCGTCGGAGGCGAAGAGCTGGCTGAGCCCCTTCGCGGAGTTGCCGGCGGCGAAGCTGGTCGCCTGAGACTGGAATCCGAAGTCGAGCACCGAGTTGAGGTCGGTCTTGCGCACGTACGGGGACGTCTTCGCGGCATCCGCGTCGTAGACCTCACCGAACATGAAGAAGTCGGGCTTGCCCGCGGCGTGCGCGTAGTCGAGCACCTGCGTGGACCACGTGTCCCAGAACTCCAGGTTGACGTGCTTGACCGTGTCGATGCGGAAGCCGTCGATACCGAGGTCGACCCAGTCCGTGTATACGTCGACGAAGCCGTTCACGACGGCCGGGTTCTCGGTCATCAGGTCGTCGAGGCCGGAGAAGTCGCCGTCGAGGTTGCTCTCACCCTCGAAGGTCGAATCTCCCCGGTTGTGGTAAAGCGTCGGGTCGTTCAGCCAGGCCGGCACCTTGGCCGTGGCGTCGGCGGCCGCGACGAACGGCGTGTAGGGGAAGGATGTCCCGTCGAGGGTCGGGAATTCGTCGGTCCCCGCGTAGTCGGCCGGGTCGAAGGGCTCGCCGGCCGCGGTCGTGTAGGGCGACGTCGCCTTGTCGATGTAGGAGTACTGCTTCTCCTCGTTGTCGATGACGTCGGCGGTGTGGTTGGTGATGATGTCGAAGTACACCTTGATGCCGCGGGCGTGCGCGTCGTCGATGAGCGCCTTGAGCTCGGCGTTGGTGCCGAGGTGCGGGTCGATCTGGGTGAAGTCGGTGATCCAGTAGCCGTGGTAGCCCGCGGACGCGTTCGCGCCCTCGCCCTGCACGGCCCGGTTCTTGAAGGACGGCGTGAGCCAGAGGGCGCTCGTGCCGAGACCCTCGATGTAGTCGAGCTGGGAACGGAGCCCGGCGAGGTCGCCGCCGTTGTAGAAGCCCTTGTTCGCGGGGTCGTAGCCGGATACCAGTGGGTCGTCGCCGAGGCCGGCGGTGTTGTTGGCCGGGTCGGCGTCCTTGAACCGGTCGGTCATCACGAAGTAGAACTGCTCGTCGCTGCCGGGCTGGCGGATGGGCGCGGCCGCCACGGCCTCGTCCTCCGCGGAGTAGGCACCGGCCAGGGAGAGTACCTCGAGGCCGACGCGCTTCCGGCCGAGGTCGAAGGTGAAGCTCATTCGGCTTTCACCGGCGATGGTCAGCGGGATGTTGTCGGCGCCACCGTCCAGCCCGTAGGTCTCGTCCCACGCGTCGTTGAGGGCGACCTTGTAGTCGTAGCTGCCGGCCGGCACCGTGAACTCGGCGGACCAGACCCCGTCGACGCCCGTCGGGGCCAGCTCGGTGGACTCGCAGGCCGGCTGCCAGTCCTCCGTGCAGCCCAACTCGCTCTGCAGGCTGCCGACCAGGGCGACCGTCGGGGTGGCGGCGGCCGCGGACACCTCGGAGAAGGCGAGACCGGAGAGAACGATCGCGCCGGCTCCGATCGTGGCCACAATGCGGCGGATGGCCGGGCGGCGTGTAGCGGTGCGTTTCGTCAACAGTGACTCCCCCTGTCTCGCGCCCGGTGGCGCTGAGAACAACAGATGTGACGCTACTCCGTCGCGTACCGCTTATGCAAGCGTTTGCTGCAAGCGTTTACTTGATCGCGCGGCGGTCGAGCCTGACGACCCCCAATACACTGAACGAGTCCGGTGGAAACGAGTCCAGTGGAAGAGAACGACGAACAGAGAACGGGCTCTCACGTGACACCGTCCAGCCGGGTCTACCGCGGCCACATCTTCCACATTGCCGGCTCCCCCACCGTGGCCGCCGCGCACCGGCACCTCGTGTCCCTGCCCGACGGCGTCCTGGTGACCACCGACACGGGCCGGATCGCCTGGGTGGGCTCATTCGTCGACCTCCCTGCCGTCTACGAAACCCTGGCGGTCACCGACAACCGGGGCGGTTTCATCCTGCCCGGCTTCGTCGACACCCACGTGCACTTCCCGCAGACCTATTCCACGGATTCCTATGGCGGCGGCCAGCTGCTCGAGTGGCTGGACAACTGCGTCTTCCCGGCCGAGGCTCGCCTGGCCGACCCCGGGTTCGGCGAGCAGATCGCCCGGGACTTCACCCGTCGCCGCGTCGCCGCGGGCACGACCAGCGCCCTGGTCTTCGGCTCCGCGTTCCCTCCCGCGCAGGACGCCCTGTTCGAGGAGTCGCACCGGGCCGGACTGCGCCTGGTCAGCGGACGCGGAATCCAGACGGTCGGTTCGAAGCCCTCGCAGGCGCTGCTCACGAGCGAGGCCAGGGCCCTGGAGCTTGTGACGGATGAGATCGCCCGCTGGCACGCGGTCGACACCGGCGACGCCGCCACCGCGCTGCTTCAGGTGGCGGTGGTGCCGCGATTCAGCCTCTCCGTCACCCCCACGACCCTGGCGGGGCTCGGCGAGCTCTACGACGCGGTGCGCGGCCAGGGGGTCTACTTCCACAGCCACCTGAACGAGAACAACCGGCCCGGCACGGGCGAGATCGAGGCCGTGAAGTCGGTCTACCAGGTCGACACCTACCTCGACACCTACGACGGCCGGTTCCTGCCGGGTTCGGCGCGAGGCGGGTCGAGCCTGCTGGGGCGGCGCAGCATCCTCGCCCACGCCGTGCACTGCGAGAACAGCGAGCTGGCTCGCCTAGCCGAGACGGGAACGAGCGTGGCGCACTGCCCCACGTCGCAGCAGTTCCTGGGATCGGGCACCATGCCGTGGCTGCGCACGACGTCGTTCGGCGTGAATGTGGCGATCGGGTCGGATGTCGGCGCGGGCGACGAATGGCTCATCTCCCGGGTGCTCAACGACTGTTTCAAGGTGCACCTCTCCGAGCCCGGAGAGGCGGGCCTGTCGCTGGATCCGGCCGCCCTGCTCTTCACCGGCACCCTGGCCGGCGCGCGCGCACTCGACATGGAGGCCCGGTTCGGCAACTTCGACGTGGGCAAGGACGCCGACTTCCTCCTGATCGAGCCGGACCGCTGGGAGCCCCTTGCCACGGTGCTCGAGCGCGGCATCCGGGCCGACGACGAGGAGATGGCCACCGACCAGACCCTCTTCGCGCTTCTGCTGGCCCTCCGCCAGCCCGCGATCGCCGGCGTCTTCGTGCGCGGCCGCCGGGTGCTCGCCCCGACCGGTGGTTGAGCCGCCCGGCGATTGAGCCGCCCTCCCGCCTTCCAGTCCCGCCCTCAATCCCGTCCTGGCCGGACGAATTCGACGGAGATTTTGCTTAGAACCGGCCCCGAGCATCCATTTGGGCGCGAAATCGGTAAAATCTCCGTCGAATTCGTCAGGGGTTGATGGACTAAAAGGTGAGAATCGTGCGGGCCGTGCCCGACCGACCTTCACACCCGTGCCCACACCCGCACCGCCCTACGATGGCAGGCATGGCCACTTCCTCCGCACCAATCGCCGGCCTCGTGCTCGCAGCCGGCGCCGGCTCCCGTTACGGCATGCCGAAGGCACTTGCGCAGGGCGACGACGGCATCCCCTGGCTGGTGCGCACGATCCGCACGCTCACGGATGCCGGCTGCTCACCGGTGATCGTCGTGCTCGGCGCCGAAACCGCAGAAGTCCGGGCACTGCTCCACCAATTCGGCATGACCCCGTCGGTCGTCCTCACGCAGGCTGAAGACTGGGCAGAGGGACTCTCCGCGTCCCTGCGGGCGGGCCTGCGACAAGCCACCGAGCTGCAGGCCACCGAGCTCCTGCCTGCTCCGGTCGCCGTGGCGATCGTCCCGGTCGATATCCCGGGTCTGCTGCCCGGCACGGTCGCACGACTGATCGGCACCCTGCCCATCGGCACCCTGCCCATCGACACCCTGCCCGGTGACACCGTGCCCGGTGCCACGGATGCCGACGCGAACCCCGTCGGCCCGCTCACGCTCCGGCAGGCCGGCTTCGACGCCCGCCCGGGACACCCGGTGGTGATCGGGCGAGCACACTGGGGCGCGCTCATCGACTCCGCCACCGGCGACACCGGCGCACGTCCCTACCTGCAGTCTCACAACACCCGGCTGGTCGATTGCGCCGACCTCGAGACCGGGCTCGACGTCGACACGCGCGATTGAGCACCGAAACCGCACCGCACCACGCCCCCGGACACCGGCCACACCGGGTTGGAATTGCCCCCCTCCGTGTGAGGCTTAACCCGTGCCGAAGACTGACGAACGACTCGATCTGCGAGACGCCGTGTCCCTCGATCGCCCCTGGATCACCATCGTCTGGGACGACCCGGTGAACCTGATGTCCTACGTCTCCTACGTGTTCCGCAGCTACTTCGGCTTCTCCGCCTTGGAGTCCGAGCGCCTCATGCTGCAGGTGCACAACGACGGGAAGGCCGTCGTCGCTTCCGGCAACCGGGAAGCAATGGAACGCCACGTCGAAGCCATGCACGGCTACGGGCTGTGGGCCACCCTCACCAAGGCCGACGCGTGATGCAGTTCATGACGGGCAGCGAGAACGCCGGCAGCGTGACCGCCCGGTTCGAACCCGTCGAGATCGGCCTGTTGCGCCTGGCCGCGAGCCAGCTGATTGACCTGCTGGAGGGCGCCGAAACCCACGCACTCGGCACATCCGGTGACCCGGCCCTGCGTCGGCTGCTGCCGGATGCCTACGCCGATGACCCCGAGGCCGCCGCGGAATTCCGCCGGTTCACCGCCGATGACCTGCTCGAGCGCAAGGTGCGGAACGCCCGGTGCATGCTTGCGACGCTCGGCGAGGAACCGCTCGCCGACATCGCCGACGAACCGAACGACGCCGAGCTACCTGCGACCGCCGACGCGGCCGCATCCGCCGAGGCGCCCGTGATTATCGACCTCGACGCCGACGACGTGCAGTCCTGGCTGCGCACGCTCACCGACCTGCGCCTCACCCTTGCCGAACGCCTCGAGATCGGGCCCGACGGGGTGCCGGCGCGGAGCGCCGACGCGGCACCGTTCCTGAACGACATCTACGACTGGTTCGGTATGGTGCAGGAATCCCTGGTCTACGCGATCGACGTCTGACCCCCCGGATACTCGCAACCTACAGCTCGACCGGCACCGCCAGCAGCGCCGCGTACGCGCGCTTGGGCCCGGCCCCGCCCTGCAGCGAGGAACTCAACCGATCCAGGCTTCGCCGGGCGTCCCCGTCGAGCGCGAGCAGTTCGGCTATTCCGGCCCGAAGCTTCTCAACCGTAGCCGTGTTGGGCGCGAGGGACAGCCCGAATCCGGCCGCTTCGACCGCGGCGGCCCCGGCGAACTGGTCGGTGGAGAAGGGCAGCAGCAGCAGTGGCACCCCCGAGGTCATCGCCTCGGTGACGCTGTTGTTGCCGCCGTGCGACACCGCCAGAGCCGAGCGCGCCAGCACGGTGACCTGCGGCAGGAACGCGCGCACGAGCCAGGAGTCGGGGATCGGCCCGAGTTCCGCGGGGTCGGTGGCACCGGTGGCGACGGCCACCCGCACGTCGAGTGCGGCAAGCGCCTCGGCCACCCGGGCGAGAACATCCCCGCGCACCGACAGGAAGCTGCCGAAACTGACATAGACGATGGGCCGGTCACTGTCGGCGGCGAGCCAGGCGTTCACCTCGTCGTCGGCGGCCTCGTTGCGCACGGCGGAGCCGAGGAACGCGTGCGCCGGCAGCAACTCGCCACGTGCGGCGTCGTGCAGCTCGGCCGGATAATTGAGCAGCAGGATGTCTCCGGACTCCATGAACGCATCCGGGCTCGGCAGCGCGGCCGGGTCGAGAACCCGCAGGGCGTCGTTCCACTGGGTGGTGAACGCATCCCGCACGCTCTCGCAGATCGTCAGGAGTGCGCCGAGGTCGTCGCTGTCGGGCGCGAAGGCGAGCGGCCACTCCGGCGGGAAACCGTAGACCTCCGCGCCCACGGGCAGCGCCGACGGGTGACCGAGCACCACATCGGCGTGACGGATGCCCGCACTCACCAAAGCGAGGCGCGCACTGAACGCCAGGTGATCGACGATCACGTGGTCGGGTTGCACCTCGGCCACGATGAGCTGTACCGCGCGGGCCACCTCCACCGGGTTCCAGAGCAGGTCGCTGCTGCGTGCCTCGGCCTGGAAACAGAGCGTTTCCACCATTCCGAGCCGGGTGGCGTCGAAGAACCCGCGGAGCGCGTCGTCCTCGCCCGTCGGCTGTTCCTCGGCGCGGATCGTGCCGGGGTTCGAGCCGCGGCCCAGTTGCAGGTGTATGCGCTCGAATCCGAACGCGGCCACGATGTCGGCAGTGGCCGAACCGCTGGCCACCACGACGCGTTCGCCGGCCTCCAGCCACGCGGTGCCCAGAGTGGCCAGCGGGAACAGGTGGGAGGCGTAGTCCGGGCTGATGATCAGCAGCGTCATGAAACGCTCACCAGGTACGCGCCCGACTCGTTCGTGTCGGCGACGTCGCGGTAGACCCGGGTCAGCGTCTCAGCCATGGCCTGGATCGTGAAGGAACGCGACACCATTTCCCCGGCCCGGTCCGCGTACTCCGGTCCGAGGGGGCCGGCAGCCAACTCGAGTGCAGCGATGATCCCGCCCGCCAGGGCCGTTTGGTTGCCGGTGTCGACGAGGAAACCCGTCACTGCGTGCTCCACATAGGTGGCCGGGCCGCCGGAATTCGGGGCGACGACGGTGAGCCCGGTCGCCATGGCCTCAAGCAGGGCGATGCCGAATTCTTCCTTCATGCTCGCGCAGACATACGCCCCATTGGGGGCCGCCAGTCCGGGCCGGCCGTACCGGGCCGCGGCCAGCCAGTGCGCCACGGTGTCGTTGGTGCGGTGCCCGGCGAGCAGTAGGCCCTGGTCGGCCGCATTGGCGAGGTCGACGACCGCGGCCATCTGGTCCAGCTGGCTTTTCTCGTCGAGGGAGGGAGAATTCAGGTCCCCGCCGAGGATGAGCAGGTTGCAGCGGGCGCGCAGGTTGGCATCCGCAGCCCACGCCTGAACCAGGGCAGCCATGCCCTTGACGCGGTGCAGGCGTCCGACGGTGACGGCGAGCGGAAGCCCGCGCCGGCTCGGCGGGAGGGTGGTGAGCAGGTCGTCCAGTTCGGCTAGCGCCGCTGCGCCCGCCGCGCCCGCCGCGCTGGTCACGCCGGTCGCCCCGGTCGCGTGCGCGGCGGGCGGGTCGGCCGCGAGTCGGGCATCCGCCAGGGCACGCTCGATCACGGCGAGGTCGATGCCCTCCGCGATCACGGAGTGGCGTTCCGGATGCTGCCGGATATCGATTCCCACAAGGTCGCGCATGTCACGCCGCAGCTCGGGCCTCGGGAAGAGAACGGTGTGCGCGGCATCCGCGGCCAGCCGCTGAACGAGCCGGGCCCGGAACCAGAAGTGCTCGGTCTCGTCGACCGTGCCGAAGTTCGCCCGGGTGAGCACCCCGGAACTGTCGAGGGAGTGGATGACGCTGTGCGGGTCGGGGGCCACCGTGAACACGATCGGAATGTCGAGCTCGCGGGCGACGGTGGAGGCAGCCAGCGTGCCGATGTCGGCCATTCGCAGGTGGATCGCGTCGACGGTGCCGGCGGCGCGCAGAATGCGACGGATGCCGCGCTGCGTCGCAATCCGCCGCGGCCAGGCATCGACCGAGGCGACGGGTTCGCCCAGGAAGGGCACGGTCGCGAAGGCGTGCTCCGCGAGGGAAGACCCGACCTCGGACAGAGAGGTGAGCGCGCCGGCGAAGCTGCCGCGGGAGAGGGTGAGCACCCGTTCCACGGAGCCGCCGCGCTCACTGCCGCCGCTGCCGCTGCCGCCGGAGACGAGCGCGTCGCCCAGGCGCACGAGCAGCGTGGCGATGCCGCCGTTATCGCCGGCTCCCACCTGGCTGAGTTCGCGGTCGATGTCGGCGTGCAGGAAGAGTTGGGCCACCGTCAGCCCCCGGCTCCACGGCGGGCGCGGGTAGGCCGGCACGGTCAAGTCGATCAGGGCGAGCCGGGCCACGTCGGCAAGCACGCCGCTGCCCTGCGACAGGTCGCTCACGATACGGATGTTGGCCTCGTTCGGACCGAGGTCGCCGATGGCCGCGATCGCCGCCGCACGCACCGCGTTCGGCTCGGAGCCGTCGACTGCGACCCGGCGCAGCAGACGTTCGGGGATGCGCCCGGCGATGAGACCCATCGTTTCGACCAGGCGGGCGCGGGCGCCGCACTCATGCACGCCGATCAGGGTGCCCTCGAGGGCGAGCGCCACATGCACCGGCACCGACGAGCTCCACTGCTCCAGCGTGCGCTGGGCGATCATGCCGGAGAAGCCGCCGTCGACCACCATGCTCAGCAGTCCGGAGATCGCCTCGAACCGGGGCAGCCGGGCGCCGAACGCCCAGGCCGTGTGTTCGCGGATGAAGAGGGAGTCGTGGGTGAGCAGCGACACGAGCACGTCATCCGCGGACTCGTCGAACACCTGGCCGAGCGAGTGAATGGCCGCGATCGCGGTCAGCTGGTCGCCAGGGTCGGTCGCCGCCTGCGCGAGCAGGCGCACGGCGCGGATGCCGCCGTCCCGGCTCGCTGCGATGGTCAGGTCGTCGGCGCAGCGAATGCCGTCCAGGATTGACCGGGTCTGCCGCATCGTGTCCAGCGTCGTGTGAGTTCCCACGGTGCCCCCTCTGTCTCCTGCTTCAAGCAGTCCGATCCGAACATACACGTAGCCGATGTCGGAACGTCCTGTGAAATGGAGCAAAATGGTCACATGACACGACGCGCTCCGATCGAAGACATCAACGAAGACAATCTGGTCGTCACGAAGCCGAAGAAGTCCGCGGCCGGAGTGGAAGCGGTTCTGGTGGCGCTCGATCGCGGGTTCGCGCAGGCCGGCGTTCCCCGCACGGCGAAGGCGCTGCTGCGCCTCAACCAGCGCGACGGCACCGACTGCCCGGGCTGCGCGTGGCCGGAGTCGCAGGGCCACCGCAAGACCGCGGAGTTCTGTGAGAACGGCGCCAAGGCCGTCGCCGAGGAGAGCACCCTGCGCACCGTGACGCCGGCGTTCTGGGCCGAGCACTCGATCGAGGAGCTCGCCACGAAGACCGAGTACTGGCTCGGCAACCAGGGCCGCATCACGCATCCGGTGGTCATCCGTCCCGGCGACACGCACTACTCCCAGATTTCCTGGAACGAAGCCTTCGAGCTCATCGGCGAGCGGATCCGAGCCACCGTTCCCGACCGTACGGTCTTCTACACCTCGGGACGCACCGCCAACGAGGCGGCGTTCCTCTACCAGCTGTTCGCCCGCTCGATCGGCACGAACAACCTGCCCGACTGCTCGAACATGTGCCACGAGTCCTCCGGAAGCGCCATGAACGCCACCATCGGCATCGGCAAGGGCACCGTTTCGCTCGAAGACATCCACCATGCCGAGCTGATCCTCGTCGTCGGCCAGAACCCGGGCACCAACCACCCGCGGATGCTGTCGGCCCTCAAGGAGTGCAAGGACAACGGTGGCCGGGTCGTCGCCGTCAACCCGCTGCCCGAGGCCGGGTTGTTCAATTTCAAGGATCCCCAGTCGGTCTCCGGCCTGATCGGCGATGGCACAGCACTCGCCGACGAGTACCTGCAGATCAAGGTCGGCGGCGACCTGGCCCTGTTCCAGGCCCTCGGCCACCTGCTGCTCGAAGCGGAGGAGCGCGTTCCCGGCTCCGTCGTCGACGCGGAGTTCGTCGCGGCGAACACCCAGGGCCTCGACGAGTACCGCGCCGCCCGCACGACCATCGACTGGGCCGAGACGGAGAAGGCCACCGGGCTCACCGCGGTGGAGATCTCCACCGTCGCGCAGATGATGATCGACTCCACGGCCACGATCATCTGCTGGGCGCTCGGACTCACTCAGCAGCCGCACTCGGTCAACACACTCAAGGAGATCATCAACCTGCTCCTGCTGCAGGGCAACTTCGGCAAGCCGGGCGCCGGCGCCTGCCCGGTTCGCGGCCACTCCAACGTGCAGGGCGACCGCACCATGGGCGTCTGGGAGAAGCCCAAGGAATCGATGCTCGCCGCGCTGGACAAGGAATTCGGCATCGAGTCCCCTCGCAAGCACGGCCTCGACTCGGTGGACACCGTCGCGGCCTTCGAGAACGACGACGTCGACGTGTTCGTGTCGATGGGCGGCAACTTCGCCCTCGCCTGCTCCGACACAGTGGCCCTCGAGGCGGCAATGCAGCGCGTGGGCCTGACCGTGCACGTGTCGACCAAGCCCAACCGGTCGCACATCATGCACGGCACGACCTCGCTGATCCTGCCGACGCTGGGGCGCACCGACACGGACGACAAGCACCCGGGTGGTCGCCAGGTGCTCTCGGTCGAGGACTCCATGTCGGTCGTGCGCACCACGCAGGGGCGGCTGGACCCGGTCTCCGAGCACTTGCTCGCCGAGCCCGTCATCGTCGCCCGGATGGCCAGCGCCACCCTCGGCGACGACCACGTGATCGACTGGAAGGCGATGGCCGACGACTACGACGTCATCCGTGACCGCATCTCGCGGGTTCTCCCGGGCTTCACCGATTTCAACGCGCGCCTCAAGACGAAGAACGGTTTCGTACTGCCCAACCCACCCCGCGACACCCGCAGCTTCGCCACCGACATCGGCCGAGCCCGGTTCACGGTCAGCCCGCTCGAGTACCTCACCCCGCCGGCCGGCCACCTGATCCTGCAGACCATGCGCAGCCACGACCAGTACAACACCACGTTCTACGGCCTGGATGACCGCTACCGCGGAATCTCCGGCGGCCGCCGGGTCATCCTGATCCACCAGGACGACGTCACCGAGCTGGGCTTTGCGGACCGCGACATGGTCGACGTGATCAGCACTTTCCGGGGCGAGGAGCGGCGCGCCAACGAGTTCCGCCTGGTGGTCTACCCCACCCCGCGGGGCTGCGCGGCCGCGTATTTCCCCGAGGCGAACGCCCTGATGCACCGCGAGCTCGTGGCCCGGGAGTCGAACACCCCCGGTTACAAGGCCATGTCCGTGCGATTCATCGCCCACGAGGCAGCGAATTCAGCACCGCTGACGTGAGCCGAGGCGTGAACACGGGCGCTGGGGCACAGCGCGTCACCCACTGGTGGCCGCTGCTCTCCGGGCTGGTCACCGTCGCGCTGGCGGTGGGTCTGGGCCTGGTCATCTCCCGGAACGGCAAGCCGTTCGCCCTGGACACGGAGTGGATGATCGCGGTGTCCGGCAATCGGGCACCGGTGTGGGATTCCCTCGCCCTCGTGATGAACAGCCTGGGCGGCGGTCTCACCGCCTCCGTCGTCGTGCCCGGTCTGCTCATCGGCCTGCTCCTGTTCTTCAAGCGCCCGTGGGCCGCGGGCTTCGCCCTCGCGGTAACCGTGGTCTCCGGTGCCGCCGTGCACCTCCTCAAGTGGCTGTTCGGCCGGGCCCGCCCGGTCGAGCTCGACGATCTGTTGGTCAGCGTCGATTTCGGGTCGTTCCCCTCCGGCCATGTCGCCAATGCGGCGACGCTGGCGATAATCCTGGCGCTGCTCTTCCGGTTCTGGTGGGTGTGGCTGGCCGGGGCGCTGTACACGGCGCTGATGATGCTCAGCCGCACCTACCTGGGCGCTCACTGGCTGACCGACACCGTCGGGGCGGCACTGCTCGGCATCGGGATCGCGGTGGCGGTCTGGGCTCCCCTGGCCGTGACACTCGATCGCGAACGCCGACGCAGCCGCGCGTCGCATCCGTGGCGCACGTTCCACGACCGGTACGTCGTCGAGACGTGGGAACGCAATGCCCGGTCCCGCCGCATGCTCCAAGTCACCGCGATCGCCTGCCTGGGTTTCGGCGCCGTCGTCTTCACGCTCACGCTGCTGAGTGTGCAGAGCGGCGGCGGCGTCACCGCGATCGACCTCCCCGTGCAGGAGTGGCTGCTGGAAGCCCGGTCCCCCGTTCTGACGACCGTGATGGTGGTGCTGGCGGTCGTATTCGGGCCGGTCGCGCTGCCCCTGATCGTGCTGGTCGTGTGCGTCGGCTGGGGTCTTCTCACCCGGCACGCCTGGCGCCCCCTGCTGCTCGCCGGTGCCATGGCAACCGGCGTGGTGCTGGCCCAGGTCATCGGACGCACGGTCGGCCGCGAGCGGCCGCCGATCGACCTGATGCTGTACGGCACGGATCTCACGTTCTCGTTCCCCTCCGGCCACGTGCTGGGTGCATCCGACTTCCTGCTGGTGACCGCCTACCTTCTGCTCTCGCGCCGTTGCAGCATGCTGGCCACCACCCTCGGTCTCAGCATCGCCGTGGTCGGCACCGTGCTGGCGGCCCTCAGCCGCCTGTACCTCGGCTACCACTGGACCACGGATGCCCTGGCCTCCGTTTCGATCTCCCTGATAGTGGTGGGCTGCGTGATCACGGTCGACACCTGGCGCACCGGGCGGGTGGTCGAACCCGCGGAGCGCGGCTAGCCGGGGACGCTCTGCGGCGTCCGCTCGCCGCTCGTGATGCGTTCCGCCCCGGCGTAGATCACCATGGAGTCGCCGCGCAGGAACCCGACCACCGTCATGCCTACCTCGTCCGCGAACTCGGCGGCCAGCGACGACGGAGCCGACACGGCGGCGAGCACCGGAATCCCGGCCATCAGCGCCTTCTGCGCCAGTTCGAAGCTCGCCCGGCTCGACACCATCAGCACCGTGCCGGTGAGCGGAAGCAGGTCTTCCTTCAGCGCCCAGCCGATGACCTTGTCGACCGCGTTGTGGCGGCCGACGTCTTCGCGCAGCACCAGCATCCGCCCGGTGGTCCCGTCGAAGAGGGCGGCCGCATGGATGCCGCCGGTCTTCTCGAAAACGTCCTGGGCGTCGCGCAAGACCTCGGGAAAGCTCGTCAGGAGCTCTGCGTCGACCTGAAGCGGGTCAGCCGTCACCGGGAACGCCGACTTCGTGCGCACGGCGTCGATACTGGCCTTGCCGCAGAGCCCGCAGGAACTGGTCGTCAGGAACGATCGCTCCAGGCTCGGGTCGGGCGGTGTGACCCCGGGCGCGAGCGACACGTCGAGCACGTTGTAGGTGTTCACGCCTTCGACGGTGGCGCCGGCGCAGTACCGGGCCGTGGAAAAGTGCTCGTTCCGGGTGATGACGCCCTCCGACACCAGGAACCCGGCGGCGAGGTCGAAATCGTTGCCGGGGGTTCGCATCGTGACGGCGAGGGAGCGGCCGTTCACGCGGATCTCGAGTGGCTCTTCGACCGCCAGCACGTCTTCCCGGCTGGTGGGATTCTCGCCCGCCGTCAGTCGCACGACCTTGCGCCTGGCCGTGATCCTGCTCATCTGGATTCACCCACCGATGTACGACATTTCGATTCTCTTCTTGCCGGATGCGCGCAGCCGGCCGGTCTCGGCGCTGCGCAGCTCCGAATAGCGGTCCGTGCGCTCGCGCCAGATCTGCTTCAGCACCTCGGCCAGCTGCTCATCGGTGCAACCGCCGCGCATCAGGGCACGCAGGTCGTGCCCCTCGGTCGCGAACAGGCAGGTGAACAGCTTGCCGTCGGTGGAGACCCGCGCCCGCGAGCAGGAATGGCAGAACGACTGGGTGACACTGGAGATCACGCCGATCTCCCCCTCGCCGTCGCGGTAGCGCCACCGGCGGCTGGTCTCACCGGTCTTGTTGGGGGCCACCTCCTCGAGAGGCAGTTCAGCGTTGATGCGGGCCACGACCTCGGCCGAGGGCACCACGTCACCCATCTCCCAGCCGTTGCTCGAGCCCACGTCCATGAACTCGATGAACCGGAGGATGTACGGGGTGCCTTTGAAGTGGCGCGCCATGGCAACGATGTCCTGATCGTTCTGCCCGCGCTTGAGCACCATGTTGATCTTGATCGGGCCGAGCCCGACCGAGTGGGCCACGTCCAGGCTGTTCAACACCTTGGCGACCGGGAACTTCACGTCGTTCATGGCCCGGAACGTGGCGTCGTCGAGCGAATCCAACGACACCGTGACGCGCTTCAGCCCGGCGTCCTTCAGAGCCCGGGCCTTCAGCGCCAGCACCGAACCGTTGGTGGTCATCGCGATGTCGATCGGGCGGCCGTCCGGGGTGCGGAGCGCCGCCAGCATCGCCACCAGTTCCTCGATCCCTTTGCGCAGCAGCGGCTCACCGCCGGTGAGGCGGATCTTCTCGACCCCGTGCGCCACGCTGATCCGCGCCAGCCGGGTCATCTCTTCGAAGGAGAGCAGTTCGTCGCGTTCCATGAAAGCAAAGTCCTTGCCGAAGACCTCTTTGGGCATGCAGTACACGCAGCGGAAGTTGCAGCGGTCCGTGACCGAGATGCGCAGATCGTGCAGCGGGCGTTGGAACTGATCAATCATGTCTCCACACTAACCGCCGCCCTCCGCGGCAACAGTCCTTCGGGACGGTGACAAATGCCCGGCCTCAGCAGAACAGGGCATCCGGCCCGGGCGAACCGCGGGCCGGATGTCCTGTTACCGGTCGAACGCGCTTACTTGATGTACTGGTTCGGGTTCAGCACGTATTTGATCGACTTGCCGGCGTCGAACTCGGCGTAGCCGCGCGGGGCATCGTCCAGGCTGATCGCCTGAGCGTTGACGGCCTTCGCGATCTGCACCTTGTCGTGCAGGATCGCCATCATCAGCGACCGGTTGTACTTCATCACCGGGGTCTGACCGGTAGCGAAGGACAGGGACTTGGCCCAGCCGAGGCCCAGCCGGATGGACAGCGAGCCGACCTTCGCCGCCTCGTCGACCCCGCCCGGGTCACCCGTGACGTAGAGGCCCGGGATGCCCAGGCCACCACCGGCGGCCGTGACCGTCATCAGCGAGTTCAGCACCGTGGCCGGACGCTCCGTTCCGGCATCCTTGCCGTGGCCGCGGGCCTCGAAGCCGACCGCGTCCACGCCGCAGTCGACCTCGGGCACACCCAGGATCTGCTCGATCTGATCCTGCGGTTCGCCCTTCCGCAGGTCGATGGTCTCGCAGCCGAAGCTGCGGGCCTGCGCCAGCCGCTCCTCATTGAGGTCGGCGACGATGACGACGGCGGCCCCGAGCAGCTGAGCGGATGCCGCCGCGGCCAGACCCACCGGGCCCGCTCCGGCGATGTATACGGTCGATCCGACCCCGACGCCCGCGCTGAACGCTCCGTGGAAGCCGGTCGGGAAGATGTCCGAGAGCATGGTGAGGTCCATGATCTTCTCCAGCGCCTGGTCCCGGTCCGGGAACTTCAGGAGGTTCCAGTCCGCGTACGGCACCAGCACGTACTCGGCCTGGCCGCCGACCCAACCGCCCATGTCGACGTAGCCGTAGGCGCTGCCCGGGCGGTCGGGGTTGACGTTGAGACAGATTCCGGTTTTGCGCTCCTTACAGTTGCGGCACCGGCCGCAGGAGATGTTGAACGGCACCGAGACGATGTCGCCGACCTTGATGAACTCGACGTCGGGTCCGCATTCGACCACCTCGCCGGTGATCTCGTGGCCGAGGACGAGGTCCGACGGCGCGGTCGTGCGCCCGCGAACCATGTGCTGGTCCGAGCCGCAGATGTTGGTGGTGACCGTGCGGAGGATGACCCCGTGCGGCACCTTGCGGCCCACGTTCGCCGGGTTGACACCCGGTCCGTCTTTCAGCTCGAAGGTCGGGTAGTCGATGTCGATGACCTCGACGACGCCCGGGCTCTTGTAGGCAACTGCTCTGTTCCCAGTCATGAAGTACCTTCCTAGTTCCTGTTTGCTTCCCTCACAGCGAGACCCGTCGGGCCGCGCGAGACTGCATCGAAATTTCTAGTTGGTGCCTGTTTCACATCTAGAGGACTACATTGCGGCCTGAAATTCAAGGGGTGTGCTCAGATGACTGTTTTGGGTACACACCGGGCGCTGCCAACGCCTACCGTGGAAGCATGGCCATTCCCCCCCTTGTCGAGCCGATCGCCCGCCTGAGCGGCGCCGAATCCGTTCGCACCGCCCGCCAACGCCGTCTGCCCCAGCTCAACGAGCTCGGCCAGCGCCGCCTCGCCAACGCCCGGGTGCTCGTGCTCGGCGCCGGCGGGCTGGGGTCCCCCGCGCTCATCTACCTGGCTGCGGCCGGCGTGGGAACGATCGGCATCGTCGACGGCGACGACGTCGAACCCAGCAACCTGCAACGCCAGATCGTGCACGGCCAGGCGGATGTCGGACGCCCCAAGGTGGCCAGCGCCGCCGAATCGATCGCCCAGATCGCGCCGGAGGCCGTGGTCGTGCAGCACGCCGAACGGCTCGACGCTGGCAACGCCGCCGCGATCATCGGCGGTTACGACGTGGTCATCGACGGCACCGACAACTTCCCCACCCGTTTCCTGGTCAACGACACCTGTGCGGCCCTGGGCCTGCCACTGGTCTGGGCATCCGTTCTCCGTTTCGACGCCCAGCTGTCGGTGTTCTGGGCCACCCCACCGGCCGAGAGCGGCCTCACCGGGGTGCATCTGCGCGACCTGTTCCCGACCCCGCCCACAGAGGGTGAGGTGCCCAACTGCGCCGAAGCCGGCGTGCTCGGCGCGCTCTGCGGCCAGGTGGGCTCGCTGATGGCCACCGAGGCGATCAAGCTGATCGCCGGTATCGGCGCTCCGCTGATCGGGCGCGTGCTCGTGATCGACGCGCTCTCGGGCCGTTTCACCGAAGTGCCCCTGATCGGCACCGGCATCGCCGCCGCCGACCCGAACCCGGCAGCAACCCTCGCCGCCGCCCGCGGCTCCGCTCGGGCCGCCACCGCTGGGGCCTGGTCGACGCTCACCCCGGTGGAGCTCGTGGCCCGGCTCACTGCCCGCGCCGAGGGAACCGACCCGTTCGTGCTAGTCGACGTGCGCGAGCCCGACGAGCACGCCGAGAGCGCCATCCCGGATGCCGTCCTGCTGCCTCTCGGCGACCTGCTCACCGAGGCCGGAATGGCCACCCTGCCGCGGGACGTGCCGCTGGTGCTGCACTGCCATCTGGGGCCGCGGGCCGAACGCGCCGCGATGGCCCTGGACGCGGCCGGCTTCACCGGCCTCACCCTGCTCGCCGGCGGGATCGTCGCCTGGGACGTTGCCGTCGCCGCACGCACGGCTCCCGGCCGGGGCAGCAAGTGGGCCGGCGACGCCGTGTCCAACGAATCGACGACCACAGCGGGGAACTGACCATGACGGGGAACACGCACGAGCACACCCACGAGCACGACGGCGACGCTTGCGCCGTACCGGTCTCGGCCCGCAGCGTCGCCGACCAGCTCTCCTTCGTGCTCGCCGCGGTCGCCCCGCTGCCGCCCGTGCTGGTCTCGCTTGACGAGGCGCTGGGCCTGATGCTGGCCGAGGATGTTCGGAGCGCCACGGACACACCTCCCTTCGACAACTCGGCCATGGACGGCTATGCCGTCCGGCGCGCCGACCTGCTGCAGGCCTCCGCCGAGCACCCGGTGACGCTGCCGGTGGTCGCCGACCTCGCGGCCGGAACCAGCCAGAACCCGCACCTGGAGACCGGGCAGGTGGCCCGGATCATGACGGGGGCGCCGCTCCCGGACGGGGCGGATGCCGTGGTTCCGATCGAAGACACCGATCAGGGCATCGACACGGTCACCGTCGTGCGGGCGCCGCAGCCGGCAGCGCACATCCGTCGCGCCGGCGAAGACGCCCACGCCGGCGACACCGTGCTCACCCGCGGCTCGGTGCTCTGGCCGACCCGGGTTGCCGCGGCCGCCAGCGCCGGAACCTCGTCGCTCCGGGCGCACCCGGCTCCGCGCGTGGCCGTGATCTCCACCGGGAGCGAGCTCGTCACCCCCGGCGAACCCGCCCGGCGCGGCCAGATCCCCGACTCCAACTCCTACCTCCTCGCGTCGGCCGTCACCGCCGCCGGTGGGGTGCCGATCCGGCTCGGCGCGGTTCCCGACGACGAGAACACGCTCCGCAGCCTGCTGGCCAGCCTCGCCGGCACGGTCGACGCCATCGTGCTCTCCGGCGGGGTGAGCGTCGGCGCCTACGACATCGTCAAGGCCGTGCTCGCCCCGCTCGGCACCGTACGGTTCGGGCCGGTCAAGATGCAGCCGGGCAAGCCTCAGGGTTTCGGCCGCTGGCCGGCCGACGACAATGCAGTCGAGGGACCGCTCATCTTCGCCCTCCCCGGCAACCCGGTCAGCGCCTTCGTGTCGTTCGAGGTGTTCGTGCGGCCGGCCCTGCGCCGCCTCGGCGGGCACATCGACCTCTTTCGCCCCACGATCTCGGCGACCGCCGGGGAGAGCTGGGACTCCCCGCCCGGCCGTGCCCAGTACATGCCGGTGACGCTCGAGGGCGTGGGAATCCGCAGAGTGGTCCGCCGGTCCGCCGCGGGCGGGTCGGGATCCCACCTCGTCGCCGGGCTTGCTCAGGCCGTCGGGCTGGCCATCGTGCCGGAAAACGTGACGCGGATTGCCGAGGGCGACCGCGTCACTGTCATGCTGTTGACATGAGCATCCGCGACCTGTCCGCACACCCCTTCACGCATCTCGACTCTTCCGGCCAGGCCCGCATGGTCGACGTCACCGAGAAGCAGCCCACCGTGCGCAGCGCCACCGCCGCCGGCTTCGTGGCCTGCGGACCGACGGTCATCGCGGCCCTTCGCGACGGCAGCACCCCCAAGGGCGATGTGCTCGCCGTGGCCCGCATCGCCGGCATCCAGGGTGCCAAGAAGTGCGCCGACCTGCTCCCCCTCGCGCATGTGATCGGGGTGCACGGCGCCGCCGTCGACCTCGTCATCGAAAACACCGGGGTGCGCGTCACGGCCACCGTGCGCACGGCCGACCGCACCGGCGTCGAGATGGAGGCGCTGACCGCCGTGTCGGTCGCCGCCCTCGCCGTGGTCGATATGGTCAAAGGCCTCGACAAGTCCGTTTGGATCGAGAACGTGCGCCTCATCACGAAGACCGGAGGGAAGTCCGGCGACTGGCACCGCCCGAACGAGTAGCGATGACCCGAGCAGCCATGAGCGTCGACCTGATCGTACTGGCGGGCGGGCGCGCCCGGCGCCTCGACGGCGCGGTCAAGCCCGCGGTCGAGGTGGCCGGGCGCACGCTGCTCTCCCGGGTGCTGGACGCCCGCGGTCTCGCCCGGAACGTTGTCGTGGTCGGGCCGGAGGAGGCCCGTGCGGCCGTCCCGGACGACGACACGTCCGAGCTGACCTGGACGCTCGAAGATCCCCCGTTCGGCGGCCCGGTCGCCGGCATCGTGGCGGGACTCGCGGCGCTCGAGCACGCGACCGCGTCCGGGCCTGCGGACTGGGTGCTCCTGCTGGCCTGCGACCTGCCGTGGGCAGCGGATGCCGCCCGCCTACTGGTGCCGGCGGCGTCCGACCCGGGGCTGCCGGCATCCGTTCACGGCCTGCACCTGGTCGACGCGGGCGGCCGCGCGCAGTGGCTCGCGGGGATCTACCGTCTGGCGCCGCTGCGGGCGGCCGCGCACCGGCTCGGCGCCGACGCCCACGGCGCCAGCATGCGCGGACTGCTGGCCCCGCTCGAGCTGCGGGGCGTCCGCGACCAGAACGGCGAGGGGAGCGACGTGGACACATGGCAGGATGTGGAGTGGAGTTCCGCACTGCTGACCAGCACCCCACCGTGGAGCAATCCGACCGCGGAGCAATCCGACCGCGGAGCAATCCGACCGCGGAGCAATCCGACCGCGGAGCGATCCGATGAGGAGTGATACCCAATGAGCGCCTCGACCCCGCTTCCCCCTGAGGCTCTCGACGAGTGGCTGGTGGCCCTCGCCGCCGCACTCGGCCTGGATCCGGCCGACATCCCCGTGGGCACGCTGCTCGACGTGGCCCGCGACGTGGCCCACAACGTGGCCCGGCCCGCCGCCCCGCTGAGCACGTTCCTGGTCGGTCTGGCCGCCGCCCGGAACGGCGGCACACCCACCGCCATCGAGGCCGCCAGTGCGCTGGCCACCCGGCTCGCCCTCACCTGGCCGCCGGACCAGCCGGAGGTGACACGCTGATGGCGACCATCCGTTTCTTCGCCGCGGCAGCCGAATCCGCCGCCGCCGACGCGGCCGCGATCGATGCCGCCACCATCGGCGACTTGCGCGCCCAGCTCACCAGCCTCTACGGCGACGAGTTCGAGCGCATCCTCGGCCGGTGCTCCCTGCTCGTGAACGGCACGCGGGCGACGGATGACACGGTGCCGCTCTCCGGGAGCGACACCGTCGACGTGCTGCCGCCCTTCGCCGGCGGCTGACGCCCGCCGATTTCGGTTCTGTACGACCGAATCATTTTTCACGGCGTTCACGCGTTGTCGCATTTCCGCTGTACCGCGAGGGTGGAAGCTACGCGGGCCTGGTGCCCGGCAGCAACCAGCCGAGGAAGTCCATGTCAGTCGCAACGTCCCCGCAGTTCGCCTCGAAACTCAAACCGGATCTGTCCAACTGGGACCCGGAGAATGACGAGACCTGGGATCCGGGGCTCGCCTGGCGCACCCTGTGGATCACCACCTTCAGCCTGACTCTGAGCTTCGCGGCCTGGTACCTCGTCAGCGCGATCGCCCCGCGTCTGAACGACATCGGCTACTCCCTCGCACCCAGCCAGCTGTACTGGCTCGTCGCCCTCCCCGGGCTCGCCGGCGGCCTGCTGCGCCTGGTCTTCATGTTCCTGCCGCCGATGATGGGCACCCGCAACCTCGTCGCCATGTCGTCGGCCCTGCTCATGATCCCGATGCTCGGCTGGACCCTCGCCGCCCGGGACACGTCGACGCCGTACTGGGTGCTGCTCTCCCTGGCGTTCGCGGCCGGCATCGGCGGCGGAACCTTCTCCGGTTTCATGGCATCGACCAGCTACTTCTTCCCCAAACGCCTCGCCGGTACGGCTCTGGGCCTGCAGGCAGGCCTCGGCAACTTCGGCATCGGCCTGATGCAGCTGATCCTGCCCTGGGTCGTCGGATTCGGTCTGCTCGGCACCGCCGCCCTCACCCCCCAGAGCAGTGCCGACGGTGACCTCGTCTGGCTGCACAACGGTGGGCTGGTGCTCATCCCCTGGGCTCTGCTTGCCATCGTCCTGGCGGTGATGTACCTGCGCCGGGTGCCGATCACGGCGAACTTCCGCCAGCAGATGGACATCTTCCAGGTCAAGCACACCTGGATCATGACCGCCATCTACCTGATGAGCTTCGGCGCCTACAGTGGCCTCGCCGCCCAGATGGGCCTGATCATCCTCAACGTCTACGGCGACTTCCCGGATGCCCCGAACCCGCTGGCCTTCGCATTCATCGGCCCCGTCCTCGGCGCCCTGGTGCGGGCGGCGAGCGGCCCGTTCTGCGACAGGTGGGGCGGCGCGATCTTCACGTTCATCGGTGGCCTCGGCATGGTGGCGGGAACTGCCCTCACCGCCTTCTTCCTCACGCCGACCAGCGTGGACGAGTTCTGGGGCTTCCTCACCGGCATGTTGATCATCTTCTTCTTCGCCGGGCTGGCCAACGCCGGCACGTTCAAGCAGATGCCGATGATCTTCCCGAAGCGTCAGGCCGGCGGAGCCATCGCCTGGACCTCCGCCATCGCGGCCTTCGGACCGTTCGTCGTGGGCATCTCGCTCACCATGATCAGCCCGACCGCGTTCTTCGCCGGCTGCGCCGTGTTCTGCGTGTTCTGCACCTGGCTCGCCTGGTTCTACTACGCCCGCAAGGGTGCTCCCTTCCCCAGCTGATCGATCTGCCGGAGCGGAGTACGATCCCCGCATGGAACAGCTGCACTTCACGATTCGGATCGACGCTCCGGTACACGCCGTCTGGAGCACGATGCTGGACGCGTCGACCTACCGGGACTGGACCCGGGCGTTCCATGAGGGTTCCCACTACGTCGGAAGCTGGGCGGAGGGCAGCACGATCCGCTTCCTTGCCCCCGGCGAGGATGCTTCCCACAGCGGGCTGGTGGCCACGGTCGTCGAAAACCGGCTGGACGAGTTCATCTCCCTGGAAATCCACGGTGCTGTCTCCCGGGGCATCGACGACACCACGAGCGCTCACGCGCGGCGGTTCGCGGGCGCGCACGAGGACTACTCCTTCAGCGAGTCCGACGGGGTGACCACACTCGTGGTGACCGTCGACACCGACGAGGAATTCACGGCCATGTTCGCTGCGGATTGGCCCCGCGCCCTCGCGCGGCTCGCGGAGCTCGCCGAGGAACGGGCCGCCACCGCCGACTAGCTGCCCGAATCCTGCCAGCCGTGGGCGATGAAGGGGTCGGACTGGGAGTTCCGCGCCCCGAACGGAGCGGAGCGGGTGGTCGACGCCCGATCCGCACCAGCGCTGCTGCCCATCCGGCGGGGGCTGTGGCCAACTCAGGAGATCCGTCCGGCCGGGCCGAACATCCACACTGGTTCCGCACTGATCCGTGGCAGCCGGTGCATGCCGGCAACGGATGTCCTGAGTTGGCCACACACACACACACACACACACACACACACACACACACACACACACACACACACACACACACACACACACACACACACACACACACACACACACACACACACACACACACACACACACACACACACACACACACACACACACACACACACACACACACACACACACACACACACACACACACACACACACACACACACACACACACACACACACACACACACACACACACACACACACACACACACACACACACACACACACACACACACACACACACACACACACACACACACACACACACACACACACACACACACACACACACACACACACACACACACACACACACACACACACACACACACACACACACACACACACACACACACACACACACACACACACACACACACACACACACACACACACACACACACACACACACACACACACACACACACACACACACACACACACACACACACACACACACACACACACACACACACACACACACACACACACACACACACACACACACACACACACACACACACACACACACACACACACACACACACACACACACACACACACACACACACACACACACACACACACACACACACACACACACACACACACACACACACACACACACACACACACACACACACACACACACACACACACACACACACACACACACACACACACACACACACACACACACACACTCGCGCGCGCGACCGGGCCTAACCCGCGGAAGAGTCAGGGGAGCCAGAATCTCCGCCGAGTGGACCCGCGAGGTTGCCGCCGGCGTGGGCGCCGACAGCTCCGTGACCGACTGAGTTCAGGCCGGCTCAGTCGTCGTCTTCGCCCCCGGCGGGCGCCGGTGCTCCCCCGGCCTCGGACCAGACGGCCGCCGCCCCGCTGTGACCGATGCACACGGCCTGCACGATGGTTCCCGTGGCGGCGACCAGCGCGGCCACGGCCAGCACGATGGCCACCCACTTCGGGGTGCGGGCGACGGATGTCCGGCCGCCGACCTCCCGGTAGTTCCACCAGAGCAGAACGGCAGCGACCACGACCAGGGCGGCAACCCAGGGCAGCAGCCCGTCGGCCAGCTCGGAATGGGTCTCGACCAGCGCGGTCTCGGTGACCCGCTCTCTCAGCGCCTCCCCGGATTCGCGCGCCAGCGGCACGAGAACGAGTGCGGCCAATGCGAGGATCAGCGGCAGGAACTTCGCCCACCGGCGAAACCGGGGCCAGAGGGCCGCGACGACGACGACGAGGGCGCCGTGGGAACGACGACCGCGGTCGCGTGCACCACGAGGGGGTGCACAGGCAAACCGAAGATGGTGTCGAGCAGCGCATCGAACATGTGTCTCCTTCTGGGGCATCCTCAGGCACGAAATTGGACCCACACCGGCAATGCCAGGCACCGGAGCGGAACCCCGCCATACAGCGCAGGCTTCGCTTACCAGCCCGAGTGCGGCGGGATCAAGACGCCCTCGATCGCCTGCAGGCGGCCTGGCGTGCGCGCGGGCTAGCCCTTCGGGCAGCCCAGGTGCCGGCGGCCTGCATCATCCGTTGCCTGCGCGACCCGCTCCCCCGGCTGCAAATGGCGGCTGCGGGTCGCGCACCGGCGTCGACGTCCCTGGGATCTTCGGCTAGCGGCGGCCGCCCACCTTTTCGCGGGTGTCCCTCGGTAGTTCGCTCTTCTCCCAGCCACGGCGGGCCTTCTGGGAGCCCGCACCGCGGTGGCCGTCCCGCGAGCGGTAGACGATGTAGGGACGCACGAAGTAGCCGAGCGGCGCCGAGAATACATGCACCAGTCGGGTGAAGGGCCACAGCAGGAAGAGCATCGTGGCGGAGAGCACGTGCAGTTGGAAGAAGAACGGCACGTCGCTCATCAGCGCCGGGTCCGGCTGAAAGGCGTACAGGCTGCGGATCCACGGCGAGATCGACCCACGGTAGTCGTAGCCGGCGCCGAGCACCTGGTAGAGCACGGTCGCCGTCGTGCCGAAGGCGATGGTGCCGGCGAGGAACAGGTACATGACCTTGTCCATCACGGTCGTGACCAGCTTGACCCGGGCGACCAGGCGGCGACGGATCAGCAGGATGGCGAGGCCGGCGATGGTCAGCACCGCGGCGACGCTGCCCAGCCAGGTGGCCCCGAGGTGGTAGATGTGCTCGGTGACGCCAAAGAACTCGAGCCACGGTTTGGGGATGAAGAGTCCGACAATGTGACCGCCGAAGACCATCAGGATGCCGTAGTGGAACATGGGCGAGCCCCAGCGGAGCCACTTGTTCTCGTAGGTCTGGCTCGACCGTGAGGTCCAGCCGAACTGATCGAACCGGTAGCGCAGAAGGTGGCCGACGATGAAGACCCCGGCGGCGGCATAGGGGAACGCCACCCAAAGCAGAATGTCGAGCGGATTCATACCCGTACTTCCTCGCTGTTCGCGCCGGACGGCGAGAACGGTTTGAGATTGCCCAGGAAGGTCATGCCGACCGTCTCGGTCGGCGGACCCTCGTTCACCAGGTTGAGGTAACGCTGACGCGTCTCCTCGTCGATCTTCGGGAGAGACAGGGAGACCGCCTCCACAATGTGCGCGTAGGGGCTCGGCACGGCCTCGAGTGCCATGCGGAGCACCTCAATCCCGTCGCGGTGCGCGGCGAGCAGTTCCTGTGCGATCGGCGAGTCGCTCCGCGCGGAGAATTCGAGCACCATCGGCAGGTAGTCGGGCAGTTCGTCGGCGGCGACCTCCCAGCCCGCGGCACGGTAGGCCTCGACGAAGCGCACGAGCGCCATGCCGCGGCGACGGGTGTCCCCGGCCGCAAAGTAGCTCAGGTACGGGCAGCACTTGCGCTTGAGGTCGAAAGTGGCCGTGAAGTGGATTTCCAACTCCTGCTGCGTCATCGCATCCGCTTTCGTCAGGAACGCCTCGAAGGCGTGGCGGAGCGGATCCGGCAGCAACGCCACCGACGCGGCGACAGCACCGAAACGGGCCCGTCGCTCCTGGCTGGGGTAATCCAGCAGAATGGATGCCGCCATGTGCGCCATCCGGCCGTCCTCCGCGGACAGAGGCAGCGCCGTGACCTTGCGGGTCGGGAGCTTCGGCAGCCTCATGCGGGACTCCCGGAGGCCTTCGGCGGGAACATGCCCTCCGGCACGCCGCCGCCGGTCCAGTTGAGCAGGTTGACCCGGCCGGGCGTGGTGGGCTTCGTGCGTTCGGAGCCCTTGCCGACCATCTCGTTGTAGTTGTCGACGGTCGCGTTCAGCGGCATCCCGGGGGTCTTGCCATAGGGGCCTGCCGCCGTTGCGACGCTGGCGCCACCCATACCGGGGCCGCCGTCGGTGTCGAGCGAGCAGGCGAGTTCCTCAAGCTCACGCGCCGTCTCGACGTGCGCCTTGGGGATGACGTAGCGATCCTCGTATTTGGCGATGGCCAGCAGGCGGTACATGGCCTCGATCTCGGGACCGGTCATGCCGACCGCTTCCGGGATCGACTCGTCGCGGTCGCGGCCCAGGTTGATGTCGCGCATGTACGACCTCATGGCGGCGAGCTTCCGCAGCGAGGACTCGACGGGAACGACGTCTCCGGCCGAGAACAGCCCGGCGAGGTATTCCACCGGGATGCGGAGCTTGTCGATGGCGGCGAACAGGGTGCGGGCATCCTCACCGTCGTTGTTGGTGGTCGAGATGACGTCGACCACCGGGGACAGCGGGGGGATGTACCAGACCATCGGCATGGTGCGGTACTCCGGATGCAGCGGCAGAGCCACCTTGTACTCGGAGATGAGCTTGTAGATCGGGCTGTTCTGGGCCGCGAGGATCCAGTCGTCCTCCATGCCTTCGGCCTTCGCCGCGGCGATGACCTCAGGGTCGAACGGGTCGAGGAAGCAGGCGCGCTGGGCATCCAGCAGGTCGTGCTCGTTCTCGACCGAGGCCTGCGCGAGGACCGCGTCGGCGTCGTAGAGCATCAGGCCGAGGTAACGCAGCCGGCCGACGCAGGTCTCCGAGCAGATCGTGGGCTTGCCCTGCTCGATCAACGGGTAGCAGAGCGTGCACTTCTCGGCCTTACCCGTCTTGTGGTTGAAGTAGACCTTCTTGTACGGGCAGGCGGAGACGCACATGCGCCAGCCGCGGCATCCGTCTTCGTCGACGAGGACGATACCGTCCTCCTCGCGCTTGTACATGGCGCCCGAGGGGCAGGCCGCGACGCAGGCGGGGTTCAGGCAGTGCTCGCAGATGCGCGGCAGGTAGAACATGAAGGTGTTCTCGAACTCCATCTTCACGTGCTCGCTCATGGTGGCGAGGATGGGGTCGTCTGCCGCGGTCTCCTGCGAGCCGCCGAGGTCGTCGTCCCAGTTGCCGGACCACTTGATGTCCATGTTCTGGCCGGTGAGCAGCGACTTGGGCCGGGCGACGGGGCTTTCCGTGCTCAGCGGAGCCTTGGTCAGCATGTCGTAGTCGTAGGTCCACGGCTCGTAGTAGTCGTCGATCACCGGGAGGTCGGGGTTGTTGAAGATGGTGGCGAGGCGCTTGATGCGGCCACCGGAGCGCAGTTTCAGGCGTCCGCGCTTGTTGCGCTGCCAGCCGCCCTTCCACTTGTCCTGGTCTTCGTAGCGGCGCGGGTAGCCGACGCCGGGCTTGGTCTCCACGTTGTTGAACCAGACGTATTCGACGCCGGTGCGGTTGGTCCACACCTGCTTACAGGTGACCGAACAGGTGTGGCACCCGATGCACTTGTCGAGATTCATGATCATCGACATCTGAGCCATTACGCGCATTTAGTACTCAACCTCCTGGCTGCGTCGACGGATCACGGTGACCTCATCGCGTTGGTTCCCGGTCGGGCCGAGGTAATTGAAAGCGAAGGACAGCTGGGCGTAGCCACCGATCAGGTGACTCGGTTTCAGCAGGATCCGGGTGAGCGAGTTGTTCGTGCCACCGCGCATGCCGCTCGTCTCGGCGATCGGCACGTTGATGGTGCGGTCCTTCGCGTGGTACATGTACACGGTGCCCTCGGGCATCCGGTGCGAGACGACCGCACGGGCCACGACGACGCCGTTGCGGTTGTAGGACTCGATCCACTCGTTGTCGCGCACGCCGATCTTGTCGGCGTCCTGCGGTGACATCCAGATGGTGGGCCCGCCGCGGGACAGCGACAGCATCATCAGGTTGTCCTGGTACTCGGAGTGGATCGACCACTTGGAGTGCGGGGTGAGGTAGCGCACGGCCACCTCGGCCCGGCCCTTCGAGCCGGTCGCGCCGGTGGACGAGGTCGACCCGACGATGGAATCATCGAACAGGCGGTGCATGTCCAGCGGCGGCCGGAAGATCGGCATGGTCTCCCCCAGCTCGATCATCCAGTCGTGGTCGAGGTAGAAGTGTTGCCTCCCGGTGAGGGTGTGCCAGGGCTTGAGGTGCTCCACGTTGATCGTGAACGCGCTGTAGCGTCGGCCGCCGTGCTCGCTGCCGGACCATTCCGGGGAGGTGAGTACCGGGACCGGGGCACCCTGCACATCCGGGTAGGAGAAGCGACGGCCCTCGTTGTCGCTGGCCAGGTGCGCCAACTTCTGGCCGGTGCGCTCCTCCATCCTGCGGAAGCCTTGCGTGCCGAGCCGTCCGTTGGTGGTGCCGGAGAGCGCGAGCACCATTTCGCAGGCCTGGATGGCGGTCTTCAGTTGCGGCCGCCCGGCGGCGGGGCCGCTCTCGACGAGCCCGTTCTTCTTCGCCAGGTAGGCCACCTCGACGTCGGGGTTGAACTTGACGCCCTTGGTCATCATGCCGAGCTTCTCGGTCAGCGGGCCGAGGGCACCGAGCCGCGCGGCGAAGGCCGGGTAGTCGCGTTCGACCACGACCAGTTTGGGCATGGTCACGCCGGGCACCAGCACCTGGTCGTATTCGACGATGCCGTGCGGGGCGCTCATCGCATCCGGGGTGTCGTGCAGCAGCGGAACGGCGACCAGGTCCTTCCGCACCCCGAGGTGCTCCACGGACATCTCGGAGATCTTCTCCGCGAGGATGTGGAAGATGTCGAAGTCGGTCTTCGCCTGCCACGGCGGGGCGATCGCCGGGTTGAACGAGTGGATGAAGGGGTGCATGTCGGTGGTCGACAGGTCGTTCTTCTCGTACCAGGTGGCCGGCGGCAGCACCACGTCGCTGAAGATGGTGGTGCTCGTCATGCGGAAGTCGCTGGTGACCATCAGGTCAAGCTTGCCCTCGGGGGCGGTCTCGTGCCACTTCATGGTCTTCGGGCGCTTCTCGGGCGGCGATTCGGGGGCGCGAACGGCGTTCTTGGTGCCCAGCAGGTGCTTCAGGAAGTACTCGTTGCCCTTGCCCGACGAGCCGATCACGTTGGCCCGCCAGACGTCGAGGATGCGCGGGAAGTTCTCCGGCGCATCCGGGTCCTCGATGGCGTACTCGAGGGTGCCGTCGCCGAGGGACTCGACCACGTACTGGGCCGGGTCGACGCCCGCCCGGACCGCGTCGTCGACGAGGTCGAGCGAGTTGCGGTTGAAGGTGGGGTAGCCGGGCATCCAGCCGCGCTTGGTCGACTCGACCAGGCAGTCCGCGGTGGTGCGGCCGGCGAAGGTGCCTGCGCCGAGCGGGCTGGACAGGGTGTCGGCGGCGAGGCCGTCGTAGCGCCACTGGTCGGTGGCGAGGTAGAAGAAGCCCGTGCCGATCATCTGGCGGGGCGGGCGCACCCAGTCCAGGCCGAACGCGTACTGGCCGTAGCCGGTGAGCGGGCGCACCTTCTCCTGGCCGACGTAGTGAGCCCAGCCGCCACCGTTGACGCCCTGGCAGCCGGTCATGGTGGTCAGTGCCAGGAAGGCCCGGTAGATGGTGTCGGAATGGAACCAGTGGTTGGTTCCGGCACCCATCAGGATCATCGAGCGTCCATTGGAGTCTTCGGCGTTCTGCGCGAACTCGCGACCGATGCGTTCGGCGGCCTGCATCGGCACCGAGGTGATGCCCTCCTGCCAGGCAGGGGTACCGGGTGAGGTGGCGTCGTCGTAGCCGGTCGGCCAGACACCGGGCAGGCCTGGCCGGCCGACGCCGTACTGCGCGAGCAGTAGGTCGAACACGGTGGTGACCAGCTGGCCGGCCACCATCCGCACGGGGACGCCGCGACGGATGATGCCCGCACCGCCCGCGTGCTGCTCTCCGATCTCGTCGGTCTCCGGAGCAACGTCGAACCGGGGCATGTCGATGGCGACGGACGCCTGGTCGTAGTCGGGCGCGTCGGCGATGGACAGGAGCGGGTCGACACCCTCGAGGTCGAGGTTCCACTTGCCGACGTCGGTCTCGGAGAAACGGTGCCCGATCGAACCGTTGGGCACGACGACCTCGCCGTCGTGGCCCAGAAGCACCGGCTTGAACGCGGCGCTGGCGACCGTCGGGGCCAGGCCGGGCAGGGCATCCGCGGTCACGAACTTGCCGGGCACGTACGCGTCGCCGCGCCTGGTGAGGCTGATCAGGTAGGCGGAGTCGCTGTAACGCTTCATGTAGTCGACGAAGCGGGGCGTGCGGCGGTCGACCAGGAATTCCTTGAGCACGACGTGGCCCATGGCCAGCGCGAGCGCGCCGTCGGTGCCGGGGTGCACGGCCAGCCACTCGTCGGCGAACTTGGAGTTGTCGGCGTAGTCGGGCGAGACGGTGATGACCTTCTGGCCCTTGTAGCGGGCCTCGACCATGAAGTGCGCGTCGGGCGTGCGGGTGACCGGCACGTTGGAGCCCCACATGATCAAGTAGGAGGAGTTCCACCAGTCTGCCGATTCCGGCACGTCGGTCTGGTCGCCGAACACCTGCGGGGACGCCACGGGCAGGTCGGCGTACCAGTCGTAGAACGAGAGCATGGTGCCACCGAGCATGGAGATGAACCGGTTGCCCACCCCCTGCGAGACGATCGACATGGCGGGGATCGGCGAGAAGCCGGCGATGCGGTCGGGGCCGTACTTCTTGATGGTGTGCACGTGGGCAGCGGCGACGATCTCGGACGCCTCGTCCCAGCTGGTGCGCACCAGGCCGCCCTTGCCGCGGGCGCTCTTGTAGGCGCGGGCGCTCTCGGGGTCGCCGGTGACCTCGGCCCAGGCGAGCACCGGGTCGCCGGTGCGGGCCTTCGCCGCACGGAACAGGTCGAGCAGCACGCCGCGCACGTAGGGGTACTTGACCCGGGTCGGCGAGTAGGTGTACCAGCTGAAGGCGGCGCCGCGGGGGCAGCCGCGGGGCTCGTATTCGGGTGAGTCGGGGCCGACGGAGGGATAGTCGGTCTGCTGGGTCTCCCAGGTGATGATGCCGTCCTTGACGTACACCTTCCAGGAGCAGGAGCCGGTGCAGTTCACGCCGTGGGTGGACCGCACCTCTTTGTCGTGGGTCCAGCGGTCGCGGTAGAACGAGTCGGCGTCGCGGCCGCCCGCAAGGAACACGGATCGCAGGTCGGGTGAGGCCTTGCCTCGACGCAGGAACCGCCCGAGCTTCAGGATCGTGTCGTCGATGGGGCCGTCGATGCCGGGCTTGGCCGGCCGGGTCGTAGCCGGCTTCGAGAAAGCCGAATTCTTGAGTGTTTTCACAACGTACCCCTTGCACTGCCCGGGGTCACCATGGTCGGCAACCACCCTCGGACTCCAGTCTCAGGGGTGGCGAAATTCGCTACAAGCCGGAAACGCCGTGATAAATGATTGCCGGCTTGAGCTGTTCCGCGGCGGTTTGTGCGGCGCCTGTTTCGACACCTGGGTCGGCGTCGGACCGGTGCAGGTCGAGGGTGCAGGTGTTCAGTTCGACCAGCGGGTGCAGCGCGTCGGCGCTCAGGGGTCCCTCGGTCCTTTCGAGCAGGGTTTTCAGCAGCCCGAAGTGCACCCGGCAGACCTCGGGGTGCGCCTTGACCATCTCGCTGTACGGGCATTCGTGCAGGTGCACTCGGTTGCCGTCGGCACCGTCGATCTCGAGCCGCGCGTCGAAGCCGGACTCGTCGAGGTGGTCGTCGAGGGCGTCCAGCTGCCGCTGCAGCGGCGAGTGGATGACGGCCTCGACCCGCAGCATCCGTCGCACCTGGTCACCGTGGCGATCGGCGGCTTCGGCCTTCGCGGCCCGGATGGAGCCGTCGACGTGGTTCGGGCCGGCGGCGGCGCTGTACAACATCCGAGGCCGGCCCTTGGAGTCTTTATTTTCCGGGTGACAGGTGACGAAACCGTCCCCGATCAGGCGCTGCAGGTGCTCCCGGGCCGTGTTGTGGTGCAGACCGGTGGCCTCGGCCAGGTCGCCCACCGTCATCGTTCCGCGCTGCTGCAGGAAGTACAGAAGCTGAATCCTGCTGAAGGACGCGAGCGTGCGGTAGCTCGACGAGGGGGAGGACGGCGTCACCTCCTAATCATCTCCTTATTTTCTGAATTCTCTGACTTTTTCGGGGACTGGACATGCGATTCGGACGAAATCCGACGTCGTGCTCTGCGTTCCGCGCGCTGCCCGGACCGGCGCAGCAGGCGCATCGCATTCACAATCACGATCAGTACGGATGCCTCATGCACGAGCATGCCGCCGAACATCGTCACGCCGCCGAACAGCACACCGGCCAGCAACAGCACCACCGTGACCAGCGCAAGGGCCACGTTCTGGTGCATGACGCGCACCGTGCGGCGGGCCAGGTCGATGGCGGCGGGGAGCATCAGCAGGTTGTCACCCATCAGCGCGATGTCGGCGGTCTCGACAGCGACGGCCGAACCGGCCGCCGCCATCGCGATGCCGATGTCCGCCGTGGCGAGGGCCGGGGCGTCGTTGACGCCGTCTCCCACCATCGCCACGACGTGGCCGTCCCGCCGGAGCCCGGTGACGACGTCGAGCTTGTCCTCCGGCAGCAGCGACGACCGGATCTCGTCGATTCCGACGTGGGCACCCACGGCCTGCGCCACGAGCGGCCCGTCGCCGGTGAGCATGACGACCCGAACAATCCCCGCCGCGTGCAGCGCGTCCACCATGTCGGCGGCGTCGGGACGCACCTCGTCGGCCACGGCGAGGACACCGGCGACGACGCCGTCGAGCACGACGATCAGCGGCGTGCGCCCGTGGGCGGCGAGTTTCTCGGCCAGCGTCGTGGCGGCATCCGTGCCCGCGATCCGGTGGGCGCGGAGCAGGGCCGGATTGCCGATCAGCACGGTGCGGCCGGCCACCGCGGCGACGATGCCCTGCCCGGGCACCGACGTGATGTGTTCCGGCAGGCCGGTCACCTGGGCGCCCTGCGCGGCTTCGCGTGCGGCCTCCCGCGCGGCGGCCTGCACGATCGCTCCGGCCAGCGGATGCTCGGAGCCGGCCTCCGCCCGTGAAGCCCAGTCGAGCACCTCGGCACGGGTCAGGGCGGGGTTCAGCACCACGACATCCGTCAGGACCGGACGGCCCCGGGTGAGGGTGCCCGTCTTGTCGACCGCGACGACCGTGATCTTCGCGGCGGTCTCGAGGAACTCGCCGCCCTTGATCAGGATTCCGAGCTGCGCGGCGCGGCCGATCCCGGCGACGATCGCGACCGGGATGGAGATGACCAGGGCGCCGGGACACCCGATCACGAGCAGGGTCAGCGCCAGGAATACGTCGCCGGTCACCACGCCGACGATGATCGCGAGCACCAGGATGCCGGGGGTGTACCAAGCCGAGAACCGGTCCATGAAGACCTGGGTCGGGGCCGTGGCCTCCTGCGCCTCCTCGACCCGGTGCACGATGTGGGCCAGGGTGGTAGCCGCGCCGACCTCGGTGGCCAGCACCTGCAAGAAGCCGCCGGTCGAGACCGTGCCGGCGAAGACGCGGTCGCCGGCACGCTTCTCGGCCGGGGAGGACTCGCCCGTGATGGAGGCCTCGTCGATCGTGCCCGTGCCCTGCTGCACGGTGCCGTCGACGGGCACCCGCGCGCCGTTCTTGACCAGGACGGTCTCCCCGGTCCGCACGGACCCGGCCAGGACCTCGAGCTGCTCGCCGTTCCGCAGCACGAGGGCGACGTCCGGGGCCAGGGCCACGAGCGCGGTCAGGGCGGAGCGGGTGCGGTTGAGGGTGGCCGATTCGAGGGCATGCCCGATCGCGAACAGGAAGGTCACGGCGGCGGCCTCCCAGTATTCGCCGAGCACGATGGCGCCGACGGAGGCGACCGTGACAAGCAGGTCGATGCCCACGACCCGGGCGAGCAGTGCTCGCCCGGCGGTCCGCATGATCGGGAACCCGGCCACGACCGCGGCCGCCACCATCGCCGCGTCGGAGACAAGCGGCGGCACCGGCAGGAGGCCGAGCAGCCAGGCGGCGCCGATCAACGCGCCGGAAATGAGGGGAATCAGGTGGCGGCGCACGATGGTCATGTCACTCCCCCTGTCCGCCGGTCAGAACGCGGCCAGGCGGGCGGTGTAGCCGGCCTTGCCGACGGCGGCGATGAGGGCATCCGTGCTGACGACGGCCGGGTCGTGGTCGATCTCGATCCGGGCGGTGGCGAAGAACACGGTCACGGCGCTGACGCCGGCGAGGCGGCCGATCTGCTTCTCGATCTTGGCGACGCAGGACGGGCAGGAAAAGCCGTCGGCCCGCAGGATGGTGTGGACGGTGGCCGGGGTGGATGTCGGGGTGGATGTCGGAGTGGATGTCGGAGTGGATGTTGTGGTGGGGATGATTGTGGTCATGACTGCGACGTTACGAACCCGAGGCGGCGGCAACCATGACGGCCGTCACTTTGCCGCAACCAAGCCCGAACGGTCGAGCACGGCGGTCCACCGCCGTCCGGAATCGATCAACCCGTCCCGGCGCAGGCCGCTCATGGCGCGGGACACCGACTCGGCGCTCGTGCCGGTCATGGCGGCCAGGTCGGCGCGGGTCAGAGGCAGCTGGATCAGGGTGGTACCGGCGCCATCCCCCGGCACGCCGAAGGTGTCGGCGAGGCGCAGCAGGGTCGCTGCCACCCGCGTTGTGACGGTAACGGAGGCCTGCTCGGCCTCCCTCGACCGCGCCCGATGAAGGCGGTCGACGACGACATCCAGCACGCGCAGCGCCACCGGCGGATGCGCGAGCAACATCTGCCGGAAGGCGCCGGATTCGAGGCGCAGGGCGCAGGTGGTCACGAGGGCAACGGCCGTCTCGGGGTACCGACCCGCGTCCAGCGCGGTCAGGCTTCCCAGCACCGCTCCCGGGCCGAGGAAGTCGAGGCTCGTGAACTGCCCGGTCGAGGTCGATCGGAACACCTTCGCCTGGCCGGCCGCGAGTACGAACACGTGCTCGGACGGCTCGCCGGCGGTGAACAGCGTGTCTCCGGGACCCCAGGCGAGCGACAGCATCCGTTCGGCCAGGTCGGCGAGCTCGCCGGCCGACAGGTCCTGGAAGATCGGGATCTGGCCGAGAATGCTGTTCCGCATGGCGGAGGAGCACGGATGCGGCCGCGCACAGGTGCTGCGCAGCGGTGTGCGCCGGGCCACGCTCACGGCTTCGTCGCCGGGATCTCGAGGTGGGCGAGGCAGACGCCCGGGCGGGCGAACGGCTCGAGGGTGACGCCGACTCCGGGTGTGTGCAGGCGCTCGAGGGCGCCCTCCATCAGGCCGCGGTGCACCGCGCACACGACGTCGCTGTGCTCCTTGGCCACATCGAGGAACGGGCAACGGTGCAGCTCGATCACGACGTCGACCGGAGCGGCGGCGCCGCCGAAAGCGACGTCATCGGCAGCACCGGCAGCACCGGTATCACCGGCATCCCCGAGGCGCGGCTCGAAGCCGACCTCGTCAAGGATCTGAACGATACGCCCGACCGATGCTCCGTGGGCCGCCCCCGACTGCGCGTCGGAGAGTCCGGCATCCGTCTCGGCCATTTCCCTGCCCCAGCGCCGCCCGGCCTCCGCGGCCGCGGCCGCGCCTGCCCCCGAGGAAACGTCCCTGCCCAGGCCGCCGGCCAGGAGACCGGCAAGAAGCCGGTAGGACTCGGCGGGGACCTCGGCGGCGGGTGACGTGGCGCGAAAGAAAAGCCGGGGCCGCCCGGGACGCACGCGCGCCTCGACGGTCTCGGCAACCAGGCCCACCTCGACCAGCCGGTCGAGGTGGGACCGAACCGTGTTCGCGTGCAGCCCCACCGCTTGGGCGATGGCCGGCACATCCATCGCCGCGTCGGCATCGCGCAGGAGTTCGAGAATGGCGACCCGACTGATGCCGGAGAGCACCCGGTGGGTGCGGGCGTCAAGGGGTTCGATAGGCACCAGACTAGTTTTCCCTATATCTATGGTAAAAACAACTGAGGGCCGAAATTCGGCGCTGAGCTAGGACTTGCCCCATGACCGACACGCACGTGCGCCCCATCCGGGTGCTGCACCACGACACCGCCGAACGGCCCTTCATCGTCATCTGGGAGGTGACGCGCGCCTGTCAACTGGTCTGCACCCACTGCCGGGCCGACGCCATCCGCACTCGCAATCCGTTCGAGCTGAGCACGGACCAGGGTCGCAAATTGTTGGACGACCTCGCCGCCTTCGGCACACCGCGCCCGCTGGTCGTGCTCACCGGCGGGGACCCGTTCGAGCGCCCCGACCTGCCGGAGCTCGTCGCCCACGGTACCAGCCTCGGCCTGAGCATGGCCCTCTCCCCCTCGGTCACCCCACGCCTCACCCGTGAGGTCCTGGTCGAGCTCCACGACGCCGGGGCCAAGGCGGTCTCGCTCTCGCTGGACGGCGCCTCAGCGGCCACCCACGACGCCTTCCGCGGTGTCGACGGCGTCTTCGACGACACCATGATCGCCGCCCGAATGGTGCGCGAGGTCGGCTACCGGCTGCAGATCAACACGACCGTCACCCGCGACACCGTGCACGAGCTGCCCGGCATCCTGAAGACCGTCCTCGATCTCGGCACCACCCTGTGGAGTGTCTTCTTCCTCGTGCCCACCGGCCGCGGAAAGCTCCTGAACGCTCTGACCGCGGCCGAGGAGGAGGAGGTACTGCACTGGCTGCACGACGTCTCCGACCTGGTCGCCATCAAGACCACCGAGGCACCCCACTACCGACGCATCGCGCTTCAGCGGGCCGGCGTGGACGACGGGGTTGACCTCGACACCGCGTTCCCAGTCGGCCCACTGAGAGCCTCGCTGCGGGAGGCCACGGAGCGGTTGCTCACCGGTGACGAGCCGAGGCGGCGGCGTCCGCGGGCCCCCCTCGACGTCAATTCCGGGCGCGGGTTCGCCTTCGTCGACCATGTCGGTCTCGTTTACCCCAGCGGGTTCCTGCCCGTGTCCGTGGGGTCGGTGCACAAGCAGCCCTTCTCCGAGATCTACCGGGAGGCGCAGCTGCTCCAGGAGCTGCGCACCCCGGATCTCTTCGGCGGCCGGTGTGGTCACTGCGAATTTCGCACGGTCTGCGGCGGCTCCCGCTCGCACGCCTACGCGGTGACCGGGGACCCGCTCGCCGAGGACCCCAGCTGCGGCTACCAGCCCAGCACCGACTGAGCAGCCCGGAACGCTGATCGTTTTACAGCAGCTCACCGCACGCAGAAGCGCCCGGCCGATTACTCGGCCGGGCGCTTCTGCGTGCGGTGGTGCGCGGCAGGTCAGTCCAGGTGGTGCCCGCCCTTGACCCAGCGCAGGGCGCCAAGAATACCGATGGCCACGCCGAACATCCCGACGATCATGCCCACGAAGAGCCAGACGAAGAGCGGTTCCAGGCCGCCGACCGTCTGGTCGACTCCGACGATCGTGCCGCCGAGGAACCCGGCGATGGGTGCGAAGATGCCGGTGAAGGCTCCGATCAGCATCAGACGGATGCTGAGGGCGCGGTCGCGTGAAACGATGTCGGCCATTAGGAAGAAACCTCCGTTGTCTGTGCTGCGGCAGCCGCAACGGCGGTCGCAACGGCGGCGGCGAAGGCCGCGGCGGCCCCCGCCGGGTCCGGCAGGGGAACCGTGTCCGCACCGGGGGGCGCGGCGCTCGGCTGGGCCACCTGCTGGGTGACCTTGCCGTTGAGGAACGGACCGAGAATGTCCATCGGAAGCGGGAAGACCACAGTCGATTTCTGGTCGGCGCCCAGCTCGAGCAGGGTCTGCAGGTAGCGCAGCTGAAGCGACGCGGGATTGCGGCTCAGGATTTCCGCCGCCTGGCCCAGCTCCTCCGACGCCTGCAGTTCACCGTGGGCATTGATGATCTTCGCCCGGCGGTCCCGCTCGGCTTCGGCTTCACGGGCCATGGCACGCTGCATCGCCTGCGGAATCTCGACATCCTTGATTTCGACGACCTTCACCTGCACGCCCCAGGGTTCGGTTTGCGCATTGATGTTGCGGGCGAGGTCTTCGTTCAGGTCGGCCCGGTGGGCGAGCAGGGTGTCGAGGTCGGCGCGGCCCACGACCGAGCGCAGCGTTGTTTGCGACATCTGGGAGGTGGCGATGGCGTGGTTCTCGACCGCCATCACCGAACGGACCGGGTCGGTGACCTGGAATAGGACGACGGCGTTGACCCGGGCCGGAACGTTGTCCTTGGTGATGACGTCCTGCGGCGGGATCGTGAGGGTCACGATCCGGAGGTCGACCCGCACCATCTTGTCCAGTCCGGGGAACACCATCTGCACACCCGGGTCCCGCACCGGGCCCAGCCGGCCGAATCGGAACGCCACGCCGCGCTCGTATTCCTGCAGCACCTTGAAGGAAGCTGCCAGCCAGACGAGCAGCAGCGCCACCACGATCAGGGCCGCGATCTGCCAGGCCATCACGAGTTGCCCCTCCGGCTCCAGCCCACGGCGGGGCCGGAACGACCCGGGTCGGCCTCCGTCTCCAGTTCAGCCCAACGGGCTGAGAATGAGGCGCTCACTGTGTTTCCTTTCATCGTTTCCGGATCGGCGTCGGTTTGCTCCGACGCCTGGGCGCTCGCGTACGGTTCGATTTGAACCGGCCGCGGGCCCGTTTTTCTGATGCTGCCGTAGCCGCTGCGCCGCTGCGCCTCGACCGCCGCCGTGGCGGCGCGGGCCGCGACGCTTTCGTCGAGCCCTACGACCTTGAGATGCTCGGGAAAGCGAGCGGGCGTGCGACGCAGGTGCGACCACAACGGCCAACTGCCGGCGGCGATGACGGCCGAGGCTGACCCCAGGATCAGCAATTCCACGCCCGTGCGGTTCTGGAACATGGACGCCAGCGGCCAGATGAGCCCGAGCACGACGACGGAGCAGGCGATCCCGCGATGGAACCGTTCTGCCTCCGAACTGGGCCAGGGGTCGATGTTTCGCGCGAGCTGCCGGCCCGCATCCGAGGTGGTGCAGGTGTCCTTGACCGGGCAGGGGTTGCAGACCGTGGGGCTGGCCTGGTATCGCGTCACCCGGTTATCCGGATCGAAGGAGATCGGCCAGAGCCACTGGTCCTCCTGGCACTTCCAGGCGTCGTGGTTTTCGTGATACTCGAACCCGCTCGAACTCATGGCGGTGGTTTTCGCCCCGGTGCGTCTCGCCAGGAGGTCAAGCACGTGTGCCACGGCCAGCAGGAAGCCGCCGTAGACAAGCGCGAACCAGACCTCCGGATTGATGGAGGCCATCACACGCCGCCGCCCGGGCGGTCCCCACCGAGCTCTCCGGTGCCGGTGGAGCGGTAGTCCGAGGAATATCCGGATGTCGGCTCCGCGCCGCCGGTGACCGTCGCGCCGGTGGGGACCGCCTCGACGAACAAAGCCTCCATCGGCACGTCGTGGGTGGTTGCCTTGATGCGGTAGCGAACCCCGAGCCAGGTGATCCAGACGAACGGCATCACGCCTCCGACGATGAAGACGATGTCACCGGGCATCCGCAGCCATTCGAGAACGGCGTTGCCGGGCTCGTTGATGAAGTTGAGGCTGCGGGCTTCGAAGTAACCGTCGTTGATGGAGTGCCAGAGCTGAATGACGCCGAGCGGCAGCAGCGTTGCGAACGTCATCCAGGCCAGGCCGATGTTGAGGCACCAGAACGAGATCTTGGCGAGCTTGTCCGGCCAGCGCTCGGCCGGGATCAGGTAGCGCAGGGCGAAGAGCGACAGACCGACGCCCATCATTCCGTACACGCCCATCATCGCCGCGTGGGCGTGGTTGGCCGTCAGCGCGGTACCGATCTCGTAGTACGAGACGATCGGCAGGTTGATCAGGAATCCGAAGACGCCGGCACCCAGGAAGTTCCAGAAGCCGACCGCGACAAGGAACATCACGGCCCAGCGGTGCGGGAACGGAGCCGAACTGCGCGACTCCTGCCGGGCACCGAGTTGGAGGAAGCTCCAGGCCTCGATCGTCAGGAAGGTCAACGGGATGACTTCCAGGGCGGAGAAGAAGGCTCCCAGCGCCATGTGCTCGACGGGGGTTCCGGAGAAGTACAGGTGGTGCATGGTGCCGAGGATGCCACCGGCGGAATACAGGATGACGTCGAGCAGGATGATCTGCATCGCGATCTTGCGGTGCACAACCCCGAGCATGACGAAGATGTAGGCCACCATCACGGTCGTGAACAGTTCCAGGAAGTCCTCAACCCAGAGGTGCACCACCCAGAAGCGCCAGAACTCGGCGACGCTCAGGTGAACCTCGGTGCCGGCGAGCATTCCGACGGCGTAGAACGCGGGGATCGCGAGACCGGCGTAGAAGAAGAGCCACGGCAGGTTGAAGCGGTGCTCAGACTTCAGACGCGCCCGGATGCCGCGGTAGATGATCGCGATCCAGAGGAAGAGTCCGACGACGAGCATGCCCTGCCACACCTTGGGCAGGTCGATGTACTCCCACTGCATGTCCCAGAACGGCGAGCCCTTCGCGGCCTCGACGCCGAAGATGCTCAAGGCTTCACCCACGAACGATCCGACGATGACCAGGGCGAGGGCGCCGAGCAAGCCGTAGGCCAACCAGTGCTGACGTTTGGGTTCACGCCCGGAGATATACGGGGCGAGGAAGATGCCTGCGGCCAGGAACGAAGTGGCCGTCCACAACAGCGAGAGCTGCACATGCCAGGTTCGGGCGAGGTTGAACGGCAGCAGCTGAGCCAGGTCGACCCCGAAGAAGCTCGACAGGTCGACCCGGTAGTGCTCGATGGCGGCACCCAGGAAGGCCTGGGCCAGGAACATCAAAGCCACCACGAAGAAGAACCAGGCCGTGGCGGTCTGGGCGGGTGTCACCGCCACCTCCCCCGGCTGTCGGAAGGACAGTGCCGGGGTTTCTTCCCCGTGCTGCCAGCCCATCCTCTTGCTCCACCGGCCGTAGAGGCCGAAGAGGGCGCCGAGGGCGACCATCAGGGCCACGAGCGAGAGGCCGCTCCACACGATGATGTCGGCGGTCGGAACGTTATCCACGAGCGGCTCGGCCGGCCAGTTGTTCGTGTACGAGTAGTTGTGACCGGGCCGCTCAGCAGAGGCTGCCCAGGACGTCCAGGCGAAGAAGGCGGTCAGGTCGTGGATGTCCGCCGAGTCCGTGATGGCATTCGGGATCAGACCGTATTGGGTGGTCGGGGAACCGAAGAAATCGGCGTAGTGCTGCTTGAGCGTGTCGAAGGCCTCGATCTGCAGATCGGTGAATTCGAGGTCGCCGGTGGCCTTGTCGTAGCGGTTGGTCCGCATCATCTCGACGAGGGCACCCTGTGGGTCCTGCACACCGGACGCGGTCAGGGCCTCGAGCACCTCGGTCGAGGAGCGCCGCAGGTAGTCGGCCGTATAGTCCGGTCCGAGGTAGCCGCCGTGACCCAGGATCGAGCCATACTGCTGCAGGCCGCGCCGCACGAAGGTCTGCTGGCCCGCGGTGATGTCGGCCGTCGTGAAGACAACCTCACCCTGCGAGTCGACGACCTGCTTGGGCTGGGGCATCGAGTCCGTATAGGTCCTCAAGGCCAGGAAGCCCATCACGGCGAAACCGAAGACCATTACCAGGGCTACGCCCTGCAACCATCCTTTGGAAACCATCAACTCCGATCGCAGTTTTCCTGCACCGGCTCTCAATCGGACCACGGTGGGCCCCTTTCCATGTTGCGTGATTCAAGGGCGCGGAAGCAGGTGCTGCCACCTGTCACGGTTCCTCCCCCGGATAGGTCACGCGGGGTGGTTGAAAGCTACCACAGGATTAAAAGTATGAGTGACATTTCTAATCGCTTCACCAAACTCGCAGTGACGGTATTCCACAATAAAAACCCTGTCCAACGGTGTAATACCCTCACACAGCAGACTGAGGCGACGGGCCGCCCATTTCTTCCACCTAACCGGCGACACGCCGCACACAATCATTTTTGGGGAAACTCGGACAAAGGTCACGGACTGACCAGGACGACGCCGCGGGCGCCTTTCTCGGCATCAGACATGATGTGGCTGACGAAGGGGTAGCTGCCGGCCTCCGGGAAGGTCAACTCGACGAAGCCACCCTGGGCCACGGCCAGGTCGAGCACCTGGGAGCCGCCCGTGCCGGTGCTGCCGCCATCACGCAGCAGGTAGTCGCCCTCCTTGAAAACGGTGTCGAACTGGCCGCCCACGACGTGGAAGGAGCTGCCCACGTTGGGGCCGGCGTCCAGCACCCAGATGCGCACCTTCTCGCCAGCCTTCGCCGTCAGCGGGCGGGCTCCGTACTGGTTGGCGATGCCGTTGAAGACCACCAGGTCGGGGAACTGCGCCGCCACCTTGTCGGCGTCGGCCTCCCCGCCCTGCGCACCGAGGTAGAGCTCGGACTGCACCAGGACGTATTCCCGATCGACCGCTGAAAGCCCGGGTGGATCAATGATCACGGCGCCGAACATGCCGTTCGCCATGTGCACCGACATGGGCATCGTGCCGCAGTGGTAGAGCCAGATCCCCGAGCGGGTCGCGGTGAAACGATAGGTCAGGCTCTCCCCCGGATTGATGCTGCGCATGGGCCGATCGGGTGCGAGGGCACCCGCGTGGAAGTCGATGGAGTGCTCGATCGACCCGTCGTTGACGAAGGTGATGTCGAAGACGTCGCCGACCTTGCCATGCAGGGTCGGGCCGGGGGCTGTGCCGTTGAACGTCCACAGGGTCTGGGTGACGCCGGGAGACACCTCGGTCTCCACGTCTTCCACCCGCATGGTCAACGTGTGCACGGTCTCCGCCTCCGCCGCCCCCAGCGCCGGGTCGCGGGCGACGAAATCGGCGTCGGGCTCACGCATCAAATCGAGATCGTCTGCCGCGCTGGACGCGCCGCCGGCGGGCGCAGAGCCGTGGTCCATCGCTGGGGAGTCGTCGCCGGACTGAGGCTCGGCTCCGACGGCCACGACCGTGAGCACCATGCCCAGGACCTTGTGGCCGGCGATGGAGCACCAGCCCTCGACGTCGGCGCCCACGATGCCGGCGTCGACCTGCCGGCTGGTGCCGGGAGCGACGGAACCGGAGACCACGCCGGTGGCGAGCACGAGGTTGTGCACCATCTCGTCGTCGTTGGTCAGGTTGATCACCAGGGTGTCGCCGACGGGCACCTCGATGGTGTCCGGGCTGAAGCGCGTGTTCTTCATGACGACCTCGACCGTGGTCGTGTGGCCGGTCGACACCCTGTCGGCGGATGCCCCGCCGCTCGCGATTCCGGCGGCGGCCGGGTCCATGGCGATCCCCAGGGATACGGCCAGAAGCAGGGCGCCGACGGCCGTGATGGTCGCACCTGTGCGGCGCGACGGGGCCGCGGCAATCTGCGGGGCGGGCGGGGCCGTCGCATCCGTCGCCTGGCGGAGCCGGCGGTTCTGCCGCAGCGCCCGCGGCATCAGGACCAGGAAGGAGGCGAGCGTGCCGACGACGAGCAGCGAGACCGTGACCTTCACCAGGCTGGGCACCGGCATCAGATAGAGGACCAGGCCGACGTTGACGACGATGACCCGGAACAGGGCACCACGATCGAGCAGGGCGGCCGTGGCCTTCGAGACCGAGGGTCCGCCGCCGAGCACGACCGGCACCAGGTAGCTGAGGGCTCCGAGCAGGATCTGCGCGGCGAAACCGACCGCGAACACGGGCACGAGCTGCCCGAGCCGGTCGGTCGCGGCTACCCAGCTCGGTGCGAACGTCACGATCAGGCCGAACCCGAGCACGCAGGCGAAGAACCAGGTGAGGGCGGCACCGATGCTCCAACCGGCGAAGGTGACGGCCGGGGACTGCCTGGCCAGGCGCAGGGCCTCAACCAGCACCAGGCCGAGGCTGACCAGGTAGAGCAGAACACCCGCGGCGGCGACCAGGCGCTGGTCGATCAGCAGGCCGATCCCGAGCACCGCGAGGCCGGCCAGGAACAGAGGCAGGGTTCCGCGGGCCGAGGCGCGCGTCGTCTGCACCCGGGCGTGCAGCACAGTCGGCCAGAGCAGGGCCACCGTGCTAATCACGGTCAGGCCGACCCAGCCGAGCAGGTTGAACCCGATATGGGCGATGTACATCCGCTCCGCGGACTCACCATCGATATCGGTTCGGGCCATCAGCACGCCCAGGGTCACACCGATGGCCAACGCGATTCCGGCCGCAATGTAGTAGCGCACGAGCGGTGCGAACCGTCCCGGCAGCGCTCCCCGCGACTGCCGGAACAGCAGCAGGGCGTGGGCGAGGGCATTCGTGCCGACCAGGATGCCGCCGGCAAGCACGACCGGCCACCAGCCGCCGACGATGCCGGTGATCACGAGCACCGCTCCGAGGGTGTGCGCGCCGAGCCTCGCCCCGAGCGAGGCGCGGCCGCCGGGGGCCGGATGCCGGAGCAGGGTGTCGGCGAAGTGCTGGCTCCAGACCAGGATCGCGGTGCTCACGGCGCCCAGGAACAGGAGGTGCACCATGAGCCACGGCGCGACAGGGATGAAGCGGTGGATGAGTACGGCGATGAGAGTGAGAAGGAGCCACGCCGGAGTCAGAAGCCCGGTAATGAGGTGCCACAGTCGACGGTTCATGGTGTGACTTTCAGTTTGGTGTTTGGCTGGCGCCGCGGCACGCCGCGCACCACCGAGATCACGGCCAGCAGCACGAACAGGAGCACGGCCACGATGTTGGCCACGCCGCCCCACTGCACCAGTGCCGGCAGGTCGCGCGCGTCACCGAGCAGGATGCGCACCAGCAGGGAGACATGCAGCAGCAGCACCGGCAGGTAGAGCACCGGCCGGTACGGCAGCGGCCGGCGCAGCACGGCCGGCAGGATGGTCGGGGCGTGCGCCATGATCATCGACATCACGAACCCGAGGAAGACGGCGTGCAGCACGGCGTCATAGCCGGGACCGGAGAAGCTCGGGCCGACGATGATCCAGCTGGCGCCCACCACGAGCAGCCAGCCGTAGCCGGCCAGCAGGCACGCGGCCATGTACCGGGGCAGGCCGGTGCTGCGGATGAGCCGGGTCGCCACGTCGTGCCGGAACAGCCAGGCGACGAGACCGAGCAGCCCGAGCCCGAGAACCGGATAGCCTACCCCGGGCCAGACGAGAGCGACGACCGTGCCGAGGGTCAGGAACAGGCCGGCGGCCAGCATCCGCATTTCGGCCCGGTGGTCGACGGAGGGCGAGATGCGCGCGAGTTCGAGCCGCTCACCGGCGATCGTGAGCACCAGGTAGAGCGTCATCGCGGGCACCAGGACAGGCACGGGCACGCCGCCGAGCCACAGCACGGTTGCCGTGAGACCGAGCAGGGCACCGAGTGCCTGCACCGCGGCGGACGTCGACGGCTGCCGGAGCCAGATCGCCCGGTAGATGGCCAGCAACACGGCCGACCCGGCCACGAGGGCAAGCTGGCCGACCACCAGGGGAAGCGGCGATACGAGTGACAGGCCGCCGAGGCCCAGCAGCCCCGGCGACAGGTAGGCCCAGTTCCGGCGCACGGCGACGGCCCGTTCGAGCACGACGACGGTGCCCACGAACCCGAAGACCATCAGGGGTCCGTGCACATCCGCCAGGCGTGCGGTCACGACCGGCGCCGGGAAACCCAACAGGAGCAGCGCACCGTCGAGCCCGGCCAGCAGAGAGAGGCCGCCGAGCAGCAGAAACGCCAGTCGCCCGTTGCCGTGCACGGTGGTGTCGAATCTCGGGAGACTAGGCGGCGCGGGTGAAGCGGATGCGCCAGGCGTCCGGGCCACGCTCCACGTACGACACGGTGAACGCTCCCGGGCGTGCCTGCTCGAGCTGCGCCAGCAGGGGCAGCGGGTCGTGCGGGGCGATCAGGTCCAGCGAGAAGCCGAGCTGGATGGCCTCCAGGGCGCCGAAAATGGCCGCGTGGCGAACCGCGTGCGGGATGGTGCGACCGTCGAGCACGATGGTCTCGGCGTCGTCATGGTTGCAGTTGCAGGTGTGTGCGCTGCTCAGGGTGATGGGTTCGGCGGTCATAGGATGAATCCTCCTCGGTGGAACGACCGAGCCGGCCGCTAATAAACAGGATACACGTCCGGTTAATTATTCCAGAATCAGACCAGGTCGGATCACGTCAGGTCACGTCGGGTCCGGTCAGGTCAGGCCCACCCAGGCGGTGGACCCGTCGACCTCGTACTGCTTCTTCCAGATCGGCACCTCGAGCTTGACGGTCTCCACCAGGCGTTCGCAGGCTTCGAATGCGACGGCGCGGTGGGCGCTTGCCGCGGCCGCGACCAGGGCCAGGTCACCGACGTCGAGGTGGCCGATGCGGTGGCTGACCGACAGGTTCACCTGCGGGTACTCGCGGGAGTACCGGGCGACGATCTCGGACAGGATGCGACCGGCATCCGGATGCGCGCTGTAATCGAGGCCGGTCACCTGCCCGGCGGCGTCGGGGTCGTGGTCGCGCACCTGGCCGATGAAGGTCACGACGGCCCCGCAGGATCCGGTCGACACGGCAGCAACGTGCGCGGCCAGGTCGAGCGGCGCCGTGGCCACCTGGTTGACGGCACCCTCGCCAGGGTTCGCGTCGTTCTCATTCACGCCGCTTCGGTCAGTCGTTCCTGCTGAATTCACACATTCAGATTACGCGCGGAAGCGGAACGAGAAACGTACTCCACTGTTCCCGGAGCATCGAGGGCTAAAAAATCTGAGGCCGAGGCCCGCTGAGCAGCCCCGGAGTCCCGTTCGGCCCCTCTCGCGGGTCGTATTCTCGTGGTGGCTGCCAGGGGTCTCGAGCTGATCCACCGCACACGCTGCGTGGCCTGCCTGTCCACGGGCTCCCGCGACCTCGACCGAGGGTCATCCCCGTTCCGCGGCGCGCGGCGGGCCCGGCGAGCGACACCACCGAACGGTTACGGCCCACTCAGCTAACCGACGATCTCTGCCACAGTCGGGCAGGCCGCCTCGGCAGCCAGTTCGGCTCGGGTCTGCGCAACCGTCCAGGGCAGCGCAACCGACGGTTCGTTCCCGCGTCCAGCCGGCGCCTCGGCGATGATGGCGGCCAGCTGACGGGCCAGTGTCAGGGCGAACTGGTCACCCGCGCTCGAGTTGTTCAGCATGACCACCACGGTCATGGTCTGGTCCGGATCCGCCAGGGTCGCCGAGATGAATCCGGGGATCGATCCGGTGCGCCCGCGGAGGGGCCCGACCTGCTCCGCGCCGAGGCCGTAGCGCTGCCACGGCGGCGTCGTCACGTCTTCGTTCACGGTGTCCCACTGGGCGCTCGCCGACGACTCGGACAAGAGACCACCCGCGGCGAGAGCGCGTGCCCAGGTCCTCATGTCGGCCAGCGTCGAAACGACACCGCCCGCCACGCCGCTCATCGAATTGGAGAGCAGGGTGTTGTCGGTGATGGCCGTGCACACCGGACCGTCGGCGCCCACCGCGGCGGCGTAGCCGTGCGAGTGTGGTGCGGGGAGGTCCACATCGCCGGCGTGAGGATATGAGGTGTCGTGCAGACCGAGCGGATGGAAGATGTACTCATCGTAGAGCGCCGCCCACTGCCGGCCCGTGGCCCGCTCGAGCGCCATCCCGAGCAGCACGATTCCGGTGTTTGAGGGACCCCACACGCTGCCCGGAGCACCGGTTCGGGGCGTGGCCAGCCCCTGGGAGACGAGTTCCATCGCCGGCCAGGTGCGCAGGGGGTTGTGCACGAACTCCCCGGCCAGAACGGGACTGTAGGACCCAAGCCCCGAAGTGCCCTGGCAGAGCTGGCCGAGCGTCACGCCCGCCACACCGACGAGGCGGGGCAGGTAGGTGGAGACCGGGTCGTCGAGCGTCACGGTTCCCTCGTCGACCAACCGGAGCAGCACCGTGCAGGTCATGGCCGTGGTGTTGGTGCCGATGCGGAAGTGCATCCCGCCGGTCATCGGGGCGGAACCGCCGATTTCCGTCGTGCCGTGCGCGACGGTCCATTCGCCGGCGGCGGACCAGACCCCGACCAGAGCGCCGGAGGAACCCGATAGCGCCATCGCCTCGCCCACGGCCGCGTCCAGCTGCCCGGCGATGTCCGCCGCGATCGGCGTGCTGTTCTGGTCGACGCTGTTCCGGCCCGCGGTGCAGCCGCTCAGCACGACGGCTGCGGCGACGCCGAGTGCGAGCAGCGCACGACGACGGGTGGTGGGCTTGGTGATGGCATCCCCCAATGCTCTCCACCAGCTTGCCCTATCGGGGCCCGGGCGCCTAACCCGTGCGCGAGACAGACTCCCTACACCCGCTCGAAGATGGCGGCGAGCCCCTGGCCGCTGGCGTTTCCGGCGGTGACGGTGGCGTCGGCGTCCGTCTCCAGCAGGATCGGGCGGAGGCCGGCCAGAGCCGTCAGGCTGCTGTCGGCCCGCGGAGTTTCGTCGGCGGAGTTTCGTCGGCGGAGTTTCGTCGGCGGAGTTTCGTCGGCGGAGTTTCGTCGGCGGAGACCACGACGGGGCCCGTGCGGCCCGGCACCGTGACCGGCACGATCTCGTCGTCGAACCGGCCCTCGGCCACGGCGACGCATGCCCGCGCCTGCGACCGGAGAGCCAGGTCGTCCTGTTCGGTGCGGCCCATGCCGTACTCGCGGCGCAGGTTCTCGGCGGTTTCGAGCATGCCGCCGGGTACCGGGTAGCGGCGCCCGCCGGCGGTCTCGCGGCCGCGGCTGAGCGCGTCCCGGAGCAGGGTTCCGGCGACGCCGCCCACACCGAAGCGGGAGTCGACGGTGTGGAACGGGGCCTGGCTCATCGATTCGACCCCGCCGGCGACGACGACGTCGCTGACACCGGTCTGCACCTGCATGGCCGCGTCGAGGATGGCCTGTAGCCCTGAGCCGCATCGCCGGTCCACCTGCACGCCGCCGACCGTCACGGGCAGGCCGGCGTTCAGTGCGGCGACGCGCGCCACGGAGGCGGCCTCCGCGGTGGGATAGCCCTGGCCGAGGATCACGTCGTCGACCACGGCCCCGTCGATTCCGGTGCGTTCGATCAGCGCCGTGATCACGGCCGCGTCAGGTCGGCCGGCGCGACCGCCCTGAAGACGCCGCCGAACCGGCCGATCGGGGTGCGTAGCGGTTCGTAGATGACGACGTCTCTCACGATGCGGCCACCGTGTTCGGAGCGGAGAGGAGCGTGTGGATGACGGTCGGCGTCCCCGGCACGAGCAGCGGCACCTCGGTGGCGGCCTGCACCTCGGCCACGGTGAGTCCCGGCGCGATCTCGCGCAGCAGAAGACCCCCCGGCGTCACGTCGATCACGGCCAGGTCGGTGATGATGCGGGTCACGACGCGCTTGCCGGTCAGCGGCAGGCCGCACTCGTTCACAATCTTGAAGTCGCCGTTCTTCGCAGTGTGCTCCATCACGACGATCACGGTGTCGGCGCCGTGCACGAGATCCATCGCACCGCCCATACCCTTGATCATCTTGCCGGGCACGGCCCAGTTGGCGATGTCGCCGGTGGCGGAGACCTGCATCGCGCCAAGCACGGCCACATCGATCATTCCGCCGCGGATCATGCCGAAGCTCTGCGCGGAGTCGAAGTAGCTGGCACCGGGGTTGACCGTGATGGTCTCCTTGCCGGCGTTGATCAGCTTCGGGTCCTCCTCGCCCTCCCACGGGTACGGTCCCACCCCGAGCACCCCGTTCTCGGAATGCAGGATGACGTCCACCCCCTCCGGCAGGAAGTTGGGGATCAGCGTGGGCAGCCCGATCCCGAGGTTGACATAGCTGTCGGGGGTGAGCTCCTGCGCGGCGCGCGCGGCCATTTCATTGCGGGTCAACGGCATGATCAGCTGTCCTTTGCGACGGATGCGACGGATGCGACGGATGCGACGGGCCGCGGCCGGGTGGTGGTCTTCTCGATCGGCAGGTCGGCGGACTCGGCGCCGGAGAGCGCCACGATGCGGTGCACGTAGATACCGGCGAGGTGGATGGCATCCGGATCGAGCTCCCCCGGCTCGACCAGCTCGTCGACCTCGGCGATGGTGATGCGGCCGGCCATGCCGGCGACCGGGTTGAAATTGCGGGCCGACTTCTCGAACACGAGGTTGCCGTGCCGGTCGCCCTTCGCCGCGCGAACGAGGGCGAAGTCGGTGACGATGGCCTCCTCGAGCACGTACTCCTTCTCCCCACCGCGGAGCGACGCGAAGGTGCGGGTCTCCTTGGGCGGCGACGACACCGTCACCGACCCATCCGGCCCGTAGCGCCAGGGCAGCCCGCCCTCGGCGACCATGGTGCCGACGCCGCTGGCGGTGTAGAAGGCGGGGATTCCGCTGCCCCCGGCCCGGAGCCGCTCGGCCAGGGTGCCCTGCGGGGTCAGTTCCACCTCGATGTCACCGCCGAGATAGCGGCGGGCGAAGTCCTTGTTCTCGCCGATGTAGGAGGCGATCACCCGACTGATCCGCCCTTCCCGCAGCAGTTCGCCGAGCCCCCAGCCGTCGACGCCGCAGTTGTTGGATGCGACCCGGAGGTCGGTGCTGCCCTGGGCCAGGAGCGCCCGGATCAGCAGGATCGGGACGCCGACCAGGCCGAAGCCGCCGACGGCGAGAGAGGCCCCATCCGGGATGTCGGCGACGGCAGCCGCGGCGGAGGAGTACGTCTTGTCCATGGAGTGGTCCTTCAGCTTCAGTTCGTGGTGCCGATGTCGATCGTCTTGAAGGTATCGCGTGCCACCGCCAGAGCGGAATTCGCCGCCGGCACCCCCCGCGTAGATCGCGGTGTGCAGGATGGCCTCGCTGATCTCCGCGCGGGTCAGCCCATGGGTCAGGGCCGCGCGCACGTGCATGCCCAGTTCATGTTCGTGGCCGCCGGTCACCAGGCAGGCCAGGGTCAGGAAGCTGCGGGTGCGCCGATCGCGGCCGGGCCTGGTCCAGATCTCCCCCCAGGCATAGCGGGTGATGAAGTCCTGGAAATCCGCCGTCTCCGGGGTGGTGCAGGGCCAGTTCGAGTCCGACAGCGCCGCCGAACGACACCCCGGCGTAGTGGAAGGCTCCCCCGCCGACCAAGTCGACCAGGGTGATCACAACGTCGGCGACCTCAGCGACGGTGACCGGTTGCCGGGCGGCGGGGCTGAGGCCGGTGCCGGTGCCGGCGTGACCGTGCCGCGGATAATGGGCTGGGTCATAGTGAGGTCCCCTTGCTCGCGGTGGATTCGAGGTACCGGGCGAGCACCCGGTCGATTCCGGCGTCCGTCTGCCTGAGGCTGAGGTCGTCATCGAACGCGGACCAGGCCCGCGATCGGAGCTCCTCGGGATGTCCCCCGGCGGTGATCAGGGCGGAGAACACCACCCGCAGCGGGCGGTTGGTGCGGTAGCACTTCTCCGACGCGCGCTGCACGAGGGCGAACGCGGCGGCCTTGCCGAGGACCTCTGCGAGCAGGGTGGTCACCCGTTCGCTGAACACCAGGCCGTCGGTGAGGTCGAGGTTGCTGCGCATCCGTTCCAGGTCCACGTCGAGCCGGGCCGCCAGCGAGGCCGCGCCCGCGACGTCAACGCGAACGTGCTCACGATCAAACTCGCCATGGCCATCGCCCGGGCCGGCGCGCCACGGGGACCGTCACCGACGCCGAATTCGACGCCAACAAGGCGGAGCAGCTCGCCCGCTTCTGAGTCGCTGCGGAGTCGCTTCCGAACGATCTGAGTCTGTGCCGGTAGCGTGGGGTCCATGCTCGAGCTCATGGATGACCGGCCGGACATTCTGCTGCGCCGCGACGGGCGGCTCGCCCAGATCATCCTGAACCGCCCGGCGGCACTGAACGCCCTGACCCACGCGATGATCCGACGGATGTCCGCGGTGCTGACCGACTGGGCCGTCGACGGTCAGGTCGAGACCGTTCTGCTGACCGGTAGCGGCGACCGGGGCCTCTGCGCCGGGGGCGACATCGTGGCGATCTACCGCAGTGCGGACGCGGGCGCGGACGATCGAGCGGACGCTGACGCCGAGGCCGCCCGGTTCTTCGCCGACGAGTACCATCTGAACGCGCAGATCCACCGGTTCGCCAAACCGTACCTGGCCGTGATGGACGGCGTCGTGCTCGGCGGCGGGGTCGGCGTCTCCGGCCATGCGAACACCCGGATCGTGACCGAGCGCACGCGGCTGGGGATGCCGGAGACCGCGATCGGCTTCGTACCCGACGTCGGCGGAAGCTGGCTGTTGTCCCATGCCCCCGGTGAGCTCGGCACCCACCTCGCCCTGACCGCCGCCCTGGTCTCCGGGTCCGACGCCATCGCACTGGGCCTGGCCGACCACTTCGTGCCGAGCGACCGGCTCCCTGCCCTGGTCCGCACCCTGGCCGAGACCGACGCGGCCGAGGCGGTGCGCGCCCTGGCCGAGACTCCCCCGCCCTCCGTCCTCCTCGCCCAGCGGCACTGGATCGACGAGTGCTACGCGTCCGATGACGTGGGCGAGATCGTCGCCGCCCTGCGGCGTTCCCCGGTGGAAGCCGCCCGCGACGCCGCCGCCCTCATCCTCACGAGGTCGCCGACCGCACTCGCGGTCACCCTGGCCTCGCTGCGCCGGGCCCGGCGGCTCCCGAGCCTCGACGAGGCGCTCGATCAGGAGTACCGGGTGACGCTCCGTTTCCTGCAGCGGAGCGAGCTGCAGGAGGGCATCCGGGCCCAGGTGATCGACAAGGACCGCAGCCCCCGGTGGTCGCCGGCCGGCCTCGGCGAGGTGACGGAGGCATCCGTCGCCGCGTTCTTCGCGCCGCTCGGCGAGCAGGAGCTGGGGCTCGGAATGGGGCCCGGGCTGGGCGAGGTGCCCTACGTCGACGCCGACCTGATCTTCGTCACCGATCTGCTCACCCCGGGTGAGCGCGCGCGGCTGGCCGCGGCGCGATCGTTCTATCAGGCCGAGGTGCGCCCTCTCGCCGTGGACTACTGGAACCGCGCCGCGTTCCCGTTCGAGCTGCTGCCCCGCCTCGCCGCGCAGAACCTCGCCGCGACCGGTGCTGCCGCGACCAGCCATCTGCTCACCGGGCTGCTGCAGATGGAGCTGACCCGGGCCGACACCTCGATCTCCACGTTCTACGGCGTGCACCACGAGCTGTTCGCCGCCGCCATCGACGAGCTCGGCTCACCCGAGCAGCGGGAACGTCTGCTGCCGGGCCTCCTGGCCCTGGATAAGATCGGGGCCTTCGCCCTGACGGAACCGGAACACGGCTCGGACATCTCCCGCATGATGGAGACCACGGCCACCCGCAGCGGCGACGAGTGGGTGCTCAACGGCACCAAACGCTGGATCGGCAACGGCGCCATGGCCGACTACGTGCTGGTCTGGGCCCGGGACACCGCGGACGGGCAGATCAAGGGATTCATCGTCGAGACGGAGCGGCCCGGGTTCACGGCCACCCCGATCGAGAACAAGATCGCGGTGCGGATCGTGCAGAACGCCGACATCACCCTCACGGAGGTGCGGATCCCGTACACGAACTGGCTGCCGGGCAGCCGGAGCTTTCAGGACACGAACGTGCTGCTCCGGAACTCGCGGATCTGGGTGTCGTGGCAGGCGGTCGGCCAGCAGCTCGCCGCCTTCGACGTGGCCCGCGCCTATGCGCTGGAGCGGCGCCAGTTCGGCATGCCCATCGCATCCTTCCAGCTGGTGCAGGAGCAGCTCTCCCGCATGATCGGCAACGCCACCTTGTCGCTGTCGCTGATGGTGCAGATGGCGCGACTGCAGGAGAGCGGGCGGCTCACGATGGACCAGGCGGCCCTCGCGAAGGCGACCTGCACGACCCGGATGCGCGAAACGGTGGCCCTGGGCCGCGGTCTGCTCGGCGGCAACGGCATCAGCACCCGGTACGAGATGGCCAAGATCTTCGCCGACGCCGAGGCGATCTACTCCTACGAGGGCAGCTACGAGATCAACGCGCTGTTGGTCGGCCGGGCCGTGACCGGCATCTCCGCCTTCAGCTGATCACCGCTCGCCCGAACGAATTCGACGGAGATTCTGCCCGAATCGGCCCTGAAAACTCCGAAAAGGCAGTTGTGAACGAGAATCTCCGTCGAATTGGTTCAACACCGAACCTGGCGCGCATCGGCTAGGGTGTCGCGCCGGTCGCCCCGAGCGGCGGGGCAGGCGGGGCAGGCGGGGCCGATTCAATCGGCGCGACCGGAACTGGCGGCGTGGGAGCGTTCCAGGCCTTGATGACGGCCCAGCCCACGGCGGCGATCGGCACCGAGATGACCGCGCCGACGATGCCGCCCAGGATCGTGCCGGCCGTCAGTGCCAGCAGGATCACCAGGCCGTGCAGGCGCAGTGACTTGCCGAGCACCACCGGGGACAGGAAGTTGCCCTCGAGCTGGTTGACTGCGACCACGATCGTGACCACGATGATGGCGGTGGTCAGGTCGTTCGTGACGAGGGCCACCAGTGCGGCCAGGATGCCGGCGGCCGTCGCCCCGACGATGGGGATGAACGCGCCGACGAAGACGATGACGGCGAGCGGCAGCGCCAGCGGAACCTGCAGGATCCACAGTCCGATCCCGATGAACAGGGCGTCGACGAACGCGACGATCGCCGTGCCGCGCACGTAGTTGCCGAATACCTCGACGCTGCTCACGCCGACGCGTACGGCCCGCTCGTGCCGCTTGCCGGCGAGCGGCTGGATGAGGAAGCTCCAAATGCGGGGGCCGTCCTTCAGGAAATAGAAGAGCACGACGAGGCCGAGCACCACGCCGGCCACGATCTCGGCGGCCACGGAGACCCCGACCAGGGCCCCGGACCCGAACTGGCTGCTGGTGGCGAAGTCGATGACCGATTCGCGCACCGAATCGATCTGAGCGGAATCGATCGGCAGCGTGCCGCTGGTGAGCAGTTCCTGCAGGCTGTCGAGCCCCTCGCTGGCCGAGGTGAAGAGGGTGTCCCACTCGCCGCGGATGCCGAACACCACGAGGGTAACGACGCCACCGAAGACCGCGACGCTCAAGATCAGGGTGATCGCCGCAGCAAGGGATTCGTTCGCCCCGCGGGCCAGCAGGAACCGCATGAAGGGGCGCAGCGCCGACGCCACGATCAGGGCGATCAGGAGCGGGGTGAAGACCAGCTTGAGCTGCGTGATCCCGTAGATGGCCACCACCAGCAGGGCGAGGACCAGCAGGGCCTGACCGGAGCGGATGGCGGCCCGGCCGAGATAGTCCGTCCAGGACGAAGTGGGCGTGGTCATGGGGATCTCCAAACGAGGCGAACGACGGCTGAGCCACCAAGCCTAGCCAGACTGCCTCGCCAGACTGCCGGTAGCGCGTGTCGGCCGTGTGACGTACACTCCCTACATCGAACATTCGTTCTATCTATCACCCGTCGACCTGCCCGCCAGAGGAGTACACACATGTTCGCACACCTCCACGTCGCGAGCGCCTACTCCACGCACTTCGGGGTCACACTCCCCCAGGCGCTGGTGGAGCAGACGCAGGCGCAGAACGGCTCCTTCCTGGCCCTCACCGACCGGGACGGTCTCTACGGCGCGGTCAAGCACGTGCGCGCCTGCGCGGCCGCGGGTATCCGGCCGGGGCTGGGCGCCGACCTCGCGGTGCACGACGACGACGGGCATCCGTTGGGCCGGATCGTGGTGCTCGCCCATGGTGATATGAACGGTCGTGGCTATGCGGCCCTCTGCCGCGCGGTCAGCGCCGCCCACAACAGCGCCGCGCACAGCGCGTCGGGGCGCCCCAGCATCGCCCGCTCGCACCTCGCCGAGCTGGCCGGACTGCGCTGCCTCACCGTGCTGCTCGGCCCTACCTCCGATGTGGGCCAATCGGTCGAGCGCCGCGACACCGACGCGGCCGGCGCCTGCCTCACCGCGTGGCTGCGCGCCCTGCCGCCGCAGTCGGTGGTGGGTGAAATCGTCTGCCATCTGGCGGCGCCGGGGACTCCCGGCAGCGTGACGCCGGCCACCCGCATGCTCGCCCTCTTCGAGCACGCCGCGCTGCCCGCCGTGCTCACCAACGCCGTGCGCTACGGCACCCCCGACGAGGCCGTCACCGCCGACCTGGCCGACGCGGCCCGCACCCTGACGGCGCTGGCGAACCTGGAGCAGCTGCAGACCAACGGCCAGGCCTGGCTGAAACCCGAAGTCGCCATGAGGCAGGTGGCGCGCATGGTCGTCGACGCCGGGCTGCACGACGACGGCGCCGTCGACCGACTGTTCCGCGACACCGAGCAGCTTGCCGAGCGGTGCAGCCTCGACCCGGACTCCGACATCGGCCTGGGTCGCCCGCGCATGCCGGAGGCACGCATCATCGGCGTCAGCGGCGACCCGCTGACCGAGCTGCACGCCCGGGCCCGGGCCGGCATCGACGACCGCTACCCCGTCACGTCGCCGGCGGGCCGGTCGCTGGCGGATGCTGCGCACGCACGTCTCGTGCATGAGCTGAAGACGGTGGAGCACCTCGGTTTCGCCGGCTACTTCCTCACCGTCGCCCGGGTGGCGGACATCATCCGGGAGATGGGCATCCGCATCCAGGCACGCGGGTCCGGGGTGGGCTCGGTGCTCAACTACGCCCTGCACACCTCCTCCGTCGAGCCCATCTCCAACGGGCTGCTCTGGGAGCGATTCCTCTCCCCCGAGCGGCAGACCCTGCCCGACATCGACCTCGACGTCGAGTCCGCCAGAAGGCACGACGTCTATCGCACGCTCTTCGACACCTTCGGCAGCGATCGGGTGTCGCTGATGTCCATGACGAACGCCTACCGCGGCCGCGGGGCCGTGCGCGACGCCGGCCTGGCCCTCGGCATGAATCACGAGCAGGTGGCCGCGGTGGCCAAGCAGATGTGGCGCTTCAACGCGCGCGACTTCCGCCGCGCCCTGGCCGAGAAGCCCGAGCTCGAGCCGTTGGCCGCCGAGGTGCGCGCCTCCTCGCAGCTCGACCTGCTGGTCGACCTGACCGCCAAACTCGACCGGCTTCCCCGGCACATCTCCGTGCACCCCTGCGGCGTCATCCTCTCCGACGCCTCCCTGCTCGACCGCACCCCGGTGCAGGCGTCCGGCATGGGGCTGCCCATGTCCCAGTTCGACAAGCACGACATGGACCCGATGGGCCTGATCAAGCTGGACATCCTCGGTGTGCGCATGCAGTCGGCCATGGCCCACGCCGTCGAGGAACATCACCGATTGTCGGGCGAGACCATTGACCTCGACCGAATCCCACTGAACGACCCGGACACCTTCGAACTGATCCGCTCCACTCGCACCCTCGGCATCTTCCAGATCGAATCTCCCGGCCAGATGGAGCTGGTCGGCAAGCTGCAGCCCGAGGTGTTCAACGACCTCACCGTGGAGATCTCCCTGTTCCGGCCCGGGCCGATGCAGAACAACATGCCCCTGAAATACCTTCAGGCCCGGCATGGGGAGGTGATGCCCGACTACATCCACCCTCGGTTCGAGCCGTTCCTCCGGGAGACCCAGGGTGTGGTGATCTTCCACGAGCAGGTGATGCGACTGTTCGACGAACTCACCGGCTGCGGGCTCGGCCGAGCGGATGTCTTCCGCCGCCACCTTGGCAAACCGGAGCAGCTTGCCCGGATCGAGGAGTACGTGCGGATGCGTGCCCTCGAGCGCGGGTTCACCCCCGCCGTGATCGACCGCGCCTGGACGGTGCTCGCCGGGTTCGGTAGTTTCGGTTTCGCCAAGGCGCACGGGGCGGCGTTCGCCCTGCCCACCTACCAGTCCGCCTGGCTCAAGACCCACCACCCCGCGGTGTTCCTGGCCGGACTCCTCACCCACGCCCCCGGTATGTGGCCGAAAGACCTGATCGTGGCCGAGGCTCGGCTGCTCGGCGTGCCGGTACTGGGCCTGGACGTGCAACACAGCGCCCTCGACTACCGGGTGGAGCAGATCGACGGCGAGCAGTCCGACGGCGGCCGGCGCGGCATCCGTCTCGCCCTGCCGGAACTCTCCGGCTGCACGGCCGCCGAACGCGCCCGCATCGTGCGCCACCAGCCGTTCACCTCGCTGCAGGACTTCCGGGACCGGGTGCGCCCGCGGCGCAGCACGTTCGAGGCGCTCGCCCGGGTGGGAGCGCTCGACAGCTTCATCGGGTACGACCGCACCCGTCGGCACGAGCTGCTCGCCCACATCCAGTCTCTCCGCGGCACAGCGGTCACCATCCACGACGACCAGCTCGCCTTCGACGTGCCTCTGCCGGTGCTCGAATACGAGGGGTCCCGGTTCAACGCGGTGACCTCGCTCGAGCTGCGCGGCCGCAGCCAGACCGACCTCGAACTCAGGGATCTGGGCCTGGCGGTGTCCGGGCACCAGATGGCCCGGTTCTACCCGCTGTTCACGGAGCTGGGCGTTACGCCGGCCTCCGAGCTGATCAACCTGCCCGGCGGCACCGAGGTGCTCCTGGCCGGGGTGCGCCGAGCCACGAACACGCCGCCGATGCGAAACGGGCGCCGGGTGGTCTTCGTCAGCCTCGACGACGGCACCGGACCGGTCTCGAACGTCGTGTTCTTCCACGACGCCCAGGAGCGCATCGGCGGCCCGGTGTTCCACACCGGCCAACTGCTGGTGCGCGGCCGCACCCGTCGGTCCGGCGCGAAGGGCGTCTCCGTCACGGGCGAGAACCTGTGGGATCTCACGGATGTCGCCCGCCGGGTCAAGCTGCGTCACGCGGGCGAGGCGGCCGCCCGGAACGCCGACCGCGCCCACGACCTGGCCGACGAACTGGCCGAGGACCTGGCGGCCATGGCGACCACGAATGTGCACCATCTATGGCCCCGACGCACCGCCTGACCCGCGCTTACACTGGTGTCCATGACCGAGAAACAGCGCTACGACGTGCTTCGTCAGTACGCCGACTTCGAACTGCGTCACTATCCCCGCACCGTGCTGGTGCAGGTGGAGGTGGCCGGGGACTTCTCCGCGGCCGGCAACCGCGGCTTCGGGCCGCTCTTCCAATACATCAGCGGCAACAACCAGACCTCGACACGCCTCGCGATGACCGCGCCCGTGATCCAGGAGACCACGACCCCGCAGAGCCACACCGTCAGCTTCGTCCTCCCCGACGGGATGCCGCCCGCGGAGGTGCCCGTGCCCCGCGACGCGCAGGTCAGCACGAAGGAGGTCCCCGAGCGCACGGTCGCCGCCCGCCGCTTCAACGGCGGCTGGAGCGAGGAAAGGTTCGCGCAGAACGGCACCCTCCTCGTCGACGCGGTGAGCCGCGAGGGTCTCCTGCTCGCAGGCCGACCCTATTTCGCCCGCTTCGACCCACCCTGGAAGCCGGGCTTCCTCAGGCACAACGAAGCGCTCATCGCCGTCACCGTCACCGGTTCCGGTTCCGGTTCCGGAATCTCCTAGTCGTCGGAACTGTCCGTCGAGCTGCCGTGTTGTCGGTCATCACCCGACGCGTCGCGTAGACCATGCCCGCGAAGGCACCGGCCATGGTCAGCGGAGCTACCTCATTCGTTCCGATCACGGCCGCCGCGGTCTGCACGAGCGGGCTGCCGTCGGCGCGATGCACTCCGAAAGCCGCGGCCGTCTGAAGGATGCCGCACAGGTCCAGTTTCTTCGCCATCCCGATGAAACCCGTATTGATCGAGCCGAGGGTGGACTCGAGCGCGCTGGAGTTTCCGCCGCTCTCCCCGGCGTCGTTTCTCGGGTTTCGGTTCTGAAAATCATAGTTCTGCGGCCCCGACAACTGTCGTTGAACGTGCCCTGGATGGCCGGTTGAACCGGTGTGGCCACGGCAGCCTGGAATTCCGCTGCGGTGATCTTCACCTGCTCGACCATCTCGCGCGGGATGTAGTCCCGGCGTGCCTTGTTGACTGCGTAGCCGTTGGTCTCACTGCCGGGATTGTCGAGGCGGAACTTGGCCGGGTTGTCCACGATCTCCACCAGGTTTGCGGCCTGCGGCAGGGTGAGCTCTGCGGCCGTCGTGCCGAAGTAGTAGTTCGCCGCGGCCTCGTTGCCGTAGACGGTGCCGCCGAAACCGGTGATGTTGAGGTACTGGCGCAGGATGTCGTTCTGGGGGAATTTCTTCTCCGCCCCGATTGCGAGGCGCATTTTCTTGATCTCGCGGGCGGGGGTGGCGGCGATGACGGCATCCCGGGCGTAGGGGCTGATCTCGTCCCAGTCGACCTCGATGCGGTTCTGATCGTAGAAAGAGGCCAGCAGCACGGACGTGCCGTCGTTCTGGGCGGCGTAGGTGTTGCTCTTCTGGGAGAGCGGTTCGATGTCCGGGTAGCCCGGCAGACTCTCGAACACGGCACTCGAAACCACGAGGCCCAGCCCTCCGATGAGCAGAAATGCGAGTCCGCCACCGAGCCCGCAAATGCCGAGTAGTCGAACCACTCCGGCTTTTCTGCGGTTGGCAGGAGGCATCCTCTGGCTTACTGCGCAGAAAAGGCGTGGCACCGCTAGAGATGCCACGCCTCGTCTGGTTCGAGTCTGATTCGCGTCTAGAAGACCGTCAAGCCCCGCGCCTCGAACTGGGCCCTCACCCGCACCAGCAGTGCCTCATCCGGAGGATGAGAGCCGTGCAGCGGGTATGGAATGTTCAGCCGGTCCCATTTGTCCTCCCCCATCTGGTGGAAGGGCAGAACCTCGACGCGCTGCACGTTCGGCCAGCGCGACACGATCTCGGCGACGGCGTCGACGTTGTCGACGGCGTCGGTCAGACCCGGGACGAGAACGAAACGCGCCCAGACGGGAATGTTCCGCTCGCTCAGGCGGTCACCGAATGCGATCGTCGGAGCGAGGTCTCGGCCGGTCACCTCTTTGTACGTCTCGGGGATGCCGGACTTGACGTCGAGCAGCACGAGGTCGAGGTTGTCCAGCAGCGTGTCCGACGCGCTCTTGCCCAGGAACCCAGAGGTGTCCAGGGTGGTGTGCACGCCGAGCTTGTGGCACTCCTCGAAGAGTCGAGTCACAAAGGCAGGCTGCATGAGCGGTTCGCCACCGGAGATGGTCAGCCCTCCGCCGGTCGAGTCGAAGACGCCCTTATAGCGCTTGACCCTGGCGACGAGGTCGTCCAGCGTGGTGAGCAACCCATCCTTCATCTTCCAGGTGTCCGGGTTGTGGCAGTACTGGCAGCGCAGCAGACACCCGGAAAGGAAGAGTGTCATTCGCGTGCCGGGACCGTCAACGGCGGTGACCAGTTCCCACGAGTGGACACTGGCGACCGATCCGTTGTGAATCGCCTCCATTTCGAGGTGGTGGAGTTCAGCCAGTTCGGCTTGTTCACTGCTCACGGATGAACCGTCCACCAGGGCGATCGCCGCGCCGGCGCTGGGCAGACCGAGGTTTACTGCTGGCATTGTCTCGTCCTACTCAGCGTCGCCGCGTTGATATCAGTGATCAGTGCGAGTGGAACGTGCGGCTGATGACATCCATCTGCTGCTCGCGGGTCAGGCGGACGAAGTTCACCGCGTAGCCGGACACGCGAATCGTCAGCTGCGGGTAGTTCTCCGGGTGCGCCATGGCGTCTTCGAGAGTGTCGCGGTTGAGCACGTTCACGTTGATGTGGTAACCGGTTGCCGACGTGAACGCGTCGATGAGGCCGACCAGGCTGGTGATCTGCTCTTCCTTGGTGTGGCCGAGACCACTGGGAACCACCGTGTTGGTCAGCGAGATGCCGTCCTGCGCTTCACTGTAGGGGAGCTTGGCGACGCTGAGCGCCGACGCGAGCATCCCGTGGGTGTCGCGGCCGTTCATCGGGTTGGCACCCGGAGCGAACGACTCGCCCTTGCGGCGACCATCCGGCGTGTTGCCGGTGGCCTTGCCGTAGACCACGTTGGACGTGATCGTCAGGATCGACTGGGTGTGGATGGCGTCGCGGTAGGTCGGGTGCTTGCGGATCATTTTCATGAACCGCTCCATCACGTCGACGGCGATGGTGTCGACGCGGTCGTCATCGTTGCCGAACTGGGGGAACTCGCCCTCGATCGTGTAGTCGACGACCAGGCCGGTCTCGTCGCGCACCGGGCGGACCGTGGCGTACTTGATGGCCGACAGGGAGTCGGCGACCACACTCAGGCCGGCGATTCCGCAAGCCATCGTGCGGATGATCTCCTTGTCGTGCAGCGCCATTTCGAGACGCTCGTAGGCATACTTGTCGTGCATGTAGTGAATACAGTTCAAAGCCGTGACGTAGGTCTCGGCGAGCCACTCGAGCGTTTCCAGGTAGGCCGGGAAGACGGTGTCGTAGGAAAGCACCTCGTCGGCGTTCGGCGTGGTGGCCGGGGCAACCTGCTTGCCGGACACCTCGTCTTTTCCACCGTTGATCGAGTACAGCAACGCCTTGACGGCGTTGACGCGTGCACCGAAGAACTGCATCTGCTTGCCGACGCGCATGGGAGAGACGCAGCAGGCGATCGCGGCGTCGTCACCCATCTCGGCGCGGATGATCTCGTCGGACTCGAACTGGATGGCCGAGGTGTCGATCGACACCTGCGCACAGAAACGCTTGAAGCCCTCGGGCAGGGCGTCGCTCCAGAGAACGGTGAGGTTCGGCTCGGGCGCTGCGCCGATGTTGTAAAGCGTCTGCAGGAAACGGAACGTGGTCTTGGTAACGAGCGGGCGGCCGTCTTCACCGATGCCGGCGAGCGACTCGGTGACCCAGGTCGGGTCGCCGGCGAAAATCTCGTCGTATTCGGGGGTGCGCAGGAAGCGCACGATGCGCAGCTTGATGACGAGGTCGTCGATCAGCTCCTGGGCGCCCTCTTCGGTCAGGGTGCCGGCGACGAGTTCGCGCTCGATGTAGGTGTCGAGGAAGGCCGCGTTGCGGCCGAACGACATTGCAGCACCGTTTTGTTCCTTGACGGCGCCGAGGTAGGCGAAGTAGAGCCATTGCACGGCTTCGCGCGCGGTGGTGGCCGGCTTGGAGATGTCGGAGCCGTAGGAGGCCGCCATCTGGATGAGTTCCTTGAGGGCCCGGATCTGCTCCGAGTTTTCCTCGCGGGCGCGAATGATGTCCTCGGTCGAGGGCTCCATGTCGAGCTCGGCGCGGTCGTTCTTCTTGCCCGAGATGAGGGCATCGACGCCGTAGAGGGCGACACGGCGGTAGTCGCCGATGATACGGCCGCGGCCGTAGGCGTCGGGCAGTCCGGTGATCAGGTGGCTGTTTCGTGCACGACGGACCCCGGGAGGGTAGACGTCGAAGACGGCGGTGTTGTGGGTCTTGCGGTAATCGGTAAAGACTTTTTCAAGTTCGGGAGACACGGGGTAGCCGTAGGTCTCGAGCGAGGTGGCAACCATGCGCCACCCGCCGAAAGGCATAATGGCACGCTTGAGCGGAGCATCCGTCTGCAGTCCGACGATTACCTCGTTTGCCTGGTCGATGTAGCCCGGAGCGTGGGCCGTAATGGACGACGGCGTGGTGGCGTCGACGTCGTAGACGCCTTTACGGCGTTCCTCGGGGAACATCTCGGACAGCTTGGCCCAGATCCCCGTGGTGCGTGCGGTCGCTCCGACAAGGAAGCTCGAGTCGCCCAGGTAGGGGGTGTAATTGCGCTGGATGAAGTCGCGCAGATCGATCGAATCCTGCCAGGGGCCGGAGGCGAAGTCAGTCCGACCGGCATCATCCGTTCCGCTGCGAACACCTTCAGTGATTGTCATGTAGATTGCTCTCCTCGTGGGATCGAGACACCCTCCGCGAAAGTGTCTCTCCCGCAGTCGGGCCGAGAGAGCAGGACCACGAGGCTCCGGCTAATGCAACGATGCACCGTGTGACTTGCCCTCTTTCCCAACACTACTCCCGTCAGACCCACCCGAACGCGAAATTTATGAGATTGCATCCATTGATGCATTTATAGATAGGTGCATGTGTGACTAAGGTTGAGGCATGAGCTTCCTCCCGATGTCCCGCGGAGCCGCCAGGCCCCCCGCCGCGGCCCCCTCCGCCGTCGACCGGATCTACACGACCGTCGCCGACGCCATCATCTCCGGCACCTTGGCCGCAAGCTCGCTGATCACCGAGGGCGAAATTGCCGAGGCCCTCTCCACCAGCCGCACCCCCGTGCGGGAGGCCTTCCTCGAACTCCAGGCTCACGGGCTCCTGACGCTCTTCCCCAAGAAGGGCGCGGTCGTCACAGCCCTGGGCGACACGGAGACGGCCGAGCTGCTACAGGTGCGCGTCATGCTGGAGAACACGGCGGTGACCCTGCTCAGCGAGCGGCCGGACGACATCCCGGGCGTCGACGCCGAGTTGCAGGACCTTATTCGGGTCCAGTCCGACGCCGCCCTGGCCGGCGACCTGCTCACGTTCGCCCGGGCCGACCACCGGTTCCATGCCCGCATCGTCGACGAGACGCATAACCGGGTCATCGACGGGATCTACACCCGGCTCGGCCCCAGACTTGAGCGCCTCGTGCACCGGGCAGCCCTGCGCGACCCGCGCAACCTCGACCGTCTGGTGGCCGAACACCGAATCCTTGCCCACCACCTGCGCGGCGGCGACACCCTCGCCTACGAGGTCGCTCTGCGCCAGCACGTCGAAGACGGTCATCACGCGCAGCTGGCGCCCTGACCGTCCCCCACCTTCCCGCACCTGCTTTTCAGAAAAGACCCATGACTTTCCGCCGCACCGTTCCCGCCTGGCAGCTCGCCGCTCCTGCCCTGTTCGTCATGGCTTGGGGTGGGAACCACTTCACGCCCCTCCTGCACATGTACGAATCGCTCGGCCACTATTCCGTCGTCATGACCGACCTCTTCCTCGGCTTCTACGTGGTGGGCCTGGTCCCCGGGCTGCTGCTCGCCGGCGCACTCTCGGACCGCTACGGGCGCAAACCCTTGACCTTGGCAGGCGTCGCCCTGGGAATTCTCGCCAGCATCCTGCTGGGTCTGGGATTCTCAAGCGGGATCATGCTCTCCGCCGGGCGCCTGCTGGCGGGGCTGAGCGTCGCCGTGGCGATGGCGGTGGGAACCGCGTGGCTCAAGGAACTGTCCAGCCCGCCGTTCGACAACCAGGCCGGCCGCACGGCAGGGGCACGGCGGCCTTCACTCACCCTCACGGTCGGGTTCGGGCTCGGGGCCGGGGTGGCCGGAGTGCTCGCGCAGTGGGGGCCGATGCCGACCCTCTCCCCTTATGTCGTGCACATCGTGCTCAGCCTGCTTGTGCTCCCCCGCCTGCTGAGGGCCCCGGAGACCGTGCCGCGCTACCGAGCACACCGGCCCTTCTGGCAGGACCTGGCGGTTCCGCTGGCCGGACACCGCCGCTTCGTGCGCGTGATCATTCCGTCAGCTCCCTGGGTCTTCGGCGCCGCCGGCATCGCCTACGCGATCATGCCCACTCTGGTCCAGGACCAACTCGGCAGCCTCAACCTCGCCTACGCGACCCTGCTCACGGTTGTGACCCTCGGCACCGGCGCGCTCGTGCAACCGCAGGTGGCTCGGATCAACCGGGTCACCGATGGGCGTGCACTGATGGTCGGGATGTCCGTGATGCTGCTGGGAGTGGGTCTCAGCGTGGCCACGGCGATCGTGCTGTCCCCGGTGCTCGCGTTCCTCACGGCCGTCGTGCTCGGCGCCGCCTACGGTGTGAGCATCGTGGCCGGGCTCGTGGAGATCCAGAAGATCTCCACGGTGGCCGACCTGGCGGGCATCACCGGGGTCTACTACAGCCTCACCTACATCGGCTTCCTGCTGCCGGTCGCCTTCGCCTGGCTCAACGCCGTGGCCGGTTACCCGGTGCTTCTGAGCATTCTGTTCGTGGTCTGCGCGCTCTGCCTGGCCCTGGTGGCGAACGGGATGCGCCGGCGCGTCACCGAGTAGGCGGCACCTGGATTATCGTCATCCCATGCCCTATTCGCTCCGCCATCTCCTTCCCGCCGACGCCGCACCGGTGCTCGGACTCAACAACGCCGCTGTGCCTGCCGTCAACGCACATGACGAGGCGAGCCTCTCCGCCCTGCTCGCGGCCAGCAGCCACGCCCTCGCGGTCGTGCACGACGACGCGCCGGGAGAGGTGCTCGGCTTCGCCGTGCTGTTCGGGGCCGACGCCGACTACGCGAGCGAGAACTACCGATGGTTCTCCGCCCGGTCGAAGTCCTTCCTCTACGTGGACCGCATCGTGGTGTCGGACCAGGCCCGCAACCAGGGTCTCGGCGCCCTGCTCTACACCGCGATTTTCGCGGCGGCCCGCGCGGCCGAGGTCGGCCAGGTCTTCTGCGAAGTGAACATCGCACCTCCGAACCCTCGGTCGCTGGCGTTCCACTCCCGGCTCGGCTTCGAGCCGATCGGCGAGCAGTCGACGAAGGGTGGCACCGTCGTGGTGTCCCTGCTGTCGGCTCCCGTCGGCGCGGGCGTACGCTGAGGCCATGACTGTCGACGGTCGCGCAATCCCACTTCCGGATTACCTCAACCACTGGGTGGCGACGCAGCGATGGTTCGCCGACAAGGGCCGTGTGCCGAGACTGGTCAGCATCGGGCGCTGGGTGCTTCCGAGCGAGGAAGCCGAGGTGGACATCCGCACTGAGCTCGTCTTCGATGCCGCAGCCCCGACCCGCACCCTCTACCAGTTGCCCCTCACCCAGCGGACCACTCCCCTCCCCGCAGGCGGGCAGGGCCTCATCGTCACCCTCGCCGACGGCAGCGCGGTCTACGACGGCACCGCCGACCCGGCCTACGGGCGCGCTCTGCTGGGTTTCATCCTGCGCCAGGCCTCCTCACCTGAGCCCGAAAACCTCGGCGCGCGGGCTCGCGGCGAACTCCACTCGAGCGCAGATCCCGCCGAACGGCCGGCCCGGGTTGTCGCCGGCCGTCTGCTGCGCGGAGAACAGTCGAACACCTCGATCATCCTGGACTGCGTCGACGCCGCCGGGCGCCCGGCTCGTCCCGTCATCTGCAAGGTGTTCCGGATGCTGCATCCCGGCGAGAATCCAGACGTGTCCGTGCAATCGGCCCTGGCCCGGGCCGGCTCACACTTCGTGCCGGAACCGGTGGGCTGCGTGGTCGGCGAGTGGACCGAGCCGGAGCAACCGCGGGTCACCCTCACGGGCCATCTCGTCTTCGCCCAGGAGTTCCTGCCGGGCGCCCCGGATGCCTGGCGGGCCGCCCTGGCCTCGGCCGGGGCCGGGGAGGACTTCAGCGAACAGGCGCGGGCGCTGGGCGTGGCGACGGCAGCCGTGCACGCCGACCTGGCCGCCGTGATGCCCACTCACGACGCCACCCCCGCGGTCATCGCCGCCGAACTCGGCCGGATGCGCGAGCGCTACCGCAGCGCCGCCGCCGAGGTGCCCGCCCTGACCGGCTACGATACGGCCGTCGAGGCGATCTTCGAGCGGGCGGAGAGGGCCTGCTGGCCCCGGCTGCAGCGCATCCACGGCGATTTCCACCTCGGCCAGGCCCTCGAGGTCCCCGGCCGCGGCTGGGTGCTGGTGGATTTCGAGGGCGAACCGCTGCGCCCCCTGGACGATCGCACCCAGCCGGATGTGCCGTTGAAGGACATCGCCGGGATGCTGCGGTCCTTCTCCTATGTGGCCGGCACGGTGGAGCGGTCCTCGCCCGGCGACCAGACGGCGTCGGCCGAAGCGTGGGCCGCGGCGTGCCAGCACGCGTTCCTCGACGGCTACACGCTGCGATCCGGCCAGAGCCTGGCCGGTCAGGAGCCCCTGCTCGACGCGTTCGAGCTGGACAAGGCCCTCTACGAGGCCGTCTACGAGACCCGCAACCGACCCTCCTGGCTGCCGATCCCGCTCGCGGCCATCCGCGGCCTCGTCCTGGAGGTCTCCGCCGGATTGCCGTGAGCGGCCGGAACGGCCGGTCAGCGCTTGAGCTCGGGGAATTGGTCGTCGCGCCACTCACCGGGGAGCCGGGTGTTCTCGGCGGCCGCGGCATCCTCGCGCATGCGCAGTTCCACCCGGCGGATCTTGCCGGAACTGGTCTTGGGCAGCTCGTAGAACTCGACCCGCCGCACCCGCATGTACGGGGGCAGACCGGTGCGGGCGTGGCGCAGCACCGAGAGCGCCGTTTCGCCGTTGGACTCCCAGCCCGCCGCCAGGGCGATGTAGGCCTTGGCGATGTTCAGCCGGGTGTCGTCGGGCGCGGGCACGACGGCCGCCTCGGCCACGGCCGGGTGCTCCAGCAGCACGCTCTCGACCTCGAACGGGGAGACCTTGTAGTCGGAGGACTTGAAGATGTCGTCGGTGCGGCCGATGAACGTGATGTAGCCTTCGGCGTCGCGGCTGGCGACATCACCGGTGTGGAAGTAACCGTCCCGCACGGCCTCCCGCGTGCGTTCGGGATCCCCGTGGTAGCCGGCCATCAGGTTGACCGCGGTGCGGGACAGGTCGAGGCAGATCTCGCCCTCGTCGCTCTCCTCACCGGTGATGGGATCGAGCAGCGTGATCGCGACGCCCGGCAGGGGCATCCCCATCGAACCGGCCAGAAGTGCGGAACCCGGGGCGTTGCCCACGATCGCCGTGGTCTCGGTCTGGCCGTAGCCATCCCGGATGGTGAGTCCCCAGGAACGCTGGATCTGGTGGATGACCTCCGGGTTGAGCGGCTCGCCGGCCGAGATGATCTCGCGCAGGCCTACCGGCTTGGCGCCGACGTCGGATTGGATCAGCATGCGCCACACGGTCGGCGGGGCGCAGAAGGTGGTCACTTTCGCGCGGTGCAGCTGGTCGGCGAGGGCGAACGGGTCGAACCGGGCGTAGTTGTAGACGAAGACGGTGGCCTCGGCGATCCACGGGGCGAAGAAGCTGCTCCAGGCGTGCTTGCCCCAGCCGGGCGAGCTGATGGCCAGGTGCACGTCGTCCGGGCGGAGTCCGATCCAGTACATGGTGGTCAGGTGCCCCACGGGATAGGACGTCTGGGTGTGCACCACCATCTTCGGCTTGCTGGTGGTGCCCGAGGTGAAGTAGATCAGGGACGCGTCGTCGGAGGACACGACCACGGCGGGCTTCTCGGCCGCGACGAGCGCGGCATCCGCGTAGTCGGCCCAGCCGGGGGTGGCCGCACCGACGCAGACGCGCGAGAAGTCGCCGGGCACCGCGTCGAACTTGGCGGCGTCGCCGGCGTTGGCGATGACGTGCTGCACACCGCCGCGCAGAACCCGGTCGGCCAGGTCGCCGGTCGCAAGCACCGTGGACGTGGGCAGGATGACCGCGCCCACTTTCATGATGGCGAGCATCAGCTCCCAGAGCTCGACCTGGTTGCCCAGCATCAGCATGACGTGGTCGCCGTGCCCGACGCCCCGGGAGATCAGCCAGGTGGCCACCTGGTCGGAGCGCGCCGACATCTCACTGAAGGTCACCGTCAGTTCGCGACCATCTTCCTCCACGATCCACAGGGCGGTCTTGTCGTTGCCAGCGGCGATGACGTCGAACCAGTCGACGGCCCAGTTGAAGTTCGCCCCCACATCCGGCCACTCGAACTCGGCCTGGGCGCGCGCATGATCGTCTCGCAGCTGCAGAAGGTGGTCGCGCGCGCCTCGAAGGGCGGTGGTGCTCTGGGGGGTGGTCATCCGTCCCATCTTCCTCGGTTCAAATGCCCAAAACGGAATACGACACCCGGCCGCGGGGCCGGCAGGTCCCGCAGGTTCCGCAGCTCGGCGCCGTTCGGGCCGACAGCGCGAAGATCTTCCTCGGCGTGATAAAGCGCTTCAGGGAGTGGCGCGGATCGCGTCCACCAGGGCGGCGAAGCGGGCGTTGCCGGGCAGGTCGTCGATGAGCACGGACTTTCCGTCGGGGCCGGCCAGCGGGATGCGCCAGTTCGGGTACTCGTTCGAGGTCCCGGGCTGGTTCTGGGTCCGGCGCTCGCCGACCGCATCCACCAGAGCCACGCCAAGGAGCGACGAGGGCGTCAGTGCGGTGTACGCGTAGAGCGCCTCAACCGTCTCCTGCACGGTCGGGGCTGGCTCGGTGCCGAGCGGCGGCAGCAGGCCGCGTTCGCGAAGCGCGGCCAGCATGGCGGACTGCTCGGCAAGGTCCGCGGTGCGCTCTTCCTCGACCGATCGCCCGAGCAGACCGAGCGATTCGCGCAGGGCCACGTGGTCGCCGGCGAGATAGCCGGCCGTGGGAGGCAGATCGTGGGTGTTCACACTGGTCAGGCAGGCCTGGCGGTACCGTTCGGGGGCCAGCGGCACGCCGTTGTCTCGTTCGAACCAGAGGATCGAGGTTCCGAAGATGCCGCGTTCGGCGAGGTAGTCGCGCACCCAGGGCTCGAAGACGCCGAGGTCTTCGCCGACCACCACGGCGCCGGCGCGCTGGGCCTCGAGGGCCAGGATGCCGATGAGTGCCTCGTGGTCGTAGTGCACGTAGGTGCCCTCTCCCGGTCCGGCGCCGACCGGGATCCACCACAGGCGGAACAGACCCAGAATGTGGTCCACCCGGATGCCGCCGGCGTGGTGCAGGATGCTGCGGAGCATGTCCCGGTAGGCGACGTAGCCCGACTCGGCCAGCCGGCCGGGGTGCCACGGCGGCTGCGACCAGTTCTGGCCCTGCTGGTTGAACATGTCCGGCGGGGCGCCCACGGTCATGCCCGGGGCGAGAACGCCCTGCAGGGTCCAGGCGTCGGACCCGGTGAACTGCACCCCGACCGCGAGGTCGTGCACGATGCCGATGGCCATCCCGGCATCCGTCGCCGCGCGTTGAGCGGTCTCCAACTGCTGGTCGCAGAGCCACTGGAGCCAGCTGTGGAATTCTATGCGGTCCGCGAGCTGCTTCCGGTGCTCGGCGGCGAAGGGACCGCGGGGGCCGCGCGGCTCGATCGACCATTCCGGCGCATCCGCCGGGAACAACTCGGCCAGGGCGCACCAGAGCGCGAAGTCGACCAGACCCTGACCCTGCTCGGCGCAGAATTCCTCGAACCGGTGGGCACGGGAGGGGCTCGGCCGCACCTTGTGCACGGCTTCCAGCGCGGTCAGTTTGGCGGCATAGGCGCAGTCGCGGTCGAGGTGGTCCGCCTCCAGGTTGGCCGAGTGCTGCCGGTCAGCGAGGGACTCGACAACGGCTCGTGCCGCCGGGGCGAGGTAGGCGTATTCGGGCACGTCCTCGACCCGAATGTACAGCGGGTGGAAAAAGCGCCGGCTCGACGGCAGGTAGGGGGAGGGCTCGACCGGCGGGGCGGGCTCGGACGCGTGCAGCGGATTGACCAGGACGAAGTCGGCTCCGTATTGGGAGCCGGAGATGGCGGCCAGGTCGGCAAGGTCGGCGAAGTCGCCGATCCCCCAGCTCCGGGAGGAGCGCGCCGAGTAGAGCTGGGCCATCAGACCCCAGTCGCGATGCCCGGCCAGGTTGCGGGTGGTCTCGAGCCGGGGCGGGGTCACGACGAGGCCGCAGCGCGCCGTGTGGTCTCCGCTCTCTGCGTGCAGGGTATGCCAGCCCAGAGGCAGGCCGGCCGGAATTTGGAACATCGCCCGGCTCGTCGGCCGACCGTCGACGGTGCGGGGTTTCTCCCAGAGCCCGGTCTGCAACACCTCGTGCCGGGTGCCGTCCTCGGCGACGATCCAGACGAGGGCCGTCGAACCTGCGCCGGCGTGCACGGGCACCTCGGCCTCGCCGCCCGCGCGGAGCACCACGACGGGAGGCAGGAGCCGGCGCCAGGGCGCGAGGCTCTGCTCGGTCAGGGCCGCATCAACCTCGGCAGGCGTGCCGGCGGGAACGCCGAGGGCACCCAGGACCTTACGCAGGGTGCCGAAGTCGACCGCCCGTGAAGCACCGTCCCAGCCGGTGAAAGAGGTGTCAACCCCGAGTGATCGTGCCAGTTCCAGCAGCGCCGCCGCAGAACGGTCGGTTGGTTCGAGTTCCATGGGACCACTCTAGATCCGGGACCGGTTCCGGACCCGCGCCGGACCCCGCCGGCTCTACCTGCCGAAGCGCGAGACGAAGGCCTTCATCAGCTTGGCCGGCTCGGTGACGATGGATGCGTCGATCGCCGCGATGACGTCGTCCAGGGCGTCGGGATCGAAGTAGCCGGACTCGCGGTAGATGCGGATGCGGGTCAGGATGCCGGCATTGGTCAGTTCCGGATGGAATTGCGTCGCGTAGACGTTGTTGCCGACCCGGAACGCCTGCACGGGACAGTTCTGCCCGGTCGCCAGCAGGACGGCGCCGGGCGGCAGCTCTGAACAGGCCTCCTTGTGCCCGACGAAGGCCTGGAAGGTGGGCACGAGCGCGGCGAACAGCTGGTCGGCTGCGCCCGCCTCGGTGAGGGAGATCCAGGTCGGCCCGGCCTCCTCGGACCAGGTGCGGTCCAGCCTGCCGCTCAGATGGCTGGTGAGCAGTCCGACACCGTAGCAGGCACCGAGGAAGGGGAAGTCCCGGGCCAGCACCTGGTCGAGGAGGGCGGCCAACTCGGCCTCGACGCGGCGTTGCACGGACGACTTGATCTCGGCGGAATCGCTCGCGTTGAAGGGGCTGCCGCCCACGATGATGCCCGAGTATCCGTTCAGGTCGATCGGCGGCATCGGCGCAGCCTCGAGCCGCACCCGGTGGAGCTGGTCGGGTTCCAGATCGCCGGCCGCGAGGAAGCCGGCGTACTCGTCATCGGCGGCTTCGTCCTCAGAACGGGTGGCGAGCAGCAGGAAGGGCTTCACAGCATCATCGTAGTGGCGGGCCTCGGTAGACGCGGCTCCGGCTTCGACCTGGCTGTGAGCGCGTCGAAGACCTGGTCTCCCCCTGCACCAGGAGCTGCTGCATCTGCGCGGCGTCGAATGCGAACCCCCCACCACCGACCTATGCGGGTGCGCCGGCGATGTTGACCATCCAGCTCACGCCGAATCTATCGACGCACATGCCGAAGCTGTCGCCCCACGGCGACGGCTCGAGCGGCATGACGACGGTGCCCCCGGCCGCGAGCTTGTCCCAGTAGCCGCGCAGCACCGGTTCGTCGTCGCCGCTGAGCGACACGGAATAGTTGGTGCCCGGACGGTACTCCATCCGGTTCGGAGTGTCGGAAGCCATCAGCACCAGGCCGTCGTCGGTGGTCAGCATGGCGTGCATAATCTTGTCCTGCTCAGCCTTGTCGTCGCTCGCCTCGAACTCGGCGAACGTGCTCAGCGTCAGCTCGCCGCCGAACACCGTCCGGTAGAACTCCATCGCTTCCCGGGTCGTATCCCGGAACCCCAGGTAGGGATTGAGTTGGGTCGTCATGGTGGAGCCTCTTTCTGTCATGGGGCGAATGCTCCGATTATCGGCTCAACCCCGCGCCAGCACGAGGCGTGCGGGGAAGTCTCCTACGCTGGAACCATGGACTCCCCCAGGGCCGCCCTGCTGCGGCCGATTCTCACCCTCACCATCAACCCCGCTCTCGACGTGAGCACGTCAACCGAGCACGTGGTCAGCGAGCACAAGATGCGCTGCGGCCGGTCCCGCCTCGACCCGGGCGGCGGCGGCGTGAACGTGGCTCGGGTAGTGCAACGTCTCGGCGGGCAGGCCCTGGCCGTGTACACCGCGGGCGGCCCTACCGGGGAGGCCTTCCGCCGGCTGATCGAAGCCGAACGCATCCCGACCATCGCGGTGCCGATCCATGGCAGCACCCGCGAGAGCTTCACCGTCGACGAGACTGGCACCGGCAAGCAGTTCCGTTTCGTGCTGGAAGGCCCCGAGCTCAGTGAAACCGAGTGGCGGGCCTGTCTCGCGGTCGTCGGAGAGTCGATTCCGGTCGGCGGCTATTTGGTCGCCAGCGGCAGCCTGCCGCCGGGAGTCCCGGATGATTTCTACGCCCGGGTCACCCGTCTGGCGCACGGGCACGACGCCCGCTGCATCGTGGACACGTCCGGTCCCGCTCTCGCGGCCGCGCTCGACGAGGGGGTCTACCTGGTCAAACCGAGCGGGCGTGAGCTGGGAGAGCTCGTCGGCGCAACCCTCGACACCGAACAGAGCAAGATCGACGCGGCCGCCGAGCTCGTCGCCCGCGGGTCCGCGGAAGTCGTCGCGCTGACGCTCGGCGGAGCGGGAGCCGTGCTCGCCTCGGCGAGCGGGATCATCCGTCTGGGGGTGCCGCAGGTCACGGTGCAGAGCACCGTCGGGGCCGGCGACAGCTTTCTCGGTGCGTTCGTGCTGCGGATCGCGCAGGGGTTCCCGGTGGACCGGGCGTTCCGGGCCGCCGTCGCCGCCGGCAGCGCCACCGCGATGACACCGGCCACGGAACTCTGCCACCGGGTCGATGTGGAACGCCTGGAGGCCGAACTGGTGGCACTCGCGTGAAGCTCACCGACATTGACCCGCCCAGCCGTAGCTTTTCCCGGTGGCTCACCGACGAAGAGGTGGGGCAGGTGCTCGCCTCCAGCCGCGGCTGGAGGCTTGCGCCGGACGGCGGCGTGATGGCCGGCAAGATTCGCAAGACCCGGATCGCGCCGTCTCTGACCGCGCTCGGCGCCACCGCGGCCGCCGAGCGTTGGATCAGCCGCGCGGCGGCGCCCGGCAGGGACGGCAGCGGCCCGACGCACATCATGTGGGGTGTCTTCAACGCCCGAACGGACGCCGAGATCGCGGCTAAAGTCGATTCATGACCGCTGACCCTGCCACCGGCACCCGCACCCCCCGCACCTCGATCCCCCGCTTGATCGGCCGATTGGCTCTGGGGGCATTCCTGCTCTTCGCCGGGATCAGCCACCTCGCCTGGAACCGTGAGGCGTTCCTCGCCCAGGTGCCCACCTGGTTGCCGCTCGAGGGTGATTTCGTCGTGGTTGCGTCGGGCCTGGTCGAGATCGCTCTGGGCCTGTCGCTGCTGCTGCTGGCCAGGCGCAAGGTGCAGGTGGGTTGGGTCGTGGCCCTGTTCTTCCTGGCAATCTTCCCCGGCAACATCTCCCAGTTCGTCACGGCCACCGATTCGTTCGGCCTGGATTCGGACCTGTCCCGTGGCATCCGCCTGCTCTTCCAGCCGGTGCTCGTGGCGTGGGCGCTGTGGTCGACCGGTGCGTGGCGCGCCTGGCGGGCACGCCGTGCAGCATAAGTGATACCCCATGGGGTATGTTGGGCGGACGAGTTCAACGAAAGGGTTCAACGGATGTGCCGTCAAGTCACGTGTAAGAAGTGTGGAAAAACGACCTGGGCCGGGTGCGGCCAGCACGTCGACCAGGTGATGCGAGGCGTTCCGGGTGCACAGCGGTGCCGCGGACACGAGAAAGACGCCCCGACCCCCGGCTTCTTCGCGCGGCTCTTCACCCGCAACTGAGTCCGGAGTCAGTAGTCGCTGGCGGACAGGTCGGACGCGGCGTCGTGCTTGAGCTTCAAAAGGGCGAGGTCGATGTGCAGAAACACCTCGGTGCGGGCCTCCCGCCGTGCCTCGTAATCGGGGTCATGCCAGTCGATGTTCAGCCTGATCAGGCGTGACGACACCGCGTCACTGACCTCGTCGCTGGCGGCCCGCTGGGCCCGCCGCACGAGACGCGCGACCTTGTCGTCGTCGGCGGCCACGGCCTCGAGGGCCTCGGCGAGCTTCTCATGCACGCGTCGGCGCAGTTTGAGCTGAATGATGTCGTGGTGCTGGTCTTCCGTGAGATCGGAGGTCCACCGTGACCTGGTCAGCTCTGTGCGCAGGTCCTTGACCCGGCGGGCGTACTGCTCGTTCTGCCGGGTGAGCAGGTGCAGCTCGTGCCGGGCGGTCGCCGCGTAGCGTTCCGGATCGTAGTCGGCGTGATCACCGAGAGCGCCCACGATGATGTCGTTCTTCACCGCCATTCGGACGGCGGAAAGCGCGATCTTGAGCCCCTCGTCGACGATCACCTTAATTGCGGCCACGCTACAAAATCTTACTGTGCAGGCCTGCCGAAATCAGGGCTCCCCCTGTCGCGGTAGGGTCCTGCGCGGAGCTTAATGCGAGCGCACCGGCGACGAGAGCGGCGTGATGTAGGAGAACCCGGTGCTGTTGTTCTTGGTCATCGAGAGCACCAGCTCCATGTGCGGCTCAAGCGCGGTGACCTTGTCGAGCGGGGAACCGATGATGAGCTGGAAGCCCAGCCCCTTCCACGCCGACACGGCACGGCCGGCGAACTCGGAGTCCGATTTCACGAAGCCCTCATCGAGGAAGACCGGCGCGAAACGCGGGCGGGTGCGACTCTCGTCGCCGAGCTGGAACCGCAGGGCGGCTCCCACGACGAACGCCACCAGTTCCTGGGACTCGCCACCGCTCTTGCCGCCGAGCGACGAGTAGGTGCTGACTTCCACGCCCTCCGGGGTGGTGCGCACGGCGGTGATCTCCACGTGCCGGCGCACGTCGAGCAGCAGATCGCGCTGGGATTCCTGGCGCGGACCGTCGGCGGACTTGCGGATCAGGTTCATGAACGCCTGCAACCGGGTGAACCGGCTTTCGGTCTGCTCGTCGGTGAAGGCATCCGTGGATCCGGAGGACAGCACCTTGAGTTCCGTGCGAAACGCGGTGGCGTCATCGCGGTGGAGGCGACGCAACGCGATCTTGAGGCGGTCGCGCCCGGCTCCGAACGGCAGTGTGGTGAGGATCTCGTTGATGGGACGGAGACGATCTTCGATTTCCTCGATGGAGGAGGTGAATGCCCCGACCAGGGGAACCAGGTCCTGGCCGCTCCAGAGCGCGAGGCGGCGCTTCCACTCCTGGCGCCGATCGTGCAAGCCGAGTGTGTAGACGGCGTCAAGGATGTCCCGGTAGCTCGGGTAGGAATCGAGCGAGACGCCGATGTTCGGGTCGGGCCAGCGGCTCTGAAAGGTCTCGAAGATGCCGATCAGGGTGTTGCGGGCGCCCGCGGCGCTGTCCCGGTCCTGACTGGACTGCTCGGTGAGGCGCTCGCGCAGCCGCCTGATGGCCCCGTCGAACGCGTCGAGGTCGTGCTGGTCGGCGACAGCCGCGAACTGGGCGTCGAGGTGGGTGGCGTGTTCCTCCGACAGGGACAGCGCGGCTTCCGGATCACCGTCGATGCGGTCGAGGCGGCTGCTCACCGCATCCTGCCGGTCCACGAAGCGGCCCTGCTCGGCGACGAGGGCCTGCAGGGCAACCTCCGTGGCGTGCTTCAGCTTCTGGGCTGTTTCCAGTTCGGCGGCCAGACGCTCTTCCTCGTCTTTCAGGGCGCGCAGCACGTCACTGTCGGCGAGCACGCGCTCGCGCTCGGCCCGCTTGTCAGTGATGAGGACATCCGCGGCTTGCACGTCGATGGCCGGCCAGGCCGCGTCGACGATGAACTGGTGTGCGGCCCTGCGGGCCCGGAGGTCGGCGAGGCTCGCCCCGTGCGCAAAGGCTTCACGCGCCAGGCTGTCGGCCTCCAGCCGCAGGCGGGCCAGCTCCTCGTCGATGTCGTGCAGGCGGGTGCGGCTGGAGAAGCCGATGATCGACTTCTGGTCGCTGTTCCAGCCATGGGCGCCGCGGGAACCGTTGCGGGTCTGCCCACTCGGGGTGACCCTCGGGCCGTCCCCGACGAGGTCGGCGGCCGTGGCGACGCACTCCGCGTCGAGGTTCGCGGCCTGTACCCGGTCCCGCACCCAGCCACTGAAGGGCGAGTCCTTGAAGACGAGCTTTCCCGACACGAAGCGCGGGTCACCGTCGATCTGCTCGTGCGAGCGCAGCGGCACCCCGTCGAAGTGGATGCGCACGGGGATGCGGAGCGGGTCGATGGCCAGGCTGAGCGCGCGCAGACGAGTCTCGTCGACGAGCAGGACGCGCACGACGGAGGCCAAGGTGACCTCGGCCGCCTGGCGCCAGGCGTCCTCGCCGGGGGCCAGATCGATCAGTTCGGCGACAAAGGGCAGCTCCTCGGCGGGGATGCCCGACGCCTCGGCGATCAGCAGGCGTGCGCTGTGCAGGTGCTGGGGAACCAGACTCGCCCGCCCGGACAGGAACTGGTGCTCCTGCCCCAGGGTGCGGAGGTTCTCCTCGACCGGATAGGCCGTGCGTTGCAGCGCGCTTCTCTTGTTCTCGAGGTCGATTTCGGCAGTGGGAAAGCCGGACAGGAACCCGTCGGCCGCGGCGCGGGCCCGATCGAAGTCGTCGCCGGAGTCGATGGAGAGGCCGAGAGGCCGGATGCGCTCGTCGAACTTGGAGCGCTCGGCGGCCACGTCGTCGCGTTTGTCGGTGAGCTGGCCAAGCTCGTTCTGCAGGCTGACGAGCACGTCGCCGCCGTTGTCACGCTGCTGGCGCTGCAGGTCGGCGACACGCGCTTTCAACGCGGTCTCGGCATCCCGGGCCGTCGTGGAGCGAAGCTGGGTGTCGCGCCGCTGCACCCGGTTGACGTCGGCGGCTTCCTCGAGCAGGCTCTGCTCCGTGCGGAGCTGCCACAGCACGAACGGCGTGTCGCCGGAGCGGTGCACGCCGAAGGTGTCGATCAGGTCGGCCTTATCGGTCGCCGTCTCGTAGACGCGGTGCAGGACGGGCAGGCGTTCCAGCACCTTGGCCTTCTGCGCCTCGGCGACCATGGTGCCGTAGGACCGTTCGAGGTCTTCGAAGTGGGCAACGGCCTTGTCGGCGGCCCCGTAGGTGGACGGTTCCTCAAGCACCATCGACTTGTAGAGCCCGTCGACCGTCTTGACCTGCTGGCCGGCCTGGATGCGTGCGAGCAGCCTGAGCGCCTTGCCGCCCTCGCCGTTGGCGCCGATGCCCAGGCGGGTGTACAGGGTCTGGGCGAACGCCGCATAGGTGTCGAAGACATCCAGTTCGGGGAACCGGGATTTGAGGGCGCGCTTGTCGAACCGGGACTCGGTCACGTCGGCCAGGTCGCGCAGGTCGAGGTATCCGTCGATCGTGGCCATCTTCATGGTGATGTCGGCGAACCGGGTGGCGCCACGGGGCACGAAGTAGGCCCGTAACACTGTGAAACGGCGCTGGTTGTCGTCGATGAAGGTCATCGACACGGCACCCCAGGTGGACTCGTGGGCACCGCGGAGCACCTGGTCCTGCAGCTCCCCCGTGCCGGCCTCCCGGTTGGCGTCGGTCTTGCCCTTGAGGTAGGTCATCAGGCTGCGCTGGTCGGCGCTGCGCGCCCGCCCGGAGCCGGCGTCGTTGGAGGCGCCGTTGAAGGGGGTGTCCGACGGCATCATCAGGGCGAGGTAGGCGTCGAGCAGGCTGCTCTTGCCGGTTCCGGACGCGCCGGACACCAGGGTGGCGCTGGGCGCGAACGCAACCTCGTGGTGGCCCTGAAAGCCGCCCCAGTTCACCATCTGGAACGACTCGGCGCGCCACTGCGTGGTGCCTTCGGTGAGGCCGTCGACATAGAAGAGCGGGGAATCGTTCATGACAGGGCCTCCGGCAGGGCTTCGGACAGGAGAGGCAGATCGTCAAGATCGGTGGCATCCGGGCCGGGATCAGCGTTCTGGGTGACCAGCCACTCCAGCAGTTCGCTCAGCCGTTCCACCGGCAGCAGCACCTCGATCACGGCGGAGATGCGGAATCGGTCGGGGTCGCTGGTCTTCAGCAGCACCCGCGCCTTCGCGAGGCTGTCGACGGCGGCCGTGGCCTTTCGGGCGTCGCCCCACCGGTCGGTGGCGTGTTCGGGCCGGAAATGGCCGACGTTCTCCACCAGGTTGTCGCGGTCCACGATAACGATGTCGTGGCCGTTGGCACGCTCGCTGCGGAACCGCTGCCGCAGCAGCACGAGCAGAATGGTCTCCTCCCGCGTGTAGGACACGTCGTGCAGCAGGGTCGGGAACCGGTCTCCGCCCTCGGCGACCGCCTGCCGTTTGAATGCCACCTCGTAGTGCAGGTCGACGTGCAGATCGAGGAACATGTCGTTCAGGCGCGATTTGAGCAGGCTCTGGGAGCGCAGCAGCGTCTGCCATTCGGCCGGCTGCAGCGCGGCGGAGATGTAGCGGTGCTTCAGCAGCAGCACCAGGGTGCGACGCTGCTCCACGGTGAGTCCGCCCTCGTCGCCCTCGAAAAGGGAAAAGCTGGGCATATCGATGTCGGGGTGCTCGGCGGTGGGCTCGTCAGTCATTGTCGGATCCGTAGTTCAGGGCGGACAGCGCCGCAGTTTCGTCGTCGCTGAGCATGATTCGGGGCACCTCGAAGCTGCGGGTGGAGCCGTCGGGTCGCACGGTTTCGAATCGTTCGAGCGTCTGGGACCGGCTGACCGCATCGATCTGGGTGGCGATCTGAAGCATCCCCAGAATCTCGACCGGGCGGCGCAGGGTGACGTCGAGATCGTTGAAGGCGTCACCGACGGATGCGGCGTCGCCGTGGTTGAAGGCCGTCACGATCGCGTCGCGCAGCTCCCCCAGCAGCGGGCCGCCCTGCGTGCGCATCTCGTCGAGACTCGGTGGCGGCGGGGCGTCGTCGGAGACATCCTGCAGCTCGGGCGGCGCGCGGTGGGCGCCCGGGTCGTAGAAGCGTTCGCGGAGGTGCGGGGCGTCGAGGGTTCCCGGCATGAGTTCGGCGGTGACCGTGGAGCGGGGCCCGGCGGTCTGCATCCAGGTCGCGAGTTCCTTGTTGATCTCGCGCAGCAGGCGTTCGAGTTCGCGGTCCTTGACCACGTCGTGGTTGACGATGTGCTCGCGCAGGGTGGTCGTCAGCCCGTTGCGCTGGGTGAGCACGTCGTCGATGCCCTTGCGGATCAGGCGCACGGTGCCCATGAAGCTGCGGCGGTCGGTGGCGCTGAGTTCGAGGGCGAACGGATGCAGCAGGATCGTCTCCAGGTCGTCCCCCAGCTCCCGCAGCAGGTCGTCGTTGCGCAGCAGGGTGAAGGCCCCCTCGAAGGCGCGACCTTCCGGGGTCGAGGTCATCAGGGCATCCGTTTTGGCGAGGTACTCGTCGAGTACCTCGCTGATCGGGCGTTCCTCACCGCGGAAATCGTTGACGATCTGCCGGTGCATGGCGGCGACGGATTCCTCGACGCGTTTGAAATCGCTGGGCAGCTGGCCGATCAGGTCGACCAGGTCGGCGTAGCCCTCACGCATCTGCTCGTTCGAGACGGGCGCGATCTCGCCGCCGGCTGCGAGGCGGTCGCGCTCGGCGGCGTTCTCGGCGATCGCCCGGTCGAGGCGACGGATGCGCTCCTCCCGATCAGGGTTGGCCTGCGTGGCGCGGTGACGCACCGTGTCGACGATCGTGGTGAGACGGGATTCGCTGATCAAAGCCCGATCGCGGGACAGACTCTCGACCAGGAGCAGCGCCTCGAGTGCGTGCGAGGTGAGCGAGTAGTGTTCTTCGTCGCCCTCCCCCGTTTCGCGGTAGAGCCACTGGTCGTTCATCCACTGCACGCAGAGGGCCCGACCGGTCTTGCCCGGCACATCGCTGCCGACCGAGCGCAGGTCGGCAAGGTAGGCGTCGACCTGAATGTGCAGCAGATCGGCCCGCACGCTGCGCCGGTCGCGGCTGAAGGAGGACTTGAACACGAAGAGCACGAACGGCGCCCACTTGCGGTCCAGCAGGCGCAGGGTGGGTTTGTCGAAGGCTTCGCGCACCCGCGCCAGTTCACCCGCAAGCTCGCTCATATAGAAGTTCCTTCCCGGGCCTCCTCAAGGGTAACGGTCCTCGCGTGCGGGCCGACACGCGGGCAGGCGCTCGTGGCGCGTGTGAGACTGTCAGGACAAGCTGAAGGAGCGACACGTGACCGACCCGCGCGCGAATATGGAGGGCAACAACCTGCTCAATCTCGGTGCGCCCCACCTGGACTGGTCGAAGACGCCCGGCCGGGTGCCGGGTTTCTGGATGTCGGTCGTCAGCGTCGTCCTCGCGGTGCTGCTGCCGTTTCCCGCGCTGTTCGTTGCCCTGATCGGGCTTTCCCTTTCATTGCGGGCTTTCAGTGTGATCCCGGCCGGCGCCCGAGGGCGAGGGCTGGTGCTCGCGTCGCTGGCCCTGTCGGGAGTCGCGATTCTGGCTGTCGTCGTGCGGCTGGTTCTGGTCTTCGTCTAGCCGTCGTGTTTCAGCCGTCGTGTTCCAGCCGTCGTGTTCCTCTCCGCGTCCTGAACGAATTCGACGGAGAATCTGGCCGAAATGTCTCAAAACCCGGCCGAAAAGCACTTGTGCTCCAAAATCTCCGTCGAATTGGTTCACCACGTCACGGCTTCAGCCGGCCCATCCCGGGGAGGAAGCGGCCGGCGCGGGCGCCGTAAGCGGCGTAGTCCGGGTGCTCGGCCACGAGCATCCGCTCTTCCCAGCGTGCCTTGCCCGCCAGCAGCAGAACGAGGGCGAGCCAGGCTACGAGATGCCAGACCGATGCACCGAGCAGCACGAGCCCAAGGCCGCAGATCATCAGACCGGTGTAGATGGGGCTGCGCACAAGACCGTAGACACCAGTGGTGACCAGAGGCGCGTGTTCCCGCGGAATCGGGCTCGCGGTGAGGGCCGGTCCGAGGCCGAGCATGCCGAGCACGGCGAAGACCGCGCCGGCGACAGCAAGCACGATCGCGCCAAAGACAACGGCGAGGTGCACCGGCCACAGTGTGCCGTGGGGCAGGAGGGACAGGACCAGGAGCAGCAGGAACTGGGCCGACACCAGGGCAATTGCGAGCGCACGCTTCATGGCTTGAGGCTACGCCCTGACCTGCCTCGGCTTGCACGTATTCGCGACCCCGGAGGAGATCGCGGATGTCACGAACACTGCGGCCGTTACGATCCCGGCCAGCTTCTTGTCCTCCTCGTAGCCGGCCAATGCCCAGCCGCCCTTGTCGGTCTGGGCTCCCGCGAGCACGAGAGGGAGCTTCAGCAGACATTGTGACCCTGGACGCCGGCCCTAGAAGGGCGGTGGGTCGTCGACGGCGCCCGGAGGCTCGAAGGGTATTGCCGGATCGGACCTGTAGTGGAGACCGCTGGGCGCGGTCCAGTGGAGCTCGCCGCGCGGCGACTGGGTCACCGTCCAGTTGGTTTGGGTCTTCAACCGGTGGTCGGGCGCGCAGAGGCTGGCGAGGTTGTCGTACCGAGTGATGCCGTCTTCTTGCCATTCGTGGCTGTGGTCCATCTCGGCGCGGGCCGCCGGTCGGTTGCAGCCGGCGAATCGACAGGTTTCGTCTCGAATCACAAGGAGCCGCCGGAGGTCCTTCGGCACCCGGTACTGATCTCGGCCGACCGACAGCATCACGCCGGTCTCGGGATGGACCAGGATGCGAGTAAAGCTCGGCGCTCCGGCCGCCAGTTCCCGGGCCGTCTCGGGGTCGATCGGCCCGCACCCCTCAAGGTGACCCGGCTCGTCGCTGCGGCCGAGGAGGGTGAGCACCGGCACCGTCACGTTCACGGTGGCGCGGATGCCCCGGCCGAGCCCCGCGGGGGTGACGCCGTCGACCACCAGTGCCGCGAAGGCATCCGCTCGGAGCTGGGCCAGGGTGCGGTGCTCGTCGGGGCCCTGCAGACTGGCCGCCATGTCGTTGACTCGGTGGAAAATCGCCTGGGCAACCGGCAGCTGCTGGTAGCTGTGCAGCCACCCCATGCCGTCTGCGGCCGGCTCGAACATGAGGGTGCGGTCGGCCTGGCTCTTGCTGCGGCGCACGGTAATCGACTCCGGATGCGACTTCTCCCGCAGGCGGCGGGCCGTGCGGTCGAACTGGGGCACGGTGAGCCGTTTCGCCTGGGGCAGCATCTCGGCCTCGAAGGCGGCGCGGGCCGCCGTCGGAAGAGAATTGGCGTGCTCGATCAGGACCCGCACGTGCGCGTAACTGATCTGGCCGGCCGCGAGGGCATTGCGGCTGGCGGTGAACGTGCCGGTGAGCGCCTCGCTCTGCGCCATCAGATTGGAGGCCGAAGCCTGGGAGATGTGCAACGCACAGGCGAGTTCGGAGATCGCGGTGCGGTAGGCGATCTCAAGGGCGTTCCACCGGGAACCGGCCACGCCGGCCGAAACCGAACCGCTGTCGACCGCGCTGTCGGCCGCGCTGTCGGCAGGCGGCGTGAGCCCCTGTTCGACGGCCTCGGCCCGAGCCGTCCGGCGGGCGCGATCACGTTCGACGGCAAGCTCATTGGACAGGCACCAGGCCCGCACCTCGTCGACCGCCTCGGCCCGCGCCGCCGACGCCGCGGCGAGCAGTCGGTCGGCGGCCGCGGCCGCGGAGACCAGCTCGGCCAGGACACTCATTCTGCGATCGAGGGAAGCCGCATCACCGGACGTTTCGGCCGTCACGACGCCGAGCGCGCCGCCGTCGTCAAGCTCTTCGATGTCGAAGTTCTCGATGTCGCTGAGATCGGCCAGGTTTTCCATACCCTGATTTTAGCACTGATGGAATCTCAGTTCTAGAAATACGCAGAAAATCTACATGACTTTTCGAAGATGTTGACCATCAGTACCAGCCCGAGGCCACCGACTTGTACCACGCTCCACAGGGATCGCCGTAGCGCTCCGCGATGTAGTTCAGACCCCAGGAGATCTGGGTGGCCGGGTTGGTCGCCCAGTCGGCGCCGGCCGAGGCCATCTTGCTGCCGGGCAGGGCCTGCGGGATGCCGGTGGCACCGCTCGAGGCGTTGTAGGCGTTGACGTTCCAGCCGGACTCCTTGTTCCAGAGACTGACCAGGCATCCGAGCTGGTCGGCGCCCCAGCCGTACTTGGACGCCATCATGTCCCGGGCGATCGCCTGGGCTCCGCTGGGGTTCGTGGGGGCGGCGGGGCGGGGCGGTGCCGGGGCGGGCGCGACCGGCTTGGGTGCTGCCGGCTTCGGAGCCGCCGCCTGGGCCGCGGCCTGCGCCTGGGCATCCGCGGCAGCCTGAGCAGCTGCGGCGGCCTGAGCAGCTGCGGCAGCCTGACCAGCAGCCGCGGCCTGCTCCGCGGCGATGCGATCGGCCTCGGCGGTCGAGGCCTTCACGACCTCGGCTTCGGCAGTGACCTGCTCCACAAGATCGAAAACTCGTTCGGGAGCCAGAAGCGAGTACTCGCTGAGCGAGGCGACGGTGCTCAGAGCGCCGAGACATCCGTCTTGCCCTGGGCCGCCGCGATCACGCCGGTGGCACCGGCAAGGGCGGTGCGGGCGCTCGCGGAGGCGTGGGCCGGGACGACTCCGTCGAGACTGCCTGCCTGCTCGGGATGAGGGCCGGTGGCGGCTGCCAGAGCTGCGGTGGCAATGATGCGTTTCTTTTGCTCGTCCGCGGCAGCCTGCGACGCAGACTTGGCGGAGAATCCACTGCCCACGATGGCGCCAACGGCGATGACGGCGCCGGCCACGAGTAGGCGGCTTCGTCCACGCCGGCGACGCGTTTCCTGATGGCGGGTGAGTCCGACGTCGGTGCCGATCGCAGCTGCCGCACGGACCGGAGTGGCGTCTGATTCAGGGTTTGAACTGGGGAAAAGGACGGACAAAGGGGAAGACGAGTCTGAGTTTGGCATAACTTTCACTGGGCGGATCGCGCGCGGCTGCGCTCACGCTTCTTTTTCGACGTTCCTCGGTCGGGGACCCGGCCGGGCGAACCTTCAAGACTGCCCGGGATTTCTGGACATATCCTCATTTTTAGCTGGCAAAGCACTGGCAAAGCAGGGTGGCGGGATTGCCCAAAAGTCGACCTGGTGGGCCGAAATCCGGATGGTCGTGATGCAATGGTCCGTGATGTCACAACGCACCGCCCCACCGCACCGCTTCGTCTATTCGGCCGATGGAGTCAACCTGGCCACCTACGAATTCGGAGATTCGAGCGCCCCCACCGTGCTCGCCGTGCACGGCTTCGCCTCCAGCGCCGTCGCCAATTGGCACGTCACCGGCTGGACGCGCGATCTCATCCGCGCCGGCTTCCACCTGATCGCGATCGACCAGCGCGGGCACGGCCTGAGCGACAAGCCCCGCTCCCCCGCCGACTACACGATGGAGGCGTTGGTCGACGACGTGTTGCAGGTACTCGACGCCTACCTGCTCGACGAGGTCGCCTACGCGGGATACTCCCTCGGCGCCCGCGTGGGCTGGCAGGCCGCCCGCGAACTGGAGGGACGCATCTCGCGGGCCGTGCTCGGCGGCATACCCGACGGCGACCCCCTCAGACGCTTCAAGGTCATGGATGCCCGCTCTCATATCGAGCACGGCACCGAGGTCGCCGACCGCCTTACCGGGGCATACCTGACCATGGCCCGCGCGCTGCCCGGCAACGACCTCAAAGCCCTCGTGGCCCTCGTCGAGGGAATGCGCGGCGGCCCCCAACCCGGCGCCGACAACGCGCCGACTCAGCCCGTGCTCTTCGCCACCGGGACCAAAGACAGCATCCTCGAGGCCTCCAAGGTACTTGCCGCGGCCACGCCGAGCGGAGGATTCTTCGAGATCCCCGGGCGCAATCACTTCAACGCCCCGACGTCACGCGCGTTCCGGGAGGCGGCGATCGAGTTCTTCCGGAGCGGGAGCAGCAGCGGGAGGGTCGAGGTCCCCCTGCTCTGCTGATCTGCGCTCATCGGGGCAAAGACTTTCGATCGCGGCGTCGGCGTCGTCATCGGGCTTGTGGCTGGAGGTGCAGCGGCCCTCCTCTGGTTTGTTGGTTTGTCGTCGCCGCAGGAATTGCGATCCTCGAACGAGGAACGTCGAGCAAGGCCCGTCGGTCTTTGAACCAGCGCACCACTCCCCTCTCGGCGGGAATCGCGATGGCAAGAACGCGCGGAGTCTTCGCCGGCGCCGTGACCGTGACCGTTCTGGTGCCCGCGCACAACGAAGAGACATCGATCTTCGCGACACTGTCATCGCTGCTCGCCCAGTCGCACCGCCCGGAACGCGTCGTGGTCGTGGCGGATAACTGCACCGACGGGACCGTCGACATTGCCCGATCGCTGGGGGTGGAGATCTTCGAATCTCGCCGGAACACATTCAAGAAAGCCGGGGCGCTCAATCAAATCCTGAAGGTGCTCTTACCGGGCCAGGGCGACAACGACCTCATCATGGTCCTGGATGCCGACACACGTCTCGACGACGGCTTTCTGGAAGCCGCCGTTGGTCGCTTCACCAGCGATCGTGCGCTGATGGCGGTCGGTGGGTTGTTCTCCGGAGAGGAAGGTTTGGGGCTTCTCGGTCAGTTCCAGCGCAACGAGTACATTCGGTACTCCCGTGACAGTCGCCGTCGCCGGGGCCAGCGGGGATGTCTATGACACCGCCGCGCTCACGGAAGACAACGAACTCACCATTGCCCTGAAGTCGCTGGGAGCGCTCATCATCTCTCCCTCAAAGTGCACGGTGGTCACCGAGGTAATGCCAACCGTTCGCACTCTGTGGGTACAACGCCTGCGCTGGCAACGGGGCGCGTTGGAGAACATCGGGGCATGCGGCGTCTCACCCTTCACCTTCCGGTACTGGGCCCAGCAGTTGGGCCTGGGCTACAGCTTCATCGCGCTCAGCGCGTTCCTGCTGCTCATGCTTGTGACGCTTCTGGCGATCGATTCGTGGGTCTGGTTTCCGTTCGGGCTGGCCTCGGTCTTGTTTTCATCGCCGAACGTGTCGTGTCGGTCTGGGCGGGCGGTCTACGGGCACGCCTGCAGGCGCTCACGCTTTTCCCCGAGCTGATCTTCGATGTGTTCCTAGACCTCGTCTTTGTCAAGGGGATCATCGACATCACCCTGGGCCGGCAGGCACAGTGGGGCCGGCAGGCACAGTGGGGCCATGTCACCCGCTCCGCACCCAACGACGAACTGCAAAGGGTGGCCTGATCCATCATGGTTGATGCTCTCCACGCCCTGGTTCCGGTCGGAATCCTCCTTCCGTCAACGGTGCTCCAATCGGACGAATTCGCCATCCTTGCGGCGTTCGTCGCCATCAATACGGTCATGTTCGCCGCACTCGCGGTCGCGAAGATCCTCCCGAAGCCACACCCCACGGATTGGTTTCGCGTACGCAACCGCCGGGCTTCAACCAGGAGCATCCATCCGGACGAATGCCTCTAGCGTCGAACGCCTGAGCCCTCAGGCGGCCGCGGCCGCCTGACTGGTGAACGCAGCACGACGGTCGAGGTGGATCCCGGCGAGCATGCACCGCACTGAGCCGCCGGCGAGTTCGATCGTGGGCACGTCAAGCGGCAGGATCGTGCAGCTCTGCTCGATGATCCGGCGCTGCTCGGCAGTCAGACTGCCGAGGGCGCGGCGGGAGAGCGCCAGCATTCGTCCGTTCCGTCCGTGCAGTTCGATCGCGTTGCCGGCGTAGTTGCGGATCTGATCGCGGTCGAGGGCGAGCACCTGCCGATCCTGCGCCGCCAGGCGCTCCACGACGTGGCTGCGCCGGGCCGGCGACTCGATCAGGTCGAGACCGACCAGGGCGAAGTCCGTGGCGATGCACATCATGACGTTGGTGTGGTAGATCGGCGTGCCGTTCTCGTCAGACGCGTCGAAGACGATGGGCTCGTAGCCGAAGTTGGTGCAGAACCGTTCGAGCGCGATCGGGTCGGCCCGCCGCGACCGGGCCACATAGGCGATGCGCGCCGCATGGTCGAGAACCATGGCGCCGGTTCCCTCGAGGAAGACGTCGTCGAGTTCGAGACCGGAGTAGTCGACGACATCCTGCACGCGGTAGCGCTGCTTGAGCATCTCGACGATGTCACCCCGGCGCTCGGTGCGCCGGTTCGGCGCGTGCATCGGATAGAGCGCCACGTGACCCCCGGCGTGGGTCGAGATCCAGTTGTTGGGGAACACGCTGTCGGGGCGGCCCGGCCCGTCGTCATCGAACAGGTGCACCGCGATGCCCTGCGCCTCCAGGGTGCCTGCTACCTGGGTCACCTCGGCGTAGGCGGCCTCGGCCACCAGGGCGGCGTCGTGCCCGGCGTCCCGTGACTGGAAAGCGTTGTCATGGGCCGTCTCGGGGTTCGGCGAGAAGAAATGTGGCCGGATGAGCACCACGGCCGATGGGGCCTGCACGGACACCGGGGTCAGACGAGGACGGGCGCGCCCGCGGTGACCAGACCGAAGAGGTCTTTCGGGTCATCGGGGTCGGCGACGAGGTCGATATCGGTGTAGAACGAGGTCTGGTCGACGGCATCCTGCAGGAAGCGGAGCGCCGAGAAGTCCTCGATGGCGAAGCCCACGGAGTCGAAGACCGTGATCTGCTCTGCCGAGGTGCGGCCGGCGGCCTCGCCGAGGAGCACCTGCCAGATCTCGGTGACCGGGAATTCGGGGTGCATCTGCTGGATTTCGCCCTCGATACGGGTCTGCGCGGTGAATTCCACGAAGACGTCGGCGCGGTGCAGGATGCCCGCGTCGAGCTCCGTTTTGCCCGGGCAGTCGCCGCCGATGGCGTTGATGTGCACGCCGGGGCCGACCATGGCGTCGGTGAGTACGGTGGCATTCGCCTTGTCCGCGGTGCAGGTCGTGATGATGTCGGCGCCGGTCACGGCATCCGTCGCCCCGGTGGCGACCATGATCTCGAAACCGAGCGGAGCCAGGTTGCGCACGAATTTGGCGATGGCATCGGGATCGGTGTCCCAGACGCGGAGCCGGTTGATGCCGAGGAGCCCACGGAAGGCGAGCGCCTGGAACTCCGACTGGGTGCCCGTGCCGATCATGGCCATGGTGTGGGCGTCGGGGCGGGCGAGCGCGCGCGCGACCATGGCCGAGGTCGCGGCGGTGCGGAAGGCCGTGAGCACGGTCATCTCGGACCAGAAGGTGGGGTAGCCGCTCTGCACGTCGGCGAGGACGCCGAACGCGGTGACGGTCTGCAGGCCCCGCGACGGGTTCGACGGATGACCGTTGACGTACTTGAAGCCGTAGGTGACGCCGTCGCTCGTGGGCATGAGTTCGATCACGCCGAGCGGTGAGTGGCTGGCCACGCGCGGCGCCTTGTCGAAGGTAGGCCAGCGGCGGAAGTCCCGTTCGAGGTACTCGACCATGTCCGTGAGGATGCGTTCCACACCCGTCGCGGCGGCCCAGCGGTTGATGTTTCCTACGTCTACAAAGCGCACCACGTGCGTCTCCCCTCGTTCAGGTTTACAACCATATGCATGGGCGATGTGCAGCCGCCATTTGATTATTGCCGCATTCTGTCCAGATGACTATGCATTGTGCGCTCAATATACATACACTATGTGCAATGTATCCCCTCGATGACCTCGACCGCCGCCTGCTCTCCGTCCTCCGCGTGAATGGCCGCGAGCCCGTGGCCAGCCTCGCCCGCGACCTCGGTGTCACCCGGTCCACGGTCAACAGCAGGCTCAAGAGGCTGACCGATTCGGGAACCGTCGTGGGTTTCGGCGTGCGGATCAGGGAGGACCGCGACCCGAACTCGATTCGGGCCATCACCCTGATCGAAGTGGAGGGGCGCGCAATCACGAAGGTGATCCACGCCCTTCGCGGCTTTCCGGAGGTGAAGGCCCTGCACTCGACCAACGGCGGTTGGGACCTCGTCGCCGAGCTGCGCACCGACACCCTGGCCGACTTCGACCGGCTGCTCGGGCAGGTGCGCTCGATCGAGGGCGTGCTCAACAGCGAGACCAGCCTGTTGCTCAGTTCGGTGTCGAGCGAGGAACTGCCGGGCACCCGCGGGTTGTCGCAGAACTGAGGCTGCCAGCACCTCCGCGCCTCACCCGCGCTACATTCATGCCGGCTTCTTGACGACGCGGCACTTCGATACTTCCCTGATGGTGCGTGGGCGCACGTTCGTTGACCGGATGCGGGAGGTGGAGGCAGGCTACCGGAAGGTGAGCCGGGAGCTGACGCTGTCGGACTGGAACAACGAGCCCCACAGCAAGACCGTGCTCGACGGCCTCGCGCAGCTGACCTCGGCGCTGCAGTAGCCTGCCTCCGGGGTGAGGCTAGTCGCGCGTGATCTTCCAGATGCCGTCGGCGAGGTCCTTGTCGGGGTGCTGCACCGTAGCGAACAGCTCCTTCGGGTTCTTGCCGAAGTAGATCCCGGTGGTCTCGGCGCCTTCATCCGTCAGCGAGGCGAAGAGCTCGACGCTGTCGGACGCTCCGTCGTGGTCTCGGTCCTTTTCGGCCCGGAAGATGTCGCTGAAGCTGTTGTCTTCCGTGATCCAGAGGGCGCCGTCGGGGCCCTCGGCAAGGTTGTCCGGGTTGTTGAACCCGGTGACCCCGGCGGCCTTGTCCTCGACCGGCACGTTCACGCCGGCCTCGACGAAGCTGCTGACGGTGAGCTTCGACAGGTCGATCGCGACCACACGCTCCTCGGAAGTGTTGGCCACGTAAAGGGTCTGGCCGATGATCTCGACGTCTTCCGGGCGACCGAATTCGGTGGCGCTCACCGCGTTGGCCGCGGCATCCGCGTCGACGCGCACCTGCGCCTGGTCGAGGGCCACCCATTCGAAGGCGCCGACCTTCTCGGTGAAGGTGGCCTGGTTCCACTTTTGCGCGGCATCCGTCAGCCCGGTGATCTTGAGGGCGTGCAGCCGGCCCTGGGAGAGGTCGCCGCGAACGGTCGGCACGAACTTGAAGATTGAGCCGCCGTTGAGTTCGTCGATGACGATGACGGAGCCGTCGGCCGTGACGTCGATGCCCTCGTGACGTTGCGCTCCGAGCTCGGTGCGCTCCTCGATACGCTCGACCGTGGTCGGGTCGTTCTTCGCGAAGAACAGTTCGAAGACCTTGCCGCCGGTGGTCTCTTCCGTGACGAGGAGGCTGCCCCAGGGGGTCCAGCGGATGCCATCGAGACGGTTCCAGTCCGCGCGTTGCGCGATGACGCTGACCGCACCGGTCTTCAGGTCGGTCACAGAGACGGCGCCGTTCGAGCCGACCTCGTAAGTGTTGTAGAGGAAGCGGCCGGCCTGAGCACCGGTCTCGTTCTGGGTGTTCATGTCATGCAGGTCGTCGACGCCGGGGTAGACGTCGAGCACGGTTTCGTCGTGCACGAGGGTCTGGGTGAAGCCCTCCGGTAGCAGGTACGGCTGGGTCCAGTCGGTGCTGCCCATGCCGTAGGCGGAACCGGCGAGAGGCACGAAATCGAACGGGCCGGTCGCGGCGAGCGCGGCAGGGGCGATGCCGACGACTGCGGTGGCAGTGGCGGTGGCGGTGAGGGCAAAGACAGCGATCTTTTTGCGCAAGGCGCGACTCCTTCATAGGGGGTAGGTACAACGCCATCGAATCTATGAGCCTCATGCTGACGCCCGGAGGTCTCCCGGTCTCCAGCCGGTGTCGGCCCGGTGAACACTCGGTGCCCCCGTCTCAGCGCGTGACAAGAACCAGACTTCACCCGCCGCTGGGTATTCTGGAGCACATGAAGCTGACAGCACTGGCCACCCTGACCCTGGTGGGGGCGCTGGCCTTGAGCGGATGCACCACCGGCGCGCCCGAGACCGACACCACCCCTGCCGCCGCCTCCGCCACCGCCGCTCCGGCCGACGGGGCCTGTGCCGGCGTGAGCGTCGTCGTCGACTTCGGCGCGCTCGACGCCCCCGAGATCACGGACTGCGTCGACACCGCCACCGCCACCGCCGGGACGATCACGGCCAGCACGGTTCTGGCGACCGCCGGTGTGGAAACCGAGGGCACCGTGGAGTGGGGCGACCAGGTGGTCTGCCGCGTGGGCGGCCGCCCGGCCGCCGACGAAACCATCAAGGTGGCCGGCGAAACCCCGTTCACCGAAACCTGCGCGTCCATGCCCGCCGCTGCCGCTTACTGGGCGCTCTGGGTCAAGCCCACCGCCGACGCGGAGTGGGAGTACGCCCAGGAGGGCCTCGGCAGCCTCGAGCTGGAACCGGGCCAGTCCGTCGGCCTCATCTTCACGACCGGCACCGAGACGCCCACCCCCGGAAGCTAATGCTGCGCTTCCGGTTTCCCCCCCTGCGCTCGGCGGCGCTGCTTGCCGGAGCGTTCGTGGGCATCCGGGTGCTCTACCGGGTGGCCTTCAGCGGGGCATCCGGCGGCGGCCTGTTGCTGCTCGACCTCCCGCGCCTGCCGCTCGATGGGCCGTTCAACCACATCGCGTTGTTCGGGCCCGTCACGACCGGAGGCCTCGGCAATGCCGCCCTGAGCGCGCTGCCCTTCGCTCTGGTGATCCTCGGGTTCGGAGTGCTCAACGCGCTCGTCGACGTGCGCCGCTTCTTCGCCCGGGGCGCTAACCGGGGCCCGCTGCGCGCCCTGTCGCGGTCGCTCGTGATCGCCTGGGCGACGTTCCCGGCACTGATCGACGCGGTGCGCCGGGTGCGCACGGCCAGTGCGTTGCGCGGCGAACGGTCGGCACCGGCCCTGCTGGTGCCGGTCTTCGAGCAGACCGTGGAACGGGCGCTCGGCCTGGCTGCGTCCATGGAGTCCCGCGGGTTCGCCGCCACGCGGGCGGCAGCCGGCGAGTGTGAGAAGCCGGTCGTGATGACGGATGCCGCACTCGGCTTCGAGGGTGAGCGCTGGCACCTCGAGGGACTCACCCTCGACCTCGCTCCCGGCACGCTGACCGTGATCGCCGGTTCGACCGGATCGGGAAAGACCAGCCTGCTGCACAGCATGAGCGGTCTCTTCCAGCACTTCGCCGAAGGCACCCAGCACGGTTCGATCGAGGTGGGCGGCGCCGACCGCGCCGCCACTCCCCCGCGCGAAACGGCCGGCTTCGTCGGACTTGTCACCCAGAACGTGCGGCTCTCCTTCGTGGCCGAAACCGTGCCGGACGAGATCGGCTTCGCCCTCGCGGTGCGCGGCATCGCACCGGTCCTCGTGGAGCAGCGGGTGCGCGACGTGGCCGAGCGGCTGGGGATCGAGCATCTGCTCGGCCGCGGCACCTCGGAGCTCTCGGCGGGCGAGGCCAGTCTCGTCGCCATCGGCGCCGCCCTGGTCAACCAGCCGATCCTGCTGCTCGTGGACGAACCTCTGGCCGATCTCGACACCCCGGCCCGGGAGCGCGTGGTGCAGGTGCTCGACCGCCTGGCCCACGAGACCCAGGTCTGCGTCGTGGTCGCCGAGCACAACACCCGGGAGTGGTCGAATTCGGCGGATGCCTGGCTCGAGCTCCGCGGTGCGCGCGTGCATGCGCTCGGCCCGGGCGAGCGGCCGAGTGCGCTGGTCGCGGCGGAGCAGGCGGCGGAGCAGGCGGCGGAGCAGGCGGCACAGCAGGGTCAGAGCACCCTGACCACCCCCGCCACCGGGCCTGCGGGGCCGCTCGCGAGTATCCGTCACCTCACGGTTCTGCACGGGAGCGAGCGGGCGGTCGACGATGTGTCGCTGGACCTCTACGCGGGCGACCTGGTGGCGCTCGAGGGTCGGAACGGCGCGGGCAAGAGCAGCCTGCTGCGCGCGATCGCCCTTTCGGCGACGCGAGGCAGCGTGCTCGTGGCCGGGCGGGACGTGGCGCAGCTGCGCCCCCGATACCGCCCCACGGCTGTGGCCCTGGTGCCGGAGAATTTCGACGATCTGCTCTTCGCCGTCACGGTGGCCGAGGAGTGCCGCCGGGCCGACCGCCGGCTGAAGCCCCCGGCCGGGAAGGGAACCGGGATCGGAACCGCGCTCCGGTTCGCGAACCTGCTCGGGCTTGGCACCATGGCGGAGGCGGCGCACCTGATGCGGCGGCATCCGCGGGACCTCTCGGCCGGCGAACGCCTCTGCCTCGTGATGGCCATCCAGCTGGCCGCCGAGCCGCGGGTGCTGCTGGTGGACGAACCGACGCGCGGCCTCGATCCACAGGCCCGGGCGATCGTCGCCGCCGCGCTAGTGCGCGCCTCGAGTGACACGTCGGCGGTCCTGTTCGCCACCCACGACCGCGACTTCGCCCGGTCCCTGGCGACGAAGACGGTCATCATGGCCGCCGGCCTGCTCACCGAACCGGAACCGGTGCGGTCATGAGGCGCACCGGCTGGACGGGCTGGACCGCCTGGGTGCTCGGCGGCGGGAGTATCCTCGCCGCCGCCGGCTTCGCCTGGCCGTTCTTCGTCTCGGCGCTGCCGGAGAACGCCCAGTCGGCCGCGCCGGTCGTGGCCTTCGCGCTCGTGCCGGCCCTGATCGTGGCCCTCGCTCTCACCCTCGACGGGGAGATGTACACGGCCAAGACCGTGGCCCTGCTGGGGGTGCTCTCCGCGGTCGGCGCCGCCGTGCGCATCGCGGGCACCGGCGTCGGCGGCGTCGAGGCCGTGTTCATCCTGCTGATCCTGGCCGGTCGCGCCTACGGGGCCCGCTTCGGGTTCCTGCTCGGCCTGCTCACCATCGCGGTGTCCTCGGCCCTGTGGGGTGGGTTCGGCCCGTGGACCCCGTTCCAGATGTTCGCGTGCGGCTGGGTGGGAGCCGGGGCGGCGCTGCTGCCGCGCATCCGTTCCGCACATATCGGCGCGGCCCGCCTCGAGATCGCGATGCTCGTGGCCTACGGCATCGTGGCGTCCTACCTCTTCGGACTGGTGATGAACCTCTGGTTCTGGCCGTTCGCGGTGGGCTCGGGCACCGACATCTCCTATGCGGCCGACGCCACGCTCGGCGAGAACCTCGCCTCCTTCGCCCTGTACACGCTCGTGACGTCGACCCTCACCTGGGACACCGTGCGCGCCATCACCACCACGGTCGGGATCGTGCTGGTAGGCCCGGCCGCACTGGCCGCTCTCCGCCGAGCGAAGCTGGGCCGGCCAGGCAGGGCTGCCCGACCACCCCAGGCCGAACCGGCTACACCGGCTACACCGGCTACACCGGCTACACCGAGAAGTACTTCCCTTCCGGGTGGTGGAACACGAACGCATCCGTCGACTGCTCCGGGTGCAGCTGCAGCTCCTTAGACAGCACCACACCCATCCGCTCGGGCCTGAGTAGTTCGACGACCGTGCGGCGGTCCTCCATCTCGGGACAGGCCGGGTAGCCCAGCGAGAACCGGGTGCCGCGGTACTCGAGCTTGAACATGCCGGCCAGTTCGACCGGGTCTTCGGCACCCAGGCCGAGCTCCTCCCGCACCCGGGAGTGCCAGTATTCGGCCAGCGCCTCGGTGAGCTGCATGGTCAGCCCGTTGAGCTCCATGTAGTCGCGGTATCTGTTCTCGGCGAAGAGCTTTGCCGTGACCGTGTCGACGTTCGCTCCGGCCGTGACCAGTTGGAGGGCGACGACATCCGTCTGGCCGGATTCGCGTGGGCGAACGAAGTCCGCCAGGCACAGGTGCCGGTCGCGCCGCTGCCGGGGGAAAACGAATCGCAGGCGTTCGGAATCCACGGTGCCGCCGGAGCCGCCGTCGGGGGCGGGCAGGCCGGCGACCCCCAGCACGCCCGACGGGTCGTCGCCGTGGTGCAGCACGACGAGGTCGTTGCCCTCGCTTGAGGCCGGGAAGTAGCCGTAGGCGACGGAGGCGTCGAGTATGCCCTCGGCGAGGATGCGGTCGAGCCAGTAGCGCAGCCGGGGTCGGCCCTCGGTGTCCACCAGATGCTGGTAGCTCTTGCCGTCGTCGCCGCGGCTGGGCTTCAGACCCCACTTCCCCATGAACGTGGCCCGCTCGTCGAGGAACGTGGAGTACTCGGCCAGCGCGATCCCCTTGACGATGCGGGTGCCCCAGAACGGCGGAACGGGCACGGGGTTGTCGGCGACCACATCGGAGCGGGCCGGCATGGCGTCCGGCTCCGTGACGGTGAGCAGACTGCGCTTGTGGATGCGCTTTTTGAGCGGCGGCAGACCCACGGATTCCGGGTCGGCGCCCCGCGCGACGGCGACCAGCGGCTCCATCACCGCCAACCCCTCGAAGGCATCCCGCGCGTAGCGCACCGCGCCGTCGAACAATTCGGCACGGTCCTCCTCGACGTAGGCCCGTCCTACAGCATGGTGCCCATGGCGCCGTCGGCGATGACGACCCGGACGTTCAACGCATCCAGCAGAGCCTGGGCCCGCATCGGTCGCACGGCGTCGGTGTGCAGGGCATCGTGTGCACGGGGTTCGCTCATCGACCCAGCTCGACCGGGCCGCCCGCCGCGCAGCTCCGTGTAACCCGCCGTGGCCTCGGGCACCGCAGGGGACGCGACTGCGTCAGGCCGGCGAGCCGCCGGCGATCTCGTAGGACCACAGCTCACTGCTGATGCCCATGGGCCGGGCCGGTGCTTCGCCCTCCGTCGGGGCGTCGCCGCGGTGACCCTGCGCGAAAGACGGCGAGGTCAGCCAAGCCTGGAAGGACTCCTCGTCGGCCCAGCGGGTGACGACCAGCCAGGTGCTGCGACCATCCGTCGGCTTGAGTAGTTCGAAACCCTCGAAACCCGGTCGGTCGTCGACCGCACCGGCTCGGGCGGCAAACCGGAGGGCCAGCTCGTCGCCGTTGTCGCCGGGCACCGTGATGGCGTTGATTTTGATGATCGTCATGGGGTTTCTCCCTCTCGTGGATGCACTGTTTACTCCTCCCATGCTGTCACCCTCGGCGGCGACGATCTCACCCTGCGGGCTCTCGCCAGGCCCGATGCCTATGCTGGTGTCACAATGCGACTCTTTCTGATCCGTCACGGCCAGACGCCCGCCAATGTGCTCGGTCAGCTCGACACCGCTCACCCTGGCCCCGGCCTGACCGAGCTCGGGTTCCGGCAGGCCTCAGTGATTCCGGATGCCCTGCGCCTCGAGTCCATCGACGCCATCTTCGCGTCGACGCTCGTACGCACCCGGCTCACGGCCGAGCCGCTGGCGACCGCGTTGCAGCTCGACGTTCAGGTGGCCACCGGGCTGCACGAGATCGAAGCGGGCGCGCTCGAGGGACTTAGCGACCGGGCATCCATTCGCACCTATTTTGAAACCGTGCTGACCTGGGTCACCGGGGACCTCGCGGCCAGGATGCCCGAAGGCCTGGACGGGAACAGCTTCTTCTCCCGGTTCGACGCCGATATCGCTTCTGCCGCCGCCGGTGCCGACACGGCGGCGGTGTTCAGCCACGGCGCGGCGATCCGCGTGTGGACCGCGGCCCGCGCCAGCAATGTGTCGCCCCTGTTCGCGGGCACGACCGACCTCGAGAACACGGGGATGGTCGAGTTGTCCGGCTCTCCCGAAGACGGTTGGACCCTCGTTTCGTGGGCCGGCCTCAGCGTGGGCTCACCGGGCGGACCGCAGCTGCTGTCGCTCAAGGTGCACTGAGTCCTCCGCCATTGGTTGTCTCGCGCGGTTGTATCGCGCGGTTGTATTACGCCCGGAGGGCCGAACCAATTCGACGGAGATTTTAAGGAAAAATCCGGTTTTCGGGCTGTTTTGGGGCAATTTGGGCAGAATCTCCGAATTCGTTCGGGACGAGACGCTACACCGGCCTGACCGACGCCCAGCGCCTGTCCATGATCGGCATCACGCCGATGATCGGGCTGAACGACACGGGAGAGGTCTGCTCGCTCACCGACACGACCAAGGTCGGCAAGTTCGCCAAGGCGAACGCGCTGAACTACCTCGGCTGGTGGGAAATGACCCGGGACCAGCCGTGCACCGGCGGGATCGCCGCGTACATGTGCTCCGGGGTGAGCAACCCGCAGTGGTCGTTCTCCCGGGCGTTCGTGGCGGCCACCAACTAGCCGCACGCCATTCAGCACCGAAAAGACGCATGCCCCTGCCCGGCCGGGTGGGGGCATCCGTTGCTTCATCGGCTGAAACGGCTACACGTGGTCGCGCCAGCTGTGCTGCGGTGCGTAGCCGAGCATCCGTCGGGCCTTGTCGATGGAGAGCAAGGTGTCGTTCTCGCCGACCTCCCGGAGTTCGACGTCGGGGAAGACCTCGGCGGCCAGCTCGGCGTTCGGCCGGCTCATCACCGTGTCGGCGGCGGCGATGATGAACGCCTCGAAGCCCGGCTTCGCGTTCTGCAATGCCCGCAGCACGGCCTGGGCGCCGTCACGGCCGTCGATGTAGCCCCACAGGTTCCACTTGCGCAGGGTGGCGTCGGCGTCGAAGGCGGGGAAGGCCGCGTAGTCCTCCGGGTCCTTCACGTTGGAGAAGCGCAGAGCCGTGATGCTGAGTTCGGGATCCCAGCGGGTGAGCTGGATCGCCAGCTGCTCCTCGAGGTGCTTCACCAGCGAGTAGGTGCTCTCGGGCCGGGCCGGGTACTCCTCGTCTACGGGAATATAGGGCGGGTCGATGTCGAACGGGAGACCGAGCACAGTCTCGCTGGACGCGTAGACCAGCTTCTTGATGCCCGCCCGCCGGGCCGCCTGGAACACGTTGTAGGTGGAGAGGATGTTGTTGTGGAACGTGGCCACGTCGGGAACCAGGCCGGGAGCCGGGATCGCGCCCAGGTGCACGATGGCGTCGAACCCGCTATGCCGGTCATCGACACCGAGGACCGCGTCGACGACCTGGCCGTAGTCTGTGAGGTCCACGACCACCAGATCGTGGCTGCGGGCACCGTCGCGGTCGAGGTTCAGTACCTCGTGACCCTCGGCGACGAGGTACGTCACGACGGTCCGGCCGAGCTTTCCGCTTCCACCAGTGACAACGATCTTCATGCGGGACTCCTTTGTGTGGGCGGTGCTGCGGATGCAGCGCTGCGGATGCAGCGCTGCGGCATCCGTGCCGGGTCTCGGCAGCTAGGACGACACGAACAAGCGTACGACTGCACGGTGGGCGCGCTGTGCGTGCAATGCGCGTGCAACGCGCGTGCACTAGCCTCCAGACATGGAAACGTGGGACGTCATCGTGGTCGGTGCGGGCGTCTGCGGTCTGACCATCGCCCGGAACCTGCAGGAGCGCGGTCGTGCGGTCCTCCTCCTCGACAAGGGATCGCGGCCGGGCGGGCGGCTCGCGAGCCGCCCGCTCGGCGGCCGGTTGTTGAACCCGTCCGTCGACGCGGTTCACAGTCACGACGCCGAGGTCACCCGCGAGATCACCCGCCGAACGGGAGCCCGGTTCGTGCCCGACACCGAGGGCTACGCGAAGTGGATGTTCGACGAGCCCGCGGGCGATATCGCCAAGCGGTGGGCGGGCGGCACGACGCTCCGGCGCACCTTCGTCACCCACCTCGCCGTGCAGAATTCCGGTCTCATCCACGTCGTGCCGCACAACTCGGGGGAACCGTTCGGAGGCCGGGCGGTGGTTCTCACAGCGCCGGTTCCACAGAACCTGCAGATGCTGCGCGGCAGCGGGATCGCTGTCGCGCCCGGCCTGCTCGAGGCTGCCTACGACAGGCGGGCCGTTCTGCTGTGCATCGTCGACGGCGCCGACGTCGTGAATGACGTCGTGGGCTGGTCCGCTCCCGACGGAGTCATCGAGACGATTAGAGTCAGGCACCGGGACGATGCCCGACAGGTGTGGCTCGAGGTCATTGCAAGCCCGCTCTGGAGCGAGGCGACCTGGGACGCGGACGCCACATTCTCGCAGGCGGAGCTGCTGGCCGAGCTGATCCGGCTGCTGCCCGGCGTGCGCGTTCTGGACTCAGCGTTGAAGCGCTGGCGGTATGCGAATGCTGTGGTGCCTGCAGATTCGGGGTCGGATTCCACGTTCTTCCGCAGCGCGGACCAGCCCGGCATCTTCGTGGCGGGAGACGGTTTCGGGCGGCTGCACGGGCATCCGTCGGGCATCTCTCGGGCCGTGCGCTCCGGACTGGACGTGGCCCGCGCGCTCGCCTAGCCCGTTTGAGCCCGGCGGTCGAGCTCGTCTTCCGGCGGTCGAGCCCGTCGAGACCCGGCGCGCCGTCGCTAACTTCGGAGATTTTGGCGACATGCCGCCCAGGCGCCCAAACCGGCGTTTCCTAAGATTCTCCGTATTAACGTGACGAAAGATGCGGGTGGCAGACCCGGTGACGGATGCCCGAAGCAGGCCTGGTCGCTCCCCGCCGAGGCACTGGCCGGGTTCGAGCAGGCCCTGCTGGAGTCGGCCCCGCACCTGACGGTGTCGAACCTCGCCTAGAGCAGCACGCCCCACACCACGTGCGCGGCCAGCAGCGTGGTGCCGAGCGTGACGAGGGTGATCTGCACGATCTCCACTCGGTGCGGATGCGCCCATGCGCCGTGGGCTCGCCGGCCGAGCCAGGCGTTGGTCCAGACCAAGGCCGCCACCGCGAGCAGCGAGAGGGTGACGGTGCGCACGAAGAGTTCGGGCACGTCATGGAGAACCCCGGCGCCGACCTGGTAGAAGGCGATGATGCCCCACGGCACGATGCCGACCATGGCTCCGAAGACGAAGGACCGGAGCGAGCCGCCGGCCGGTTCACGCTCCTGCAGTGCGAGGAATAGCGCGGCACCCGCCGTGATGGCGTAGAGCGCCACCAGCGTGCCGACCTCCGTGACGCCGTTGAACTGGGCGATGAGGAACACCGTGACCGCGGAGACCTGCGAGTACTCGACCCAGCGCAGCGGATTGCGCGCGGCGGCCAGGCCGCGCCGGTAGCTGCCGGCGACCGTCGGGGTCACGGCGGCGAGGCGTAGGAGCGCGGAGAAGGCGAGCAGGACGACGACGGCCACCCCGAGGTTCACGGCGGCCAGGTCGACGACCTGCGCTTCGGCCTGGGAACCCACCGGCCCGCCGGGGAAGCCGGCCGTGACCGGCAGCAGCACCGGGGCGCTCTGGGCCAGGACGACCACGGAGACCAGAACGGCCTGTGCGATCAGGAGGAGTGCGGCGGCGAGGTTGACGCTGCTCAGGCGGGTGGATCGGGCGTCCGTCACGGTGTTCTCCGATGCCGTCGTCATGCGCTCAGCGTAACGGCCGGGGTGCGCCGGCAGCCTCCGGAAACGCGAGAATGAAGGGGTGAGTGACGCCGGCAGCTTCGTAGACGCGACGCTGCAGGCCGAGGGGGATCCGTACCGGGCGGCGGCGGCGCAGGAGCGGCTGGGCAGCGACCTGCGGTTCTACGGTGCCTCGGTCGGCGCGGTGCGCGGAACGATCCGGGACGCCGGCCGCCGGTATCCCGGCCTGACGCACGACGACATCACAGCATTGAGTTCCGAGCTGTGGGCGGTGCCGGTGTTCGAGCGCCGTCTCGCGGCCGTCGTGCTGCTGCAATCGAATGTGCGGGTGCTGGACAACTCCGACCTGAGCCGGATCGAGGGATTTGTGCGAAGTGCCCGCCTGCGCGAGTTGGTCGACCCGCTCGCCGTCGACGTGGTGGGTCCGCTGGTGGAGCGGTTGGATGCGCCGGGCCGGGCCCGGGCAGACGGGGTGCTCAATCGCTGGGCCGGCGACGGCGATCCGTGGTTGCGCCGGGCCTACCTGCTCACGAGGCGTCGGCTCGAGCAGCACCTCTGATCAGTCTCAGAGCCCCGGCAGAACCTGCTCGCGCACCTGCTTGCGCAGGATCTTGCCGAGCATGGAGCGGGGCATGTCCTCGATCGTGACGATCCGGCGCGGGATCTTGTAGGCGGCGAGGTGCTCGCGGCAGTGCTCCCGCAGTGCATCCTCATCGAGCGGCACTCCGGGCTTCAGCTCGACTGCCGCGACGACCATTTCCCCGCCGCGTTCGAGAGCCTTGCCGACGACGGCCGCGTCGACGACATCCGCGTGCAGTCGCAGCACCGCCTCGACCTCCGAGGGCGAGACGTTGAAGCCGCCGGTGATGACGAGTTCCTTGGCGCGGTCCACGATCGTGGTGAAGCCGTCTGCGTCGACGGTCACGATGTCCCCCGTGCGCATCCAGCCGCCGGGGAGGAGGGCCTTCGCGGTCTCCTCGGGGTTGTTCCAGTAGCCCTGGAAAACCTGGGGGCCCTTCAGGAGCAGCTCGCCGGGCCGGCCCTGCACTACCTCCACGGTGGGGTCGTCCAGGTCGACCACCTTCATCAGCGTGGAGGGAAAGGGCACGCCGACCGTGCCGGGCCGGCGGGTGGGGTGGAACGGGTTGCCGAGGGCCACCGGCGACGTCTCCGTCATGCCATAGCCCTCCACCAGCAGCCCGCCCGACACCGATTCCCACAGTTCCACGACATGGTCGGGCAGGTTCATCGCACCCGAGATGCAGTACTTGCAGGAGCGCAGCGAGATTCCGCGCTCCTTCGCCACCACGGCCGTGCGCTCGTAGATCGGCGGCACCGCGCAATACACCGTGGCGGGCGACTTCTTCATGGCGTCGAGAATCAAGTTGGGGTCGAACTTGGGGAACAAGACGAGCAGACCTTGCTTACGGATGCCGTAGGTCAGGTAGAGGGTCATGCCGAACGCGTGGAACATCGGCAGGATCGCGTAGAAGACCTCCTTGCGGTACTCGGCCCCGTGCATCCATGCCTCGCCCTGCAGAGCGTTGGAGTACAGGTTGAAGTGGGTGAGCATGGCGCCCTTGGGCTGGCCCGTGGTGCCCGAGGTGTACTGGAGGGCCGCGAGGTCGTCGACCGACGGGCGCGGATGCGCGGGATCGATCGGGAGATGGCTGAGCAGCTCCTTCCACGGGATCGTGCCCGGCGCGGCAATCGTGAGGGCCTCGCGGGATTCGCGCAATTTCTTCACCGGCAGGTGCAGGGCGAGGCGCTTGAGGGTCGGGAACGCCAGGAGCAGGTTCACGGACACGATGTGGTCGATCTCGATGTCGCGCGGGAAGGCGCGAACGGAGGCCACGGACTTGTCCCAGGCGATCACGATGCGCGCCTGGTGGTCCTCGAACTGGTGGCGGAGTTCCCGCGAGGTGTACAGCGGATTGTGCTCGACCACCACGGCACCCAGGCGCAGCACCGCGTAGAAGGCGACGACGTGCTGGGGGCAGTTCGGCAGGATCAGGGCCACCCGGTCTCCCGCTCGCACCCCGAGGTGCCGCAGACCCTCCGCAACCCGGTCGACCTGGTCGCCGAGCTCGGTGTACGTCGTGCGGCGCCCGAAGAACTCGAGTGCGGGGTGGTCACCGGCCTCGGCCACGGCCCGCTCGAGCATCGCGACGAGCGACTCCGTGGGGAGCTCGATCTCGGCCGGGACGCCCGGCTGATAGTTCTTTACCCAGGGTTGCTGCTGCGTTGTCGACATGGTCTTATCCTCCCGCACGAACGGGGCGCACTCTCCGATGGATTACCGTTGTAGTATGCACACCCCTGACACGACCCCCACGCAGAGCGAGGCAGATACTGCCCGCGACACGAAAACCTTCGCCGACCTTGGGCTCAATGATTCGATGCTCAAGGCGCTCAAGGACGTCGGGTACGAAACTCCCTCCGCCATTCAGGCCGCCACCATCCCCCCGCTTCTCGCCGGGCGCGACGTCGTCGGCCTCGCCCAGACCGGAACCGGCAAGACTGCCGCGTTCGCGCTGCCGATTCTTTCGCGCCTCGACCTGGCGCAGAAGACCCCGCAGGCACTCGTGCTCTCCCCGACCCGTGAGCTTGCCCTACAGGTCTGTGAGGCATTCGAGAAGTACGCCGGTCATATGCGCGGCGTGCACGTGCTCCCCGTCTACGGCGGCCAGGGCTATGGCGTGCAGCTCTCCGCGCTGCGTCGTGGGGTGCACATCGTCGTCGGTACGCCCGGCCGCATCATGGACCACCTCGAAAAGGGCACGCTCGACCTGTCGCAGCTGAAGTACCTGGTGCTCGACGAGGCCGATGAGATGCTCAAGATGGGCTTCGCCGAGGACGTCGAGACGATCCTCGCCGACACCCCGAACGACAAGCAGGTCGCCCTGTTCTCGGCGACCATGCCGCCGCAGATCAGGCGGATTTCGAAGAAGTACCTGAACGACCCCGAAGAGATCACGATCAAGAACAAGACCACGACCTCCGCGAACACGACCCAGCGCTACCTGATGGTGTCGTACCCGCAGAAGGTCGACGCGCTCACCCGCATCCTCGAAGTGGAGAACTTCGAGGGCATGATCGTCTTCACCCGCACCAAGAACGAGACCGAACTGCTCGCCGAGAAGCTGCGCGCGCGCGGCTACTCCGCCGCTGCCATCAACGGCGATGTGGCCCAAGTGCAGCGCGAGCGCACCGTCAACCAGCTCAAGTCCGGCAAGCTGGACATCCTGGTCGCAACGGATGTCGCCGCGCGCGGCCTCGACGTCGACCGCATCAGCCACGTCGTCAACTACGACATCCCGATCGACACCGAGTCGTACGTGCACCGCATCGGCCGCACCGGCCGAGCCGGCCGCAGCGGCGCAGCGATCAGCTTCGTCACGCCGCGCGAGCGACACCTGCTCAACGCCATCGAGCGGGCGACCCGCCAGCCGCTGACGCAGATGCAGCTGCCCAGCTTCGAAGACGTCAATGTCACCCGCCTGGCACGCTTCGACGACGCCATCACCGAGGCCCTCGGCCAGTCCGAACGGATCGGCGCCTTCCGCGACATCATCGGTCACTACGTCGCACATCACGACGTGCCCGAAGCGGATGTCGCGGCGGCCCTGGCGGTCGTCGCCCAGGGAGAGACTCCCCTGCTGCTCACCCAGGCGGATGCCCGCGCGCAGCGGCCCGAGCGTGCCGACCGCGGCGACCGGGCAGAGCGCGCCCGCGCCGACGCCGGTCGCGGCGACCGCCGTGACGAACGCGCAGAGCGCGGCGAACGCGTGGAGCGGGTGGAACGCCGCCCCCGCGACAACAACCGCGCGATGGCCTCGTACCGCATCGAGGTCGGCAAGCGCCACAAGGTGGAACCGCGCCAGATCGTCGGCGCTCTCGCCAACGAGGGTGGCCTGAGCCGCGAAGACTTCGGTCACATCCAGATCAACCCGGAATACTCGCTCGTCGAGCTGCCGGCCGACATGCCGGGCGACGTGCTGGGTCGACTGGAGAACACCCGCATCAGCGGCAAGCTCATCGAAATCCGTGCCGACGGCGGCGGACCGGTTCGTCGCGAGGGCCGCACCGAGCGCCCGCCGCGCCAGCCGCGCAGCTACTAGGCACCTGCCTCGGCAGGGCACGGGGTATCCGCGATCCGCTACCCTGCCGGGGGCTATCCAACTCTGGTGCAGAGTGCAATCGTCGTCGGCGAATCACATGGTTCCTGACGAAGGAGATTGACATGTTCACCAGTTCCGAGGCCTTCAGTTCGTTCTCCGTTGACGACATCGACAAGGCAAAACGCTTCTACGGTGAGACCCTCGGTCTCTCCGTCACGGAGGGCATGATGGGCAACCTCGAGGTTCGGCTCGGCAACGGCGCGCAGCTGTTCATTTACGTCAAGCCCGATCATGTGCCGGCGTCCTTCACCGTTCTCAACTTCATGACCGACGACGTCGAGAAGACGGTCGACGAGCTCAACGCCCGCGGCGTGACCACGAAGATCTACGGCGATGCGGATCTGGCCGACATGCCGCCCAACGACGAGAAGGGCATCATGCGCGACGAGGAAGACCGGGCCCAAATCGCCTGGTTCACGGACCCGGCCGCCAACGTGCTGGCCGTGGTCGCGGAATCCATGTAGCGGTGTACCCGGTGATCTGGAACGGGGAGACCAGCCAAAACATCATCGGCCGTTGGAGACCTTCGTCGGGAGCAGACCGGAACTCGGCGGTCTCAGCGCGCAGGAACGTGACCTCCTGAGCACCACGGTCTTCCGGGCAGTGGAGCGTCGGTGCGACTGTTGGGGGTTTGACTTCCTGTGGTTGCCGGTCGGCTCGACCCTCTGGCCCCCTGACGGTGTCAGCGGCTCCGCGTCGCCGGGAACAGCGGCTTGCAGGTCGTGCAGACCTCGCCGTCCTCACCGTTTACACTCCGATCGTCGACGGCACGGTGCTCGATGCCCAGACGCTCGAGCAGCGCCCACGCCAGCAGCGCGATCGCGGCGACGGCGACGACCGGGCGAACGGCGGCCGCGATAAGTGGAACGGCCTCCCGCAGTTCGGTGGTGAGATAAACCGCGATCAGGCCGAGCACGGGCCAGCGCACGTCACACCGGGTGGCTTCCCCGCCGATCGGGGCATCGAAGTAGCTGGCGACGACCAGGCCGATCAGCCCGGCCCCGACGACCGTGACCGCATAGGCCCAGACGGCACCGGGGAACATCAGTGATCCGCCGGCCACGGCAACGGAGCCCGAGGCGAGTGTCAGCGCGGTTAACGCCGCCGCCGCGATGCCGGCTGCGACCATCCGTCTTCGGCGAGGCCAGATGCGGAGGTCGGTGAACGTTCTAGAGATTCTCATGGTGTGGCTGATTCCTCGATTGTCAAGAGGGTTGATACCCCACGGGGTATTTTATACACATGTAGTCAGACCCGACAAGGCCAGATGATCTGCGCAAGACCATGAGCCGGCTCAAGCGCGCCCAGGGGCAACTCGTCGCGGTGATCGCCGCCGTCGAAGCAGGCACCGACTGCCGGGCGGTCGTCACCCAGCTCGCCGCCGTCTCCAGCGCCATCGACCGCGCCGGCTTCACGATCATCACCTCCGCGATGAAGGAGTGTCTCCCCGACCAGGGCGACACCGTTGACAAGAAGCCCCTCCACGTGGAGGAACTCGAGAAGCTGTTCCTAGCGCTGTCCTAGTCGACAAGCGCCACCACGGCCTGCACGGCCACATAGACCGCGACGATCAGAACCAGAACGGCGAATCCGCGTTTCAGCACAGTGTCGGACAGTCCGCGGGCGAGCCGGCCGGCGATCAGCGACGCAGCCATGGCCGTCACGGCGAACGCACCGGTCACGGCCCAGTCGATCTGCACGTCACCCAGGTGCGCGGTGAACCCGGCCAACGAGTTGATGACGATGATGACCAGCGAGGTTCCCACGGTCACGCTCATGGGCAGGCCGAGCACGAGGGTGAGCGCGGGCACGATGAGGAAGCCTCCACCGACTCCGAGCAGCCCGGTCAGGAAACCGACCACCGCGCCGGTGGCGAGCGCGCGGGGCAGGCAGCTGCGCCACCTGATCTCCCCGCCCGGGAGCGCACAGGGGCCGCCGCCAGGTCGGGGCGGCATGAACATGCGGATGCCGGCGATCACCATGATCACGGCGAAAATCAGCAACAGAACTCCCGGGTTAAGCAGCCGGTTGACCATGGTGCCCAGGTAGGCGGTCGCCACCCCGGCCGACCCGACGATGGTGGCCAGCCGCCAGTTGACGCCGCGACGCAGCCGCGGGAGCACGGCGACGGCGGAGGCCGCTCCGACAACGATCAGGGAGGTGGGGATCGCCTCCTCCAACGGCAGCCCGACCCCGTAGACGAGGGCCGGCACGGCGATGATCGCCCCGCCCCCGCCGACCAGGCCCAGCAGGGACCCGACGATGAGCCCGAGGACGAGGGCCGCGATGATCACGGGCGCTGAGGCAGAACAGTGGGCAGCCGCTCAGCAGTCCACTCGAGCATTCCGCCCGTCATCGTATTCGCGTCGAATCCCGCGGCAGCCACGTAGTCGGCGGCGCTGGCGCTGCGACTCCCGCTGCGACAGCCCAGGATCACGGGTCGCTTCGGGTCCAGAGCTGCGGTGTTCTCCGGAATCGTACTGAGCGGAATGTGCCGGGCTCCGGCGATCATGCCGTCGAGAAGCTCGGGGGTTTCCCGCACTTCGACGATCTGCGCCTCGGCCAGGCGGCTGAAGACCTGCTGCGGGGTGAGTTCCATTATGAGTGCCTTTCCAGGGACAGATTGGGGCGGAACGGTGCCCACAGAACCAGGAGGACTCCGGTCAGCGCGACGACGCCGAACAGGACCGCTCCCAGAAGACGATGGGGAGCACCAGGGCCGCGTACCAAAACAGGCCCGGCGTGAGCACCCCGGGCAAAAACGGAGAGACTGATCGAGACGACAGTGTCGAGGCCAGAACCGAAGAGCACACCGATCGGCAGCATCTTCCAGGGACGGTCCACGAGCCGGGACTGCGCTTCTCGGCCGGGTGGATCGCCGTTCGCTTTCCCGGCATGGGGTTAGACGGTCAGCTCGGCCAGGGTGAGTCCGGCAGCCGTGGCCTCGTCGAAGTTCCCGTCGACGTGCACGACCTCACGGCCGGCGCGCTGCAGAAGGCTGGCGGCGACCCCGGCACGGTAGCCGGAACCGCAGTGCACCCAGATTGTGCCGGCCGGGATCTCCTCCATCCGGGAGAGCAACTCGTGCAGCGGAACATTCACCGCACCGAGCAGGTGGGAACCGGCGAACTCGTCGGCGCGACGGGTGTCCAGGAGGACATCCTGTTCGGCGCGGCCCTGCAGCATCCCGACCCAGCCCACACGCGGGTAGGTGGCGACCGGGGCATCCGGGGCCAGGGCGTGCGGCTCGGTGCCGATGGCGGCATCCGGCGAGTCGATGCCGATGCGCGACAGGTCACGGATGGCGTCCTCGACGTCTGCGCGGTCGCCGACCAGGGTGAGCTGCTCCTTCCAGGGCAGAACCCAGCCCAGGTAGGTGGTGAAGTTCGAGCCGTTGCCGTATTCGAAGCTCACGGCACCCTGCAGGTGGTTACTCGAGAACGCGACCCGGTTGCGCAGGTCGACGACCCACTCCCCCTCGGCCAGGCGCCGGGTGAGCTCGACGGCGTCGAGGGACTCGGGCACCTGCAGGTTCGGCGCGCCGGGACCCTGCGTATTCGCGGGGGCCATGTGCGCGTAGTAGGAGGGGTAGGCGGTGAGGTTGGTGATCAGGTCGCGCACGAAGTGCTCCTCATCGGAGTCGGTCAGGGCGTGGTTCGCCGTGAGCTGTTCGCCGATGGTGGATGCTCCGGCGCCGGTGGCCGGGCCGCTGGAGCAGAAGGAGCCGAACCCGTGGGTCGGGAAGAGCGCGGCGTCATGCTCGGCCTTGTGCACGAGCCGGCGCACCGAGGCATACTGGTCGTGGGTGAGCGCGACCGTGTCGGTCGTGGCTACCAGGTCGGTGCGTCCGACCGAGCCGAACAGCAGGCTGCCGCCGGAGAAGACCGCCTCTTCGCTGCCGTCGCTGACAATGTAGGACACGTGGGTGTGGGTGTGCCCCGGCGTGGCCACCACGGTGACGGTCAGGCCGCCGACTGGGAAGACCTGGCCGTCGGTGACCGGCTCCCGCTCGAAAGTGACGGAGTCGGCGGCGTTGACCAGGTACTTCGCGCCGTGCACCCGGGCGAGCGCGAAGCCGCCGGTCACGTAGTCGTTGTGCAGGTGGGTCTCGGCGACGTGGGTGATGGAGACTCCGGCCTCGCGTGCCGCGCTCTCCACCCGGTCGGTGTCGCGCTGCGGGTCGATGACCAGCGCGACCGCGCCGTCGTGCACCAGGTAGCTGCGGTCTCCCAGCTGCGGGGTTTCGATAACGATAACGTCCATGGTTCGAAGTCCTCCAAGTCTTGCGTGCGTCGTGCTGACGTCTTGCCTGCGTTGTGCGTGCGATCGGATCGCACATTGGATACGATACCCCCAGGGGTATCTGAAAAGCAACCTGTCGGGCCGCTCCGGGCGTCGCCCGACGCTTGACCAAAATACCCCATGGGGTATATTCTGGAGTCATGGCAACCATTGACACCACCGAGAAAACCTTCGACCAGACCATCACCGACAACTCCATCGTGCTGGTGGACTTCTGGGCGGCCTGGTGCGGCCCGTGCCGCATGTTCGCGCCCACCTTCACCGCCGCGTCCGAGAAGCACCCCGACATCGTGTTCGCCAAGGTCGACACCGAGGCCGAGCAGAGCCTGGCCGCCGCCGCGGGCATCCGTTCGATCCCGACGCTGATGGCCTTCCGCGATAAAGTGCTGGTGTTCTCCCAGCCCGGCGCCCTGAACGCCTCCTCACTGGAAGAGGTCATCACCGCCGTGCGGAGCCTCGACATGGACGAGGTGCACGCCAGCATCGCGGCACGCCAGGCCGCCGACAAGGCGTCTGCCTGACCGGCCTCTCCGCCTTACCGACTCCCGGCGACGCCCCCCAGGCCGGCCAGTCGAACCCGAGCGGCATGGTCATGGGCACGCTGACCGAGGACCAGAAGTCAGAGCTCGCGGCGATGAGCGAAGAAGAGAAGCTCGCGTACGACCTGTACGCCGCATTCGACGCCCAGTACGACCCGGCGCTCTCTACCCGCATCGCCAAGTCGGAATCCAAGCACCTGGATGCCGTGTGCACCCTCCTGGAGCGGTATGAGCTCACCGACCCGACCGTCGGACTGGAGGCCGACGAGTTCCTGACCGACGACACCCAGGACCTCTACGACACTCTCCTCGCCGAGGGCTCGGTCAGCGTGGACACCGCTATGGAGGCCGGACGCGCGGTCGAGGAGACCGACATCGCCGATCTGACCATCGCGGTCGAGGGCGTCACCGCCCCCGACGTGCTGAAGGTCTACGAGCGACTGCTGGCCGCTTTCGAAAGCACCTCGTCGCTTTCGGCGGCTAAGCACCGGCAACACCGCGAAGGGCACCCACGCTCGTGGGTGCCCTTCGCGGTGTTGTGGGTGGTGCCGGTGTTGCGGGCACTACGGGGTCGTGACGATCGGGAGACCGGTGGAGACGGTGGCGGCAGACATGGCGCCGGCATCCGTCACCGAGGTGAACCCGAGATCGGCCAGACGGGCCGCCGCGGCGGCCGAACGGCTGCCCGAGCGGCAGTACACGACGTAGTCGCCGTCGGTCGGCAACGCCGCAACCTGGCTGTCGAAGTCGGATGACTGCACATCGATGTTCAGCGCGTCTTCGAGGTGACCGGCGGCGTACTCCCCGGGGGTGCGCACGTCGATCACGACGGTGCCGGCCGCCATGGCGGACTCAGCCGCCGGGGCGACCGGAGCGGAGCACGCGGTGAGGCCGAACAGGGCGGCACCGGCCAGGACGAGTGCTGCGACGAGGTTCTTCATGCCTAGTTGCAGGTGCAGCGCTGAGCGGGCGGGATGTCGGCCATGACGCTGTCGACGTGCTCACCGCAACCGGTCCAGGTGATCTTGCCGCAACGGTTACAACGAATGGGGCTGCACATAGCTGACTCCTTCTCGATTCACTGAAAGTATCAGTATACCCCCTAGGGTATCCAGAGCGCCACCATCGGCCTCGGTCTCTTTCCCGACAGCCCTTGCCCCCAGACCACGGCCCGCCCGAACGAATTCGACGGAGATTTTCCGATTTTCGACCTGTGTGGGCCACAAACCGGGCTCCAGAGCCAAAATCTCCGTCGAATTCGTTAGGGGCGATGGGCGGGGTGCGAGTCGCGGGCGAGCTGGGTGGCCAGTTCGCCGAGGGCGGTGATGGTGTGGTCCGGTGCCGCGAAGAAGCTGGGGTAGATCTCATCGGCGCGGTTCAGCCACGCAGTGCGGAGGCCTGCCTGCGCGGCCCCGTGGATGTCCCAGGGGTGCACGGCCACCAGGAGCAGCTCGCCCGGCTTCACTCCGCAGACATCCGCGGCGTAGTCGTAGGCGGCCCGAACCGGCTTCCAGGCCGGGGCGTCCTCCACCGTGAGCAGAGCCTCGAACTCCCCTCGGAGACCCGCGCGGGTCAGGAGGGACTCGGCCACCTGCGCGGATCCGTTGGAGAAGGTCACCAGGCGCAACCCTGCACTTTTCAGATCACGGATGCCGTCGGCAATGTCCGGATGCAGGCTCAACGTCTCGAAGCCGTCCATCACGTGGCGCACCGAGTCGTCGAGGCTACGGGTCAGGTCGACGTCGCGGAGGACCCCGCGCAGGATCTCGGATCCGATCATGGAGAATTGCGCGGTTCCTCCCGCGGCGGCGAGGGCGAAGCCGTCCCGCAGCAGCGAGGCGAACCAGACCCGGGCCAGGTGGGCCGGGGCTCCGATCTCCACGAACCGGGCGCTCAGCGGGGACATATCGGAGAGGGTTTCGTTGACGTCGAAAACGATTACTGAAGGTGTGCTGTTCATAGTGATTTCCTTTGATTGGTGCGGTTCTGCCGCCGTGCCTTTCCCGCGAGGAACACCCCAGCCACGGTCAGGGCTCAGGTGGTCCTCCGGTCAAAGCTTTCTTCCGCGCAACACCCTAGTCGCGCGGGGAGGGATCCACCGGGGTGGCCTCCCCTCCGATCCCACCTGGGTCGTCGATCTCGGCATATTCCCGGTCACGATCCGGCTCGCTCAGGGAATTCTTCTCAAACGAAGAAGAATCCCAAAAGTTCTGCCGGGAATCGTGAAGAAGACCGCTTGTTATTGCAGCAGTCTTCAATTAGCAGCCGATAACGGGCCGCCGGAAGCCGTCCAACGCTCTGCACAATTCAACGTCGAAGGAATGCACATGACCATCTATCAAGACGACACCCAGGCTGTCGAAGCTCTCAAGAACGCGGCCGGAAGCAGCTGGGACGCGATCAACCCTGAGTCGGTCGCCCGCATGCGTGCACAGAACCGCTTCAAGACCGGCCTCGAAATCGCCCAGTACACCGCCGACATCATGCGCAAGGACATGGCGGAGTACGACGCGGACTCCTCCGTCTACACGCAGTCCCTCGGAGTCTGGCACGGCTTCATCGGCCAGCAGAAGATGATCTCGATCAAGAAGCACCTGAAGACCACGAACAAGCGCTACCTGTACCTGTCCGGCTGGATGGTCGCTGCTCTGCGAAGCGACTTCGGCCCGCTGCCCGACCAGTCCATGCACGAGAAGACGGCCGTTCCCGCGCTGGTCGAGGAGCTCTACACCTTCCTCCGCCAGGCCGACGCCCGCGAGCTGGACCTGCTATTCACCGCCCTGGACGGGGCCCATACCGCCGGCAACGACGCCAAGGCCGCGGACATCCAGGAACAGATCGACAACTACGAGACCCACGTCGTGCCGATCATCGCGGACATCGACGCCGGTTTCGGTAACCCCGAGGCGACGTACCTTCTGGCCAAGAAGATGATCGAGGCAGGCGCCTGCGCCATCCAGATCGAGAATCAGGTCTCGGACGAGAAGCAGTGCGGCCACCAGGACGGCAAGGTCACCGTTCCCCACGAGGACTTCATCGCGAAGATCAACGCCGTGCGGTACGCGTTCCTCGAGCTCGGCATCGACAACGGCATCATCGTCTCGCGCACCGACTCGCTCGGTGCCGGCCTGACGCAGAAGCTCGCCGTGACCTACCAGCCCGGGGACCTGGGCGACCAGTACAACTCCTTCCTCGACGTCGACGAGATCACCGAGGCCGAGTTGGGTAACGGGGATGTTGTCATCAAGCGCGACGGCAAGCTGCTGCGCCCCAAGCGCCTGGCAAGCAACCTGTTCCAGTTCCGTCAGGGCACCGGTGAGGCCCGTTGCGTTCTCGACAGCATCACCTCGCTGCAGAACGGCGCGGACCTGCTCTGGATTGAGACGGAGAAGCCGCACGTCGCCCAGATCGCCGGAATGATGAACGAGGTCCGCAAGGTCATCCCGAACGCCAAGTTGGTCTACAACAACAGCCCGTCGTTCAACTGGACGCTCAACTTCCGTCAGCAGGCGTACGACAACCTGCTCGCCGAGGGCAGGGACGTGTCGGCCTACGACCGCGCGAAGCTGATGAGCGTCGCCTACGACGAGACCGAGCTCGCTCAAATCGCCGACGAGAGCATCCGCACCTTCCAGCGCGACGGCTCGGCCGAGGCCGGCATCTTCCACCACCTCATCACTTTGCCGACCTACCACACGGCCGCGCTGTCCACCGATGACCTGGCCAAGGGCTACTTCGCCGACCAAGGCATGCTCGCCTACGTCAAGGGTGTGCAGCGTCGAGAGATCCGTGAGGGGATCGCCACGGTCAAGCACCAGAACATGTCCGGCTCCGACATCGGTGACAACCACAAGGAGTACTTCGCCGGCGAGGCCGCCCTGAAGGCCGGCGGCACCAACAACACGATGAACCAGTTCGAGGAACCGGCACTGAGCCACTAGCCCGAGTTCTGCAGAGGTCGCAATGAAGAAGCCCCAGTCGCAGAACTGGGGTTTCTTCGTTGGCCCTCCACCTTGGCCGGCAGGCTGAGGTTGTGCCAATCCTTGCCCGCAAAGGCTTCCACCTGCTCGTCGCCCCCTCGGGGCTGGCCAGACGCCTGCCGATGCCGATGCCGATCGAGCGTCGGTCACCGAGGCCCCGTTCTTCGCCGCGAGCAACCACCTCACGACGCACGAGCCAAACCCGCGGCGAGCGGGGTCGGCGGCTTGCCGGTGAGGCACGCGAGGTCACCGGTGGTCTCACCGAGCAGGCCGTCACGGATGTCGGTGTCGAGCCCCACAACAAAGCCCACCAGGCCCGCGTCGAGTCCGAATCCCGTCAGCATGTCCGCGTGCGCGGCCGGGGTGAGGTTGCGGAAGGTGACGTCGCTCCCGATGAGGGTGCCGATGGTCGCCGCCAGCTCGTCGAAGTCTCAGGCGTGGTCGCCCGGGAGCCCGAGGCCTGATCGGCCAGTACGTCGTCCAGCAAGGCATCCGCATATTCGGGGCGGCTGGCCGTGTGCTCGGGAGCCAGCAACCGGGCGGAGGTCGTGGCCTTGGGGCACTCGTGTCGACACGGAGTTGGGCCACGCGCTCGCCATGCGACTCCTGCCGTTCTTGACTGAATCGCCGGCAACGCCGTGTAACACGTGCACGCGAAATCGCGGATCCCGAGTCAGAACGGCGCAGGCTCGTCGCGGTCCGCCTGCCGTACGGTCTTCTCCGGGGAGGGCAACTTCTCCGCCCGACGCATGCCCGAGAACGCGACCGCGACCGCGACCGCGACCGCGACCGCGACCGCGACCGCCCAACGATGCTGGCGCGGCGTGGTTGCTGATGCAGGGTCATACGCAGCTCGCCCGACTATGCTGACCGCGGCGGCAGCGAGTTGCCAATGCGGAAACGGCGGTGGCGGTGAAGCCTTCGGGGTTCGACCTGGATGCCCGGTTGCGGCGCTACCCGTGGGTGTCGCGGGCCATGAACGCGGAGGCCGTCTACGGCACTGTGCTGACCGCGGGTCTCATTTCCGCGTTCTCCCTGTACAACCCCGGCCTGCCGGCCCTCATCGCCCGTACCGTGGGAACCGTCCTGGTGTTCTGGGGCGCGCATGTGTACGCCGAGATCGTCGGCAATCGGGACCTGAGCTGGCGGGAGGCGGTCCGTGAGGCGCTGCAACGCTCAGCCGGGCTGTTATGGGCGCTCATCGTGCCGGTAGCCTGCCTGATCCTCGCCGCACTCCTCGGGTGGTCGATAGATGCGGCCGTAGACCTTTCACTGTGGGCTGCTGTGGTCACCCTCGCGGTGCTGGGTTGGTGGGCTGCCCGGCAACGGCAGGCCGGTTCACGCGCGAAGCTCGCCACCGCGGCGGGAACGGCGGGCATGGGCTTGGCACTGATCGCACTCAAGGCGCTCGTGCACTGAGCGAGGCGCGACCGCCGGCGACGGCGCTCCGGTCAGGCGCTGTCGTCTTCAGCGAGAAGCCTGTCGATCTGCCCCATGGCCTGGCGCATACCCTCCTCCATACCCAGCTCGGAAATCTGTTGCATTTGCTCGAGGCTCGCAAACGTCGACACCGTGGTCATGCGGGTACGACCGTCGGCCTCCTCCAGAGTCACCACGGCCCGCACCGAGCCCATCTCGAGAATCGGGTCACCGTTCTCGTCGGCGAAGCCGTCCTCGAATTCCAACCGGCGCGGCGGCTGGATCAGCGTGGTCACCCACCAGCCGGGCCCCTTCTCGCCGTCCGGGCCGGTCATGTAGTAGTTCGACCGGCCGCCGGGCACGAAGTCGTGCCGCTCGAAGGTGGCCGGCCAGGTCGGCGGGCCCCACCAGCGCTCGAGCTGACGCGGGTCCTCCCAGAGCTGCCACACCCGCTCCGGGCTCGCGTCGAAATCCGCCACGAAGGTGAGCGTCAGCGCCTCGGTGTCGATGTTCGAACTGATGACGGTCATGATTTCTCCTTCGGGGTTTTCGCTTTCTGGTCTCAGAACAGGATGTCGCTTATGTCTTCCGTGGTGAATACCCCGTGGGTATGAAGACAGGGACAGATCGACGGCACGGAGGGCACCTGGCCGTTCGAGAAGTGCACCGGCATGCCGTCGGGTGCGATGGGCAAGGTCGTGGCGGCGACCGGTCCGGCTCGAGCACCGGGCCTAAAAACCGACCACGCGCAAGCGCTGCGCGACCGCCGCCTCACCGTAGGGATAGTCGGAAACGACCGGTGAACTGAGTGCGCCTAACAGTTCCAGGTGCTCTGGGCTCAGTTGCACGTCGGCCGCGGACAGGTTTTCCGCGAGCTGCTTCACACTCCGCGCCCCGAGGATGACCGAGGTCACCGCCGGTTGCACCTCAAGCCAGGCAAGGGACACCTGCGCGCTCGTGGCACCGATCTCGGCTGCAACCTCAGCGACGGCGTCGATGATACGCCAGGTGCGTTCCTGCTTGTTGCGCGGACCCCAGGCTTCCATCCCGCGCGCGGGATCCTCACCGAGGCGCGTTGCTCCGGTGGGGTCCGTGTCGCGCCGGTACTTACCCGACAACCAGCCTCCGCCGAGGGGCGACCAAGGGAGAAGCCCCAGGCCCGCGTCGAGTGCGGCCGGCACGATCTCCGATTCGATTTCGCGCACGAGGAGGCTGTACTGCGGTTGCAGGGTGACCGGCGGCGTGAAACCGAGCGCCCGCGCCACGTACACGGCCTTCGTCAGCTGCCAACCCAGAAAGTTGGAGAAGCCGTAGTAGCCGATTTTCCCGCTCCGGATGGCGTCGTCGAGAAAGCGCAGGGTCTCCTCCAGCGGCGTCAACGCGTCCCAGGCGTGCAGTTGATATAGGTCGACGTGATCCGTGCCCAGCCGGCGCAGCGAATCGTCAAGTGCCCGGTTCAGATGCCGGCGGCTGGTTCCCCGATCGTTGGGGCCGGTGCCCATCGGAAACCTGCCCTTGGTCGCGAGAACGATCTGCTCACGCTCGGTCGGGTGCGAAGCCAGCCAGGACCCGATCATTTCCTCCGAGACCCCGGAGCTGTAGACATCCGCGGTGTCGACGAAGTTGCCGCCTGCCTCTACATATGTGTCCAGAAGTGTGTGTGCCATCTCCTGATCGGCCTCCGCGCCGAAAGTCATGGTGCCGAGGGCGTAGGTCGAAACGACCGCGCCGCTGTTGCCGAGTGAGCGATATTCCATGTGCGATTCCTGTTCTTTTTCGAGGCGGAGTGCCCGAGACCCTGCCATCAGTCTCACACGCTCGACTACGTCGATACCGCCCGTCCGTTGACCTGAGGGCCACCCCGGGCGACCCTGTTCGACACCCATCGATTCCATGCCTTCTTCACCACCAGCACCGTCGACACCGTCGCCGCCGACACAACCCACCGCACTCACGCCACGATAGCGCTCGTGAATGCCGACCTTAGAGCAGTTCCTTGGCGCACCTGCCCGAGCACTGGCCCTCGGAGAAACCCAGGACGGCCCTGTTCGACCAGAACTTTCGACCGCGACAACCCGACCCCACCTGACCAAGCAGCGGACACCGGCATCAACAGGAACACCAGCGGAACACCCCGGGCCGCGAGACCCGGACCGCATCCGCGCCTGAAACTCTCAAAGCCCCCCACAAAACCGATATCAGAATTCCCTCACAAGCCAGCCGGTGGACTCCGGCTAAGCAGCCGTGCTCGTCGGCCGTGCGGCGCGAGTCCTCACGGTCGAGCCAGTCTCCCAAAAGCTGTCTCTCGGTCGCGGTGAGCACGGTTGTGTCGGCTAAAGACGCTCGAAGCCGCACAGCAGCAGTGACCGCAGCGGACCCGACTGTCGGTCCGGCGTCGTTCAGTACAGATGCGAGTACCGCTTCACGAGTGCGATGGGATACCTGGAAGGTCGGAAGCGTCGAGCATCCCGGCTTTGGCTGCGCGGTGGAGAGGACCGGCGAGAGTGGTTGCTGCCGCCACAGAAGCGGGAGTGGTTTGACCTGGCCGCGATCCGCTATATGGCGGGTGGCTGCACACCGGCCGCGCGGCTGACGGCACGCGTGGACACTCCATCACGCCCGACGTTGACAAGGAGGGTCGTCGCGGCAGCGATGAGCCGAGCGCGGGTCTTGCGCCCGGTGTGAGTCAATTCCTTTTGCACATTCCGACGGTGACAGACGGCAGTTGGCGGCAGCCAGGGTCGTGATAATGTGCCAGTGGAATCAGTGTACGTAACTACTGAAATCTGAATCTCCCAGACCCAGCTGAAGGATCCCTGAATGGATTTTAGCAGACGTCATTTCTTGATCGGCTCCGGAGCGGTGTCATTACCCCTGCTCCTGTCAGGATGCGGTTTCGCGCCGCAGCAGTCAACCTCTACGGCCACGGGGTCAAAAACGTTGACATTCACTACGTGGGGAACAGACGCGGAGCTCGCAAGTTTCGCTCGTGCCATCGCGTCGTTCGAGGAGGCTAACGCGGGAACGAAGATCGAGCTGAACTCGGTTCCCTACGGACAGATGTTCACCAACATTGATGCCCAGCTGCAGGCGGGGAATCCGCCGGACATCTTCCGCGTGCCGTATTACACGTTTGGCAGTTACGCCGGTCGGGACCAGCTTTTGGACTTGAGCCCGTACCTGGAATCCGGATTTTCCGATCGCTTCACCGACGCGGCCTGGGCGGCCGTGCAGGGTAACGATAAGCCGTTCGGGGTGCCTCACCACACCGATACCTCAGTGATCCTGTACAACAAAGCCATTCTGGAACTGGCCGGGATCACGTCGGTTCCCACCTCTCTCGACAGCGCCTGGACGTGGGACGAGCTGTCCGAGGTCGCCGCGACCCTGCGTGCCGCCCAACCCGCAGAGGCCTACCCCATGGCCTACAACTGGCAGGGTAATGGCGTCACCCGCTGGCTTAGCCTGCTCTTCCAGGCGGACGGCCGGTTCCTGGACACGAACCTCACCGACCCTGCGATCGACTCGGCCGCAGGGTTGGCTGCCCTGGAATTCTCGTCAAGCTTTTTCACGAAGAACTTCGTCCCGCCGAACAACACCATCAAGTCGGCCACGTTCGCGAGCGACACCTGGTACTCGCAGACCTCGGCGATGGTTTGGTCCGGTGCGTTCGCTATCCCGGATGCCACGAACACACTCGACTTCGAGTGGGGCGCGACGTTCGCGCCACGTGGCAAGCGCGGTGGGGGCGACTTCGGGGGGAATGCGCTCGTCGCCACTGCGGGCACCGCCAACCCGGAGCTCGCCGCAGCCTTCCTTGACTTCGTCACGGGCGGCACGCAAATGCGCGACTTCTGCGAGACCGCCTCACTCCTGCCGACCCGTAAGGATCTCAGCGAATCGGGCATCGCTTTCGATGTACGTCCCGAGCTCGCCCCCATCTTCCTCAGCCAGGCTTCAACGGTGCGCGCCAAGGACTCAAGCCAGGTGGCGTCCCCCGACATGTCGAGAATCATCACCGTACTCCAGGACAACCTGGAATCGGCCTTCGCCGGTTCGACAAGTACCGGAGACACTCTGAAATCAATCGCAGAAGGGATCGCCCAAACCACGGGCAATTCGTGACAAAAGTCGCCATCGTGCAGGACCGCGTCGCGGGCACCGTCGCGCCGTCGCTTACGCTTCCAAGGCGCCCGGGGCGTCGTAATAGTAAAACCGTGCGCGAGGCACTCGCGGGGTGGCTGTTTCTGACCCCGAACATGCTGCTGCTTTGCCTATTCGTGCTCGTCCCGCTCGTGTGGACCGTGGTGATCAGCTTTCAGGAGACCAACGGGTTCGGGGTCGGTGAATACGTCGGTGTCGCCAATTATGAGCGCCTTCTTGGCGATCCGCTCTTTTGGAGATCCACGGCGAACACCCTGCTGTTCACAATCATCGTGACGCCTCTGTCGATGGTCCTTGGCCTCGGCGCAGCCGTGCTATTCAACTCGATCCTTCCCGCCCGAGGCGTGTTCCGTTCCATTCTCATCATCCCGATGGCTATCTCGGGCGTCGCCACCGCACTGATCGGTGTACTCGTTTTCAACGAGAACAACGGCATCCTCGACAATTTGATCCGATTTATCGGACTTCCGAGCGTTAACTGGCAGTCCGGTGGATTCGCCGCGTTCGTGTCTGTTGTTCTCGTGACGTTGTGGTGGAGGGTCGGATTCAACATGCTCATCTACCTGGCGGGCCTTCAGAGCATCGGCCCCGAACTCTATGAAGCGGCCGAACTGGATGGGGCGGGTTTCTGGGTCCGATTCCGGAATGTGACAGTGCCCCTGCTTGGCCCGTCGTCATTCTTTCTGCTCATTCTGAACGTCATCTATTCCTTCCAAGTCTTCGACATCGTGTTCGTGATGACCGGCGGCGGCCCACAGAATGCCACATCCGTGCTTGTCACCTACGCCTATGACACGGGTTTCGTGACTCGCGACCAGGGTTACGCCGCCGCTATCGGTGTCGTGCTTCTTCTCGTAACCTTTATCTTCACTGCGGTACGGTGGCGAACCAGCCGCAGCCGGGACCTGGTCGAATAAGGACACAATCGTGACAACATCCACCCTCTCGCCAGCGCCGGCGACCCGCAGGCAGAAGACGACAAGATTAGGGGCGCCGCGCTCGCGCAGAGGCTCGCGACGGGGGCTCGTCGCCCGCATCGTTGCGGCGATCCTCATCAGCATCGTTGTGCTGTTCCCGCTGTACTGGATGCTTGTAGTCGCGTTCTCATCGCGGTCCGAGCTGCTGGGTGGCACACTGCGTCTCTGGCCGCGTACCCTGACAGTCGGAAACTTTGAGCGCGTCCTCGCAGGGTTCCCGATTGCCACATGGTTTAGCAATTCCATGGCGATCTCGATCACGGTGGCAGTTCTCACGGTGCTCGTCAACCTGTTAGGCGGGTATGCCCTGTCGCAGCTCAAGTTCCGCGGTTCGAACGTCGTTTTTCTCATCGCCCTGACAACGTTGATGATCCCCGTGCAGGTGATTATGGTGCCGCTGTTTCGGCTCGTAACGAACCTCGGGCTTTACGGCAGCTACTGGGCGGTCATCCTGCCCACGGCCGCGAGCGCTTTCGGGTTGTTCCTCGCACGCCAATTCATTCTCTCCATCCCGCGCGACCTGATCGAGGCGGCGCTCATCGACGGGGCTAGCCACTTTAGAGTGTTCACGAGTATAGTTTTGCCGCTCTCAAAGCCGCTGATCGCTGTGCTGTTCTTCATGACGCTGCTGCAGTCCTGGAATGATTTCGCCTGGCCACTTATCGCCCTCAAGCAGAACGAACTCTTCACCCTGCCGATCGGCCTGCTCTACTTGCAGGGCCAATTCGGGTCGGATTTCGGTGCAACGATGGCGTTCGCCCTTATCAACGTGGTGCCCATGGTGGTGCTGTTTCTGGTGTTCCAGCGCTTCTTCGTGCAGGGATTCGCGCGCAGCGGCATCAAATAGGTGTGGCTTGTGAATTCGTCAAGTATCCGACCCGATGTGGCCGGGCTGGGACCGGGTCGAGGCGGCGATCCGCCCGACGTTGCGCGCATCGATGAATGCTGTTCGTGGCCGACCACGATGACGTCAGCGCTTCGGGTCCGGCTGCGGCATCCGCACGTGTCGAGCCGACCATTGTTTTTGGGTCGAGCACGCTGGGTAAGCAAGCGTGGCCGCGGCATCCGCGGGCCAGCACCAACCTGGCTGATCACCGTTCCGCGCTCGAACTGGTGGGCGCTGGTCTGCTCAACCCGGAGAACCGGTGGCAACCTGTGAAGATCCACAACAAGGCGACGGAGGTGGACGCATGATCGTGTTGCTCTCGCTGTTCGTCAACGATGGTCGAGCGAAAGTCGAACTCGCGGTCGCCCACGGAAAACGCGGGTTCGGCGGTCGCTAGGCGCTGCGTGAACGCCAGGACGACCACGAGGCGGCACGAGCAGTTTTCGCGTGCCGCAGACTCGGCGACTGAACGGCGTTCGCCTGGGTCTGCGATGGGTCTAGCCGATACGAATGAGTTTCTTGTTCACGAATTCGCTGGCACCGTAGCGTCCGAGTTCGCGACCGAAGCCGCTTCTTTTCACTCCGCCGAACGGTAGCTCCGCGCTGCCGGCGTTGACGAGGTTGACGTAGACCATGCCGGCCTCGATGCGGTCGGCAACCCGCAGTGCCTGCTCGGGATCGGTCGTGAACAGGTAGGAGCCGAGCCCGAACGGAGTGTCGTTCGCGAGGGCGATGGCTTCATCTTCTGAGCCTGCCCGGTAGACGAACGCTACGGGGCCGAAGAACTCCTCGTGGTATGTGTCGTTGTCTCGCGTGACATCGGTGAGCACGCCAGACGGGTAGAAGTTACCAGACCGTTTGCCAGTGCCCGCCAAGGTCGCTCCCTGTGCGACTGCACGCTCGACCTGCTCCGCGAGATGTTCGGCCGCGTCGAGGGACGAGAGGGGTCCGTAGTCTGCCCCGGGGACGGTCGGGTCGCTGGGAGAGCAAGCCAGGATGGCGGCGGTGAACTTCTCCGTGAACTCATCGTAAAGTTCATCGATCACGATAAATCGCTTGGCGGCGTCGCAGGCCTGCCCGCCATTGCGGAGGCGACCGGCAACGGCGGCATCCACTGCGGCGGCCATGTCGTCGGTGCTCAGCAGAATGAACGGGTCTGATCCGCCCAGCTCCAGCACGACCTTCTTGAGGTGACGACCGGCCACCTCGGCAACGGCCGCGCCGGCGCCCTCCGAACCGGTGAGGGAGACGCCCTGCACCCGCGGGTCGGCGATGATCGTGGCGACCTGCTCGCTGTCCGCGTACACATTGGTATAGGCACCAGCCGGAAAGCCTGCGTCGTGAAAGATTTGCTCAATCGCCGCGGACGACTCCGGGCACTGCGACGCATGCTTGAGGATGATCGTGTTGCCTGTCATGAGGTTCGGTGCGGCGAAGCGCGCAACCTGGTAGTACGGGAAATTCCACGGCATGACACCGATCAGCACACCGAGCGATTTGGAACGCATGAACGCGGAACCCTCGCCGCTCAGCAGGGTGATTGGTTCGTCCTTCAGAAATTCCTGCGCGTTGTCGGCGTAGTACCGGTAGATGTCGGCGGCGTAGTCGACCTCGCCGAGCGCTTGATCGACGGGCTTGCCCATCTCGCGCACGATCATGGCCGCCAGCTTGTCACGGCGCTCCTCATGCAAATCGCCGACCCTGCGCAGGAGTGTGGCCCGCTCGTTGGTTGAAGAGCTGCGTGACCAGCCGCGGTGGGCCTCATCCGCCGATGCGATAACCTGCTCGATTTCATCAGCAGAAAGCTGGGCGTAAGTTTTGATGGTTTCGCCTGTGGCGGGGTTGACAACGGCATGGTGGCTCACGAGCCACCTCCTTTCACGGTCGGACTATGTTCCGGAAATTGGCACTGATACGAGCCAACCATGTTCGCGGGATTTGTCAAGGCGAATGAGGCCAGCGGAAGTTGCGGCGGCTCGTTTCGTCTCGGTGTGGTCTTCTTAGCCTGAATCCACGGGTCGACGTGGGATTTTGACGGCGCGATATACCAAGAATACCCAGCTGATCAGGTAGATAGAACTTGTCTAGAGTTTGAATTTACCAAACAGATGAGCATCTTGTAGATGCAAGCTACCCACACCGACCGCACCGTTTCTGCATCATTTACCGACCCGAATCTTGTGTCGTGCGCTGAGTTGGTCCCGATCATGAAATTGGCCGCCAGAGCGGGGCTGGCGACCCTGGCCGATCAGTGGCTGACCGTCCCCGCCGACAAGGGTGCCAACGCCGGCTTGAAAGTCACCTCACTGGTCGGAGGGATGGTCGCCGGCGCAGACTCGATCGACGACCTCGCGATTCTTCATCACGGCGGCATGCGGAAGGTCTTCACCAACTGATACGCGCCGTCGACGTCGGGGTCGTTCCTGCGCGAGTTCGCGTTCGGTCACGTCCGGCAGCTCGACGCCGTCGCCTCACGCTTCATGCGGGGCCTCGCGCCCGAAACCCCACTGCTCGTGCACGACACCGACGGCTACATCTTCCTCGACATTGACGACACCATCATCGAAGTCCACGGGTACCAGAAGGAAGGCTCCGGCTACAGGTACTCCGGCGTGCGCGGCCTCAACGTGTTGCTCGACGCGCTGAAAACTGACGTGTCAGTGCCGATCATCATCAGCGCCGATCATCATCGGTCAACGGCTCCGCCGCGGTGCGTGCTAGTCACAGCGCGGCGCCGCCCGTTTGATCCGTGATGCCCTCGCCACTACCAAACGGCTCCACGGAGCCGAAAAAACGCGCGCGCTCCTCCGCGCCGACTCTGCCTGCTACGGTCACGCCTCAATCAGTGCGGCCCTCACAGCCGGTGCCGACGTCTCCGTCACCGCCCGCGTGAACCCCGCCATCAAACGAGCGATCGGAACGATCCCCGACAACGCCTGGACAGCGATTGCGTACACCAACGCGATCTATGACAACAGCACGAAAACGTGGATCACGTAGCACCGAAGTCGCCGAGGTCCCGTTCACCGCGTTCACGTCCCGCAAGAAGGCTGAGAACATCACCGGACGCCTGGCTGCCTCGTGTTCGCGGGGCGTGACACGGCCGGCAAGGGCGGCACTACCAACGCACCACCGCGCAGGTGAGCCCCCGGGTCTTCCGAGTCGCGGCACTTGCCGTTCCCACTGAACGCGAGAAGTCCCAGCTGTACATCCAGCGTTACCTGGAGCATTTCCCCGCAGCCGGCGAGCTGGTCCTCTTCGACCGCAGCTGGAACAACCGTGCGGGCGTGGAGCGGGTGATTGGTTTCTGCACTCCGGATCAGACCGAGCACTTCCTGCGGATGACGCCGCTGGGCGCTTTGGTATGTCGCGCATACCGACGACAAGAAGAGGGTTCGCCTCGACATCATCAGCCACCTCCTCAGCCTGGTGCCGTACGTGCCGTTCCCTGGGCTCGACGTCAGGCTCCCCCAGCGCCAGAAGCGCGGTGACTACCGGGGGCCGAAGCTGACGGTTCGACAGATTCCGACCCCGTTCATAGTCACGTCGCGATGCCCGTCGCGATGGGGAGCCGGTGATGCAAGCCACAACCGCAGCATCCACTGCCCCGGTGCCGGCCATCGCCTGAACCAGCTTTCCTGAACTAGCCTTGACCTGCACGGTCCAACGGCGGGTGGGGGTAGATGTGACATTGCTTGAAGGTGCGATCATCCTGATCGCCGGGCTGGCCGCGGGAGTCATCAACGTGGTCGCCGGCGCCGGAACACTCATCACCTTCCCCGTTCTCCTGGCGTTGGGCGTGCCGCCGATCACGGCGAACGTGTCCAATACCGTGGGTCTGATCCCTGCGTCCATTGCCGGCGCCCACGGCTACCGACGCGAGTTGCGGTCGCAGTGGCGCCCCGTAGCTGTGATGGCGATCTTCTCCGCCGTGGGCGGCATCGTCGGCGGTCTGCTCCTGCTCGCCCTGCCCGCACAGGCGTTCGCCGGCGTCGTGCCCTTCCTGCTGCTGCTGGCCGCGGTGCTCTCGGCGATCCAGCCTCGGGTGGCCGGCTTCGTGCGACGTAAGGCGCCGGCGGCACCCGCCGGCACACTGCTGACCAAAACGGATACGCGTCCCCTCACCCTCGGGCTTATTCTCGGGGTGCTCGCGACGGGCGTGTACGGCGGGTATTTCGGTGCCGCCCAGGGGGTCGTGCTGCTCGCACTGCTGGGCATACTCTGGTCCACCGACATACACCGGGCCAACGGGACCAAGAACGTGCTCGCCGGAGTCGCGAACATCGTTTCGGCGATCATCTTCATCTCCAGCGGGACCGTGGACTGGAGAATCGCTCTCCTCATCGGCATCGGCTCCGCGGCGGGCGGCTGGCTGGGTGCCCGTATCGGCCGCACGCTCTCCGCGCCGGTACTGCGCACCATCCTGGTCGTGGTCGCGGTGACCGCCGCAGTGGTGCTCTTCCTGAGCTAGGGGGCGGAGCCGCCCGGGCCCGGCGCCGAACCAATTCGACGGAGATTTTGAGGCAGCGCGCAGTTTTGGGCAGATTTGGAGCCGTTTCGGCCCAAATCTCCGTCGAATTCGTCAGGGAGACCGGATGCCGCAGTCTGGCGCGGGTGGGTGGCGCGCCACCGTCTGAGACGGGCGGCGCGCCACCGCGTGTCACCTGAGGATGCGAATGAGCTTCTTGTTGGCAAACTCCGCGATGCCGAAGCGTCCCAGTTCACGGCCGAAGCCAGATCTCTTCACTCCACCGAAGGGCAGCTCTGCTCCGTCGAGGAGCGAGCCGTTGATGAAGACCATCCCGGCGTCGATCTGGTCCGCCACCCGCAGGGCCTGTTCCGGGTCGGTGGTGAAGAGATACGAACCCAGGCCGTACGGGACGTCGTTGGCCACCTGCACAGCCTCGGCCTCGTTCGCCACGCGATAGACGGCGGCGACCGGGCCGAAGAACTCTTCCCGGTAAGCGTCACTCTGAGGGGACACGTCGGTCAGGACCGTCGGCGAGAAGAAGGCGCCCATGCGGTTTCCCCGCGCGGTGACGGTTGCGCCCTGGGCTTCGGCGCGCTGGAGCTGTTCCTCGAGGCCCTCGGCGGCACCGAGGGAGGACAGCGGGCCGAGCGTGGTGTCCGGCGACGTGGGGTCTCCGGGAACGTTGCCGGTGATCTTTGCTGTGAAGCTCGCCAGGAAGGCGTCGTACAGGCCGTCGATCACGATGAAGCGCTTGGCCGCGTTGCAGGACTGGCCGGAGTTGTCGAGGCGAGCGTCGACGGCGGCGTCGACCGCTTCGTCCATATTGTCCGTGCTGAGCAGGATGAACGGGTCGGATCCGCCCAGTTCGAGCACGACCTTCTTGAGGTTGCGGCCGGCGACCTCCGCGACCGCCGCACCCGCGCCTTCAGAACCGGTCAGCGACACACCGCAGACACGGGGGTCCGGAATGATGATGTCGGAGATCTGAGCACTGGAGGCGTAGACGTTGCGGTATGCGCCGTCGGGGAAACCGGCATCCGTGAAGATCGCCTCGATCGCGGCAGCGGACTCGGGGCACTGCGAGGCGTGCTTGAGCAGGATTGTGTTGCCGAGAACCAGGTTCGGACCGGCGAAGCGGGCGACCTGATAGTAGGGGAAGTTCCACGGCATGATCCCGACGAGCACTCCGAGGGAGGCGCTCCGAATGAACGCCGAGCCTTCACCACCGAGCAGCTCGATCGGTTCGTCGGCGAGGAAGGCCTCGCCGTGGGTCGCGTAGTACGAGTAGATGTCGGCCGCGAAGTCGACCTCGCCGAGGGCCTGCGCGACGGGCTTGCCCATCTCGCGCACGATGAGCTCGGCCAGATGCTCACGCCGCTCGGTGTGCAGGTGCGCGACACGCTGCATCAGGGCCGCGCGCTCGGCGACAGACGTGCGGCGAGAGAACTCACTGTGCGCACGGTCTGCGGCTCCGATGGCCTCGGTCACCTCAGCATCGGTTGCCAGAGTAAAACTCGGTCCGCTGTCCCCGGTGGCGGGGTTCGTGACTGTGTACTTGTTCATATTTTCTCCCCAAGCTTGCTTCGTTGACGCCGATCAAGACGGGACCGCTGCTGCCGGAGCCGGTCGCGCCCGTGTCGTTACAGTCTGCCGCTGTCAGGGGTTTTGGCCAGCCATTTTGGTGAACTTTTTCGGCCTTCCGGGTCTGTCACCGGATTCCGTTCAACTGTCAGGCGGCACAACCCGTCGGCGTTCCAGTCGAGGCCGCGAGCGCAGAGCGCCGCGACCTCGGCGCGGGGGTGCTCGGCGCGGGGGTGGTCAAGCACGTCGTGCACGCTACCAGCCGCCCTGCAGCACCTCGTCGAGCCGGTCGACGAAGAAGTCCGCGCTCTCCCGACTCAAGCACAGGGGCGGCTTGATCTTCAGCACGTTCTGCCTCTCCGAGGTGGGCTGCACGATCACGCCGAGCTCCAGCATCCGTTCGCAGATGGCGGCGGTCTCGCTGACCGCCGGCTCCAGGGTGTCCCGGTCGCGCACGAGTTCCACCCCCATGTACAGGCCCAGGCCGTGCACCATCCCGATCAACGGATGCCGTTCCGCGAGTTCTGCAAGCCGGCCTGCCAGGTGCCGGCCGACAGCATCCGCATTCTGCTGGAGGGATTCGTCCCGGATGACGTCGAGCACGGCCAGCCCCGCGACGCAGCTGACCGGACTGCCGCCGGCCGAGGAGAAGAAGTTGCCCTCCCTGGCCAGGGATTCGGCGATGTCCCGGCGGGTGAGCACCGCGCCGAGCGGGTATCCGTTGCCCATCGCCTTGGCCACCGTGAGGATGTCGGGCACGACGCCCTGCTGCTGCACGCCCCAGAAGTGGCTGCCCAGCCGGCCGTAGCCGACCTGCACCTCGTCGGCGATGCACAGCCCGCCGCGTGCACGGACCTGCTCGTAGACACGGGCGAGGTATCCCGCCGGGGGCACGACGCCGCCGGCATTGCCCAGCACGGGCTCGCAGATGAACGCGGCCAGGTCAGCCCCCGGGCCGTCCGGATCGGCCAACAGCCGGGCCAGGTCGGCCGCGTACTCCCCTGCCGCCCCGGCACCGCGATGCGTCCCGCGATAGGAGTTCGGAACATCCGCGATGTGCACCCAGCCGGGCCGGGAGGCCAAGGAGAAAGGGTTGTCGTAGGCCGAGGTCGACACCGCGTCGGAGGCCGACGTCCAGCCGTGGTAGCCCTCTCGTAAGGCGACGACGTTGCTGCGACCGGTGTGGATTCGGGCCAGGCGCAGGGCCAGGTCCACGGCCTCGCTGCCGCTGTTGACCAGAAGCACGGTGTCGAGGATGGGATCCGGTGATGTCGCCACGATGTGTTCGCAGAGGTCGGCCAACGCCGAGTAGAGGAACCGGGAGTTCGTGTTGAGCAACGCCAGCTGATCGCTCACGGCACGGGTGAACCGGGGGTGGCTGTGCCCGATCACGGCGACGTTGTTGACCATGTCAACGTAGGAGCGCCCGTGAGTGTCGATCAGCAGTTCCTGCCAGCCGCGTTCGATCTGCGGCGGCCGTTCGTAGTACTTCTCCTGCGCCGCGGCCATCATGGCACCGCGACGGGCCAGTTCGATCGCCGGGTCGACGACGGATGCCTGCGGCGCCAGCCCAAGCAGCCGCGCCGGGTCCGGTGCGAGGGTTGCCCACGCGGCGGCCCGAGAGGGCTGGGTGAAGTGCGGGACCGGCAGACCCGGGCGAGCGAGCTCCTGCACGGTCACCCGAGCAACCGGGCTCGCGACGCCCACGGGCTCCCCTGCGGCGATCGCGGCCCCCGGCACGAGGTTCGACACGATGCCGCCGATGCGCAGCCCGAAACCGGCCAGCGTCAGAACCAGAGTGTCGCCTCCGATCTCGGTGACCGAGGCAGCCGCGGGCGCGACGATCACCGAACCGGCAGGCAGGAAGACCTCGGTGAACAGCGCGAACGTGTCGGGTTCCCGGCGCGAGTGCGGCGGGGTTCGGGTGAGCCGGAACTGGCCGTAGGGGGCGACGGCGGCGCTGCGTCGGGCGAGGGCGGCCTGCGCGAGCCGCCACTCGGCATCCGTTGTCTGCCAGAGGCCGTCGGCCAGGGCCGGGCTGGTCACGGTGAAATCGAGCATTTCGTAGTCGCCGTCGGTGAGCGCGGGGATCATCGGCACGGTCGTGCGTTCGGGCACGGTCGTGTGTTCGGCACCAGTGTGCGGCCGCCGACCGAGCGCCTGCCGGATGGCCGCGTCCGCTTCCTCCCAGCCGATCGCGCTGGCTGCGGCGAAGACCTGCCACTCGGCGTCCATCCGGTGCCTCGCGTAGTCGTTGTCCGCGTCGATCTGCACCTGCTGCTCGCCGCTGGCCACCAGCACCGCCCCGCGGAGCACGATCAGCGGCCAGAGCGCGGTGATCTCGGCCTCGGTCAGGGGAACGACCTCGTCGAAGGCGACGATCGCCTCGAGGGCCGCCAGCGGATTGTCCGGCATGTGGTGCAGAACGGATGCCGCCGTGACCGCCAGCTCCGCGACCAGCCACCCGGTGGCCAGATCGCCGAAGTCGATGACCCCCTCGGGCACGTGGTGGCCGTTCGGCAGCACCCGGCAGATCACGTTGTCGTCGGTGATGTCCCCGTGGATGGTCTGCAGCCGCAGCACGGACGCCACAGCCGCCAGACGTGCGGCGGCGCTGTCGGCGATGGCACGGAGCTGATCCCTGGTCTCTTCCGCCGGCACCCAGCGCATCAGCAGGTCGATCACGGTCTTCGCATTGCGCAGGTCCCACTGCAGCGTGCGGTCGAGGCCGCCCGCCGCGAAGTCACGCAGGTGCAGCGACGTGGTGCCCGAGAGCCGGCCGAGCGCCCGGACCACCGGCGGGGCCAGATAGCCCCGCGCCTCGAGCGACGGCCCCTCGAGGAAGGTGAGCAGCCGCACCGGGAGGAGGGCGGCATCCGTTGCGTGCCAGTGCTGGCGGCTGAGGCCGTTCAGCCCCCGCACGGGCTGCGGCACGCGCATGCCGCGCTCGGTTAGGAACACCATCACCGCGTCCTGCGCGGCCAGCTCGGCGGCTGAGAAGGCCGGGTTGTCGACCTTGAGCACGTAGCGCTGCGTCGCTCCCCCCGCGGAGTCACCGGCGGAGTCACCCGCGGAGTCACCGGTGGCGGCACTGGTGGCGGCACCGGTGGCGGCACTGGTGGCGGCACCGGTGGCGGTGATCAAAAAGTTGCGGTCCTGTTGGCTGCCGAGCTCGCGGGCCGTGCCGGTGATCCCGAAGAGCGAGGACGCCATCGATTCGGCGTCGGCCGCGGTGATATCCGGGCGCACGAGCCCCTGGCCGCTGAAGAAATCAAAACCAGGCACGTCGACGCTCCTCGCAGATAGTGCAATGAATCCTGCCAGTTTGGCACCAGGGCCGCTCGTTCTGTGCGCCCAACGCTCAGTTCGCGCGCAACTCGGAGCCCGGCGGGCAGAGATGACATCATCGAGAGAGACAGCGTCGTCTTCAGAGACCAAGGGACGCGAGCGAACACTCGTGGATTCCGGGAACGAACAACGACCGAAAGCCGCCGCAGTGAACCACTTAGCAGAGCCCTCCGACATCCGACTCATCGTTTCAGACATGGATGGCACTCTTCTCGACGACGACGGCAAAGTGCCCGACGCGTTCTGGCCGCTCCTCGACGACCTCCGTCGGGCCGGGATCCTGTTCGTGCCGGCCAGCGGACGCCAGTATCAGACACTGCACGGCATCTTCGGCGAGCACGACGGACTCATCTACATCGCGGAAAACGGAACCAACGTGGTGCAGGACGGCATCAGCATCGACGTCGAACCCGTCATGTCCGAGATCATCGCCCCCATCGTGGACTGGGTGCGCGGCACCGCCGCCACGGGTGCCGACCTGGGGCTCGTCGTCTGCGGCGCCCGGAGCGCCTACATCGAGCGCAGCGACGAGCGCTTCGTCGACCAGGTTCGCCGGTACTATGCAGCGGTCGAGGTCGTAGCGGATGTGCATGCGGCCGCCCTCGACGATGTCATCTTGAAACTGGCGATCTACGACCCTGCCCGCGCCGAACAGCGAAGCGGACCGGCCTTGCGCGGCCTGGGGCTGCCCGCGGAGGTCGTGGTCTCGGGCGAGAACTGGGTCGATGTGATGCGCCAGGGAGCGAACAAGGGTCGAGCGTTGGAACGGCTCCAGCAGCAGCTCGGCATCAGCCGGGCCCAGACGATGGCGTTCGGCGACTACCTCAACGACGCCGAGATGCTCGATGCCGCCGGGCACTCCTATGCCATGGCCAACGGCCACTCGAGCATCCTGGCGCGCGCCGCGAACATCGCGCCGTCGAGCTCGGAGGCCGGCGTGGTCAGCAGTATCCTCGCCGCCCTACCGCACCTGCAAAGTGCGCACGTGACCGCCTGATCGCCCGGTAGCTCCCTGCCGCGCCTCCGTCCCGAACGAATTCGACGGAGATTTTGCCCATAGCGGGCCCGAACACGACGGAATGGCTGTTTTCGACGAGAATCTCCGTCGAATTGGTTCGCCGCCTCTCATCTAGTCCTGGCCGGCCGGATGATATATGATCCGAGAAGCGATAATAGAACTTTGTGTTCGATTATCGAACACGTCAGGACATGCACGCTACGACAGTGACGTCCGATTCACCCACGCAGAGCCCACAAAGAAGTGAGGAAGCCGTGCAGTTTCACCACCACGGATACGTGTCCACCGATCCCCGCATCCAGGATGCCGCCGGGGTCGGCCTCAATCGCCCGGGCGAGCTCCCCGAGAACGTCGACGTTCTCATCGTCGGAACAGGCCCAGCCGGCATGATCACAGCCGCGCAGCTCTCCCAGTTCCCCGGCATCACGACCCGCATCGTCGAGCGCCGCGGTGAGCGCCTCGCAATCGGGCAAGCCGACGGCATCCAAGCCCGCAGCGTCGAGACCTTCCACGCGTTCGGTTTCGCGGAACGCATCATCGCCGAGGCCTACCGCATCACCGAAATGGCCTTCTGGACACCGGACCCCGCCGACGTGACCCGCATCATCCGTTCGGCCCGTGCCGTGGACGACCCCACCGGCATCAGCGAATTCCCGCACCTGATCGTCAACCAGGCGCGTGTTCTCGACTACTTCGCCGAGGTGATGGCGCACTCCCCCACGCGAATGGAGCCGGATTTCGGCTTCGATTTCCGCAGCCTGGAGAACACCGACGAGGGCGAGTATCCCGTCACGGTGACGCTCGTGCACACCACCGGGGAGAAGCAGGGCCAGGAACGCGTCGTGCACGCCAAGTACGTGGTGGGCGCCGACGGTGCCCGCAGCGCTGTGCGCGACTCGATCGGCTGTACGCTCGCCGGCGACCAGGCATTCCACGCCTGGGGCGTTATGGACGTGCTCGCTGTCACCGACTTCCCGGACATCCGCATGAAGTGCGCGATCCAGTCCGAATCCGGCGGCAACATCCTGCTCATCCCGCGCGAGGGCGGATACCTATTCCGCATGTATGTGGATCTCGGCGAGGTGGCCGCTGACGACAACGGGGCAGTGCGCACGACGACGATCGAGGAGATCATCGCGAAGGCCAACGGCATCCTCCACCCGTATACCCTCGACGTGAAGAATGTCGCCTGGCACAGCGTGTACGAGGTCGCCCATCGTCTCACCGATCGGTTCGACGACCTCCTCCCCCACGAGATCGGCACACGCACCCCGCGGGTGTTCATCACCGGGGACGCCTGCCACACGCATAGCGCCAAGGCCGGCCAGGGCATGAACGTATCGATGCAGGACGGCTTCAACCTGGCCTGGAAACTCGGCTACGTGATCGAAGGCCGCAGCCCCGAATCCCTGCTCGGTACCTACTCTGCCGAGCGCCAGGTCATCGCGAAGAACCTGATCGATTTCGACAAGACCTGGTCGACCCTGATGGCGACAAAGTCGGAGGATCTGGAAGTTCCATTGGAGGAGTTCTATACGAAGACGGCCGAGTTCCCGTCGGGTTTCATGACGGAATACGCGCCGTCGATGCTGACCGGCGAGGCAACACACCAGAACCTCGCCACGGGATTCCCGCTCGGCAAGCGCTTTAAGTCCGCCCCGGTGGTGCGCGTCGGCGACGCCAACCCCGTGCAGCTCGGACACCACCACCGCGCCGATGGCCGGTGGCGCCTGTACGCGTTCGCGGATGCCGCTGTGTCCGGCGATGCCTCGGCGCTGACCGAGTGGGCCGAGTGGATCCGCACCTCACTCGAGTCGCCGCTGCTCGCGTACACCCCCACCGGGAGCGACATCGACAGTGTCTTCGACGTCAAGGTGGTCTACCAGCAAGAGTACACCGGGGTGGACATCGGCCGGGTTCCGGGCGTTTTCCTGCCGAAAAGAGGACCCTTTGAGCTGATCGACTACGAAAAGCTCTATGCAACCGACCCGGCGCACGACATCTTCGAGCTGCGCGGGATCGACCGCGGCGGTGCCGTCGTGGTGGTGCGCCCGGACATGTATGTGGCTAACGTGCTCCCGCTGACCGCGACCGCTGAGCTCGCGGCGTTCTTCCGACAGATGTTGCTGGTGCGGTAGCCGCTCCTGCGGTAGCCGCTCCTGCGTTAGCCGCTCCTGCGGACACCTCAGGCCGCGAGAGCGGGTGACTCGTCGCTTTGTGCTGCGCTGTTCGACGATTCACCCGCTCTCGCAGCTAGTCGGCGGACGGCCTCTGCCGCTGCTTCTTGGTGGCCGACCGCTGTTGCTTCGCGGCGAGGTGCCTTCGGCCCGAACCACGAGTGGGTTTGGTCGGCCGGCGGATGGGCGCATCGGGAGCCAGGCCCGTGGCCACGATGTCGGCGAGCTTCGCCAGAGCGAGCTCGCGGTTGCGCAGCTGGGAGCGCCGCTCGGACGCGGTCACGGTGATCGCCCCGTCGACGAGGCGTTTGGCGAGGCGGGCGAGCAGGCGCATCCGCTGGTCGTCGGAAAGCTTCTCCGACTCGGCAACGCTCCAGATGAGCTCGACGCGGCTGTCGGAGGTGTTCACGTGCTGGCCGCCCGGCCCTGACGACCGCGAGAACCGCCAGCCGAGTTCGCGCTCGGGAATAATCAGCGCGGGCGACACCTCCAGATCCATGTGACCAGCGTGACACGATCTTGGGGTTGGTGTCGGCTGGAGTGCTCCGGTGGCCAAGCAACACCGCGATCGCGCCTGTCGAACTGTGGGGGCACTGTGCGCCCGGGTGGTGGCGGACGAAGCCACGTTCCTAGGAGGCGGTGGTGACCCGATTTCGGGAACGCACGGTGACGCTGGTCGAGCCCGCCGAGACCGGTGAGCGGCTGGCCGGGTTCCCTCCCCCAGGCCGCCAGGTGCGGGTGGGGTCGTAGCAGTAGGGTGCCCGGACTTCGGGTTTGCCCCGGATCATGCGGATGTTCCAGCCGGAGGTGTCGATGCTGTGGTGGTGGTACCAGCAGAGGAGGACCCCGTTGGTGATCTTGGTTTTTCCGCCGCGGTACCAGGGGATCACGTGGTGTACTTCGCACCAGGCGGCGGGCACGGTGCAGCCGGGAATGATGCAGCCGCCGTCGCGGGCGCTGATGGCGCGGCGTTGGGCCCGGTTGAAGAAACGATTCTCGGTGCTGAGGCTGAGGACCTCGTTGTGCGGCCCGAACCGGATCTCCTGAAATCCGCCGGC
>NZ_SOFV01000027.1:0-72654 GCF_004402465.1 Cryobacterium sp. TMT2-14 | reverse complement strand
GACTGGATCCATAGCTACAATCACCACAGACCCCATACCGGCATCGGCGGCAAATCACCCATCAACCGTGCTCACAACGTCAGTGGGAACAACAGCTAGGTCAGCTCGTCCTCATAAGACCAACAAAACGCGCGGCGAAACGATACGCGCAATGTTGGTAGCGGCAACGAATTTACGAGCCACCCCTACCTACGCGCCAGCGTTGACGGATCGGAGGCGCTACCAGGCACACCAGTACAGTTCTGCCTGCGTGCCCAGTGCGCGATCAAGGCCGTCTCGCGTCATAAACCATAGTCAAATAAGCGTCCTCCGCCCTACTCCTTCTGATTAGGCACGCCAGTTATCGCAGGTTACGGTGCCAGGCCGAGTTGTTGGAGCATGCCCTGTTCGTCGCTGCTACCCCAACGCTCGACAAGTTTCCCGTTCTCGAACCGGCTGATTTGCATGCCACGAACAGACATCGTTTTCCCGCTAGCCGGGTGGCCCATGAGAGGGCCCTGGTGGGTGCCGGTGAGAGTGTACGCGAATGCGACGTCGGTGTCGTTCGCGACGAGGCGCTCGACTTCGATGTGCAGGTCGGGGAAAGCGGCAATCATCTCGCCGAAGAACGCTTTGTAGCCTGCGTGGCCCGGGCCCTGGCCCGGGGCCGGGTCGTTGTCGACTGCGTCTTCGGCCACGAGGTCATTGAGAAGGTCGAGTTCTCCGCTGTTCACGGCGTCACCAAACTTCTGCTGTGCAGCAATATTCACTTCTTGACTCATGTGTTCGCTCTCTTCCCAGAATTAATCATGGATGGGTTTGTGTGGGCCACGAGGTGACCATACCGCCGTTGACGTTCAACGTTGGGAGTGGTGAAAGAATCTGAGCATGAATCCGATGCCGATGAGGACGGCCTGCATTGCAATTCCTGGCAGTGTCGTTGTCTCGACGACGGCCCAGAGCACAGCGGTGCGAACCGTCGCCTCGACGCCGTTGAGGGCGAAGGATCGGGCAAATCGGATACATCCGGATGCGGCAGGTCCTCGGAGGTCTCGGAAGTCGAATCGCTCTTGGAGGAGGAAATTGCCGACGATTGTGACGGCTGCAGAGATGATTGCAGCAGCGATGTACCACACGCCGAGAGCCTGCAGTCCTGCCATGATGAGCAGGTTCGTTACCGCACCAGCTGCGCCGATGTTGACGAAGCCGGAAAGGTGACCGAAGCGGAGTGCGGCAAGTTGCGTGACGAAGCGGACCCCTTGCTGGAAGTCGGCTCTGGATACACCGGCTTGTCGTTCGTCGAAAACGAACGGTTCCTCCACCACGGTGACCGTATTGCGGGCCAGAATCTCGAGCAGTATTTTGAATCCTCGTGGCTGCAACGCTGATATATCTATGGTGGCGCGGTGTACGGCGAAAAAGCCTGTCATCGGGTCGGTGCAGTTCTGCAGCCTGACGGGAGCATTGCGCGTGCCAGGAGGTTTGCTGCGGTGGAGACGATATGGCGGGATGCGGCTGCGAGCCCGCCGGATGAACCGTCGTCAAGGTTCCGGGAGGCGACAACCACATCTTCGTGTTCGCTAGCAGCTGCGGCTAGCAGAATCGGAATCATCTCGGGAGGGTGCCGCAGATCGCCGTCCATCACGATGCACCCCTTCCCGTCGCTGGCGGCAATGCCCTCGAGGACCGCGCCCGCTAAGCCGCCGGTGGGTGTACTTCGGTGGATGATGCGGACGGGGAGGCGGGCGGTGTTGCCGACGTGAACTATTACCTGCGGTGTGTCGTCCGAAGAGACGAAGATGATTTCCGCGTCGTAATTGGTTGTGGCGTCACTAATCCGTGCGGCGAGCTCAGCGATGCTCGGTGCCACATTGTAGGTGGGTATCACGATCGAAACGGCCATCAGCGGGTCATTCCTTTCCTGTCCGGGGCGAGGCGAGCGTTCTTGTTCGCCGCTAGCGGGAGGCGAGGTAGAGCCGGTGGGCGGTGATGATTATCGCGAGCTACGCCAGTCCGACGTGGTCTTGCCCGCCCCGTTGTGCCCGAGCAACCCGAATACTTCTCCCATCGGCACCTCGAGAGCGAGGTCGGCTAACGCCGCCGGGAACCGAAGGACCGCAACAGGCCCCTGATAGTTATTGCCATCTTTGTCATAAAACTGACGCTATTGACACCACCGTGAGAAGAAAGTGAGAGAGCCAACGCTCACCGAGAGAGCCATCGACGCCCGTGTCAAGGGCGGGCTCACCAGCGGTCGGCTCGACAAACGCCAAGCAGCGCCGAGTGGGACACACTTGAGTCGGTACAACTGGTGGACCCCATCTCGGTTCACAGCAATAACCGCCAAGGCCGACGAGGAAGTGGGTGATAGTCGGTTGGAATGCGATTGGAGTTGGAATACTTTGCTGCGACGAACGCTAAGACGCTCGTGGTTTTCGTCACGGGGGGCGTGAATGATGACTGAATGGTGGCAGTTCGCGCTAGCGCCCTGGGAAGCCTCGCACTCTTCTGGCTCGCGCTCGTGCTTTTCCTCTGGATTGAATCCACGCGTCACCTAAGAGGTGCATCGCTCAAGGATTTGTTGCGGCTCGTGCCCGATACTTCGCATCTCCTTCGGCGGCTCGCGAGCGATCATTCAGTGTCCATGGGCGTGCGAATATGGCTCCACATTCTTCTCTTTCACCTTCTATTTCCCATTGATGTGATCCCTGACTTCATCCCGGTTCTGGGATATGCTGACGGCGCCCTTATTGTCGCGATCGCGCTGCAGTTCGCGACCCAACAAGCAGGTAGCGTCGCGATCAAACGCCACTGGCCTGGTGCGCCGGAAGGACTAGCCGCGGTACTGCGACTAGCTGGCCTGCACCAAGGGGAGGCATCTGATCATCATGGGGTTTGAGGCGCCGAAGGTACGATGCATCCGCACCGATAGTTGCGCTGGACAGTTTGTTGGACATCACCTATGTCCTCGTCCATGGTCGAACGATGACGACTTGCCAGTGAATATTGGGAGGAAGATCTATCAGCAGTAGCGGGCAAGACGACGGTGGGACCAACGAGAAAAAATTCCTATCGACGGGAGCGCGCGTCCGTGCTGGCTTCCACGGAGGCCGCTCCGTGTCCCTCGACGCTGTGCGCGTGTTCGCAATGCTCGCAATTGTGGCCGGCCACATCTGGGTAGACGGTCCAGCACGACCATTTCTTTACAGTTGGCATGTACCGATCTTTTTTTTGCTCTCCGGTTATCTCTGGAAGGTCGGTCGGTCGTTCAACCGGGAGGTTAGGAACCGGGTCAGGTCCCTCCTCATCCCCTACGCGGTCTGGCTCGTGCTGCTTGGAACGGTCACCTTAGGGACCGAAAGTGTGGAGGGCGGCTTCGATCCGATCAGGCTCGCGCACCTTCTCTGGGGCGGCCAGTTCGCGACCGATGGGCCCTTTTGGGCGATGTGGTTTGTGACAGCGTTGTTCTTCGCCGCTGTCATCTATTGGCCTGTGTCACGGTTGCCGCTACCCGGGCAGTGGGCCATCGCCGCGATACTTTTCATCGCGGCGGCGTACATCCCGGGACATCCTGCACGATTCCTGCCGTTGAGCCTGGGGCTCGCCCTTGCGTGCATCATCTTCATCGTTGCCGGGCGTTCGATGCGGCGGGCCCGGGGTATGGTGCGGCACCCGATTGTCACTGGTGTCGTGTTGCTTGCGGTTTCCTTTACCCTCATCGTTCTGGGATGGTCGCAGCCGCTTGATTTGAAGCGGCTCGATGTGGGTACCCCGGTCGTGAGCATAGTGGTGGCCGTCGCACTTTCCTTCGGCTTCATTCTCATTACAGAGGGTCTGCTGGGCGGCGATTCTGTTGGGGAGGATGCCAAACCCAGTGTCAGACGAAAGAGCCGAGTCGGCGGCATTGGCCAGCTCTCGCGAGCGGTCACTCAACTTGCCCGGGCGTCATTAACGGTGCTCTTTATCCACCCTGCGGTGGTCACAGGCCTCCACTCATTGGGTCTATCGAAACCCGTGGTCTACCTGCTCACGATCGGAATCGCTTGGCCGGTGGGACTGCTGTTGCTGCGCCTCCCCCACAGCCGCGCTATCACCGGCCTCAAGCCAGCACACTGACCAGAGGAGAATGGCGTAAACATGCGAGCTCGGAACGCTGCGCCGCGGACGCCGCAACGACTTTCAATCCGAGTGCCGAACTGAACGTAAAGCCTCGAAGCCGAACCGTTCCATATCCTTGAAAGTGGAACGCCTCCTACGGCGGAGTTTAGAATTTCGACACGCTGTGGAAATTCGTTCCAAAAGTTAGGTTCGAAAAGGTCTTTCGTTTCTCTCGTACAAAAACGACTTCCGGTACGGCCGCTGTGGATATTAACTAAACTCGCGTCTCGACTGCCAAGCAAGACCTCGACCGGCAGCTCGACGCGCTCGGCGCCGTCGGGATCCCCGCCGATCAGGTCTACGTCGACAAGAAATCAGGCTCGACGACAAACCGACCGGGGCTAACGGCGGCTCTCAAAGTCGCTCGATACGGCGATGTAATCGTGGTGCACACCCTGGACCGTCTCGGCCGAACTGTTCGAGACACGCTAAACATGATCCACGACCTGCGCAAACGTGGCGTCGGGGAACGAAACCTAGCCGATCCGATTCGGGTCGACTCCGCCAATCCGGATGATTCGATGTCGCAGCTAGCCGTAGTCATGCTCGCCTTATTCGAACAGATGGAGCGCATCTATTCGCTCGAACGTGCCGCCCATGCCCGTGCAGTTGCGATGAGCAAGGGCCGGCGCATCGGGCGCCCCAGCGTCGTGGATCCCACAAAACTCGCCTACGCTGATCACCTGCGCAACGCGGGGCACACAATCCCCGACATTGTTTCTAAGACCGGCATCACGAAATCGAGCCTGTACCGCATTCTGCCTCCACGACGGGCTGACCCTGCTCCAGGTGCAGACGAGTAGAACGCAAGATCGACGAACCTGATGCAAAAGATTTGCCCATGATCCCGAATGAAATAGCTGACGCCTTCAGCAAAATCGACGTTCCCGTGCTCGTCGCTCTCATCACGACTCTCGTCGTAGAGTACTTTGCTACGCCCGATTGGAGGCCAAAAAATCACGGCTCATCCGTGATCGCCAGCAGATCGATGAGGTCATCTTCGCATTTCAGAAGGCAGCGATGCTCGCTCCGGCATTGCTTCCCGACGAATACATAACTCATCACCCAAACACGAGCGCGGTGAAACGACGCCAAATTGAAAGGCTCGCGCCAGCGGTCGACGCGCTTTTCGACGCGACAGCGCGGTTGCCCTCGCAGTTCATAGCCAGACATTCCTGGCAGGTGGGAGCGGCGAGCTTCTTCGTGGCCTACTTTGCTGGCTTAGTTTGGTCAGAGCTGGAGTCTGAACTGCTCAACGGCGATCATCTCCGCGCAGCTGGCAGTGACATCAGCGAGTTCGACGCGAGTTCGCGGCACACGCGAGTTTTCACGACAGCCAGGAGCCGTGGATCAAATGGGCCTTCTCGAGGCGCTTCATACGGGTTGATTACAAAGAGCAAGCGGAGGCCGTAATTGCCAAACACGGCCTCGAACTACCCAAGGAGCGCTCACGCCGGGCGGAGGGGTGACGAATCCTTTAATGAGCAGGGTCTGAGACCCTTGCGTGTCAGTGCCAAGAAGATCGAGCTTGAACCCTATCTGGCAGGGTTTCTGTGGAGTTTGGAGATAAATGGCGGCGCCCTGTGAAGCTCGATGTCGCATTATCGGGCTTCGAGTCGTCTTACATCTCATGTGTTTCGACACACCGAGGTTACGAGACACCCCACACATGAATCTGACTGCATTTGGCGAATTGGGCGGTGCCTAGTGTCTCAAGGGTTGCCGGACGCAATCTCACCGCTGCCCTCATCACCTTGGTGAGCAGCAATGCTGCCGCGTCATGACCGCATCACCAGCCCTAACGGCGTGTGATTTCCGACCCCTGTTGTTGCTACCGCTCCGGGTCACCCCATGGGTAGGCTCGGCTCATGACCTCTGGAGCGGTAGTCAACACGTCGTCGCTCGGCAATGCCGTGCGGTTCGTCGACGTGCCCACCTCGCTGCCAATGAAGATCGGGATCTGGGGCCTTGCAATCATCGCGATCGGGTTCATCGCCGTGGTCCTCAGCGACCTGTTGGTTGGCGCAGATGGCCAGTTCGCCGATCGAATGTCGTTCCAACAAACAGGCCGGATCGGGCTGGTGGGGCTTGGAGTGCTTGTCGCCCTGATTTTCTTGGGCACCGCCGTATTCCAGCGCGCCAAGTTGCGAGCGGCAAAGGCGGTTCGACCCGACGCCTTTGTCTTCATGACGCAGCGCACCCCGGCACTCATCGACGCCCTGAAGACGATTGGGACCGACCGACCGCGACTGCGCCAGCATTTCGTGGTCACGCTCGGACCGAAAGGAATCGAGCTTTGGGGTCGCGGACGAACCGATGTCCCTCAAATGGCCCTGCCCTGGAACGACATTGATTACGCCCATCCCGGCCGACACATGGTCGAAATAGGAAATATCAGCGTCGCGGTTCTGGCCCTCCGCATTTTTCAGACTGTCGATGGGCGCCGGCTAGATCTACCGTTTCCGATTTTCGGTCCGCAAGGCATCAATCGCGCAGGAACTCATGATGCCAACAAGGTGCTCGATGCCTGCTCCCGCTATACGAGCATCGCCTGACCGACCGCAGCGACCTGAATCAGTCGCGGTTCCCGACAACAAATTCGGTAAACGAAAACATCAGCCAGTGCCCCGCTAGACGTTCCTTCGTGACACCCAACCTGGCAGGCCGAAATCGTTGAGTTTTCGACCCGAAGCCGCGGCGTTTCTGGTCTGCTGGAGGCTAAGCGCTCGGGTTTGCCGATGCGTACCATCGGCAGGCTCCTAGAACGCGTCGGGTGCGACCGTCTTCGCGCCGACTTGCAGGGCCAGCGCCTCGAGTACGTGCGCGGGGGTCGTGGCGGCCTGGAGGGCGTCGCGGAAGGTGGGCTTTATCAGGGCGCGGGATAGCTGGGCGAGTACCTTCAGGTGCTCGGTTCCGGCCTCCGCCTCCGGGACGGCGATCATGAAGATCAGCGTGGCCTTGGAGCCGTCGGCTGAGTTCCAGTCGATGCCTTGCGTGCTGCGGGCGAAGGCGAGTACCGGGGCGGTTACACCGTCCGACTTTGCGTGGGGGATCGCGATGCCGTCGCCGATGCCCGTCGTGCCGTGCTTCTCGCGGGCGAGGGCGGCCTGGGTCACCAGGGTCTCGTCGGTGACGCGGCCGGTCTTGCTCATCAGGCCGGCGAGGGTGCTGATCATCGCATCCCGGTCGGTCTCTTCGACGTCGAGCACGATCGTGCGTTCGTCGATATAGTCGAGCACCGTCTTCTTCGCCGGGGGCATAGGCGACGATTCGGACTCGGACGCGACCGAGCCGACCGTGCCGGCATCCGCGTCCGATGGGCCCGTGAACGCGGGGACAGGACCGGAAGCCCCGGCGGCGGTGCCCGTGGCCGCACCCGTCGCTGCAGCGTGGCGGGTCGACTTGCGCGCGGAAATGCCGAGCAGCAGCACCGAAACGAGGGCGGTGACGACGGCGCCGGTGAGCAAGGCCGCGAAGTACATCGGCACCCCGGAGACCGCACCGAAGACGGCGACGATTGGGCCACCGTGCGGTACGGAGTTGGTGACCCCGAACAGGGCGGCAATGCCTCCGGCCATGGCGCCACCGATCATGTTCGCCGGGATGACCTGCAGCGGCTTGGCCGCGGCGAGCGGAATCGCGCCCTCGGTGATGCCGAAGAATCCCAGGAACAGTGCGGCGATGCCGGCTTCACGCTCTGGTTTGGAAAAGTAGCGGCCGCGGATCAGGGTGGCCAAGCCCATCCCGAGCGGCGGGACGGCGATCGCGGCGGCGACCATGCCCATCGGGGCTGAGTTCCCCTCCGCGATCAATGCTCCACCAAAGAGGAATGCGGTCTTGTTGATCGGGCCGCCCATGTCGAAGGCGACCATGGCGCCGAGAATCAGGCCAAGCACGATCGCGCTGCCACCCTGCAGGCCGGTGAGGAACGTGGTCATGCTGGAGAAGACCCAGCTGATCGGCTGGCCGAGGGCGAGCACGAAGGCGCCGCCGACGATCACGGTGGTGAGCACGGGGATCACGAGGATCGGCATGATCGGCTTGATAAAGCGGTGTACGGGAATTTTCTTGATGCCGAGGGCGACGAAGCCGACCAGGAAACCGGTGATGATGCCGCCAATAAAGCCGGCGCCTGATTCGGAATTGTAGAAGGCCCCGGTCGTGGCGATCCAGCCACAGATCATGCCCGGTGCGAGCCCGGGCCGGTCGGCGATGGCGTAGGCGATGAAGCCAGAGAGGATCGGCACCATCAGGGTGAAACCGAGTCCGCCGATCTGGTTGAGCGTCAGCCAGAAACTGCCCTCCGGGATGACGAGCCCATTCGGGGTCGCCTCGCCGCCGAAGGAGAGCGAGATGGCGATCAGGAGCCCGCCGACCACAACGAACGGGATCATGTACGACACGCCGTTCATCAGTGCGCGGTACAGGGTGCTTCCGAAGTCGGCCTTGCCGCTGCCCGAGGGCGTGGCGTCCCGGCTGGAACTGTCGCCGACGGTGGACGGCTCGGCGGCGAGGGCGTCCCGAATCAGGGCGGCGGGGCGGTGAATGCCGTCGGCGACCCCGACGGAGACGATCCGCTTGCCCACGAAGCGCGAGGCGTCGATCTTGGTGTCGGCCGCGATCACGATTGCGTCCGAACGGTCGATGTCGTCCTGGCTGAAGGTGCCTTCGACGCCGACCGAGCCGTGCGTCTCGACCTTCATCTCGTAGCCCAACTCAGCCGCTGCGCTCTCGAGCTTCTCGGCCGCCATGTAGGTGTGCGCTATGCCCGTGGGGCAGGCGGTGATCCCGAGAATCAAGAGTCTCGGTGGCACCGTGCTCGCTTCGAAGAGAGGTTGGGACATGGCTAAGCCGTCCTTCCGGGGCGAGGCCGACCGGAACTTCCGCGGACACCACAGCCCAAGTTCATAAATTTAGCTAAGTTTATCACTGCCCCGAAAGTGGGTGCGTGCCTTAGCCCTTTGACCTGATGGAGCCCCTGAGGGCGAGTGCGTCCGTCGCAATCCGGGCCATCGACACGACGTCACGCATCCATTGGCCCTGACCCCGCTGGCAGGCTTCACGCCGGGAGCCAGGGTGGAGTAGTCAGGCAATTATCGATCGCGTGCGGGCGTCTCCAACTCGGCCGGTTCCGGCGTTACCCGCAGGCCGCCTGGTGTGTTTGACAGACGCACCAATTCCTCGACCCAAGCACGGTTTAGGAGTGGTTCCCTATTGCCGAAAAAGTCGAATTGAAGCGGAATCGTTGGGTGGATCCAAATGGTGCTGTGACCGTGTCCTGATGCCGCCGAGTATTCCCACGAAAACGTGAAACTTTCCCCTCGGCGTACCTTGGACAAAATGACGATCTTGAGGTGAGCGAGCACCCGGTCGTCGAAATCGACGGTGATCGACGGAGTCCCGTAGATAAATTTACCCATGAATGCTCCCAAGTCCGTTGTCGATTTCGTTAGCGACAAGGTTAAAGTCCTTGGCCGTCTGACCAGCGTCGCCTGTGGTTTCGACGGTGCCGGTAATACCGATCATCGGCATTTCAGGTAACGGGAAACGCGTCGCCTCATCTTCCTCCGTCATCCCTTCGACGTCGACATCGACGACGTCGAATTGACTGGTTGGGCTGAGAGTTAGCGTGTGCACGGATGTCTCGTCGTTCTCGTCGAGCACGGTGACATCCACAGCCACACTATTGTCGCTATCGGCCACTGAGGTGACGTAGTCGAGAAGCGCTGATGTGATGCTGTTGCTCGTGACAATGGAGCCGCCGATATATGTTATGCGCTTCATGCGGTGATGTTAGCTGATTGTTGTGCCCCGCGCACGCCGATGGTCCACCGGCGCAGGCCAGCGGGAGAAGGCTGGCCTCGCGAAAGGCTGCCCCGACGCCGGCGGGCCCTGGCGATTCCCGCGAGTGAAGGTTGAAGCCGTGCGGCGCTCCAGTCCATCCACAGGGCCGCTACTGACTGACGCGGTGGGCGAGTCACGCCAAGCTGTTTCGACTTTCGAGGTTTGCTAGTTGTCATCACTGACAAGCGATGGACAACAAGATCAGGATTATGACATGTAGATCAGGAACCTAAAGGGTGTCAGGCGCCCGGCACCATATCGGCGAAGCGGGAGTAGTGGCCGTGGAACGCGACCGTGACGGTGCGCGTGGGGCCGTTACGGTGCTTGGCGACGATCAGGTCCGCCTCGCCGGCGCGCGGATTGTCCTTCTCGTACGCGCTCTCGCGGTGCAGCAGGATGACCATGTCGGCGTCCTGCTCGAGCGAACCGGACTCGCGCAGGTCTGAGATGGCCGGCATCTTGTCCGCGCGCTGTTCGGGACCACGGTTGAGCTGGGAGAGGGCAATAACGGGAACCTGTAGCTCCTTGGCCATCAACTTGAGCGCGCGGGAGAACTCACTGACCTCCTGCTGGCGCGACTCGACTTTCTTGCCCGACGTCATCAGCTGCAGGTAGTCGATGATGACCATCTTGAGGCCGACCCGTTGCTTCAGCCGGCGGCACTTGGCCCGGATCTCGACCAGGGTCATGTTGGGGCTGTCGTCGATGTAGAGCGGGGCGTCGTTGATGCGACCGCGGGTGGCGGCAATGGTGGTCCAGTCGCGCGCGTCGACGGCGCCCTTGCGCATGCTCTGCAAGGGCACGGATGCTTCGGCCGCGAGCAGACGCATCGCGATTTCGCTGCGGCCCATTTCCAGGGAGAAGAAAATGCTGGGCATGTCGTGCTTGATGGAGGCTGCCCGGGCGAAGTCGAGGGCGAGCGTGGACTTACCCAGCGCCGGACGCGCCGCCACGATGATCAGCTGGCCGGGATGGAAGCCGTTGGTGAGCTCGTCCATATCGGCGAAGCCGGTGGGAACACCGGTCATCTGACCGTCTTTGAGCTTGGCAGCCTCGATCTCCTCGATCGCGGCTGTGACCGCGTCGGTCAGCGGCACATAGTCTTCGGTTTCGCTGCCACCCGTGACGGCATAGACCTCGGCCTGGGCGGTATTGACCAGATCCAGCACCTCGCCCTCACCGGAGTAACCCATCTGGGCGATGCGGGTGCCGACCTCGACGAGGCGCCGGAGGAGAGCGCGTTCGGCGACGATCGAAGAGTAGAAACCGGCGTTGGCCGCGGTCGGCACGAGGCTCGTGAGCGTGTGCAGGTAGTCCGCGCCACCGGCCCGGGACAGCTCGCCTAGCTTGGTGAGCTCGTCGGTGACGGCGATAACGTCGGTCGGCTCGCCCTGCGCGTAGAGCGACAGAATCGCGTCGAAGATGATCTCGTGCTTGGGGATGTAAAAGTCTGCGGCGCGCACGGTCTCGACGACGTCGGCGACGGCATCCTTGCTCAGCATCATGCCGCCGAGCGCGCTCTGCTCGGCCAGGAGGTCGTGCGGGAGCGTGCGCTCGGTGTGCCGGGCTTCCAGTCCGCCGCGTGAGTCTGCCCCGCGCTTGTCCGCCAGACCCAAGTGAGAGATCGACACTCGTGCCTCCTTTACTCGTGGTGCAGTTCTATCAGGGCCCACCGACATCGCTGCCGGGCACTGTGCACACCTCGATTGCGGCCGCGTGCCCACCATACGGACCCGGCTCGGCAGAGAACAAACCGCCCTGTGGATAAGCCTGTGGAGAATCTGGGCGAAACGCCGCGTGTCTTGTGCACAAGCTGTGGAATCAACTGTGGACAACTTAAGTTCTTTATCGCATAAATGCAGCTTGATCAGGTATTAATTCTATTCACAATGTGGTGTAGAAAACCTATCTAAAGTACGTATTGAATCTTGTCGAGGTGTGGGAAAACCTGTGTACAGCGCCTCATGTTCTGGGACTAAAATCACCCCCGATTGGGTGTGTGACATCGCTTAAACAGGTGTGGCGGTGGGTTCCTTTCGGAACCCACCGCCACACGGGTGTAAAGCTGTAGAGCTTACTTGGCAGCTACCACCAGCAGTGTGATGGTCGCACTCAGTTCGTCACGAAGACGAACCGTTGCCTGGTGTTCACCCGTCATCTTGATCGGGCTGAGCTCGATTTTGCGCCTGTCGAGGGCACCGAGACCCGCTGCGGCAACTGCATCCGCAACATCCGTGGTCTTGACGGAGCCGAAAAGGCGTCCGCCTTCGCCGGCCTTGACGACCAGCTTGACCTTGGCGTTCTCGAGTGCAGCCTTGAGAGCCTGCGCCTCTTCGAGGGTGGCGTGCTCGCGGGCTACGCGAGCGGCCTTGATCTGCTGAATCTGCTTCTCGCCACCGCGAGTCCAGGAAACAGCAAATCCCTGCGGATAGAGGTAGTTGCGGGCGTACCCGTTCTTGACCTCGACGATGTCACCGGGTGCACCGAGGCCGGAGACCTCGTGCGTCAGAATGATTTTTGACATGAGGTGTCCTACCTGCCTGAACCGGCGTAGGGCAGCAGCGCCATTTCGCGAGCGTTCTTGACGGCGCGGGCGATAAGACGCTGCTCCTGAACGGAAACACCGGTGATACGACGGGCGCGGATCTTTCCACGCTCGGAGATGAACTTGCGGAGGGTGGGGACATCTTTGTAATCGATGACACCAACCCGGATCGACTTCGCGGGAGCGGCATTCTTGCCACCCTTAGCACCGCGGAGCGGCTTGCGGCGGTCGCCGCTCGACTTTCCAGCCATGATTTCCTTACTTTCTCAAAGAAGTGTTTTTCAGCCAACAGCCTGTAAGGCTCGGCTTAGAAGGGTGTCTCGTCGCTGAAGTTTCCCGGAGTGTTCCAGACATCTCCACCGGTGTTCGCGGCGGGGGCGCTGGCAGCCCAGGGCTCGTCGTTCGAGGCAACGGCAGGTGAGCCACCGCCTCGAGGAGAAGACGATGACTGCGCGCGAGTGAGCTGAGCGGTGGCGTATTTCAGCGAAGGACCGATTTCATCGATCTCGAGCTCCATGCTCGTTCGCTTCTCGCCTTCCTTCGTCTCATACGAACGCTGCTTGAGACGCCCGGAAGCGATGACACGGGTACCCTTGGTCAGTGAACCAGCTACGTGCTCGGCGAATTCACGCCAAACGCTCGCGCGCAGGAAGAGCGACTCGCCATCTTTCCACTCACTGGTCGCGCGATCGAAATTGCGCGGAGTGGATGCGATGGTGAAGTTGGCAACCGCCAGCCCGTTCTGCGTGTACCGCAGCTCCGGGTCGCTGGTCAGGTTGCCCACCACGGTAATTACGGTCTCGCCGGCCACGGGCTACTTGTCGCTTGCCTTGTCGGCGGACGCGGCCGGCGCGGAAGCAACAGCTTCTGCCGTGGCAGGAGCGTCGACAACCGGGGCTTCGACCTTGGCCGGAGCAGCCTTGACCGCGGCGGCAGCAGCTGCCGATGCGGGCTTCACGGACGCGGCGACCTTGGCGGTCGGGGCGGCAGCAGCGGCTTCAGCCTTCGCAGCGATTACCTTCGGGTTGGCTGCCTTGCGGGCGGCCTTCTCGGCGGCGAGCTTGCTCGCGACGGCGACCTGGGCAATGCCTTCTTCTGCGCGAAGCACTTTGGTGCGCATGACGGCTTCCGACAGCTTCAGCTGGCGGTCGAGCTCGGCCGTGGCAGAAGCGTTGGCGGTGAAGTCGACAACGGCGTAGATGCCTTCGGACTTCTTGTTGATCTCGTAAGCGAGACGGCGGCGACCCCAAACGTCAACCTTGTCAATGGTTCCACCATCGTTGCGAACAACGTTGAGGAACTTGTCAAGGCTGGGAGCTACGGTGCGCTCATCGATCTCGGGATCGAGGATAACCATCAACTCGTACTGATGCATGACTAACCCACCTCCTTCGGACTAAACGGCTGCAGAATCTCTGCAGCAGGAGGGTTGTGCATGTGTTGTAAGCGGAGGCCGGGAATCCGGCGCACAGACAACCTGCCAAGGCTACCGGAAACGGCGGCCCTCCGCCACCGCCTCCGCGCGTTCACCCGTTTGGCGCCCTCGTCGCCGCCGAGTCCGTCAACGCTGTCGCGAGTATCGCCAACTGTGCCGACCATCGCCGTTCTATCGGAGATTCTGGGCACGAACGGCGACGGTCGCTTCACCTGTTGGGGCATTTCCCTGGTTCGGGACGCAGCCCGGCGGCGAGCAGGAGCCGTTTCAGGCTCTCCCGGCGCAGCGCTACGGCCCAGATCCAGCGCGCCATTCCGTGCCCCGTCCCGCGAAGCCGGTCCTCGCGAAGCTTTTCTGACCACACGGCTTCTTCACTGGTACGCCCATTCATGAAGGCGTCCCGCGTGTACTTGACTTTGCCGTCGAATTCGCCGAGGAGGCGAAGTGTGCGGTTCCCCTGTTTCTGAACCCACCGGAAGTCCGTGATGTCTTCCTGCCCGTCCTCGTGCACGAAGGACACCTGCAATTCGGGGGGCGGGAATCCGCACAGGTGAATCTGTCCTCGGCTGAGGGACTCGCCCACCGAACCGGATCGACTGTCGCAGAAGACAATGGCGATCCGAGCGGCTCGTGCCCCACGGGTTGGTCCGTCGGAGTCGAGTCGATCAAGCAGAATGTCGCGGTCGATCCCGAGCGCAGCCATGCCGTTCGGCAGGATGAATTTAGGTTTCGTTCCGTAATCGAGCGTGGCGACTGCCGACAGGAATCCTGCCGTTCGTGCAACATCGATCAGCGTACGCAGCAGACCCGTGACCAGCATCCCTTCGATCTCCACGACGTCTTCGTCGGGCAATCGGTCGTGATGCCAGGTGACCCCGTTCTTCGAATGCACGCCGGTTTTACCGGCAGCCATGAGGTGGACCTCGTCGGGCCATCTGCCGACGATGGGCAGTCCCCACAAAACAGCAGCCGATTCATAAGAGTAGACGGGCTGGGACTTTCTGGTGGCCTCCACGGCGCGCATACGCAAGAAGTACCGATCACGATCGCTGATGGTGTCCCAGCCGGTCGCGTCAACGGCAACGCCACGTCGTAGGCGAACGGCTTGACCGGATCCGACCAGCCGTTGAACAGGACGCCCATCGCCGCCGAGAAACCGAACGTCACGACCGAGATACAAAGGCCGCCAGTCATGCGGGGAGTAGAGATTCATAGCGCCATGCTGGTGGTGCGGCCTACTGGCTCCGATCGCAAGGGCGGCTCCTGTGGCCAAGATCGGCGGCGGAGGTCCTGTGGAGGGATGGTGACACATCCGCTCGCGAAGTGCCACCGGGTCTCGACGCTCGCCGTTTGTGCCGAGAGTCGTCACCCGTGCGGCGACTCTCGGCACAAACGGCGAGCCTCGGCGAATAGACGGGCCCGGAAGGCGCCGGGAGGGCCTACTGTGCGCGCTCGGCCCACCAGGCGATAAGGCGGCGGGTGGCCTCGTCTTCGCCGAGCGGCCCATCATCCAGCCGCTGCTCGAGCAGGTACCGGTAGGCCTCGCCGACGTCACGGCCCGGACCCACTCCGAGGACGGCCATGATCTGCTCACCGTCGAGATCGGGGCGCACCGCCGCCATCTCTTCCTGTTCGTTCAGCTCCTCGATGCGCTGTTCCAGGTCGTCGTAGGCGAAGCCGAGCCGGTCCGCCTTGCGGCGGTTACGGGTGGTGACGTCCGCACGAGTCAAGATGTGCAGTCGTTCGAGCTGGTCCCCCGCGTCCCGCACGTAGCGCCGCACCGCGGAGTCCGTCCAGGCACCCTCGGTGTAGCCGAAAAAACGCAGGTGCAGTTCGATCAGGCGTGCCACGGCGGCGGTCGTGTCGTTGTCGAAACGGAGGGCTCGTAGCCGCTTCTTCGCCAGCTTCGCGCCGACCAGGTCGTGGTGGTGGAAACTGACCACGCCGCCCGGCTCGAGCTTGCGAGTCGCGGGCTTGCCGATGTCGTGCAGCAGCGCCGCCAGGCGCACGATCAGGTCGGGGCCGTCGAAGCTGCCGCGGGACTTCTCGTAGCCGATGGCCTGGTCCAGCACCGTCAGGGTGTGCTGGTAGACATCCTTGTGGTGGTGGTGCTCGTCGACTTCGAGGCGCAGGGCGGGGATCTCCGGCAGCACCCGGCTGCATAGCCCGGAGTCCACCAGCAGCTCAAGCCCGGCATGCGGGTTGTCCGCACACAGCAGCTTCGAGAGCTCGTCGCCGATGCGTTCGGCCGAGATATTACGAATGCGGTCCGCCATCGCTTCCATCGCTTCCGCGGTGTCGGCGTGGAGGGCGAATCCGAGCTGGGCGGCGAACCGGGCCGCCCGCATCATGCGCAGCGGGTCGTCGCCGAACGAGATCTCCGGGGAAATCGGCGTGCGCAGAACGCCGGCCAGGAGGTCGTCGATGCCGTTCGCGGGGTCGACCAGAGTCAGCCCCGGAAGGCGCAGAGCCAGTGCGTTCACCGTGAAATCGCGGCGTAGCAGGTCATCCTCCAGGCGGTGGCCGAAAACCACCTCGGGCTTGCGCGTCTGGCCGTCGTAGCTCTCCGACCGGTAAGTCGTGATCTCCACCTTTTCGCCGGCGATTTGGGCGCCGATTGTTCCGAAGGCGCGGCCGATATCCCAGTGGGCATCCGAGATTGGCTTCACGAGGTGCAGGATTTGGTCCGGCGTGGCATCCGTCGTGAAATCGAGGTCGTTGAACGGCCGGTCGAGGAAGGCGTCGCGGACCGGTCCGCCGACGAGGGCCAGTTCGTGTCCAGCCGTCTGGAACGCGGTCGCCAATCGGGAAACGGTCGGGGTGGCAGCCAGGTCGCCCAGCCGCTTGAGGGCTGTCGCAACGCTTTGCATGACCCCATGTTAGTTGCTGGAGCTACGCCGGCTGCCCCGGTGCGGCGTTACCCCCGCGTCGAAGCCGTAGAATCCCCTACATGGTGGCCGAGTCTGTTCTCAAGCGTCGGCCCGCGCTCCCCGGAGCGATGCGCGGCCTCTGGTCACGCACGAAGAGGCCGATCGGCGCCGTTCTGATCGGCCTACTGGCCGGGGTTCTGCCGGTCGCCTCCGCCGGTCTGCCCGCATCCGCAACCGCGTCTGAAATCACATCTGCATCTGCCCCAGCGGCCCCGACAGCGAAGACCATCGCCGCCGTAACGGCCAATGCGGTGAACCTGCGCGTGTCGCCCGCGACACTGGCGCCCCTCCAGGCTGGCCAGGACCTCACGGTCACTGTCACCGTCGAGAACGCGACCCTTGACACCATCTCACCGGGCACCATCAACCTCTTCCTCGCGGAACGGGCACTGATCAACCGCAACGCCCTCAACAGCTGGCTGGATCCGGAGAAGAACAGCAAACCCGGCGATCTCATGCTGAGCGAGCCCACGATGGCGTCCATTCAGCCGGACAGCACCGAGATCTTCACCTTGACCGTGCCGGCCGGCTCCGTGGGCCTCACCAGCGGCAACGCGTGGGGTGCCCGCGGCATTGCCGCCACCCTGAGTACAGACGACAGGGTGCGGGCAGAGGGCAGAGGCACCTTCGTCTGGTATTCCGACGAAGAGGTCACCCCCGTCAACATGTCGGTGATCATGCCGATCACCGCCCCCGCGCAGTCGACGGGCCTGATTACGTCAAAGGCACTGGAAACGTTTACGGCGCCGACCGGTGTTCTGAGCCGCCAGCTCGACGGCGTCGTCGGCCGCCCGGTCACCATTGCCATCGACCCGCTGATCATTGTTTCCATCCGAATCCTCGGTTCGGCGGCACCGCCCAGCGCAATCGCGTGGCTGAACCGGCTGGACGAGGCTCCGAACGATATATTCCCGCTCAGCTATGCCGATGCCGACCTTGCCCTGCAGGCTCAAGCCGGCGCCGGGCCGCTGCTGACGCCCACCACGTTCGTCCAGGCGATCGACCCTGCCTTGTTCGCCGCGACGGACCAGTCCGCGACGCCGAACTCCGACCTTGCCCTCCCGCCTGGCACCGAGACACCGGCGCCGTCAACGGACCAGCCCGCACCCCCCAGCGATGGCACACCACCCACCACGGAAGAGTTGCTTGCTTGGGAATATAGCGCCACTGACATCGGCTGGCCGGCCGAGGGTGACGTTGCGAGTGCAGACCTGGACGTATTCGCGGCCAGTGGCCTCAACACAACCATTTTGGGCGGATCGAACGCATCCGGGGCCGCCGGCGACTTCACCCCGAATGCATCCCTTGATCTCGGCACCGGCCACGGTTTGGGTCTGGTCGTCGATGATTCGTTGGCCGCCGCCCTGCGCACCGCCGCGGCCGCGACAACGGATGACGCGTGGCGCGAAGCCATGTCCCAGGTCAGCTCGCAGCTGGCGGTCGTCTCGGCCGAGCGCCCCGGAACCGCGCGCACCCTCCTGGCCACTTTCGACCGCGGGTGGCCGCCCAACGCAGACCGACTCACCGAGACCATCGACGCGCTGGCCGGGTTGCGGTGGTACGCGCCGTCCACCCTGCCGGAGGTGCGGGCATCCGTTCCAGCCGAAGAGGTCGAGTTTGACAGCCAGGCCGAGCCGGAGGATCGCGTGGCCCTGGCCGCCGAGCTCTTCGAGGCCGAGAAGACAATCACCGACTTTTCCTCCGTACTGTCCGACCCGGCGATCGTCACAGGCACGCAGCGCCTGGACCTGATGGCTCTGCTATCCAATTCCTGGGCATCCCAGGAGGCCAGTTGGGCGGATGCCGTCGGCACCAGCCTCGCGAACTCCTCGGCGCTTGTGGGCTCCATCACGGTCGCGACCAAGGGCCCCATCAACGTGGTCGGCAGCCAGGTCGACATTCCGGTGACCCTGGACAACGCCCTGAGCCAGGCCGTGACGGTGATGGTGCAGGTCGTTCCCTCCAACGGGCGCCTCCTGGTCGGCGAGGCGGTGGAGTCCACCATCGAAGCCCAATCCGCCCGCACCGTGACCATCCCGGTGACGGCCGCAGTGGGAAACGGCGCCGTCACCCTGCGCGTGACCCTGCTCACTCCGGCGGGAACGGTCATCTCGCAGCCCGCCCTCATCCCGATCAACGTGCGCGCAGACTGGGAAGGCCTCGGATCCCTCCTGTTCGCCGCGTTCGTGGTGCTGTTCTTCGGGTTCGGGGTGTGGCGCAACATTCTGCGACGCCGACGGGAACGTGCCGAAACTGAGACTGCGGACGCCCCCGAGCCAGAGGCAGAACCGGCCACAGTCCCTGAAGCCGAAGCACCCCCAGAAGAAGATCCCGAATCCGGGGCCGCCGGCGCTGCGCCCGGCCCGCTGACCCCCACCAGCGCGGCCGATGCCCCGACGGAGCCCCGTGCCTAAGACCGACAGCATCGGCCGGGCGAGCGCATTCCTCGCCTCCGGAACCATTGTTTCTCGCATCCTCGGCTTCGTGAAGCTGATTGTGCTGGCGGGGGTGATCGGCCAGGTCGGTCAGAGCACCAACGCGTTCGCCGTGGCGAATCAGCTTCCGAACACGGTCTACGTCATCGTGGCCGGTGGGGTGCTGACGGCCGTCCTGGTGCCGCAGATCGTGCGCGCCAGCCTGCACGCCGACGGTGGCACGGCGTACATCAACAAACTCCTCACGCTGGCCCTGGTCATCCTCGCCGCGACCACCATCGCAGCCACCGCGCTTGCTCCGCTGTTGACCCTGCTCTACGGGTCCAACATGAAGCCGGAATCGCTGGCCCTCGCCACGGCGTTCGCCTTCTGGTGCCTGCCACAAATCTTTTTCTACGGCCTGTATACGGTCCTCGGAGAGGTTCTGAACGCCCGCAAGTCCTTCGGCCCGTTCACCTGGGTTCCCGTGGTCAACAACGTCGTGGCCATCGCGGGCCTACTCACCTTCTCGGCGTTCTACGGAGCCGACCCGAACGGGACCCGGCTGGCCACCGAGTTCACGCCCGCGATGATCGCCGTCCTCGCCGGGAGCGCCACGCTCGGCGTCGTGCTGCAGGCCGTCGTGCTGTTCTATTTCTGGCACCGCATCGGTCTGCGCTTCCGCCCCGACTTCCGCTTCCGCGGCGTCGGGCTCGGCGTGGCCGGCCGGATGGCGAGCTGGACCTTCGGGATGCTCCTGCTGACCACCCTGGCCGGCGTCGTCGAAACCCGGGTGGTCACCCTAGCCGGCGACTCCGACGCCTCGGTCGCCGCACTCAACACGGCCTGGCTCATCTTCATGCTCCCGCATTCGGTGATCACCGTCTCAGTCACCACCGCCTACTTCACCCGGATGAGCGAGCACGCCTCGGTGGGCAAGCTGGCCCTGGTCAGAACGGATGCCTCCTCCGCCATCCGCGGCACCACCCTGATCATCGTGCTCGCCTCCGCCGTCATCGCGGTCTGCGCCTACCCGTTCGCCCGGGTCTTCGTCGCCCCCTACGAACAGGTACAGAGCATCGGCAACGTCATCGTCGCCTACGTGCTCGGCCTCGTTGCGTTCTGCGTCCTGTTCGTCGTACAACGCACCTTCTACGCGCTCGGCGACACCCGTACGCCGTTCTACTTCACCCTGTTCCAGGTGACGCTGGTCATCATCGGCGTCCTTGCCTGCTCGCTTCTGCCCAGCGCCTGGATCGCCGCGGGCGTCGCGCTCACGGTCACCGTGTCCGGCATTGCGCAGGCCCTGCTGGCGGCAGGGCTGCTCCGTGGGCGCCTCGGCGGCATCGACGGGCGGCGCATCCTGCGCAGCCTCGTGAAGTACTTAGTCGCCGCCGTGCCCGCGATCACGGCCGGCGTTCTCCTCCTGCTCGTGCTTGGTGGCACCCAGGAGGCTGGATTCGCCCTGTCCGGGAAGCTCCAGGCCGTTCTCACTATGATCGTCATCGGCCTCGCCATGTCAGGCGTCTACTTCGGCCTGCTGCTGCTCATGCGCACCGCTGAGCTGCGCGGCTTCATCGACCCGGTGATCGACCGCATCCGTCGTCGTTGACCGGTCCCCAGCCGGCGTGGAATAGCATCCGATTAGGATGTGTTGTATCCGGAAGCGAGGCAATCGAGATCGCTGCCCCCACAATCTGAAGGAGTCTACGCGTGCGTCAGATCATCATCATAGGCTCCGGACCGGCCGGTTTCACGGCCGCGATCTATGCCGCCCGGGCGAACCTGAAGCCGCTTCTGATCGCCAGTTCGGTCGAGGCCGGCGGCGAACTGATGAACACAACCGAGGTGGAGAACTACCCGGGCTTCCCCGACGGCATCCAGGGACCGGAACTGATGTCCAAGATGCAGGAGCAGGCCGAGCGGTTCGGCACCGAGGTCGTCTATGACGACGTCACCGAGCTCGAGCTTTCCGGCGACACCAAAACCATCACGCTGGGCAGCGGCGAGAAGCACGAAGCTCTCTCCGTGATTTTTGCCACGGGTTCTGCCTACCGCAAGCTGGGCCTGGACGACGAAGAGCGCCTGTCCGGCCGCGGCGTGTCCTGGTGCGCCACCTGCGACGGCTTCTTCTTCAAGGAGAAGACGATCGCCGTGATCGGAGGCGGCGACTCCGCGATGGAAGAGGCCACCTTCCTCACCCGCTTCGCCAGCAAGGTCTACGTCGTGCACCGCAAGGACACCCTGCGGGCCTCCAAAATCATGCAGGAGCGTGCGTTCGCCAACCCCAAGATTGAATTCCTCTGGAATTCCCAGGTCGTCGGCATCACCGGCACGGATGCCGTCGACGGCTTGGTCCTGCGCAACACCGTCTCGGGTGATGAAACCTTGCTCCCCCTCGGCGGAATCTTCGTGGCCATCGGCAACGACCCGCGCACGCACCTCGTGCACACCAAGCTCGATTTGACCCCGGAGGGCACCATCGCCGTCGCCGGTCGCAGCTCGAAAACCAGCCAGACCGGTGTTTTCGCCGCCGGGGACGTGATCGACCCGACCTATCGCCAGGCGGTGACCGCAGCGGCATCCGGAACCGTCGCCGCACTCGACGCGGAGCACTACCTGGCCTCGCTTCCCGAGAACCTGCTGGCCAGCGCCGGCGAACCCGCACTCGCGTAATCCCTCACCGAAGTCACATAACCCGCAATCAAGGAGTAACCACATGTCTGCACGCGCCGTCACCGACGTCACCTTCGACCAGGAAGTCATCAACAACGAAAAAACCGTTCTGGTGGACTTCTGGGCGGAATGGTGTGGCCCGTGTCGCGCCGTCAGCCCGATCCTCGACCAGATTGCCAGCGAGAACGCTGACAAGCTCGACATCGTCAAGCTGAACGTCGACGACTTCCCGGCGCTGGCCGCCAAGTACCAGATCACCTCCATCCCGGCGATGAAGGTGTTCCAGAAGGGCGAGGTCGTCAAGACCGTCATCGGCGCCAAGCCGAAGGTCGCCCTTGAGAAAGATTTGGCCGCCTACCTGGCCTAACCGTCCCTGTTTCTACCGAGGCCCTGACCCGTCCGGCTCACGCCGGGCGGGTTTTTCGGGATTCGGGCCGGATGGTACCGACCGCATACGATTGAAACCTCACCAGATCGGAAGTGACGTGACAGCGAAGCGCTCCCCCCAGACCGGCAACAACCTCGACCCGTGGTACCACCACTACGCCGAGCGAGCCGCGGGGTTGCGCGCCTCCGAGGTCAGGGCTCTCTTCGCGGTGGCCTCCCGCCCCGAAGTCGTCTCACTGGCCGGCGGCATGCCCTACGTGGCTGCCCTACCGCCCGACCTGGTTATCAACGCCATGGACCGGGTCATGCGCCAGCAGGGCCCCGTCGCTCTCCAATACGGCTCTGGTCAGGGCGTTCCCGTTCTGAGGGAGCAGATACTCGAGGTGATGGGGCTTGAAGGCATCCGTGCGCACGCCGACGATGTCGTCGTGACAACGGGGTCGCAACATGCCCTCGAATTGGTCAGTAAACTTTTTCTCGACCCGGGCGACGTGGTGCTCTCGGAGGGCCCCAGCTACGTCACGGCCATGGTCATCTTCAAGTCGTATCAGGCCGAGGTAGAACACGTGCCCATGGACGAGCACGGCCTGATCCCTGAAGCGCTCCGCCAGCACATCCAGCGCCTCAAGGCCGCCGGCAAGACCATCAAGTTCCTGTATACGATCCCGAACTTCCACAACCCGGCCGGAGTGACCCTGAGCTGGGCCCGTCGCCTCGAGATCCTCGAGATCGCCCGGGCGAACGACATCCTGGTGTTGGAAGATAACCCCTACGGACTGCTCTACTTCGACCAGCCGGCACCGGATGCGATGCGCTCGCTCGAAGAGGACGGAGTCGTCTACCTAGGCACGTTTTCCAAGACCCTCGCCCCGGGCTTCCGGGTCGGTTGGGCGCTGGCCCCGCACGCCATCCGGGAGAAACTGGTGCTTGCCAACGAGGCCGCGGTGCTCTCCCCCAGCTCGTTCAGCCAGCTGGTGATTTCCGAGTACCTGGCGACGTCCGATTGGAAGGGCCAGATCAACACCTTCCGCGGGGTCTACCACGAGCGAAAGAACGCACTGCTGGACGCCCTGGAAGAGTACCTGCCCGGCCTCACCTGGACCAATCCGAACGGAGGGTTCTACGTCTGGGTCACTCTTCCAGAGGGACTGGACTCCAAGGCCATGCTGCCGCGGGCGGTCAAGGAACTCGTGGCGTACACGCCCGGCACCGCCTTCTTCGCCGACGGCGACGGGCGGCGCAACATGCGCCTCTCGTTCTGCTACCCGACGCCGGATCACATCCGGGTCGGAATCCGTCGCCTCGCATCCGTCCTCCGTGATGAGCTCGACCTGCTCGAGACCTTCGCCGGCACCGGTTCCCTGAACCCGTTGCGCGCAGAAGGCCGCTTCAACTCCCCACCCCCCGACATTTCGTAGTTCGTCTCCGTCGGTATCCACACCAGCCAAAGCAAGGAAAAACCCTGACCATGAGCGATTTTTTGGCACTTGACATCGTTGTTCTCGCGGGCGGGATCTCGCACGAGCGGGACATCTCACTGCGCTCGGGTCGCCGGGTCGCGGATGCACTGACGAGCTTGGGCCATACCGTCACCGTTCTGGACCCGCAGGCCGGCCTGCTCGCCGATCTGACCATCCGGAAACCCGATGTGATCTGGCCGGTCGTGCACGGCGCCACCGGTGAGGACGGTGCACTCCTGGCCCTGCTGGAGACCACCGGGATACCCCACGTGGGCTCGCTAGCTGGACCGGCCCGTCTGGCCTGGTCGAAGCCGATCGCCAAGGAGCTCGTGCGCCGGGCCGGCTACGCCACCCCCGACGCAATCGCTCTGTCCACCGAAACGTTCCGCGATCTCGGTGCCGCCAGCGTCCTCGAGCACCTCCTGACGGCCATGCCCACGCCGCTCGTGGTGAAACCGGCCGAGGGTGGCTCGGCCCAGGGGGTCAACATCATCGACTCCCCCGCCGGACTGCCACGTGCCATGGTCGACGCCTACACCTACGCCACGGTCGCCCTGGTGGAGGAGAAGGTCGAGGGTACCGAACTCGCGGTCACGGTCATCGACATCGGAGACGGCCCCATTGCACTGCCCGCCGTGGAGATCGTGCCCATTGACGGCGTCTACAGCTTCGAGGCCCGCTACAACGCGGGAGAGACGCTGTTCTACACACCGGCCCGGATCCACGCGGAGATTGCGGAACTGGTGGCACAAACCGCGGTCGCCATCCATGAACTGCTCGGCCTGCGCCACATCTCCCGCATCGACCTGATCGTGGACTCGGATGGCGTTCCCTGGTTCCTGGAAGCGAACGTGCTTCCGGGTCTGACCGAGACATCCCTGGTGCCCCAGTGCATCGAGGCTTCCGGTCAGTCTCTCGGCGCCGTCTACGACGCCCTCGCCCGAGCCGCCATCGCCGGCTCGTAGTCCGCGCCGTGGGCCGTGTTTCACGTGAAACATGGTTCTGTCGCCACTCGAGCCCGTCGGTGGACGAACTCATCGAGACCACGCCGACCAGCCCCCCCTCACGCTGGTGAAGGCTATCGAGCACCCACCCCGCGCCCACACCGCCCGCCCTGCCGGCATGGGCGCCTTGCCCCCCGTACCTGCCCGAATGCCCGGACGGCACCGACGTCGTTGGCTGCACCTGGAAGTTAGGTCGCAGACTCTTTCATTACACCGTCGGAGATGGTGACGAGTACACACGCACCCGACGCTCGGTGTCGCTCCTCTGCGTCGATGAACACTACTTGATCGACGATGCTCTCGCGAGGGACAGCCCCGGCCACACTTGCCACCGTCCGCTCACCGACCGTCATCCGCGGGATCCAACGTTTCACGTGAAACGCTCACGACACATCCACTCGCTGACCGCAGTAGACGCTAAACCACCGAGTCTCCACGTACGAGCAGGCCCGAGAACAACCACGGGTGAGCAAGCTCGGACTGACTGGCCCTCTCCCCTACCCCTCCCCTTTGGCAGTGTGGCGCCTTCGCGGATTCGACGGATGTGACGCAAGCTAACGGAATGAGACCAGACCGCAGACGAACCGCCGTGCCTCCAGGGAGTCGGCACTCCGCGCGCAAGGCAGGACATTCTCACCGTTCCGCCGCACCGTGTGCCCGGGATTAGGCGCAATCCAGACAGGCAACATCGCGACCATATCGGCCTAGGTAGCGGATCGAACTCGCGACTGTGACAGATGCCATGCCGTGGGCGGCTGCATCCGCTGACGATCCCCGATCTCACGAACACACTCATTTCGGCGGTCGATCCTGTCAAGACCGGAATGGGAACCGGCGCAGGTGCGCGGAGGTGTTGACGCTGCGGAACTGCTCCAGTGTCGAACTTTTAGAGACCAGATCCGAACCCGGCATGTGTTTCACGTGAAACATGACCATGTCGGGACGGGGAAACGATATTCTTCGCCCACGCAGTGCCCTGGAACCCGTTCGCATGGCGACCCGCCCGATCTGGACGTCGTGTCTTCGGGTCTGCCTGTCGGGGTTCTTGCGCTCGACGCGGTTGTATTTCGGCAATGTCGATCAGGGACGAGGGGATGCCGATACTGCCTCACTCAGGTCCTGCTGGGTTTGCGCAGCGCACGGGGCAGGCGACTCCCCGTCGTGTTGCACAAACGGCAGGACCAAACCCACGAGCCGTGGGGAACAAGTCATCAGTTGACGGGGGCCGAGGGTGGCTCCAGTGATTGACCTCACCCGCGCAACACTCATGATTTACCAGGTTGACCCGCGTCATGCTCGGTCACGCGGAAGGACCCGAGGAGCCCGGCACGTGACGAACCCGACCACCGAAGCGGATCGACGAGAACCAGTCCCGCCACGCTTGACCACCGGAACGGGACGGGGGGCGACGGTCGTCGAGCCTGTCGCAACCCGTGCACACTGAATCGCTCCATTCTCTGCAGGCAAGAATCTGACCGCGGATGCCGGCTGCTCACTCGAAATGAGCGCCGTGACTCAAGCAGTGAATCCAGGGTGGGCTGGTCAGTGCGCTTCTTGAGTGCACGATCTCTGAAACGCAGAATTTAGGCCTCATAAGGGCCGTAACGCGGATTTCTGTTCTGCCACCTGAGCGCTTAGGTTGCTTCCTGATGACGTCTAATGTGCAGTTCATGGCTGATTTGATCGCCCCGGAGACTCAGCTGGCGATGACCGGAGGTCGGTTTGACGAATCGCAGGCCCGCATGCGCGGGAGGACCAGCGTATCTGGATGGACGTGCGACCAAGATGTCGGGTCGCGGGTCTCGGGTCTCGGGTCTCGACAGGCTCCACCACCGGAAAAGGTGAGGGGACAGAAGTCTGGACAGGCTCGAACACCGCGGCCCGGTTCGACGCACGGGTGAGGGCCGATGCTCATGTTTCACGTGAAACACTAATGGGGTGGGCGGGTGTCGACCCACTCGACCACGGGGTGATCGGTCACCGGCCGGTCGACCACCGAGCGGTCGATCAGCGGGGCGCTCGACACTCGGGTGAGGCTAGCTGGCTCCGAAACCGGGTTCACCGAGGACGTCGAGAATGCGATTGAGATCACCGATCGTGGCAAAATCGACCATGATCTGGCCTTTTCTTGCGCCTAAATGGATCTTTACGCGGGTGTCGAGTCGGTCACCGAGGCGTTCCGCGATCTCGTCGAGGTGTCCCTGACGACGTCCGCCCGTTGGCTTGGCGGAATCGACACGTGGCTGCATCGCGGCCGCGGCCTCTGCTGCCCGCACGGAGAGATCCTCGTTGACGATTTTATCGGCCAGCTTGACCATGCCCGCCGGATCCCCGACGGAGAGGATCGCGCGCGCGTGCCCGGCGGACAGAACACCGGCGGCAACGCGCATCTGCACGGCCTCGGGGAGCTTCAGCAAACGGATGGTGTTGGTGATCTGCGGCCGCGACCGACCGATCTTCTGTGCGAGCTCCTCCTGGGTGATGCCGAAATCGGCCAGCAACTGCTGGTAGGCGGACGCCTCCTCGAGCGGGTTCAGCTGTGCGCGATGCAGGTTCTCCAGCAGCGCGTCACGCAACATGTCGGCATCCGCCGTTTCACGGATGATCGCCGGAATGGTGGTCAGTCCGGCCACCTTCGTGGCACGAAGCCGACGCTCCCCCATCACTAGTTCGTATTTGCCGGGCTGCTCCACGATGGAACGAACCACGATGGGCTGCAGCACGCCGACTTCCTGGATGCTGTGTACCAGCTCGGCCAGGTCGGACTCATCGAAGGTGCTCCGCGGCTGGACGTGGTTCGGCACGATGTCGCTGGGATTGAGGTGCGCGAGCCGCGCACCCGGAACCGGGAGAAGTCCCTCGGTCTCGTCCGAGCGCACCGCATTGGCGTAGGGGAAGAACACATCGACTGGACGCGCCTGAGTCGGGTCGTCCTGAATGGGGATGAGTGCACCGATCCCCCGGCCAAGCCCAGTCCTTTTAGCCATTAGAGCGCGACTCCTGTCTTGGGGGCGCCCCGATGGGCGATCTCTGCTGCTGCTTCGAGGTATGAGAGTGATCCGGCAGAGTTGAGGTCGTAACTGATAACGCTCTGACCGTAGCTCGGCGCCTCAGAGACACGCACGGAACGCGGTATAAGGGTGTTCAGAACCTGCTTGGGGAAGTGTTCACGCACATCCTGGGCCACGTGGTTCGCCAGGTTGGTGCGGCTGTCGTACATCGTGAGCAGAATCGTGGACACCCCGAGATCCGGGTTCAAGTGCTTCTCGATCAATTCGATATTCTTAAGCAGCTGGCTGAGACCTTCGAGCGCGTAGTACTCACACTGAATCGGAATCAGCACCTCGCGGGCCGCGACAAACGCGTTGATCGTCAAGAGTCCCAGAGATGGGGGGCAGTCGATGAAAACGTAATCGTAGGGGTCATCCATCGTTTTCAGGTGCGATTCGAGGGCACGGTTGAGACGCTGCTCACGGGCGACCAGGGAGACGAGCTCTATTTCTGCACCCGCGAGGTGGATGGTGGCCGGCACACAGAACAGCGAGCCGAACTCCGGGCTGGTCTGAACGACCGCAGCCATTTCCTCGTCGTTGACGATGACATCGTAGACGCTGGGTGTTTCCGCGCGATGTTCGACGCCCAAGGCTGTAGACGCGTTGCCCTGGGGGTCCAAGTCGATCACCAGAACGCGCGCGCCCTGACGGGCCAGAGCGGCCGACAAGTTGACCGCGGTCGTGGTCTTGCCGACGCCACCCTTCTGGTTCGAGATGGTGATGACGCGCGTCTTCTCCGGCCTCGGCAGCGTCTCGGAGGCAATCCGCTGTCGGCGCCGCGTCAGGTCAGAAATCTCACGCGCAAGCGGGGTCGTATCGTCAAACACCGCGGCCGCCTTGCTTGATTGCTGGTCTTCACCAGGTTGTTTCACGTGAAACCTTCGCGATCGACGATTGATGAGCCACCCCCACAGGGACTCCGGTTGTACCTCAGCACTGATAAGAGCAGACACCAGGGACTAGTCCACTGTAGCCCTTATGACTCGAGTCACATCCTGCAGCACGCCCTCGCCGAGGGTGATCACCTCGACATTGCTGAGCCGGAACTTACGGATGGCCTTCGCCGCGGCTTCGACCTCCGCCGCGGCGCCCGTGCCCTTCATCAGCACCAACTCACCGCCGGGATTCAGAAGGGGGGCCGTGAGAGGGATCAGGGTGCGGAAGGCACTGACCGCACGGGCGGTCACCTGGTCAAGTCGCCCGGGCAGCCGAACGTCTTCCGCCCGAGCCCGGAGTACGGTCGCATTGGTCAGGCCGAGCGCGGCCACTTGGCCGGTCAACCACGCGACCCGGCGCTCCATGGGCTCGATGAGTACGAACGTCACGTCCGGCCGGGCGATCGCCAGCACCAAGCCGGGTAACCCGGCCCCGGAACCGACATCGCCGACGAGTCCGGGTCGGAGCAGCGGCGCCACGATCGCACAATTGAGGATATGTCGACTCCATAGCCGTGGTACTTCCACCGGGCCGATCAGGCCCAGTTCCTCGCCCTGCGCAGCCAGACTGGCCACGAAGGCGCGGGCATCGTCGATCTGGCCACCGAAGAGATCCGCGGCAACGGCTGGCTCCGCCTCGAGAGTGTGAGTCACAATATTTCGATGTACTACGCGGCGGAGATGACCGTGTGACGGTCCCGGCCCTCGCCCTTGGACTCAGAGACGAAACCCGCTTCCGACACCAGGTCATGCACGAGCTTGCGCTCGTAGGAGGACATCGGCGGCAGTGATGCCTCGGCGGCACCCGCCTGGATGCGTTCCACGGCGCGGGACACCAGCGAGGCTAACTCGGCCTGCCGGGCGTCGCGCGAGCCGCCGATATCCAGGATCAACCGCGAGAAAGCTCCGGTCTTGTTCTGCACGGCCAGTCGCGTCAATTCCTGCAAGGCATTGACGGTTTCCGGCTTGGAGAGCAAACGCAGGTTTGCGACATCCGAGGAATTGACGGACAGGTATGCCCGCCCATTACGCGCGTCAATGTCGATGTCCCCGTCGAGGTCGCAGATATCGAGGAATTCCTCGATGTAGTCCGCGGCGATGTCCCCCTCCTGCTCGAGCTGGCCGAGCGTGGGGGAATCGTCCGCCGGTCCAGGTGCGGCGATCACGTCAGTGTTCTCAGTCACGTTGGGTCTCTTCTTATTTTTTAGGGCCGGATTGCTTTTTGGCACGATTCTTTGCGACCGGCTGCTGACGCTGAGGCTTCTTGGGTTCTTCGACCACAATCACGTCACCATCCGTGGCGATGAGTTTACCCTTTCGGGCCAGTCGCTCTTCACGCGCCTTGGCGGCCTCACTGCCGGGCGTGGGCATATTCCGGATGACCAAGAACTGCTGGATCATGGTCCAGATGTTCGAGGTGAGCCAGTAGAACATGACGCCGAGGGGGAAGGCAACACCGGAGAAGGCAAAGACAAGGGGAAGCAGGTAGAGCATGATGCGCTGCTGCTTGAACATGGGGCTTGCCTTGGTTTCCGGCGACATGTTCTTGGAGACGATCTGTAGCTGGGTGATGAACTGTGAGGCGGTCATCAGGACCACCATGATGGCCGCGATCCACATAACGACGGCATTGAAGTCCTGACCAGCGACCATTTTCGTCCACTGAGACGCGAACGAGTCATGCAGCGGCGCGTCGCCGAAGAGGGTGGCGTTTCCGAAGCTCTTCGCGAGATCGTCGTTGAGTGGGCCGACTCCAGCCTGACTGCGTTGCGCGTCATTCAATACGGAGAACAGGGCGAAGAAGATCGGCATCTGCAGCAACAGAGGCAGGCAGGAGCTCAGCGGGTTGGTGCCTGTGCGCTTGTAGAGCTCCATGGTCTCGCGGGACATGGCCTCGCGCGAAAACTGGTCTTTCTTGCCCTTGTACTTGTCCTGAATCTTCTTGAGTTGCGGCGCGACCTCCAGCATCTTGCGCTGGCTCTTGATCTGCCGCACGAAGATGGGAATCAGGGCGGCCCTGACGACAATCACGAGACCGACGATTGAGAGCACCCATGTGAGGCCGTCGTCGTAGTTCATCCCCATGACGGAGAAGAGGGAGTGGAATGCGACGAGTAGAGCCTCGACGACCCATTTCAGCGGCCAGAGAATCGTACCTAGGAGGTCCATCTTTGCGTCAGCCCTTTCCGTGGCTCGCTGCGATAACAAAACCAAACGACGTCACGATGACGCGACGCTTCCGCCTGAGGGGAACGTCATCGATCCCGCCTTCGGCCCACGGATGGCATCGGCCCAGCCGCAGCGCGGCTCGGGCTGATCCCACGACGAGTCCGTATTCCTGAACGGTGCCGAGTGCATACGCCGAACAGGAGGGGTAGTACCGGCAAACATCGCCGTAGAGCGGGGAAATCACGGCTCGGTACGCACGCAGTACGAGAACCCCCGCATTGCGTGGGAGGAGTATGAGCGTAGTCAAGAACCTGTTCATCAGTCAGCGATCCGATCGGATCGCTGCCGGGGCCTTACCGGCAACGGATGTAACCGAAATGCGCTGAAACTTCTCCAGCGCCACGGACAGTTCCGCATGCAGGGTCGACCACGACGCATCCGCTGCTGACGGCAGAGCGCGGATGACGACATCCGTGCCGGGCCGCGCAGAGATCAGCACAGCGTAGCTCGCCGCCTTCAAACGACGTCGGACTCGATTGCGCCGCACGGCGTCACCCACGTTTTTCGCCACAATGAAACCGAACCGTGCCGGAGCCTCCTCCGGATTCCGGCGCAGATACGTCACCAGGTGCGGGCCGACGATGCGCGCACCCCGGCGCACGACCGACTTGTAGTCGTCACCGGCGGTGATGCGATTGGCCCCCGCGAGCACGAGAGTACTTAAGCGGAGAGTTCGATGCGACCCTTGCGACGGCGAGCACCCAGAATCGCGCGGCCGGCACGGGTCTTCATGCGAAGGCGGAAGCCGTGCACCTTGGCGCGACGGCGATTGTTCGGCTGGAACGTTCTCTTGCTCATTGTTTTGTCTCCACGTGTTAAATCTCCGTAGGCCAAACTGAGCGGCCGGGAAAGAGTGAGGTAGCCCTAGGGCTGGGGTCAACTGATTAAAACTACGGCTTTGGCCGGTGATGGTCAAACTCGACCTCCCGAAATCATCGGTTGTACACACAATCGCACCCATTTCGAGCATCGACACGCGCACGAAATGCGAACGAATTTGGCCGGACTGGCGGTGATTGACTACCGTGAGGACAAGTTATCCACAGGTTTTCAACAAACCCTGTGAATTGGGGCTTATTTGCCCACAGGCGGTGGATAACCTTGTGGATGCTTTGGCTGGATTATGCGTTCAGAGACGAGCCCAATCCTCGATCTCCGTCGTTGTAGAAGGCAACAATGAGAGAAAAGCGGAGAAACCATGGCCACCGAAGAACAGCCCATCACGGAGACCTGGCGGTCTGTCCTGACCAGCCTGGAATCCGACGACAGCATCACGCCCATGCTGTACGGCTTTCTCAACCTGGTCGAACCCAAGGGTATCGCCGCCGGCACGTTCTACCTCGAGGTCCCCAACGAGTTCACGGCCAGCATGCTCAATCAGCGCATGCGAGTGCCGCTCCTGACGGCGATGGGCCACCTGGATGAGGCGTCCGCGGTGTCCACCTTCTATGTGGTCGTCAATCCCGAGCTGGAAAAGGAATCCATCCGGCCGGTGCACGAATCGAGTTCTCCCCCCGATGTGGAAACCCCAGCCGCACCGCAATCGGTGTTCGAGAGCAGCTCGCCCGAGCGGCCCCATGACACCCGGTTGAACTCGAAGTACAGCTTCGACAACTTCGTGATCGGCCAGTCCAACCGCTTCGCACACGCCGCGGCGGTCGCGGTAGCGGAGGCGCCGGCGAAGGCCTACAACCCTCTCTTCGTCTATGGGTCGTCCGGCCTCGGCAAAACCCACCTCCTGCACGCCATCGGCCACTACGCGATGAGCCTGTACCCCGGCATCCGGGTGCGTTATGTCAGCTCAGAGGAATTCACCAACGACTTCATCAACTCGATCGCCAACAACCGTGGTTCCGCATTCCAGTCGCGTTACCGCAACATCGACATCCTGATGATCGACGACATCCAATTTCTGCAGGGCAAGGCGGAAACGCAAGAAGCTTTCTTCCACACTTTCAACACCCTGCACGATCACAACAAGCAGGTGGTCATCACGAGCGACCTCCCGCCCAAGCACCTCACCGGTTTTGAGGACCGAATGCGGTCACGCTTCGAGTGGGGCCTGATCACGGATGTCCAGGCACCCGACCTGGAAACGCGAATTGCGATCCTACGCAAGAAGGCGCAGAGCGAGAAACTACAGGTCCCGCACGATATTCTCGAGTTTATGGCCTCGAAGGTCTCCTCGAACATCCGTGAACTCGAGGGAACCCTAATCCGGGTGACGGCCTTCGCGAGCCTCAACCGCACCCCGGTCGACATGGACCTGGTCCAGACGGTGTTGAAGGACCTGATCACCCTCGATGAGGACAATGTGATCGCGCCGGTCGATATCATCACCAACACCGCCGACTACTTCAAGCTCTCCGTGGATGACCTCTACGGGTCATCCCGGTCGCAGGCGATCGCCACGGCGCGCCAGATCGCGATGTACCTGTGCCGTGAGCTGACCAACCTCTCCTTGCCCAAGATCGGCCAATTGTTCGGTAACCGCGACCACACCACGGTGATGTACGCGAATAAAAAGATCAGCGAGCTGATGAAGGAACGCCGGTCGATCTACAACCAGGTGACCGAGCTCACGAACCGCATCAAGCAGAACCACCGTTACAAATAGCGGTATTTCTTCAGTTTTCACACCTGTGGATAACCCTGTGGAAATTGTTTACACAACTGGGCACAACCTGTAGAAACTCGGCACGTGGTTGTGCAAACTCCCCTCCTTGCCAAACCGGCACGACACCGAAGTGTGCTGGGCACTCACAGGCTGCCAACAAGTTACAAGTTTGTAGTTCCCAGTCGCGTGGCGGCATCCCACAAGTTATCCACAGTTTCCACACCGGTTAAGAAGATTAACAATTAACTTCTCTTTCTCTCCATCCGACAACCTTGAGTGCTCGACGGTTGCAAAAATTTGCTCCGTGAAACACGGCTACCATTGAGGCCGTATCCAGGTCTCTAACCGAACAGGAGTGACTTCGTGAGATTTCAGGCCAACCGGGACGTCTTCAGTGAAGCCGTCTCTTTCGCTGTCAAGCTCCTTCCCCAGCGGACGACGCTGCCGATTTTGAGCGGTGTGCTGATTGAGGCGACGGCAACCGGGCTGATCCTCTCCTCGTTCGACTACGAGGTCTCCGCGCAAACCGAGATCGCCGCCGACGTCGAAGAAGTCGGCAAAGTTCTCGTCTCGGGACGACTCCTCGCCGACATCGCCAGTCGGATGCCCAACGCACCGGTGCGGTTCTCGACCAACGAATCCCGGATCACGGTCAGTTGTGGCAGTGCGAGTTTCACGTTGCTCTCCATGCCGGTTGAGGAATACCCGAGCATCCCGCAGGTCAGCGCGCAGTCCGGTCTCGTGCCCGCTGAAGAGTTCTCGGCCGCTGTCGCCCAGGTGGCCGTGGCTGCCTCCCGTGACGATGTCACCCCCGTGATCACCGGCGTACAGCTGCAAGTCACGGAAAACAGCCTCAGCCTCGTGGCCACGGACCGGTACCGTGTTGCCGTGCGCGAGATCGATTGGGATAAAGGCAGCACCACGACCACCGACACCATCACGGCCCTGGTTCCGGCCCGCACTCTGCAGGAGGTCGGCAAGACGTTCGGTCACAGCGGCACGATTTCTATCGCGATCACTCACACCGACGACCGCGAGCTCATCGCCTTCACCGCCGATAAGAAAACCGTCACCTCCCTTCTGATCAAGGGAAACTATCCACCCGTGCGGCGCCTGTTCCCCGATAACGTGGACAACTACGCGGTCATGAACACGGCGGACCTGATCGAGGCGACCCGTCGAGTGCAGCTCGTCCTCGAGCGCGAAGCAGCCCTGAGGTTCACCTTCACCGCCGACGGTCTCACCCTCGAGGCGGTCGGATCGGAGCAGGCCCAGGCATCGGAGACGATCGACGCGATCCTGTCCGGTACAGACACGATCGTTTCGTTGAAACCTCAGTTTTTGCTGGACGGCCTGGGCGCGGTGCACTCGGAATTTGTGCGAATCTCTTTCACGAAGACCGAGAATCCCAACAAGCCGGGCCCGGTTCTGATCACCAGCCAGACCTCTCGGGATCAGCCGGGCGCCGACAGCTACAAGTACCTGCTCCAGCCCAACCTGCTGTTGCGCTAGACCAATCTCGGAAGGAACAGCCATGCACATCGGCATCATCGGCCTGGGGAAAATGGGCGCGAACATGCGCGACCGTCTGCGGGCCAATGGCGTCGAGGTCACTGGTTTCGACCGGAACCCCGAGATTTCGGACGTTGCCGGCACCGCTGAGCTGATTGCCGCGCTGCCGGCTCCGCGGCTTGTTTGGGTAATGGTCCCGGCCGGTGCCGCGACGGATGCTGTGATCGCCGAATTGGCCAATGAGCTTAGCGCCGGCGACCTTGTCATCGACGGTGGAAACTCGCGCTTCACCGATGACTTCGCCCATGCCGCCCTTCTGGCGGCATCGGGCGTGCATTACGTCGACGCCGGGGTTTCCGGGGGCGTGTGGGGGCTGACCAATGGATTCGGGCTGATGGTCGGTGGCGCCGCCGAGCAGGTCGAGCGCGCCATGCCCGTCTTCGACGCTCTGCGTCCCGAGGGCCCACGCGACGAGAGTTTCGTGCATGCCGGAGCGGTCGGCGCCGGGCATTACGCGAAGATGGTGCACAACGGAATCGAATATGCCCTCATGCAGTCATACGCCGAGGGCTATGAACTGCTGGAGAAGCGCAGTGACCTGATCACCGACGTTCCCGGCGTGTTCAAGGCCTGGCAGCGCGGCACCGTGGTGCGGTCCTGGCTGCTTGAACTTCTCGTGCGAGCCCTGGACGACGACCCGGAACTTCAAAACATCGAGGGTTTCGTCGAGGATTCCGGTGAGGGCCGCTGGGCCATCGAAGAGGCCATCAATAACGCGGTACCCGTACCGACGATCAGCGCGGCCATCTTCGCGCGGTTCGTGTCCCGGCAGGACGACTCCCCCGCGATGAAGGCGGTCGCGGCCCTGCGCAATCAGTTCGGCGGCCACGCCGTCAGAACAACCGACTGACCCGAGTGCGGGTCCAACACCTTTCGCTGACCGACTTTCGCAACTATGCGCAGGTCGAGGTGCCGTTCGCGCCGGGACCCAATCTGATCGTGGGCCGGAATGGGCAGGGAAAGACGAATCTCGTCGAGGCCTTGGGATTCCTCAGTACCCTCAGTTCGCACCGGGTCTCCAACACGTCCGCCATGATCAGGGCCGGTCGCGACGCCGGCATCATCCGGGCCAAGCTCGAGTTCAACGGCCGCGAGATCCTGACCGAGGTGCAGATCAACCGCTCGGGCTTGAACCGGGCCCAAGTCAACCGGTCGGTGATCAAGACTCGAGAACTCCCACGTTTTTTCTCCAGCGTGCTCTTCGCCCCTGAAGACCTGGCACTGGTTCGGGGTGACCCGTCCGGGCGCCGGCGATTCCTCGACCAATTGCTCGTGCTGCGCACCCCCCGGCTTAGCGGGGTTCTGGCCGACTACGACCGGGTGCTGCGCCAGCGGAATACGCTGCTGAAGTCGGCGCGGGCCTCGGGGGTGCGCACCACCCAGCTTGGAACACTCGAGATCTGGGACGATCGCCTCGTTGCTCTCGGCTCCGAAATCATCGACGAGCGGGCCGAACTCGTTCGCCTGCTCGGGCCACCCCTGGGTGCTGCGTACCGGGCGGTCGCGGGGGAAGACCATGGGCCGATGCTGGTTCCATCGCTCAGCATCCTGGGTGCAGACGAGGATGCAGCGATGGAGGCGATGGCCTCGACGGGCTCGGTTCCCACCGGTTCGGTTTCGTCAGCCTCGGTTTCGACAGGATCGACCACCGGGGATTCGTTTCGCACGGCACTGGCCGCCCTTCGTCGCAAGGAGCTCGACCGGGGTATGACCCTGGTCGGACCGCATCGGGACGACCTGGTCTTCGCGCTCAATGCACTGCCCGCCAAGGGCTATGCCAGCCATGGTGAGTCGTGGTCGTTCGCCCTCGCCCTGAAACTCGCCTCGGCGGAGCTGCTGCGCCGGGACTCGACGACGGGCGACCCGGTCCTGATCCTCGACGACGTCTTCGCCGAACTGGATCTGAGCCGCCGGAGACGTCTGGCCGCCGCCGTCACCGGTTTCGAACAGGTCCTGATCACCGCGGCGGTACTCGAAGACGTGCCGGAAGAACTCACCGAGCACACCATCCACATCCATGCCGGGGCGGTCGTCGATGGCTGAGCCGAGTGAGGCCTCCCGGGTCTACCTGCGCTTCAAGGACGTATTCGGTGACCCAAACGCCAAGCGCAGCCGCGCCCGACGGCGTCCTGGAGCCGAAATCGGCTCGAGCGTTCCGTTCGGTGCGGGCCGGGATCCTCGGGGACTGAGCGATACGATCAACTCGCTCACGCTGCAGCTGGGTTGGAATTCACCACTGGCCCAATCGGAGCTGCTTGCTTCCTGGACCCTGCTGGCCGGCGAGGAGACGTCGAAACACTCGACCCCGGTCGGAATCGACGAGGGCGTTCTGACGGTGCAGTGCGAGTCGACGGCCTGGGCGACGCAGCTGCGCATGATGCGGGTGGAGATAATGACGCATATCGCCGTGAAGTATCCGGACGCAGGCATCGAGTCGATCCGTTTTCAAGGACCTAACGCCCCCTCCTGGAAAAAGGGTCCCAGATCAATTCCAGGGCGCGGTCCACGCGATACCTATGGGTAACTGGCCAAAACAGGTCAACCCGGTGCATTAAACGCCGCAGATGCCCGATTTGGCCCGCAGTGCTTGGCGTCTTTGGTAGGCTAAAGGGTCGCCCGCGCGACGGTCAGGAGCCCCATTACAGATGTCAGTTGACCCACAGATCGAGCCGGAGCACGGATACGGCGCAGACGATATCCAAGTTCTCGAGGGACTTGAAGCCGTTCGTAAACGACCCGGAATGTATATCGGGTCCACCGGACCTCGCGGTCTGCATCACCTCGTCTACGAGATCGTGGACAACTCAGTCGACGAGGCCCTTGCCGGTTATTGCGACACCATCGACATTAAGATCCTGTCGGATGGCGCGGTTCGCGTCGCCGACAACGGCCGCGGAATCCCGGTCGACATTCACAAGGCGGAGGGCCGCTCGACCGTCGAGGTCGTGCTCACCGTGCTGCACGCCGGAGGCAAGTTCGGCGGCGGAGGGTACGCGGTGTCCGGCGGTCTGCACGGCGTGGGCAGCTCGGTTGTCAACGCGCTGTCCAGCCGCCTCGAGGTGGAGGTACGCCGTCAGGGTCACGTCTGGCGCCAGAGCTTCCACGACGGCGTGCCCAACGCTCCCCTCACCATGGACGAGCCGTCGGATGCAACCGGCACCACCATCACGTTCTGGCCAAGTTCGGAGACCTTTGAGACCACGGACTTCGACTTCGAGACTCTGCGAGCCCGCTTCCAGCAGATGGGCTTCCTGAATAAGGGACTCAGCCTCACGCTCACCGACGAGCGCCCGCAGAACCTCGACGACGAGGGCACGCCGGTCACCAGGACCTTCCTCTACGAGAACGGCCTTGTCGACTACGTCGAATATCTCAACCGGGCCAAGAAAGCCGACCTGGTCAACGACGAGATAATCTCGTTCGAGTGGGAAGATCACGAACGCAAGATGGCGCTTGAAGTGGCCATGCAGTGGACCACCGCCTACACCGAGAGCGTGCACACCTACGCGAACACGATCAACACCCACGAGGGAGGCACCCACGAGGAGGGCTTCCGCGCCGCGCTCACCACCCTCGTCAACAAATACGCCCGGGAAAAGGGCATCCTGAAGGAAAAAGACGACAACCTCACCGGTGACGACGTGCGCGAGGGCCTGACCGCCGTGGTCTCGATCAAGCTCGCCGAACCGCAGTTCGAGGGACAGACGAAGACCAAGCTGGGCAACACCGAGGCGAAGTCCTTCGTGCAGAAGGTCGCCAACGACCAGCTATCCGACTGGTTCAACCGCAACCCCAACCCGGCGCGGGAAATCATCCGCAAGGCGCTTCAAGCTTCGAACGCACGGATGGCCGCCCGCAAAGCGCGAGAGACCGCCCGGCGCAAGGGACTCCTCGAGGGTGGCGGCATGCCCGGCAAGCTTAAGGACTGCCAGAGCAAGGACCCATCGCTTTCCGAGATCTTCATCGTGGAGGGTGACTCGGCCGGCGGATCCGCCGTGCAGGGCCGCAACCCCGAGTTCCAGGCGATTCTGCCCCTGCGGGGCAAGATCCTGAACGTGGAGAAGGCCCGGCTCGACCGTGCCCTCGGCAACGCCGAGGTTCAGGCTATGATCACGGCCTTCGGCGCCGGCATGGGCGAAGAGTTCAACCCCGACAAGGTGCGGTACCACAAGATCGTTTTGATGGCCGACGCCGATGTCGACGGCCAGCACATCACGACCCTGCTGCTCACATTGCTCTTCCGGTATATGCGGCCACTTATCGATCTCGGATATGTCTACCTGGCCCAGCCGCCGTTGTACCGCCTCAAATGGGCGAACTCGGCACACGAGTACGTCTACTCCGACCGAGAGCGCGACGCGCTCCTCGAAGACGGAGCCGCGGCCGGCAAGCGCATTCCGAAGGACAACGGGATCCAGCGCTACAAGGGTCTGGGCGAGATGGACTACAAGGAGCTGTGGGAAACCACGATGGCACCCGAGTCCCGCACCCTGCTGCAGGTCACCCTCGACGATGCTGCCGCCGCCGACGAAATCTTCTCCACTTTGATGGGCGAAGACGTCGAGTCCCGCCGTAACTTCATCCAGAAAAACGCGAAGGACGTGCGTTTCCTTGACATCTGACCACTCCGACACCGGCGGCACCTCGGGCGAGGGCCCCGACGGGACCGACATGGACGCCGCGTCCCTGGCAGCAGACACCGCGGCCAAGGCTGCGCATCTCGTGCAGCACGGCAAGATCGATCAGGTCGACCTGCAGCTGGAAATGCAACGCTCCTACCTCGACTACGCGATGAGCGTCATCGTCGGGCGCGCGCTGCCCGACGTGCGCGACGGCATGAAGCCCGTGCACCGTCGCGTCATCTACGCCATGTTCGACGGCGGCTACCGTCCGGACAAGGCGTTCTCCAAGTGTGCTCGCGTGGTGGGCGACGTGATGGGGCAGTTTCACCCCCACGGTGACTCCTCGATCTACGACGCGCTCGTGCGCCTCGTGCAGCCTTGGAGCCTTCGTTATCCGCTGGCCCTCGGGCAAGGCAACTTCGGCTCCCCCGGCAACGACGGCGCCGCAGCCCCACGGTACACCGAAACGAAGATGGCCCCGCTCGCTCTCGAGATGGTGCGCGACATCGACGAGGACACCGTCGACTTCCAGGACAACTACGACGGCCGCACACTCGAGCCCACCGTGTTGCCCTCCCGCTTCCCTAACCTGCTGGTCAACGGCTCGGTCGGCATCGCCGTGGGTATGGCCACAAACATCCCGCCGCACAACCTGCGCGAGGTGGCGGCCGGCGCCCTGTGGTACCTGCAGAACCCCGACGCGACCCGCGATGAACTGCTCGAAGCGCTGATCCAGCGCATCAAGGGCCCCGACTTCCCCACCGGCGCTCAGATCCTCGGCATCAAGGGCATCCAGGATGCCTATCGCACCGGCCGTGGTTCCATCACCATGCGTGCCGTGGTGAGCATCGAGGAGCTCCAGGGTCGCACCTGCCTGGTGATCACCGAGCTGCCCTACCAGGTCAACCCGGACAACCTCGCGATCAAGATCGCCGACCTGGTCAAGGACGGCAAGATCGGCGGCATCGCCGACATCCGTGACGAAACCAGTGGCCGCACGGGCCAGCGCCTTGTGATCGTTCTCAAGCGCGACGCGGTGGCGAAGGTCGTGCTGAACAACCTCTACAAGCACACCCAGCTGCAGGAGAACTTCGGCGCGAACATGTTGGCCATCGTCGACGGGGTGCCGCGCACCCTGTCCCTCGACGGCTTCATTAACGCGTGGGTCGCCCATCAGGTCGAGGTCATCGTGCGGCGCACCCAGTTCCGCCTGAAGAAAGCCGAAGCGGATGCGCACATCCTGCGCGGCTATCTCAAGGCCCTCGACGCCCTCGACGAGGTGATCGCCCTCATCCGTCGCTCCCCCACCGTCGACGACGCTCGTACCGGCCTGATGGAACTGCTGGACGTGGACAAGCTCCAGGCCGATGCGATCCTGACCATGCAGCTGCGACGTCTAGCTGCTCTGGAACGTCAGAAGATCATCGATCAGGCTGCCGAGTTGGAACTGCAGATCGTGGAGTTCCAGTCAATCTTGGCCAGCCCGGAGCGTCAGCGCACCATCATCAGCGATGAGCTCACCGAGATCACCGACAAGTTCGGCGACGACCGGCGCACCGAGATCATGTTCGGCTTCGACGGTGACATGTCGATCGAGGACCTCATCCCCGAAGAGGAGATGGTGGTCACGGTTACCCGCGGCGGCTACATCAAGCGCACGCGCAGTGACAATTACCGCAATCAGCACCGCGGCGGCAGGGGTGTCAAGGGAGCCCAGCTGCGGGCGGACGACGTGGTCGAGCACTTCTTCGTCACGACCACGCACCACTGGCTGCTGTTCTTCACGAACACCGGACGCGTCTACCGGGCCAAGGCCTACGAAGCGCAGGAATCCGGCCGGGACGCGAAGGGCCAGCACGTCGCCAACCTGCTCGCGCTGCAGCCGGGTGAGGAGATCGCGCAGATCCTGGACATTCGCGACTACGGCGTGGCCCAGTACCTGACGCTTGCGACCCGCGACGGCCTGATTAAGAAGACCGAGCTGCGCGAATACGACACGAACCGCACGGGCGGCATCATCGCGATCAAGCTGCGCGAGGGCGACGAACTTGTTTCGGCCCTGCTGGTCGAAAACGACTCCGACCTGCTGCTCGTCTCCAAAAAAGGAATGTCGATCCGGTTCACGGCGTCGGATGAGGCGTTGCGCCCGATGGGACGCAGCACCTCCGGCGTCATCGGAATGCACTTCCGCGGCGAGGACAGCCTGCTGGACGCATCCGTGGTCTCGGGCGACGGCTATGTGTTCGTCGTGACCGAGGGCGGTTACGCCAAGCGCACCGCAGCCGACCAGTACCGCCTCCAGAACCGAGGCGGCCTGGGCATCAAGGTGGCCAAGCTCAACGACGACCGTGGCGACCTGGTGGGTTCGTTGATCGTCGACGAGGAAGACGAGGTGCTCGTGGTACTTGCCAGCGGCAAGGTGGTACGCTCTGACGTCTCCGAAGTCCCGGCCAAGGGACGGGACACAATGGGCGTTGTTTTCGCTAAGTTTGCGGATGAAGACAGAATCATCGCCATTGCGAAAAACACCGAGCGCAATCTGGTGGCCGAGATTCTCGCGGCCGAACCGGAAAACGCCTTGGGAGAGGAAGAACCTGTAAATGAGTAGTGTCGCCGAAAAGCTCGCCAAGAAATCCAGCCGCAAGCCGGCCGCGACCAAGCAGGTGCGGCTCAAGCTCGTCTACGTGGATTTCTGGTCGGCTGTCAAACTGTCTTTCCTGATCGCTCTGTGCCTGGGCATCGTCACGATCGTGGCCACGTTCCTGATCTTTACGATCCTGAACGGAACGGGCATCTTCGGCAAGGTCGATGACCTCTACACCGATATCGCCGGCGCCTCGTCCGATCTGGCCAGCATCCTGTCCATCGGGAACGTGATGGGCTTCGCCTTCGTCGTGGCCATCTTGAACACGGTCGTCATCACTGCGCTGGGAGCCGTATACGCGGTTCTGTACAACCTGAGTGTGAAGATCACCGGCGGCTTGCTCGTCGGATTCACCAACAACTAGTCGTCGGATGTCGCCGGTCGGGTCGCTTTGCGGCTCGATTGGGACAATCCCGCCGAATCGGGTAGTCTCAAACCTGCCCATTAGGGGGATATAGCTCAGTTGGTTAGAGCGCTTCGCTGATAACGAAGAGGTCCCAGGTTCAAATCCCGGTATCCCCACGCAAGAAAAGTTTTGACACAGCGGCATGTAATCCCCGTGATCATGCGGGGCCATAGCTCAATTGGTAGAGCGCCTGCTTTGCAAGCAGGAGGTCCGGGGTTCGATTCCCCGTGGCTCCACAAGGAAGAACGCTCGGCCCCNCCCCTTTTTTTTTTGGGGCCGGGCGTTCTCCATTTATCGGCCCTCAGTCACTTTCGCACAGCTTCACCCTGCGATTTGGTACGGTGAGGCGCATGTCAGCCAGCAACCGCCCCGCACCAGCCGCCGCAATGCCGCCCTCCCGGCCCACGGCCGACAGGCTCGCGATCACGGCCCTCTGGATGGGCATTGTGGCCTTCGCCGGCGGTTGGCTCCCGGTTCTCGGCCTGTTGCTCGCGATCGTAGGGATTGTGCTCGGCATTATCGCGCTGCGGCGCTCGAATCGCCGGGAGCTGGCGCAGATCGGGCTGATCCTCTCGCTCGTCGCTGCGCTGTTCAATGTGGTTATCGACGTGATTGTCGTCATGTCGATTCTGACGCAGCTCGAAGAACTCGAGGGTGCCTCGACGACTCTTCTCGGCTGAGCCGGCAACCCGAAAGAAAAGGGGAGGGCCCGCATCCCATGGATGCGGGCCCTCCCCTGGTGTTGCGGTGCTGCGGTCTAGTCTTCGACTGACGTGGCGGCGGCGGGATCATCTTCAGCGACCCACAGCTCGTCGTCGGCGCGGAAGGTCTGCCAGACGGCGTAGGCGACGCCTGCGGCGGCGGCCAGGGCAACGCCGAGTGCGATGTAGGTGCCGGCGCCAGGACCCTTGTTCTCTAGCACGACAGGCTTCTGGAACCGCACGCGGTTCAGTGCCGCACGAACGCGGGCGTCGCGGGCAACGTCCCCGACGCTCAATACCGAGCCGATGGCCGTGCCGATTCCGCTGCCGATTCCGGGCAACACCCGGTCGATGACCTGGTGGCGAACACCTTCGGCGAGATCCTGAGTGGCCTGCACTCCAGGGCGCAAAAGGTGCTCATAGCTTTCACGCACGCGCGGAGCTACTTCTTCACGGGTGAGGATGCCGGCCTGGCGGCTGGCCTCCCTTGCAATGGCGTTGGCACGCTCGAGCACTTCCTGCTGGTTGTTCCATAATTCGTCTGCGCTCTTACGCAGCCGAGTAAGTTCCTTGCGGCGCTTGCGTGACAGGCTCATCTGGACCCTCCATCGATGTCATGTGGCGAACACTGTCCATCTTGCCACGCAATCGTCTGGGAGGGCTCTGGGTGGAGCCGGTATTCGGAATCCAGCAATCCGGCTGTGCAAGAATTGATTCCATGTCTAAGCACACCGCCGTCGCAACGCTCAATACCACCCTCGGACCGATCAAGGTCAACCTCTTCGGCAATCACGCGCCGAAGACCGTCAAGAACTTCGTCGGTCTCGCAACCGGCGAGATCGAGTGGAAGCACCCCGCCACCGGTCAAACCTCCAACGCACCTCTCTACGACGGTACGGTCTTCCACCGCATTATCAAGGACTTCATGATCCAGGCCGGCGACCCGCTCGGCCAGGGCACCGGCGGACCGGGCTACCAGTTCGACGATGAAATCAACTCGGACCTCGACTTCACACAGCCGTACGTGCTCGCAATGGCGAACGCCGGTATCCAGGGCGGACGCGGAACCAACGGTTCGCAGTTCTTCATCACCGTCGTGCCGACGACCTGGCTGCAGGGCAAGCACACCATCTTCGGTGCCGTCGAAGACGAGGAGTCTCGTGCGATCGTCGCCAAGCTCGCGACCGTGCCCACCGACGGCCGCGACCGTCCGCAGACCGAAGTCGTCATCGAGAGCGTCACCGTCGAGCAGGTCTAGGCTCCGCCTACGATGACAGGCCTGCCCGGAACCGCCGCTAACTTCTGCTACCGGCATCCGGGCAGGCAGAGTTACATCCTCTGCCAGCGCTGCGGCCGCACAATCTGCCCTGACTGCCAGACTCAGGGCGCCGTCGGCGTGATCTGCCCCGAGTGCATGAACGAACAGCGCAGGAATGCCCCGCGCACCAAGCCGGCCATCCTGACCCGGCTGAAGAGCACCTCGCACCCGGTGACCACAGTGATCATCGGCGTCACACTGGCGATATACCTGCTGCAGTTCATCCTGGGTGCTGGTTTCACCAGCCTCCTCTGGTACGCGGGCGTTTACTCCTCTCCCGGGAGCTTTGAGCCCTGGCGCATGCTGACGAGCGTGCTCGTGCACGGCTCCATCTTCCACGTACTGCTGAACATGTACACGCTCTGGATCTTCGGTCAGATCCTTGAGGGAATGCTCGGTCGTGGCCGTTTCCTCGCCCTGTACGTGCTGAGCGGCCTCGCCGGATCCCTGGGCGTCCTGTTCCTGTCCGACCCCCGGATTCCCGTTGTCGGCGCCTCCGGCGCCATCTTCGGCCTGATGGGCGCGTTCCTGATCATCCAGCGACGCCTGGGCGGCAACGCGACCCAGCTTTTGATCCTGGTCGGCATCAACCTGGTGATCGGATTCCTACCGGGGCTGAATGTGGCCTGGCAGGCGCACGTGGGCGGTCTGATCGCTGGTGCGGTGGTCGGGCTGATCTTCGTGCAGACCCGCCGCATCAAGCAGCAGCGGCTGCAGACCGTGCTGATAACGACTTTCGGGGCGTTTCTGGTGGTCGTCAGCGGTGCGATGTTCCTGACCTAGCTCGCCGAGTGAGCCCCGATTGCCCGGGGCAATGTGGGTTCGCGGAGGGTGGCGGAGAAGGTTGTTCCCGATACCGACGCAGGCGCGCAGGGGACCGCGGGGCGGGCGGTACGTGCGGCCCGACCGCCGTGTCTGTCGAGCCCGAGGCCTGCAGCTACTCTGCCCGAACGAATTCGACGGAGATCCTTCTCTAAACAGCCCGTTTGAGCTGAGGAACAGGTGTTTGACCCAGAATCTCCGTCGAATTGGTTCGACGCCGGGCACGGCGCTCCGCCGGGGATGAACGCGTGCCCGCAGTGCGGTCAGCCCGCGACCTTCCGGGAGCGACACAACCAAACGATGAGAACTCACTCCCCTAGGAAGTGGCTTCGGCCGCCTGATCACGCAGATAGCCGGCGAATCCTTCTGGAGTGCGCCCGGCGAGGCGACCGGAGGTAACAACGGGGATCAGTTCGGTGCGAATCTCGCTCACCCTGAGACTACGCAGGGCGGAGACCAGCCGCACGTCCTCATGCCCGTCGACGCGCGCGAATTCTCCGGCGTGCAAATACCGGTCGGCGCGCACTCCGAGGTTCGCACCGTGCACATAGGTGTGGCCCTCGACCAGGCGGTGCTGGGCGTCCCACCGTTCCCTGCCTCCGTCGGACAACCCGTCGTCGGGAACCACGGTTCCCAGGACGAGATCGATGGAGTTGCGGGCGAATGCGAGCTGAACGGTCAGCCAGTTCGGCGGCACAGCGGAGTCGGCATCCGTCGTCGCGATCCACGTCGCCGAGGTGAACCGGTCAGAGGTCGGCACAAGGTGCCGCACCCCGGCGCGGCGGGCAACGCCGACGGCGCCACCGTTCGTCTGGATGCTCGCGAATATCGGCCACTCCGAGGCGACGTCGGCTGTACCATCGCTGCACCGGTCGAGCACGACCACGACGTCGATGACCGGCGGCGCCTGACCGGCCACCCCGCCGACCTCTCCGACGGCCACGGCCAATGCCGACAGGCATCTCGGCAGGAGCTCCTCCTCATTGCGGGCCGGTACCACGACGATGATTCTGTCGATCGCGCCGCGGCCGCTCACGGAACCAGGCCTTCACGTTGTGCGACCGAGCGAGCAGGCGCGGCTTCGAACACCTCGAGCAGGAAGTCGCGTTCCCGATGCTCAACCGTGCGCTCGAACCCAGCCAGCCTGCCGAGCTCTGCGTGCACCTGGTCGCCGGTCAGTGGATATTCCGGCACCGGATGCCGCCAGTGGCAGGCCACGAGCACACCACCGGCAGCAAGGCTATCGCGGCATCGCCCGAGAACCGCTCGCAATTCCTCCGCCGAGAAGTAGTACCCGACCTCGGAGAACACGATGAGATCGAAGGAGCCCTCCGGCCACTCGGTGGGTAGGGTGAGCCGTGCGAAAGTGACGCTGGGGCGTGATACCAGCCGGGCGCGGGCGACTTGGAGCGGCTGCTCGGCGATGTCGACCGCGGCGACAGTGTCGCACCGGTCGGCAAGACCAGCCGTCAGCATGCCGATCGAGCAGCCCAGTTCCAGCGCCGCTCGGTAGCGTTTCCGAGGCAGCGCCGACAGGGTCAGTGACCGCTTGCGCTCCTCGTACCAGCGAGTTTCGAAACTCCACGGGTCACGGTTCCCGGCGTAGAACTCCTCGAAGAAATCCCCGGCCAGACTCGCTCTATTCCCCGACTCTTTCTCAGTTTCGATCTCGATGAAAATCTCATACTCGCGTTCGAAGTGCGCACCGAAGGCCGCCTGGATGATCGCTTCGTCGCCGGGCAGCTCGGACAGCGGCTGCACCTGACTGATGTGCAGAGCCATTGCCCTAGATTTACGCCGACGGTCTTCGGGCGCCAGGTCAAGGGTTCGCAGCACGCCGTCCGACCAGATCGGGTCCCCCGGGGTGGACCAGTGCCAGGCCCAAATCGGGTATTCGAAGAGGCTGACACCTCGGCCGCGGGCCGCGTGGCGGGCGGCCTCGGCCGCCGCCGCATGGTCAGGATGGCCGTCCAGGCTCCAGGGGGCGACCAACCAGGTTCCCGGCCCGCCGGCCCCGAGTTCGACGGAAATCGCCCGGGACGCCTCCTCCGGGCGCTCGGCGAGGGATCCGTCGGGGAGCTCGACCAGGCGCACCAGGGCCGTGGGCGCCAGGGCGGTGACGGCAGCCGTCACCTCAACCCGGCGCAATTCCGCAAGCCGCCCGGGGTCGTGCGTACGGGACCGGGGATGGGAGGCCTCACCATTGGTGAGCACCACAACCGTCACCGGAACTCCGGCTCCCCCGGCCCGGGCGATCAGCCCGCCGGCACCGAGCGTTTCGTCGTCGGGATGCGACGCGACCACGACGAGTCGGCGCAATCCGTCGATGCGCAGTGCCTGCACGCCGGCCGCATCACCGTGCACCGCCGTCCACACGGTTTCGGCCGTGCCAGCATCCGTGTGACTGAAGTTCACCACGGGGATACCCCGGCGTCCCGTAGTCGGCGGCCGAGCGCCGCGTCGTCCCGTTCGGCGTGGTGCTGGCGAACGTAGAGCTGCAGATCGGCGATGCGCCCAGCGTGCCGAGCGTCGAAGGCGAGCGGCGCTGGGCCGAGCGCGTGGCCCGTGCGGGTGATCACCTCGTCGACCGTGCGCGCGACCTGGCCGCGCACCCGCGCTGCCAGGAGTGCGCCCTGGTCGCCGACGGCGTCCCCGGCGTCGATCGCCGCCGCGGCGGCAGCCAGGGAGGTCCCGGCGGCGGTCAGTGCGAGGTCGAGGGCGCCCAGGTGCGCGAGCGCGATCTGATCGGGCTCTCGCTCGAGTACGGACTCCCAGACCCGCCTGGCCAGACCCACGGCGCCACCCCACCAGCAGGCCGCGACGCCGATCCCACCCCAGGCGAAGCCCGGTCTGCGGAGGTACCAGCCGTCGTCGCCGACCGGCCGGGCCATAGTGCCTCGGAACTCGACCGGTCCGCTCGGCACGGCGGGGAGCCCTCGGCTCACCCAGGCGTCCGTGCGGACGGTAATGCCGGGGTCGGCCAGGTCGACCACGAACAGCCGCTGGGTGGTGGCCGCGGTGTTCGCCGTGACCAGGGCGTGGCTGAGCGAGCCGGCGAGCGAGCACCAGGGTTTCGTGCCGTCGAGACGCCACCGTTCGCCGCCGACCAGTCTCGCCTCGAGACGAGACCCTGCGGCCTCGGCGGCGAAGACGCCCCAGCTCGGTTCCGGGCTGCCCCCCGCGACGAGCCCGGCCGGATGCAGGGCGGCCTGGTCGAGGATGGCGAGGGCGTCCAGGTGCGCCTCGGCTACCCGCGCGGCCGTGAGGTCCGCGGCGGCCAGGGAAGCCAGGGTTTCAAGCAGGCGCAGCGTCCGCCCTGACCCTGGTCGGGGAACGGAGCCGCCGAGCGCGCGGGAGAGCCCCAGAGCCCGCCCCGCGTCTCCGTTCACTGCGAAGGCAGCCGTTGCGGCGTCACGCAGGCTGGACTCCGCCGTGCGTTTCCCGGGCACGGTCAGCCAGGTCGGTCGCGGACTTTCTATCCTCGTCAAACCGACCTCCTGGTTTGGTACCGACCACACCAGGCTCCGTGTGCAGGTGCGTGGAACAGGAGGCGCAGCTTCCGACTCAGGCCCTGCCGGCTGGCCTGGTCGGGGCCTTGGCCGGCGCCTTGCGCGGGGTGCGGTTCTCGGCGCTGACCATCCAGGCGTACTGTTCCAGCTTCTCGATAAAGCCGTGCAGGATGTCGGCGCTCGTTGGGTCTTCCTCGTCGACCGCGTCGTGAACGGCACGGATGTTGTCGACCGCCGCGTCGAGGCGTTCGGTGACCAGGCCGACGGTCTCCGAGGTGTCCACCTCTCCGGCGGGGAACTTGGGCAGGTGGGTGGTCGCCGTGACCGTCTCGCTTCGGCCGTCCGGCAGGGCGTCGAGCGCGCGCATCCGCTCGGCCAGCTGGTCGGTGAATAGTCGGGCATCGTCGATGATCTCGTCGAGCTGGAGGTGCAGGTCCCGGAAGTTCTTGCCCACGACGCTCCAGTGCGCCTGCTTGCCTTGCACGTGCAGCTCGATCAGGTCGACGAGAACGGACTGCAGGTTGGAGCCGAGTTCTGCTGATGCTTTCATGAGTTACGCCTCTTCTCACACAGCGGAAACACGTCTCGACCGCGTCTCGGCCGGTGCCCCCGCTTGGTTTCACACAGCACCTTAGCAGGTGCACAATGTGAGACACAGTGCCGGGGTTCAGCGAGCGGTTCGGCCGCGGTCGCCTCCCGGAAAAGTTATCCACAGGTTTGTCCACATGGGGATAATTACACCGTTGTCATTATCCCGTCGCGGGGGTGCGGGACGGGGTCTCGACAGGTGTGATAACCGGGCCGGATAAGGGCGGGATCAGCGCCAGCGGGTGGTCATCAGGAAGCCGACGAAGGCGATCCCGAAACCGACCAGAATGTTCCACGACCCGAAACCAGCGACGGGCAGCGTTCCCTGGCTCACGTAGAAGACGATGATCCAGGCCAGCCCGATGAGCATGAAACCGAACATCACCGGCTTGAACCACACGGCGTTCGGACCGGCCTCGCCGGAGCGGGCGACCTCGGTGCGGGCGGGCTTGCTGCGGGGATTCGAGCGTGACATGCCTGCGATTCTAGCGTCTTTGGCTGGATCGACCGGCAGGCGCCCGGCAGAGAGGACCCACCTCCCCGATTAGAATTGAGACCATGTCCGAGCGAGCAGATCAGCCTCCCGCAGAGGCGACCCGCCACGCCCCCCGCCACAAGAGTCGCCCGCGACTCAGTACCGTGGGGATCATCGGCGAGGTGCTCATCACGGCCGGCGTTCTCGTGCTCGCATTCCTGGGCTGGCAACTCTGGTGGAATGACATGATTATGGCCGGTCAGCAGTCGAAGGCGGCGGCCGAGATCAGCCAGACCTGGATTGACGACGAGCGGTCCAGTCGCGATCAGGCCGCGGATACCCCGCAGACAACCGACCCGGGGGAGTCGGCCCCGGCCGACTTCGGTGACCCGGTCGTCCGTGAGGCTCCCCCCAGCGCCCAATCCTTCGCCGTGCTCTACGTGCCGCGATTCGGGGCGGACTATCACCGGTCCATCGCCGAGGGGATTGGTAACAATGTGCTCAACAGCTCCCGGTCGGGGATCGGCCACTACCCCGACACCCAGATGCCCGGTGAGGTCGGCAACTTCGCCCTGGCGGCGCACCGCAGCGCTAACGGCGGTGGCATGCACCTGATCAACGAACTCCAGCTGGGCGACGCGATCTACGTTCAGACCGCCGATGGCTATTACACCTACCGGTTCCGCGACCTCGAGTACGTCGCCCCGACCGCGGTCGACGTGATCGCGCCGGTGCCGCACAATCCGGATGTGGCGCCCGTCGACCGGTTCATCACGCTCACGAGCTGCAATCCCCTGCTCTCCACGGCCGAGCGCATCATCGCGTACGGTGTTCTCGAGGCGTGGCAACCGACATCTGCCGGCCCGCCGGCCGAAGTCGCGACCGTTATCAATGCCCAGGCCCAGGCCCAGGGCTAGGAGGCTCGGATGTACGCTGCTCTCTGGCGGGTTCTACCCGGACCGGTCTGGCTCCGGATCGTGCTGGTGTTCGTGTTGCTCACAGCCATGTTGTTCGTGCTTGCCACCTGGGCGTTCCCATGGGTGGATTCCATTGTCAACAATCAGGAAGTCACGGTAGGAAGCCCATGACCCGCATCCTCGTCATCGATAACTACGACAGTTTCGTCTACACGCTCAACGGCTACCTGATGGAGCTCGGAGCCGAAACGGTCGTGCTGCGCAACGATGCCTTCGAGCCGGAGGAGGCCGCGGCCCGCATCGCGGAATTTGACGGCGTGCTCATCTCACCCGGTCCCGGCAAGCCGTCCGACGCCGGCGTCTCCGTACCGATCGTGCGCGCCGCCCTCGGTTCCGGTCAGCCCCTGTTCGGCGTCTGCCTGGGGCACCAGGCGATTGCCGAGGCCTTCGGGGCCACGGTCACCAACGCCGAAGAACTCATGCACGGCAAGACCAGCCTGATCACGCACGACGGCAGCGACTTCTACGCCGGCGTGCCGCAGCCGTTCTCGGCGACGCGGTATCACTCGCTCGCCGTCGTCGACGGCACCGTGCCGAGCGACCTGATCGTCACCTCACGCACGCAGGGCGGCGTGATCATGGGGCTCCGGCACGTGAGCGCCCCCATTTTGGGTGTGCAGTTCCACCCCGAGTCGGTGCTGACCGAGGGCGGCTACCTGATGGTGGCCAACTGGCTGGTTCTGGCCGGACTGCCCGGCGCCCGGAAGACGGCCCAGGGGCTCACTCCCCTGCTGAAGCTCAGCTGAGGCAGTCAGCCGCCGGGCCGGGACTCAGTCGGCAGCCGGGCCGGTGCAGTAGACCAGCGTAACCTCGGACTTCTGGGGCACGTCGCCCGGAGCCAGGGACTGCTGGGTCACCGGCGAGCCATCCTGCTGGGGACATGTCTCATCGGGTGTGGGGATGGGGAACAACTGCACGTCGGCTGCGGCGAGCATATCGATCGCCGCGCTCAGGAGCTGACCCTCGAGGTCGGGGAGGGCTACGAGGCCGCTGGAGACGATGAAATCGACCGTGACACCGGTTTTTTCCGTCGTCGCGGCGACTGGGTCGGTTCGGAGCACCAGACCGGCGGCGATGGTCGGAGAGTTCTCCCGAGTGACCGACCCCGCGGTGAGACCGAGGTCCGTCACCGCGGTCTGGGCATCGGCGAGGGGCAGGTTGGTGACATCCGGGACGTCGACCGGCTGGGCGCCGGTGGAGACATAAACCTCGATCAGGTCGGTCGGCTGGGCGATCGTGCCTGCCGGAGGGTCTGTGCGGATCACCTGGTCCTTGGGCACCGTGGCGCTGGCCTCCTCGGCCCGGATCGCGGCCAGGTCACGGTCCAGAAGTGAATTCTGGGCGTTCTCATAGCTGAATCCGGTGAGCGACGGCACCCGGCGCGAGTTGTCGGGCAGATCAACGCTTGGCGTGAGGCTGAAGGCCCAGATCATGACGGAGAGCACGATGACGATGACGCTGAGGATACCGGCCCAGATCCAGATCACGGGTGGGCGGCGCTGCGTGCGCACCATGGTTTCGTCTTCGGTGAGCTGCTTGAGCGCGAGCTCGGAGCCGGAAGCCGCCAGCGGGGCAGCAGCGAACAGCCCGCCGCTGGAGTCATCGGACGTGTGGTACTCCGGAATCTGCCCTGACCCGGCCAGCTCGACGTCGGTGCGGAACTCCACGGCACTCTGGTAGCGCGTGAAACGGTCCTTCGCCAGGGAATGCAGCACGACGGCGTCGAGTGCGGGGGACACCCGGGAGTTGATCGAGCTCGGTTCGACCGGGGCTTCGCTGACGTGCTGGTAGGCGACGGCCACGGCGGAGTCACCGCGGAATGGAGGGCGACCGGCGAGCATCTCGAACAGGACCACGCCCGTGGAGTAGAGGTCGGTGCGGGCATCCACCGATTCACCCTTGGCCTGCTCGGGGGAGAAATAGGAGGCGGTGCCCAGGATCGCCGTGGTCTGCGCCACGGTCGTCGAGGAGTCGGAGATGGCCCGGGCAATGCCGAAGTCCATCACCTTGACCTGACCTGTCTTGGTGATCATGATGTTGCCGGGCTTGATATCGCGGTGCACGACGCCCGCGCGATGAGAGTATTCGAGGGCTGTCAGAACGCCGACGATGATGCGAACGGCCTCGTCGGGCTGAACCGCGCCCTCGCGGATGATGTCCTTGAGCAGTCGACCGTCGACGTATTCCATCACGATGAACGGGATCTGCGATTCGTGGCCGCCGATCTCGGAGACAGACTCCTCGCCCGCGTCGAAGACGCGCACGATGGTGGGGTGAGCCATACGGGCGGCCGCCTGCGCCTCCTGGCGGAAGCGGGTGCGGAATGCCGGGTCGGCGGCAAGCGATGACTTGAGCAGCTTGATCGCGACCGTGCGGCCGAGCCGGGAATCGGTGCCGATGTGCACATCGGACATTCCACCTCGCCCGAGGAGCGCACCCACCCGGTAACGACCGGCGAGCAGACGGCCTTCATCAGTCAAAGCATTACTCCCAGCTCGCGCACACAGTTCACCGTATTTTAGCCGTACCTTCCTGAGCCTCCGCTACGCCGCCGGGGTGACGGTGACAGGTGTGCTGGACTTCGAGTAGGCCGATGCGACCTGGCCGCAGATGTAGCGGAACTTGACCGTGAAGGTGCCGGCGTCGGGACCCGCGGTGATCTTCGTAGAGGTGGCGTCCGGGCTGATCGGGCCGGGGGAGACGGCGTCGCCGTCGGCCACGACCTCATAGCCGGAGAGGGTCTGGCCGCTTGGGCAGGACTGTGCAGCCCAGGTGACCGTGGCCTCTGCTCCGGCGGCGACCGAGGCGGGGGCGACGGTGGGCGCCGCGGTCGGGTCGTCGGGGGTGACGGCGGGGGCGTAGACCGTGACCGTGATCGTGGAACCCTTCGTCACCGGGCCGGTGGGGTTCACGTCGTAGACGGTGTCGGCGATCTGCTCCGGGGTGGTGGCCGCGTTGCCGGCTTGGACATCCGCTACGAATCCCAGCCCGGACAGCTTGTCGCGCGCCTCCGTGCTGGTCAGTCCCTGGTAGTCGGCCAGACTGACTTCGACGGTGTTGCTCGTTGGGGTCGGCGATGGCGCGGGGGTCGCCGAGGGGGTGGGCGTTTTACTCGGGGACGGAGTCACCGATGCCGGTGCCGACGTGGTCGGCGTCTCCACCGGCGTCGTGTTGTCCTGTGTGAACAGGGCGATCAGGGTGCCGGTGAGTACGAGCGCGAGCAGGCCGATCAGGCCGATCAGCGGCCAGGTCCACGGGCTGCGCTTCTTTTCCTCGGGTTCCGCCGTCGCGGAGGCACGCGTCGCGGGCGCTCCGGTGGGCAGCACGGTCGTGGCCTGCATTCCGCCGGCGCCGGGCATCAACATGGTCGCGGAGGTGGGCGTGACGCCGTTCATGATGGCAGGCACGGATGCCGCAGCGGCCGCGATGTCGCCGCGGCGGAGGGCTGCGGCGGCACGGGACAGGTGCGCGGCCGAGGCCGGACGGTCCGCGGGGTTCTTGGCCAGGCAGGAGATCACCAGGTTGCGCACCGGCTCCGACACCGTGTCGGGCAGGTCGGGGGCGGTCTCATTGATCTGCGCCATGGCGATCGCGACCTGGGACTCGCCCGTGAACGGCCTGCGGCCGGCGAGGCTTTCGTAAGCGACGATGCCGAGCGAGTAGATGTCGGTGGTCGGCGAGGCGGAGCGGCCGCTGGCCTGCTCGGGTGAGAGGTACTGCACGGTGCCCATGACCTGGCCAGTCGCGGTAAGCGGCACCTGGTCGGCGATGCGGGCAATGCCGAAGTCGGTGATCTTGACGCGGCCTTCGGGCGTGATCAACAGGTTGCCCGGCTTGATGTCGCGGTGCACGAGTCCGGCGGCGTGCGCGGCGTGAAGTGCGGCGGCCGTCTGGGAGACGATGTCCAGCACCTTGTCCGCGGGGAGGACATGCTCGCGCTCGAGGATGGTGGACAGTGCTTCACCGGGTACGAGTTCCATCACGAGGAAGGCGCTGCCGTCTTCTTCGCCGTAGTCGAACACGTTGGCGATGCCTTCGTGGTTGACGAGCGCGGCGTGACGGGCCTCGGCGCGGAACCGCTCGAGGAACCCAGGGTCACCGAGGTACTCGTCCTTGAGAATCTTGATGGCGACCGTGCGACCGATTACGAGGTCGATCGACTTCCAAACCTCGCCCATCCCGCCAATGGCGATCCGGGACTGCAGCTCGTATCGTCCCCCGAAGGTGAGCCCTGATGTGGGTCTCATTTGTTCAGCACCGCCTCTAGTACTTCCTTTGCAATAGGTGCGGCAAGCAGATTGCCGTACCCTGTCTGGCCAAGTCCCCCGCCATTTTCAACGAGAACGGTGATCGCATATTTCGGATCCTCCGCAGGAGCGAATCCGGTGAACCACAGGGTGTAGGGCTCGTCCTCGGCGTTCTCCGCCGTGCCCGTTTTACCTGCCACCTTGACCCCGTCTATTCTTGCATTGCTGGCGGCGCCATCCTGGACTCCGTTGACCATCATTTGGTTCAGTGTTGCCGCCGTTTCGGCGCTCATCACCCGTTTCATTGCTTCCGGCTCGAAGACCTGAATCGGACTCAGGTCCGGTGCGGTCACCTTGTCGACGAGGTTGGGCGTCATCAGCTGGCCGCCGTTGGCGATCGCGGCTGAAACCATCGCCATCTGCAGGGCCGTCGCACGGACATCCGTCTGGCCGAAGGCCGAGAGTGCGGTCTGGGCGTCGTCGAGAACCGTGGGGTACACGCTTTGAGACACGTCGAGGGGGATCGAATAGTCGCTGTTGAAGCCGAACTTCTCGGCCGTGTCGCGAATGGCCTTGTTGCCCAGCTGCAGACCTAGTTCGGCCAGTGGAATGTTGCAGGAGAGACGCAGGGCGGTGGCGAGAGTGACGGTGTCCCCTCCGCCGCAGGTGCCGCCGCCGGAGTTGATGACGACCGCCGACGAGCCGGGCAGCTGGTACGTGGGCGGGTTCGGGAAGGTGCTCTCCGGGGTGAACTTGCCCGATTCCAAGGCGGCCGTCATCACGACCAGCTTGAACACCGAGCCGGGTGGGTTGAGGGTTTTGGTGGCGCGGCTGAGCAGCGGGTTACCGTCGTCGTTCAGCAGCGACTGATAGTTGTCGGTGACCTGCTGGTTGTCGTGCACGGTGAGCAGGTTCGGGTCGTAGCTGGGCTTGGAGACCAGGGCGAGGATGCGACCGGTCGCCGGCTCGGAGACGACGACGGAGCCGGTGAGGTCGCCGAGGGCATCCCAGGCGGCCTGCTGCGCGACCGGGTCGATCGTGACCTCCACAGAAGCCCCCTTGGGGTTCTGGCCGGTGATCAGGGCGTTCATCTTGTCGAAGAACTGGGCGTCGGACGTTCCGCTGAGTTCGCCGTTAAGGGAATGCTCCAGCCCGGTGGGCGCACCGTTGAGCGGAATGAACCCGGTGATCGGGGCGTAGAGCGGCCCGTTGCTGTAGGTGCGCTGAAACTTGTATTCATCGTCGGCGGGCATCGACTGGGCGATCGGCTCGCCCGCGACGAGGATCGGACCGCGTTCGACGGAGTAGCTGTCGTAGAGCGTGCGGGTGTTGCGGGCATCCGCGGACAGGCTGTCTGCCTGGAAGACCTGCACGATTGTCGTGGAGACGAGCAGGGCCACGAACATGAGCATGACCACGATGCTCACTCGTTTGAGTTCACGATTCATCAGACCACCAGCCTGGGTTGGTTGCGCACCGTGTCGGACAGGCGCAGGAGCAGGGCCACGATGATCCAGTTCGCGACGAGGGAGGACCCGCCGGCGGCGAGGAAGGGTGTGGTCAGACCGGTGAGGGGAATCACACGGGTGACGCCGCCGATCACGATGAAGCACTGCAGGGCGATGACGAAGGAGAGACCCACGCCGAGCAGCTTGCCGAAGTCGTCATTGCCGGCGAAGCCGATGCGGAAGCCGCGCGCGACGAGGAGCAGGTAGAGCGCGAGGATCGCAAAGATGCCGGCCAGGCCGAGTTCCTCGCCGAGGCTGGCGATGATGTAGTCGCTTTGGGGGACGGGGGTGATCTCTGGACGCCCCTGGCCCAGGCCCGTGCCGATGAGCCCGCCTTTGGCGAGACCGAAGAGCCCCTGCACCAGCTGGTAGCTGCCGCCGTCGGCCCCGTAGACATCCGGGTTGAGGGCGTCGAGCCAGTTCTGGAACCGGCCGTTGACGTAGTCCAGGGTCTGGCTGGCGATGAGGGCACCGCCGAGGAAGAGGGACATGCCCAGCAGCACCCAGCTGAGGCGGCCGGTGGCCAGGTAGAGCATGACCAGGAATAGACCGAAGTAGAGCAGGGCGGTTCCGAGGTCGCGCTGGAAGATGATCACGGACATGGACAGCGCCCAGACGACAAGGATCGGGCCGAGGTCGCGCAGGCGCGGGAAACGCATGCCAAGAAATTTCTTGCCCACCATGGAGAGGCTGTCGCGGTTGCGCACGAGGTAGCCGGCGAAGAAGACGGCCAGGGCGATCTTCGCGATCTCGCCCGGCTGGAAGGTGGCGAAGGATCCGACGCCGATCCAGACGCGCGCCCCGCTGACCTCGCGGCCGAGGCCGGGAACGAGCGGGAGCAGCAACAGTGCCACACCGACGAACCCGGCGATGTAGGTGTAGCGGAACAGCACCCGGTGGTTGCGGATGATCAGGATGACCGCGATCGCGCAGCCGATGGCCAGGGCGCTCCACACGGTCTGGCGTACGGAGGCGCTGGCCCAGCCGGACTCTTCGTTGGCCAGGTCGATGCGGTAGATCATGGCGATGCCGAGGCCGTTGAGCAGGGTGGCGATGGGCAGGATGAACGGGTCGGCCTCGCGGGCCACGACGCGCAGCACCACGTGCATGGCCAGAACCAGCACCGACAGGCCGGCGCCGAGCAGCACCAGTGTCGTGTCGATTCGGCCGAGCGCGCCGAGCTGCACGAGCACAACGGTGGCCGCGTTGATGCCGCAGGCGATGAGCAGCAGGACCAACTCGAGGTTGCGCAGCTTCTGGGGCAGGTGCAGTCGGCGCACGCGACCTGTGCGGGGCGGGCGCGCAGGCGCATCCGTCGTCATGGACCGGTTACTGGACGCTGGCATCTTGGAGCCGTTCGACGATGAGCAACGCATCCGCGAGGGAGGTTGCGCTGATGGTTTTTTCGACCTGCTGCCGGTCGTAGACCCGCAGTTCGGACAGCTCCAGGTCGGTGTCCTCGAAGACGGAGGACAGGGAGAGGGGGCCGAGGTCCTGCTGCACGCCCTGGAAGATGGCGACCGTGCTGCCTTCCACCCCCACGTAGTAACGGGACTGGGTCCACCGGTAGCCGAGGAAGCCGGCGCCGACGATGGCCAGAATCAGCAGGATGATGCCGACCAGCCAGGTGATCTTGCGGCGGCGGGCCCGGCGATTGTCTTCCTCGATCAGCTCCGAGAGATAGTCCTGGGAGTCAGGCTCGAAGTGCGTTTCACGCACGGGGTGCAGGCGCAAGCTCGACATGCGCAGCGCCCGGCCGCGGGTGGGCTCCTCGCCGAAGGCGAGGGGAGCGGATGCCGACCCGACCACGATGGGCATGTCGATGCGTTCGGCGGGTGAGCCGATGTCGACGACGACGATGGTGACGTTGTCAGGGGCTCCGCCGTCGAGGCTTTCCTTGACCAGGCGATCGGCCACGCCCTGGGCGTCAAGTGGGCTGAGCAGGGCCGCGGCGATGCCCGAATTAGAGACCACGCCGCTGAGCCCGTCGGAGCAGATCAGCCAGCGGTCACCGGGGAAGGTCGCAAGGATGGAGGTGTCGATCTCCGGCGCCGATTCGACGTCGCCCAGCACGCGCATGAGCACCGAGCGGCGCGGATGCACCATGGCTTCCGCCTCGGTGATGCGGCCGCTGTCGACGAGCCGCTGTACGAAGGTGTGGTCGATGGTGATCTGGGAGAGTTCGCCCTCGCGGAGCAGGTAGATGCGCGAGTCACCGATGTGCGCGATCGCCACCTCGTCTTCCAGCACGATCAGCGCGCTGACGGTGGTGCCCATGCCGGTGAGTTCGGCGTGCTCGAACACGGTCTCGGCGAGCTGCGAATTCGCGGCGATCAGCGCCGCCTGCAGGGCGAACTCGGCGTCTTGCGGGGACTGGAAGTCCCGGTCAGCATCCATGATGCGTTTGGTGGCGATCGCCGAAGCGACGTCGCCGCCGGCGTGCCCGCCCATGCCGTCGGCAACCAGGAAGAGATGGCGCCCGGAATAGCCGGAGTCCTGGTTGTTGGACCGAATCTTTCCAACGTGGGACGCGGCCGCGCTGTGACTGACTGTCGCCATGCAGCTACCGCCGAAGCTCGAAGCTGGTTGCGCCGATCTTGACGGTGGTGTTCAGGGGGACCGGGGTCGGCACGGCCAAACGGTTGCCATCCAGGAAGGTGCCGTTGGTCGAATCGAGATCCTGGATCATCCACTTGTCATGCCAGAGCATCAGACGCGCGTGGTGGGTGGACGTGTAGTCGTCACGGATGACGAGGCTCGAGTCGCCCGACCGCCCGATCGTGATCGAGTCGCCGGTGAGCGGGAACTCAGTGCCGGACTTCGGGCCGGAGGTGATCACGAGGCGGGTCGCGTTCTGGCTGGTGGCCTTGTCGTCCACGGCGGTGAACGCCGGGCCAGGCCGAGCCGTGAACTGCTCCGTCGGCGCGGAGGCCGCGGCGGCGGGAGGCTGGGTGGCGCTCGGCACGGGCGTGGCGCTCGGGAACGCGGCGGGCGCGCCGGCCGAGCCAGCGACATCCGCCTGCATCTTGCGGGCGCGCTGGCCGAACAGGTCGCTGCGCAGGGCATAGACGATGCCGAAGATGAAGAGCCAGAGCACCAGCAGGAAGCCGAGGCGCAGCACCAGCAGGGTGAGCTCGCTGACGCTCATGCGGTGGGTCCCCAGAATCCGTCCATGTCGTGACGTTCGCGGCCGCCGTCGCGGTGACGCTCGGTCACCGGCTCGGAAGAGGATGCCTGCGCGATGACCCGGAAGACGATGCGGGTGCGGCCGATGGTGACGACTGAATCGGGCTCGAGGATGGCCTGCATGACCGGTGAACCGTTGAGCTGGGAGCCGTTTGTCGAGCCGAGGTCGCGCACCTGGGCGCGGGAGCCGTCCCAGAGGATCTCGACATGCCGGCGAGAGGTGCCGGAGTCGTCGATGGTGATGTCGGCGTCGCTCCCGCGGCCGATGACCGTGTGCGACTGCGTCAGGGGATAGCGCTTGCCGTTGACCTCGACCACGGGGATCCAGGCGACGCTGCCCTTGATCGTACTGGAGTCGATCTGGACCATGCCCTCACTGAGGCCGCGATCCGCGGACAGGGTGATCGAGACGCCGCCGGCGAACTGGTAACGCTGCTCGCGGCCGTGCAGCTGCACGAGTTCGGTGAGTTCGTCTAGGAGGGTCTGGCCAAGGGCGGACATGCGCTGGAAGTCGGCATGGCTCATTCGCACCGTGAAGCGATTGGGCGCGAGAATGCGATCGCGGGACACGACCGCTGCTTTTGTGTCGAGTTCGCGACGCAGTGCTGAGGTGATTTCAACCGGTTGCAGCCCCGACCTGAAGGTCTTGGCGAACGCACCGTTGACGGCGCGTTCGAGACCCTTTTCAAAACTATCCAGAATGCCCACAGGTCTCCCGATCCGATCCTTTCGGCTATGAGCATGTTACTTGTCTCAAGTGTTAACTCACCCGCCGGGCAATACCCGGTGAGGGTTGTCATCCTACGGGAGCCAGTCCGGGTCACCATGTCGGGCGCATATCGGGCGCGTGTTCAGGATGTTCGGCACGCCGCGCAGACCTGTGTTCGCGCGGCCTGCCTGTCTCGAATGGCGTTGTGCCCTCGGAAAGTGCTAATCTGCCTAAGTTCGCGCGAGTGGCGGAATTGGCAGACGCGCTGGCTTCAGGTGCCAGTGTTCGAAAGGACGTGGGGGTTCAAGTCCCCCCTCGCGCACAGTGGGTGTTTCAGGAAATCCAGGAATGGTTGTCATGAAATCCAAGTGGACAGGTCGGTTGAGCAGAAATGCTCGGCCGGCCTTCTTCTTTTAACGACTCAGTGCGCGTTCGGTGGCCGTTTTAACGCTCGCCGCTCGGGGGTTTGCGCTTTAAACGCCAATCAGCCTGCTGGTGGGCAAGCTGAAGCGTTCGGTGCGCGGGGTGACGTTCGGAATTGGCGTTGGTTTCCGTTACTGCGGCGGTGCCAGGGCGGGAAGTGCGCTGTGTTTGTTCAACGGTGTTCCGGTGGCTTCTTTGCGTCGGCGTTCTCGGGAGAGACTTTCGCCGCTGTCACGTTCGGCGGTCTTCACGAAGAAGTCGAATATCTTCCGCAGGTTCGATGACACGGCGGCGATGGTCGCCGCGAGGTAATTGAAGGCGAACTTCTGGAGGTGCTTCACGGCCAACCGGGGGTCCTGATTCCGTTCGGCTGGGGCTCCGGCATCCATCGGGATGGTGACGGTCACTGGTGTGACGGGTCTGGTGACGCGCTTGCCACTGGCACGGTCGATTGCCATGTAGGTGCCGGGAGTGGGAGTGAACACTCATCGCCGGGCCGGAGGCATGGGTTCGATATCCTAGGAACATTGAGATGTCTTAAGAAAAGACGAATAGCCCCTGTCTGCGAAATGGGGTTGCCTATGGCCAGCATTAAGGAATCGAAGGTGGCGGCACTGAGAGAACTAACGAAGACCAATCTGGATAAGCAGGGATTCGGAGGCCTCGATGATGAAGCCAAGTCTTGTTACGCATGGCCCCTACGATTCACACCGGCAGTGGGCACTGTCTTGATCGTTCTCGGATTGATTTTGCAGTCGCCTATCATTCTTGGATTGGGTGCAATCGTTCCTCTCACAGGTGCACTATTTCCCCGTGGCATGATTCTCGATCTGGTCTATAACTTGGTCGTTCGCCATATGTTTCGCGCTCCGGCGCTTCCCCCCACGCCGAGTCCACGACGGTTTTCCTACCTGCTGTCCACCGTGCTACTTGCAGGTGCGGCCTTGTCCTTCTATTTCGGATTATCAGCGCTGGGAATCGTGCTGGGAGGAATGGTAGCTCTCGGCGGCACAATTCTCACCACGACCCATTGGTGTCTCGGATCGTGGTTGTACAGACTAATTCTTCCTCACGCAGCAGCAAGGTGAAAAGGTCGGGTCCACGCCGCAGAACCACAGCTCGGTCGGGTTGCCTCATCAGGAACTGTCAACGGCGTTATGGGAAGCTATCCGTTCGTGAGGCACCCGGCCGTCCCGTGACAACTCATGGTCGAACTAGCCAGCAACCGAGCTCGCCGCATCAGCGGTCGCTTTCTCTTCGGCAAGAACTTGGCGATCGCGGCCGCACGGGGTTTTCACGCCACGGCGACAATCGCCGTTAGCTCGCGCGCTCCGGCTTTCGCAATGAGTTCCAGGTCGTCACCGGTGAGTTGGCGCACATCCATTCCAGCATTCGCTGTTGGGACGCCCGTCGCCGACGTATGTGCTGGATCTATATCTACCGGGTGCCCGATAGTCGGACGTTCACCGATCAAGGGTGACCGGCACGAACCGGGCGCGGCCAGGACTACGAGAAGCGCTGGCTGCATGCCGGGCCGGGGACACGCTTGTGGTCACCAAGCTCGACCGCCTCGCCCGGTCACTGCGCGAGGCGAAAGACATCGTCGATGACCAGAAACTGCACCACACCACACACGGGTGTAGGCGGTTCAGGAAGGCGTTCCAGCTTTCGTTGCGCTCGCGGGCGCTACAGCGCGGTGGAGCCAGCGGAGGCGTGTCCCTCGATTCCATGAATTTTCAGAAGATTTTCGTCGAACGCCAGAGGATCGGCAAGATCATTCAGAAGAATCGCGAGGAACTACGCAACCAGCACACGGGGTCAGGCCGAAGTTTTGAGTTTTGCAATCAACCCACAGCGAACACGATGGGTTGATTGCCGTCCACCCAGTGGGACAGAAAGGCCCCCGAGAGATTGGGGGCCTTTGTCGTTCCGGTAGTTTCAGCCCCGGTGGTCGAGCCCGTCGAGACCCGGCGACCCGTCCCGCCCTACAGGTTCGCCCGCTTGCTCGGCAGAGCGATCAGTGTCCGCTTCGGGTCAACCTCCACCGGTGGCCGCAACCAATGCTGAGTTCCGGTGCGGCTGATCGTCCAATGCTGGTTGTGCAGCAGCAGATGGTGGGGATGACAGAGGAGTACCCCGTCGGCGAGGTCGGTGTAGCCGTTGCCTTTCGACCACTCGTTGATGTGGTGGGCTTCGCTCCAGGCCGGTGATCTGTCGCAGTCGATCCAGAGGCATCCGCCGTCACGCACGGCCATCGCGGCGCGCTGTTTCTCGGTGAAGAGTCGTTCGTCGCGGCCGACGTTGATGATCTGGCCGTTGTCGTCGAATTTGATGCCGCGGGTGCCGGCGTCGCAGAGCAGCCGGTCGATGGTTTCCTGGGAGATGGGGAAAGGGTGGCCCTCGATCTGCCCGTGAGCGGCGGGTTCGGCCGGCCCGTGTTCGTTGACCTGCTCAGTCGAAGGTGGAGAGCACGAACTCGCCATCTTCGGGCGCGAACAGCCCGCTGAGTCGTACGTCGCCGTTGCCCAGCCGGTAGACCCGCATGTATCGGTCGTCGTAGGCCTGCTTCTCGCGGGCGGCGATGCCGGCCTCATCGAGCCGGTCGCGCATCCGTCTCGCCCGTTTGAAGACCTCGTCGGCATTCAGTGACGACGCCTCGGTGAGTAGCGCTTCGAGTGCCGCACCGAGCTTCTCGGCGGTGACCGCGGCGTCGATCTGGCCGAGCCCTGAGCGGATCGACTCGGCCGCGTCGACGGAGAGGGTTCCGGCGGTGACGGCCCGGGCGATCGGAGCCTGCCACGGCACCTTCGCCTCGAACTCGGCGACCTCGGCGGCATCCGCGTCGGGAGAGGAGAGCGCCGCCTCGACCTGCTTCTCGGCTGCTTCGGCATCAGCCATCATGGTGCTGACGGCGACCATTTTGTAGGCGTCGCCCTTCGAGGAGCCGGTCCACTTCTGGATGAGGGCCTCCGGCGAGAGAAACCCCTGCTGCGCCGCCAACCCGGAGTGGCCCAACTCCGGCCGGGACCGCCGGGCGATGGTGCCGGCCATCCACGCGGCGCGGGTGTCGAGCAGGCGGCGAGCCGCCGCGATCTGCTTCTGACCGGACAATACTGCGGCATCAGCCAGCGCCTCATAATCGGCACTCGAGGAACCCAGCAGGGCGACGGCCTCGGCCGCTTGCCTGAGGTCATCCGCGAGATTGATCGTGATACGATGATACCTCAAAGCGAACACAGAGTTGATAGTCTGTCAGTATTTAGAGACTCGATTCAGAGTTTATCTCGAAGGTTTGTTCACAAGTTCAGAGAGCGGCTCACCGGGTCTCGACCAGCCCGACCACCGTGGATTCGACTGACGGGTTGGGGTGGGCGATCCGAGGGGGACATCCGTCGTCTACGCTCGGGCTATGTCCAGACCGGCGCGACCTGCTCCCCGTGACCTCGTGGTGGGGTGGCCCGACGTGCCGTCGGCGGGCGCCGTCGGCGAGGTGGCCCGTCAGTTCGCGGTGAACGTGCAGGCCGCAATCGGCGAGCGGAGCGTGCGCGCCGTGGCGCGCGATGCCGGGCTCGACCACACGACACTGCTCTCGGTGCTGCACGGACGGTCCTGGCCGGACCTGGCGACCGTGGCCCGTCTGGAGAACGGTTTGGGTGTCGACCTGTGGCCGGGGCGCGTGGGCCCGCCGTAGGGCCGCCGATTGAGACCTGCGCCGCGAGGCGGGCAGGCCGGCCTGGCAGACGTCGAAGATACGTCTATCCACAGCCTTGTGGATAACCCTGTGGACAGCAGAGTGAAATGTGGCTTTTGCCCGCATAATTACTGGAACGCCCGGTGTGGATAACTACGTGTGAAACCTGTGGACGACTGCCATAATCGCCTTTTATCGCTGTCGGGAATGGCAAGATGCCCAGCTCCGAATACCTCAAATACAGGTTCGAATTTCGGGTGCTCAGCGAATCTCGGTGAGGTAAGTCGTGTAGCCGGCGCTGCGCATCGCGGTGATGATCGGTTCGGTGCCGCCGGGTTCGGCGATAGCGATCATGGCGCCGCCGCCCCCGCCACCGGTCAGCTTCGCTCCGAGGGCGCCGGCGCGGCGGGCGATTGCCACGAGTGACTCGATCTCCGGGCTCGACACCTGTAGCGCGTTGAGCAGTCCCTGATTGATGTTCATCAGTTCGCCGAGCTCGGCGATGTCGCCACGGCGGAGCGCGTCTACCCCGGCCAACACCAGCCCGTCGATCTGGCTGAAGATCGCGTCGTAGCGCGCGGGGTTGCGCTGCCAGGCGCTGCGCACGAGGCCCACGGTCTGCTTCGTGAGCGACTCCACCCCGGACAGCCCGATGACGATGGGGATCGGGTGGGGAGTGAAGATGTCGCGGATCGTGTGGCCGCCCGGGGCATCCGATCTCTGGAAAAGAACCGACCGGCCGAAGGTGGCGACGGTGTTGTCGATGCCCGACGGGGTGCCATGCACGATCTGTTCGCACTCGAAGGCGAGGCTCGAGACCTCGGCGTCGCTGATCGTGAGCTGGAAGCTGTCGGCGACGGCGCGGATCAATGCCACCGCGAACGCGGCGGAGGCACCCAGGCCGCTGGCGCGCGGCAGGTGAGAGAACACGTCGACCCGAAGGCCGGCGTCGGACACGCCGAGCCGGGTGACGATCAGCGCCGCCACCCGGTGCGAGAGGTCTGCTCGGATCGGTTCGCGCACCGAGCCGTCGACGTCCCGGTCGGCGATGACCGGTTCGCGGAGCGACGCCTGGCGGGTGACCTGCGCGCGCACCGACAGACCGATCGGCGCGGCGATCGCGTGGTAGCCGTAGACGACGGAATGCTCGCCCATCAGGATGATTTTACCGTAGCCGAGGTGGGCATCCGGGCCGGGGGCGCCGGGGGTGAGGGCAGCAGCGCACGTGGCGGAAGCGCTGGGCGTAAGGGTGGCCGTGGGTGCGGGGTGAGCCGCGGGCAAGGCGACGGCGGCGGCGGTGCCGTACCCGGCATCCGGCGCGGCCGGCTCAATGGCCCGGTCGCCGTCGCTGCTCTCTTCGAGGGCCTGCATGATCTGGCGCGCCTTCCACACCTTGATCTCGCCGTCGGCAATGAGCCTCTCGACGACCTCCTCGAACCGGGCTCCACTGGCGCCGGCGGCAGCCGCTACGGCCCGCGCGTGCAGGCGCATGTGGCCGTGCTGGATGCCGTTGGTCGACAGGGCCTTGAGGGCGGCCAGATTTTGGGCCAGCCCCACGGCGGCCATCACCTCGGCCAGCTCGGGCGCTGAAGACACCCCGAGGATCGTGTGGGCGAGCCGTACGGCCGGGTTCGACTCCACCTGGCCGCCGACCGTGCCGACCTTCAACGGGATGGTCAGTTCGCCGACGAGATCGCCGGCGTCGTTCACGCTCCAGGTGGTGAGCGGGCCGTAGCCGTCGCCGCGGCCGGCGTAGGCGTGGGCCGCCGCCTCGATCGCCCGCCAGTCGTTGCCGGTGGCGAGGGCGACGGCGTCGATGCCGTTCATGATGCCCTTGTTGTGCGTGGTGGCCCGGTAGGGATCCATGGCCGCGAACTCGTTTGCGAGCACGATACCGTCGCGCACGCGTTCGCCGGGGAAGTCGGCGGTCTCGAGCAGCGCGTGCGGGATCACGGCACGGGCGCGCACCAGGGCCCGGTCGGTGAGGTTGGAGAGGATGCGCAGGAACACGCGGCCGCCGCTGATCTCCTCGACCAGTGGGGCGAGCCGTTCGCACATCGAGTTGACGAGATTGGCGCCCATCGCATCGCGGGTGTCGACCAGCAGGTGCACTACGAGCAGTTCGCCGTTCTGCGCCGTCGCACCGCGCAAAAAGACCTCGATGCCGCGGGCGCCGCCGCCGCGCGCCACCATTTTCGGATGCCCGCTGTCGGCCAACGCCACGAGCTCGTCGCCGCGCGCGAGCAGGTCAGCCTGGGCGCGCTCGGGGTCGATAAGGTCGACGACCTGGATCTGGCCGATCAGCAGCGGCTCGTCGGCGACGCTCGTGAACCCGCCGGCCTGGCGCACCAGCCGGGCCGCGGAGCTGACCGCGGCGACGATCGAGGGCTCTTCGACCACCATCGGCACCAGGTGGTCCCGGCCGTTGATCCGAAAGTTCAGGCCGAGTCCCATCGGCATTGAGAAGACGCCGATCACGTTCTCGATCAACCGGTCGGCGGCCTCCACGTCGAGGGCGGACGTTCCGTCTGCGAGGTGCGCGGCGGCATCCGTCGACAGGACACCACGTTGCCGGAGGAGCGCGATGCGTTCACTGACCGACAACTGGTAGAAGCGGGGGATGCGGGACCGGCTCATGACGCGGTGCCTCCCTGTAGGCCGGCGGCGAAGAAGCCGAGCGGGACGATGGCGGCCCCGGCCCGGGCGAGTGCCCTGGCGAGTCGCTCGGTGGGTTCTCCAGCGTAGCTAAAGGCCAGACCGACGTCTCCGCCGCCGGCCCCGCTGGTCTTGAAGATGCCGCCCTTGCGCCGGGCGAGGGCGTGTAGTTCACGGTGTCGCTCGCTCACGATGCCGGCCTGGGCATGCGCGTCGAGTTGGGTGAGCGCCGCGAAGTAGTCGGAGGCGAGGCTCAGAAAATCGGCCGGGCTGGCCAGCGCCGCCTCGGCCTGTTCGGCGAGGTGTTTCAGCCGGTCGAGGTCGGCCCGGTGCCGGGCGGGGTTCTCGGCGGCGTAGTCGGCCACGCGGCCCACCAGACGGGTGGTCAGCGCACCTTCGCCGGTGACGACGGCCGAAATGCAGAGCTCCTCCGGCCAGCGCAGAGGCACCACTGCGGCACCCGGGGCATAGCGGATCAACCCGCCGTGCACGCTCGCGGCCACGTCTCCGCCGCTGCCGGCGCCGTTCTGCGCGCTGCGGTGGGCGGCGTGGGCCAGGCGGAACAGCTCGTCCCGGTCGAGCGTCAGGCCCAGGGCGCGGGCCAGGGCGTCGGTCAGGCCGGCGGCGGTGGCGGCGCTGGAACCGAGGCCGAGCTTGTGGCCGCCCCGGGACAGCGCGCTGCTGTCAATGGTGATGGCGAGCGGGGTCTGACTCTGCGGCAGCACCCGCGCCTGCAGCGCAGCGGCCTGCACGGCGACGCGCACCTGGTCGAAGACGCGGAGGTGGTCGCGCTGCTGGTCGGTGAGCCCGGCCGGGAGGGCGCCATCCGTGCCCAACACCAGGTTCCGGATGCCCAAATTGGACGCGCTGACCTGCCAGGAGCCCGTGGTTGACTCGTCGACCGTCACCTCTACGCGTCGGTCGACGGAGGTGAGCAGGGCCGGCGCGCCCTCGAGCACGGCGTACTCGCCCAGCAGGAAGAGCTTGCCGGGCGCGGACGCCCGGATCGTCGGCTTCGGCGGAGGCGTCGGCAGAGTCGTCGCCATGGTCATTCCAGCCGGCAGGCGGCAGGGCCGAGCGCGCTGATGCGCGCCTCGAGCACCCCGGGCACGAGCACCATCGCCCGCTGAACCGCGGCGGCGTCGCCGGGCAGGCAGAGCACCTTGACTTGCGGCCCGGCGTCGATGGTGAAATAGGCCGGCACGCCCTGGGCGCGAAGACCCGCCACGGCGTGCATCGCGGCGACGGTCGCGGCGTTCCAATAGATCAGTGCGGGTCGGGTCGTGAGCATCAGGGCGTGCAGTTTGAGGCAGTTGTACTCGGAGAGCTGCCCGAGCCGGGCGAAATCGCGGTCACGGATGGCGGAGCGCATCTCGTTGAGGTCGTCGTCGGCCGAGTCAAGCCAGGCCTGGTAGAACGGCGAGGAGGCCTTGCTCTCGTTCATGCCGATAGTGGAATTTATCGATTTCTCGCCGTGCTCGGTGATCGCCACGACGACCGCCAGCGGCCAGTCCGCCCGGTCGAGCAGCTCTTCCGCGTAGGCGTCCGATCCGTCGGCGGCGGTGCCGGCGTGCATCTCGGCGAAGCCGCCGAAGATCGAGCGGGCGGCCGAGCCCGAGCCGTGCCGGGCCAGGATCGACAGTTCCCGGTCGGCCAGGGTGAGGCCGGCGGCGCCGGACGCGGCAACCGCGAGGGCGGCGAAGCCGGACGCCGACGAGGCGAGGCCGGCCCCGGTCGGAAAGTTGTTCGTCGACGTCACGATGGCGTTCAGTCGGGCGGCGGACAGGCCCATGCTGGCGGCATGCCCACGCACCAGGTCGAGAACGTGACTGATGCGCGTGGCCTGGATGCGGCATCCGGCCAGCCACAGTTCATCGGCGACCAGACCGGGCGTGAAGGTGACGCGGGTGTCGGTGTAGAGCGCGTCGAGCGTGACCGAGATGGAGCCGACCGCGGGCGTGTTCAGGGCGGCGTCGCGCTTGCCCCAGTATTTGACGAGGGCGATGTTGCTGTGCGCGCGGGCCACGGCGGTGGCGCCACCATCGATGGGTTGGTCCACAGTGGTGCTCCGATCGGGTTCACTCGATTTTAGTCGCTTCCCGGGGGGCCGCACCGCCGTGATCGGGTCGGTTCCGCCTGACGATCTGATCCTGGTCACCACTTTCACCAACCGATCCGTTGATAATGGAGTGGTGCGTTTGAGACCCGGTGTGGGTGAACAACCACGCCAAACCTGAAGAGGGAACTGTTGACGCCTGGAATTAGTGGATTCTCCCTGTTCGTGCCGCCCTACCGGGTGCAGCTCGAAGCCTGGTGCGACTGGAACGACCAGCCGTGGGGGAAGGTCCGGAACGTCGTTGGACGCAGCTTCCGCATGCGCGGCCCAGGCCAAAGTGTCTACACGCTCGCGGCGAACGCGGTGTGGCGTTTGATCCGCGACTACGACATCGACCCCGGTCAGGTCGGCCTCCTGGCCCTCGGCACCGAATCCAGCAGCGACAACTCGGCCGGTGCGGTCATCGTCAAGGGCATGGTCAACGATGCCCTCACCGCCCATGGCATGCCGCTGCTCGCGCGCGACTGCGAGGTGCCCGAGTTCAAGCAGGCCTGCCTCGCCGGCGTCTACGGCATCAAGGCCGCCCTGCGCTACCTGGCGACGGATGGCGTGGGCCGCCAGGCCATCGTCGTCTCCGCCGACATCGCCGAATACGCTCGCGGCGGCAGCGGCGAGCCCACCCAAGGTGCAGGCGCCGTCGCTGTGCTCCTGGAAAGCGAGGCCCGACTGCTGGAAGTAAATCTGGCCGGGTCCGGCAGCGACTCCGACTACCGGGTGGCCGACTTCCGCAAGCCGTTCGCGCGCTTCCGCGGGCAGCCGCCCCGCGACGACGGGCAGATGCAGGACCTGCCCGTGTTCAACGGCCGGTACTCGACCAGCTGCTACATCGACGCGACCCACCACGCGATGACGGCCATGCTGGGAAAGCGCCCCGGCAATTCTCTCGATTACTTCAACGAGGTCGACCGGGTGTTCATGCACCGCCCGTACCACCAGATGCCGGCGACCGGCTGGGTGATGGCCTACCTGTTCACGCTCGCGGCCGACGAGGAATCGGGCCGCGACCAGCTGCGCGCGCACTGCGCGGATGCCGGGATCGACGCCGACCTCCTGCTCGCCGAGATGTGCGCACCCTCGCCGTTCCACGGAAACGGGGCCGACATCGGCGAGATCATCGGTGACGTCTTCCCGCTGTCCCGCCGCCTGCGCCAGCACCTGCGCAGCACCGAAGTCTGGAACACCCTGGTCAGCGAGAAGCTCGGCCTCGGCTCGGACGCCATGCGCGACCTGGGCAACCTCTACACGGCCGCCCTGCCGGCGTGGCTCGCATCCGGTCTGCAGCACGCACTGACGGAGGGCCTCGAGCTCGCCGGCCAGGAGTGGCTGGCGCTCGGCTACGGCAGCGGCGACGCCGCCGAGGCTCTCCCGATGCGGGTCGCCGAGGGTTGGCAGGCCGCCGCCGCACGCATCAACTTCGAGACCGCCCTGCACGGCCCGGTCGACCTGACCGAGGCGCAGTACATCGCGCTGCACGAGGGGCGCCCCGGTGACCTCGTGCCGGCCCCGGCCGAGGACCAGTTCGTCGTCGACCACCTCGGCACCGCGAACGGCCCCGACTTCTACGACCAGGGCATCGAGTATTACCGCTACGTGCCCCTTACCGCCTGACGTTCTTGCCGCCTGACGCGCGATTCAATCCCCTGAGCGCGCGAACCAATTCGACGGAGATTTTGCTCCGGGACCCGGTTTTTCGCACCGATCGGGGTGATCCCGGCAAAATCTCCGTCGAATTGGTGAGGTCGGCACCGTCAGCACAGGCAGCCCAGAAAGCCGAGCTGGCTGAGCGCCAGGCCGCTTTCCGGGAGTCGCTGAGGTCGTGCCGAAATCAACCCTGCACCTAGAGCGCAGATCCGAGTAAAGTCGGGCCATGAAACCCCGAATCCGACTCCTGTCCAGCGTCCTCGCCGCCATCCTCGCCGCCTCGGGCGTGCTTGCCGCTGGTGCTCTACCGGCATCCGCCGCACCCACGGCCCCGGCCAACAAGTACGTCGCCTTGGGAGACTCCTACGCGGCCGGGCAAGGCGGCGGTGACTACGTGGACAGCTGCCTGCAGAGCCCGAACGGCTACCCCGCCCTTCTGGACGCGGTGAAGGGCACGAACCTGCTGCGCAACGTCAGTTGCAGCCTGGCCACCACCGGGACTGTGACCACCACGCAGCTGTCGTCCCTGAACCGGGGGACCACCCTGGTGACACTTACCGTGGGCGGCAACGATCTGAATGTGGCCGGCGTGGCGGCGGCGTGCGCGTCCGCGGATCCGGTCGCGTGCGGGAACGCCATCTCCACCGCCGGCGCCCTGATCTATTCCGGCGAGCTTACAGCCCGTCTGGCCGACACCTACGCGCGCGTCGCGGCGGCCGCCCCGAATGCCCACGTGGTCGTCACCGGTTACCCGCTGCTCTTTGCCCCCTCGGCTAACCCGCTGATCGCCCAGCTCAACGGGGCAACCATGCTGCTAAACCAGACCATCCAGGGCGTCGTAGCCCAGGCCCAGGCAATCCGACCGAACTCCAGCATCGAATACGTCGACGTGTCCGCGGCTTTCGCGGGCCACGGCATCGGAGACGTCGACTCGTGGGTCTACTTCGCTGGTCCGGATGCCTTCCACCCGACCCCCGCCGGCTACCAGGCCTACGCGGCGGCCATCCAGGCGGCGCTGTAACTCGGTAGCAGTCCCGGTTCCCGGCTCCCCGGGCACTGGCCTGCCGACGCCGCGAACGAATTCGACGGAGATTTTGGCTCTCCTGCTTCATCTGTGGGTGTTTCGGAGCGCCTTAACGGCCGCACGCCGCTTCCTGTCTAGGTTTCTGACTGTCTAG